>NZ_JBSGJA010000003.1:0-586238 GCF_053605345.1 Amycolatopsis sp. NPDC003865 | reverse complement strand
ATGAAACACTCCTCCGGATCCTCGGGCAGTCTACTTGGAAGACGTGTCCGGAGACCTCGGAGCACTTCACTTTCCCGCCTTGACAAACCCGGGCGGCGACGGACAATCCGAACGGAGGGCGGGGGAGGTCGGACCCGCGAAGCCGCTGCGGTAGAAGTTCTGCCGCGGCCTAGAAGCAAAAGACTGTCCTCGCCGGACGGGCAGGCTCCGGGATGACCTCTAGTCCCGCTGTCCCCTCACCTTGTCGAGGTGGGCCGCTGGGTGGTCATCCCGTCGCCTGATTGAGGCCTATCACTTTGAGCCGGGCCCGCAAGCCTGGCCTGCCCCCTCGCGTTGGTCTCTGTGTTGCGGGCCCGGCTCAAAGTGATTTTTGGGGCCTCAGGCGACGGGATGACCACCCAGCTCCTCTATTGGGGTTGCGTCAGCGCACCGCGTCCAGTGCGTTCACCAGGCCGTGGCCGTAGTACGAGTTGTTCTTCGCCGGTCCTGTGCACTCCGTCTCCGCCGCCGCGCACTTCACCACGTCGGCCTCTCCTTCGAGCAACCGCGCGATGAACGACGGCGGCGCCCCGCGGAACTTGGACGCCAGCAGTGCCGCCACGCCCGCCGCGTGCGGGGACGCCATCGATGTTCCGCACTTCGAGCCGTACAGCCCGCCGAACACCGTTGTCGACAGCGGGCACGACGGGCCCGCACCCTCCGGTGGCAGCTGGGAGAAGTCGCCGCCCGGGGCCGTCACGTCGATCGAACCGTAGTTGCTGAACGACGACTTCGTTCCCGCGTAGCCCACCGACGACACCGTCACCACTCCGTCGATCGCCTTTGGCAGGATGCCGCACGACGAGTCCACCGGGTGGGGGCGGTTCGGGTCCGTTGTCTGCTTCGTCGTGTCGAAGCCCGAGTTGCCCGCCGCCGACACGTTCAGGACCCCGTGGTGCGTCGAGAACTCGATCGCCCGCCGGACCGCCTCGTACGCCGCCGCGTCGCCCGGCTCACGCGAGCAGAAGAACATCCCCGGGTCGATGTAGTAGCTGTTGTTCGTCACCTGGAAGCCGTGCTTGGCCGCCCACACGAACCCGCACACCGCCGACTCCGGGAAGATGTAGCCGTCGTCGTTGACCACCTTCACCGACGCCAGCTTCACGCCCGGCGCGATGCCCGTGAAGCCCGCCGCCGGGTCCTTGCCCGCGATCGTGCCCGCCACGTGCGTTCCGTGGTCGGACGTCGTCGGGGCCCACGATGCCGGCGCGAGGTCCGGTGCCCCGCTCACGCACCCGGCCGATGAGCGGGCGTCGACCGCCGCCTTCAGCGCCGGGTGCGTCGCGTCGATGCCCGAGTCCAGCACGCCGACCGTCACCGCGCGGCTGCCCTGGAAGATCTTGTTCGCCTCCGGCGCGTGGATCGCCTTCATGTCCCACTGCTGCGCCGAAAGGTCACCGGCGGCGGCCGTCGAACGCGTGTCCTCCAGCGTCTTCACCGCACCGAGCGAACGAGCCGTGGCACCGGACGACGAAGCCACGTCCCTGCCGCCCGAATACGCCCGGTAGACGCCGATCCGCTGCTGGAAGTCCGCATTGCGCGAGCTGGCGATCGCGACGCCGATCTCGCCGTAGTACGCCACCTTCGTGCCGCACTTGGCCGCCAGCTCGCGATCGACGGCCGACGCGCGCGTGCCCGGCTGGTACGTCACCACGTACGTGTACGGCGTGCTCGTCGTGTCGCACGCGACCGGCGCGGCCTCGGCGGCCGGGGCCGCGGCGAACAGGCCGCCCCCGACGGCCAGCACGAGCGGGGCCGCCATTCGGCGTAAACGGGACATTCCACCTCCAGAGTCGGTGGCGTCAACCTAAACCGGCCCGGAAGACCGCGCCACCGACCAAAGTCAGGAGGCGGCCCGCGAACGCACCCCGCGCCACCCCAGCACGCCGATGATCGTGCCCAGCACGAACGACACCACCGTCAGCACCGCGTGCACGATGAAGTACGCCGTGGGCGAGCCGTCGGGGGTCCACGCCCGGTCGCTGTCCCACAGGTTCTTGGCGAAGGTGATCCAGATGATCCACGACCACACGCCGAAGGCCAGCAGGAACAGCGAGGTGCCTCGGGAAATCCGCATGCCCCTGAGTATGCGACGCGCGGCTCGGCGCTAGATTGCGTGGGTGCATTCCGCTGTCTCCCGGTCGCTCAAGGTCTTCACGACGACGCTCGCCGCCGCCCTCCTGGCCCTGAGCGCCCCGGCCCTCGCGGCCGCCGCGCCGCAGCAGGGCCAGTGCGGGAACCGTCAGGCCCCGCCGGCCCCGGTCGACACGTCGGAGAAGCCCGCGCCCGGCAAGCTGGTCCCGCCGCCGCTGGCCGTGCCCGCCGACCCGGTCGGCGGCCCGCGGATGGCCGAGTGCGGCCTGATCACCCCGGACGGCGCGCTGAACCCGCCGGAGGGCAACACCGCGGCGTCGTGGCTGGTCCAGGACCTCGACACCGGCGCGGTGATCGCGGCGAAGGACCCGCACGCCCGCCAGCGGCCGGCTTCGCTGATCAAGACGCTGCTGGCGCTCGTCGTCGTCACCCAGCTGAACCCGCAGCAGGTGATCGTCGCGACGAAGGAGGACGCCGAGCAGGAGTGCACCTGCGTCGGTCTGGTCGCGGGCGGTCAGTACACCGTCGACCAGCTGCTGCACGGCCTGCTGATGCACTCGGGCAACGACGCCGCGCACGCGTTCGCCACGGCGCTCGGCGGGGTCGACTCCGCGGTGGCCAAGATGAACGCGCTGGCGGCCCGCATCGGCGCCGACGACACGCGCGCCGCGACGCCGTCGGGCCTCGACGGGCCGGGCATGTCGACCTCGGCCTACGACCTCAGCCTGATCTTCCACTACGCGATGAAGCAGCCGGAGTTCGCGCGGGTCGTCTCGACGAAGAACTTCGAGATCCCGGCGACCGGCGGCAAGCCGGCCATCCCGATCTTCAACGACAACAAGCTGCTCGGCGTCTACCCGGGGTTCCTCGGCGGCAAGACCGGCTTCACCGACGACGCCCGGCACACCTACGTCGGCGCGGCGCAGCAGAAGGGCAAGCGGCTCGCGGTCGTGATGCTGCGCGCCGAGCAGAAGCCGACGAAGGTCGTCGACCAGGCCGCGAAGCTGCTCGACTACGGCTTCGCGCTCGAAGCCGACCGCGCCGTGCCGGTCGGCCAGATCACCTACCAGGCGCCGGCGGCCACGCCGTCGGGCACCGACCCGTCCGTGCTCGCCGACGGCGGCACCGGCAACAGCGGGACGTCCTCGGCCGCGGCCGCCGCCAAGGAGGACCCGTTCGGCGTCACCGGCTGGATCATCACGCTGGTGGTGTTCCTCATCATCGTCGGCGCGTTCGTCGTCGGGCACCAGCGCAAGAAGGCGGCGAGCTAGCGGAACCCGGGACCGGGCTCCGGGGTCACGTTGCCGGTGGCGATCGCGCCACCGCAGTGTCCACAAGCGACGTACGTGCCGGCGATCTCGCCGCAGTCGTTGTGCCGCAACCGGATCGGTGGGCCGGCCGGCCCGGCGAGGTGCTCGTCGCCCCACTGCATGAGCGTGACGACCGCGCCGAAGAGGTCCCGTCCGGCCTGGGTCAGCACGTACTCGGGCACGGGGTCGACGCGGTCGAGCACGCCCGCGTCGGCGAGGGTCTTGAGCCGCGCGGACAACGTCGGGCGCGGGATCGAGAGGTTGCGCGCGAACTCGCCGTAGCGGCGCACGCCGAAGAACGCTTCGCGCAGGATGAGCAGGCTCCACCGCTCCCCGACCAGGTCGAGCGCGCGCCCGACCGAGTCGTGCGTGAACCGGTGCGACAGGTCGGTCACAGCTGCTCCGTGCGGGCCGGGACGCCGAGCAGCAGCTTGCCCGGCAGCTCGAAGCTGGCCGGGTTGACCTGGAAGTGCGCGGTGGCGGTGTGGGCGTCGCGGAACCGGCGCTGCAGCGGCGAAGTCTCGTAGATGGCCGCGCCACCGCCCAGGTCGTACATGCTTTCGGCGACCTTCGCGGCGGTGCGCGTGACGTGCGTGGCGGCCAGGCGCAGGCCCACCTTGAGCGTGTCCGGCACCGGCTCGGTGCCCTGCGCGGCCTGCCAGGCGTCGTCGATGCTCGTGTAGTACAGCAGCCGCGCCGCGCGCAGGGCGGCCTCGGCTTCCGCGACGGCGGCCTGCGTCGCCGATCGCTCGGCCAGCGACCGGCTGGAGCCGAGCGGTTTGCGCGTCGAGGCCAGCTCGACGAGGTCGTCGATCGCGCCGCGCGCGTTGCCCAGTGCAGCGGCCGCGACCGACAGCGCGAAGTAGCCGAAGAGCGGGAAGCGGTGCAGCGCGACGGCGTCCGCGGGCGGGCCGCCCATGACCGAGAAGACGCGGTGTTCGGGGACGAACAGCTCGTCGGCCACGCAGTCGTGGCTGCCGGTGCCGCGCAGGCCGGTCGTGTGCCAGGTGTCGAGGACTTCGATCTCGGACTTGGGGAACGCTCCGACGTAGAGAGCGCTTTCGTGCACGAACCCGGCGAAGAGCCAGTCGCAGTGCGGGATGCCGCTGCAGAACGCCCAGCGGCCGGACACGACGTACCCGCCGTCGACCCGCCGGCCGGTCCCGCGCGGCGCCCAGACTCCGGCCGCGACGGTCTTGGGATCGCCGAAGACCTCTTCCGCGCACTTCCGCGGCGCGTAGGCCGAGAGCAAGCTGCTCGTCACGGCGATCGAGACGCACCAGCCGGCCGAGGCGTCCCCGCGCGCGACCGTCTCCGCGCTTTCGAGGCTGACCGCGGGCGGCGCCTCGGGGCCGCCGAGGTGCCCGGGGACGCCGCTGCGCAGGAGCTGCGCGTCGGTCAGCTTCGCGACCAGCTCGGCCGGCAACGCGCGCTGCTGTTCGGTGACGGGCGCGAGGGACTTGGCGAGGCCGGCGCACTCGCGGGCGGCGTCCAGCAGCATGAAACCTCCGGTTCAGATTTCTTACCGGTTCAGTTTCTTTACTGGGTGGATCGGTGTCAAGACTTGCGGCGGCCCCCGAGCCACGCGAGCAACGCACCGGCGCTGAAGGCACCCGCGACGGCGCCGAGCCCGGGCCCGCGCTGCACGGTGACGCTCTGCTCGAGCCGCACCGGCGGCGGGGGCGCGACGACCTTGCGCTGGTTCTCCTTCGCCGTCGCCGTCCAGGCGGTGACGAGGAGGAGGAAGCGCGAGACGAAGTTCGCGAAGACGAGCAGGCCGATGACCGGGCCGAACAGCGCGAACGCCGGCGACTTCGTGACGCTGGCCAGGTAGAACGTGGCGGCCTGCTGCAGGATGACGAACCCGATGGAGGCGAACGCCGCGCCCTTGACCGCGCTGCGCAGCGCGACGCGTTCGCGCGGCAAGCGCGCGATGACCCAGAGGAAAACGAGGGTGTTGGCGGCCAGGCCGAGCACGATGGTCGCGATGCGGAGCAGGACCTTCGCCCAGGTCTCGTCGGCCAGCCCGACGAGCCCGAGCAGGAAGTTCCCGACACCGCCGCCGATCGCGGTCAGCGCGAACGAGACGACGAGCGCGACACCCAGCCCGACCAGCGCGACGAGGTCCTTGAGCGTCTGCTTGACGATCGGCTGCGACTGCTTCTCCTGCCCCCACTGCGCGGTGAGCGCGTCCCGGAGGTTCGACATCCAGCCGACGCCGGAGTAGAGGGCGATGAGCAGACCGAAGATCCCGATGCCGCTGCCGGCTCCGATCGCGGCGTCCACGATGCCTTGGACGAGGCTACGCAGGCCCGAGGGCACGGAGTTGTTGATGCTGTCTTTGATCTGCTGGATGATCTGCGGGTCGTGGTTGACGACCAGGCCGACCACGGCGAAGGCGACCATCAGGATCGGGATGACCGACAGCACGCTGAAGTAGGTGATGGCGGCGGCGTAGTGGTTGCCGTACCGCTCGGTGAAGGCCTCGTTCGCCCGGATCAGGTGATCGAGCCACGGGTACTTCCGCCGCAGCCGCGGCAGGAGCTTTTCCTTCTCTTCTTCGTTCGCCACCGTGAAACGCTAACCACGCCCCGTGACTCCCGCAACGCGAGCGGCTCAGGTGAGGGAGGCGAGGAAGTCCTGGTAGCTGGTTTCGCCGCGAAGGATCGCCGCCCGGGGCCGCGTCGAGGCGTATCCGGCCACGCGGTCGTAGGTCGTGGCCAGGTCTTCTTCGGTGAGCGGCCGGGCCGTCTCGACGTCCGATGCTCCGCGTCCGGCGAAGCGCCGGCGCGTCTCCTCCAGTCCCGGCAGCAGCACGACCTCGTGAAAGCTCGCGCCGGTCTCGACGGCCAGCGTCTCGAGCCGCTCGGCGAAGCCCGCGCGGGCCAGCAGCTGCGGCACGACGACGTCGTGCCCCGCCGACAGGTGCGTGCGCGCCGCCGCCAGCGCGATCTCCCGGGCCAGCAGGCCCGCCTCGCCCGGCTCCGCGCGCCAGCCGCCGAGCATCGCCCGGACGCGGTCGACGTCCAGGGCCAGCGCCGGCGGGTGGGCGTCGGCGTAGCGCCGGGCCAGCGTCGACTTGCCGCTGCCCGGCGGGCCGTTCAGCAGGATCAGCTTCACCGCACCGGCGGCAGGAACCCGATCCGCTGGTACGTCTTGGCCAGCGTCTTCGACGCCACTTCGCGCGCCCGCTCCGCGCCCGCGGCGAGGATCTTGTCCAGCTCGGCGACATCGTCCAAATAGGACTTCGCCCGCTCCTGGATCGGCGTGACCCACTCGACGAACACCTCGCCGAGATCCTTCTTCAGGTCGCCGTAGCCCTTGCCCTCGTACGCCGCTTCGAGGTCGGCGATCGTGCGGTCGGTCAGGGCCGAGTAGATGGTCAGCAGGTTCGAGACGCCGGCCTTGTTCTCGGCGTCGAACTTGACCTCGCGGCCGGTGTCGGTGACCGCCGAGCGGATCTTCTTCGCCGAGCGCTTCGGGTCTTCGAGCAGCTCGACGATGCCGTTGGCGCTGGAGGCCGACTTGCTCATCTTGGCCGTCGGTTCCTGCAGGTCGTAGATCTTCGCCGTGTCCTTGATGATGTAGGGCTCGGGCACGACGAACGTCTTGCCGAGCCGGTTGTTGAAGCGCTGCGCGAGGTCGCGCGTGAGCTCCAGGTGCTGGCGCTGGTCCTCACCGACTGGGACGGCGTCCGCGCGGTAGAGCAGGATGTCCGCGGCCTGCAGGATCGGGTAGGTGAAGAGGCCCACGCTGGAGCGGTCGGAGCCCTGCTTGGCCGACTTGTCCTTGAACTGCGTCATCCGGCCGGCCTCGCCGAAGCCGGTCTGGCATTCGAGGACCCAGCTCAGCTGGGCGTGCTCCGGGACGTGGCTCTGCACGAACAGGGCGCTGCGCTCGGGGTCGATGCCGATGGCGAGCAGCTGCGCGGCCGAGACGCGGGTGCGCTGCCGGAGGACTTTCGGGTCCTGCTCGACGGTGATGGCGTGCAGGTCGACGACGCAGTAGAAGGGCTCGTGGGTGTCCTGCAGCTTGACCCACTGGCGCAGCGCACCGAGGTAGTTGCCGAGGTGGAACGAGTCGGCGGTGGGCTGGATCCCGGAAAGGACCCGCGGACGACGTTCGGCGGCGACGGTCTGCTCTTCGGACACGGGAGGATTCTTCCAGGCCGGGCCGCGCGGTGGGCGCCGAGGGGGTTCGAGCTGGGGATTCTTCCAGGCCCGCGGGATTCGAGGCGCGCCGTCGAGGGGAAGGGGGCGCGGGATCGGCCGTTGGTCGGCTCAGGGATGCAGCCCTCGCGCGGCGCGGGTTCCTCGCGGGTCCGCTGCCCCCTGGGCTGATTGCGCGGCGCGCGTTCTTCGCGCGGTCCGGCGCCGTCGGGCCGATCCCGCGGCGCGGGTTCCTCGCCGGTCCGCTGCCCCCTGGGCTGACTGCGCGGCCCGGGCTCCTCACGCGGCCCGGCGCCGTCGGGCCGATCCCGCGGCGCGGGTTCCTCGCCGGTCCGCTGCCCCCTGGGCTGACTGCGCGGCCCGGGCTCCTCGCGCGGTCCGGCGCCTTCGGGGCCGATCGCGCGGTGTAGGTCAGGCGTGCGGGTGCTGCGTCAGAAACGGGCGGGTCGGCGTGGCGTCCGGCTCACCGAGCACCGCCTCGGCCATCGCCGTCACCGGGCCCGGGGCTTCGGGGACCGCCGGGGCCGCCTCCGCCACCCGGGCCTTGCGGCGCTGGCGCAGCACCCCCAGCGTCATCCCGACGATGCCGAGCGCCACCGCGACCAGCCCGACCGGGCCGAGCACGCCGAAGCTCTCCGCGTTCGTGTCGGCCTGCGCCGTCGTCACGTCGGCGAACGCGCTGCCGCCGCCGGCGAGCAGCAGCGCCGCCGGGACGAGCGCGACCACCGCGGCCGCGCGGAATCCGCGCAGCGTGGGCCGCATCAGGGTTTGACCTGGGTTGCGCACCGGAGTGCCTCCCGCGAGTGACGAGCGCTGTGTCTCACCCATCCGAGTGAGAAGCTGCGTGCTACTGGTCAAAAAACTACCGAGCGTGTCAAGACCTGACGTCCCGATCGGCTCGGGGGCCGAGACTAGCGCCCAACCGAGAACACGGTCCGGCCGCCCCCACGGTTCACTCCCACCCCCCAAGTGGGTGTTGCGGAGGGCGGAACGCTCATACTCAAAGTAGAACGTGACCGATCCGTGTCCACCCGGACATCACCCGTTCATCGTAAATTCAGCTCACACTCTGCCATTCGTCGCAGTGCGGACTGCTCCGATCGCGTCGTCTTATTCGGAAAACTTTTCACTCGATAGTGATTGGTCTATACCTCTTGGAGTAGCCCATTCGGCTCGGTCGGACCGCGCACGACCGGCGTGATCAAGAGGAGTCCCGAATGTCGATTGCCCGGTTCCTGAAGCGCGCCGGAGTGGCGGTGAGCGCGCTCGCCGCGGCGAGCGCCGCCGTCGTGCTCCCGGCCACCACCGCGTCCGCCGCGGCGGACGCCTCGTTCGTCGTCAGCGAGGCCCAGTTCAACCAGATCTTCCCCGGCCGCAACAGCTTCTACACCTACAGCGGCCTGACCGACGCCCTCTCCGCGTACCCCGGCTTCGCGAACACGGGCGACGACACCGTCAAGAAGCAGGAAGCCGCCGCGTTCCTCGCGAACGTCGACCACGAAACCGGCGGCCTCGTCTACATCGTCGAGCAGAACACCGCGAACTACCCGCACTACTGCGACGCGAGCCAGCCCTACGGCTGCCCCGCCGGCCAGGCCGCCTACTACGGCCGCGGCCCGATCCAGCTGAGCTGGAACTTCAACTACAAGGCCGCCGGCGACGCGCTCGGCATCGACCTGCTCGGCAACCCCTACCAGGTCGAGCAGAACGCGGCCGTCGCGTGGAAGACCGGCCTCTGGTACTGGAACACCCAGACCGGCCCGGGCACGATGACGCCGCACGACGCGATGGTCAACCAGCGCGGCTTCGGCGAGACCATCCGCAGCATCAACGGCTCGATCGAGTGCAACGGCGGCAACCCCGCCCAGGTCCAGAGCCGGATCGACAAGTACACGCAGATCACCGGGATCCTCGGGGTCCCCACCGGAGACAACCTGTCCTGCTGAGCCGGGCGCGGCGAGAAGGGCCTCCCCGGCCACTCGGGGAGGCCCTTCTTCGTTGTCAGGCCTGGGGATCGAGGTGACCGAGCAGCTTGCGCAGGACGTCGTCGAGCAGGCCGAGCTCCTTTTCGGACAGTCCGGAAAGGAGTTCCGAGACGTTCGCGGTGTGCTCGGTCATCGCGGCGTCGACGGCGTCGAACCCACTGGCCGTCAGGCGGATGCGGAAGCTGCGGCGGTCGTTCGGATCCAGCGTGCGCTCGACGAACCCCGCCTTCTCCAGCCGGTCGAGGCGGCTCGTCATGCCGGCACGGGACATCATCAGCGTCGCGGACAGCTCCGACGGGATCAGCGTGTAGGGCCGCCCGGACCGGCGGAGCGCGGCCAGGACGTCGAACTCCCCGCGCTGCAGCCCGAACTTGCCGAACACGCGCTCCTGCGCCGGGCCGAGCACGAGCGCGAGCCTGCCCATCCGGCCGGCGACGCCGATGGCGGCGAGGTCGAGGTCGGGGCGTTCGCGGTGCCACGCCGACACGACGGCGTCGACGGCGTCTTCGTCAGTCACGCGCCCACTCTATTCGACGCCAGCACTATTCGCCGCCAGATAGTTTGACAGCGAACTATAAGACGTGGAACCATCCACGCATGACGACATTGCTGGTACGCCACGACGAAGCCGAGCGGCTCGGCTCGACCCCCGACACGATGACCCTGCTCGCCGACGTCTCCCAGACCGGCGGGCACCTGAGCACGAACCGCGCGTCGCTGGGCCGCGGGCGCGACGGCGCGACCCCGCACTTCCACACCTCGTCGGCCGAGATGTTCTTCATGCTGGACGGGGAACTCGAGGTCCTGAACGGCGAGGAGGTCGTGACGGTCCGGACGGGTGACATGCTGTTCGTGCCACCGCACACGAATCACGCGTTCGGGGCGACTTCACGCTCCGGCGCCGACGTGCTGATCGTGTTCACACCCGGCGTCGAGCGCTTCGAGTACTTCCGGATGATCGACCGGATCCGCCGCGGCGAGGCGTCGCCGGCGGAGATCCTGGCGTCCCAGGACCGGTTCGACAACCACTTCGTGGACAGCGCGGCCTGGCGCGCGGCCCGCGCGGCCTAGATGTCGTAGGTGGCGGTGACCGGCGCGTGGTCGGACCAGCGCTGGTCGTAGGAGGCGGCGCGCTCGACGACGACGTCGACGACCTTCTCGGCCAGGCCGGGGGTCGCGAGCTGGCAGTCGATGCGCCAGCCGGAGTCGTTGTCGAAGGCCTGGCCGCGGTAGGACCACCACGTGTAGGGGCCGGGGCCTTCGGGGTCGAGGCGGCGCTGGACGTCGGTGTAGCCGGCCTCGGCGTAGACGCGGCCGAGCCACGCGCGTTCCTCGGGGAGGAAGCCCGAGTTCTTGCGGTTGCCGCGCCAGTTCTTGAGGTCGACGGTGTCGTAGGCGATGTTCCAGTCCCCCACGACGACGACCTCGCGCCCGGCCGCGGCGGCCTTGGCGCGGAGCTCGACGAGGTAGGGCAGGAACGCGGCCATGAAGCGTTCCTTCTCGTCCTGGCGTTCGGTGCCGACGTCGCCGCTCGGGAGGTAGAGACTGGCGACGACGACCTTCGCGAAGTGGACCTCGAGGTAGCGGCCGCTGTCCTCGAACTCGGGTTCCCCGAAGCCGATCCGGACTTCTTCGGGCTCTTCGCGGCTGTAGACGGCGACGCCGTTGCGCCCCTTGACGGCCGAGGGGGCGTGCACCGAGAACCAGCCTTCGGGCTCGACGACGTTCGCGGGGAGCTGGCTCGCCTCGGCGCGCACCTCCTGGCAGGCGACGACGTCGGCCTTCGTGGTGGCGAGCCACTCGACGAAGCCCTTCTTGGCGGCAGCGCGGAGCCCGTTGACGTTCACGGTGGAGACGGTCAGCACGTCCCGCACGCTACCGGGTCGGTCTGCGAGACTGCCGGGCATGGGTGAGCTGACGGTGCTCGGAAGCTGCGGCGCGTTCCCCGAGCCCGGGCGGGCGTGCGCCGGGTTCCTGTTGTCACACAACGGTTTCCGGGTCGTCCTCGACCTCGGGTACGGCGCGGCGTCGCGCCTGTTCGGCCACGGGCTGCCGGACGCGGTGGTGGTGACGCACGAGCACCCGGACCACTGCGCGGACGTGAGCGCGCTCGGCCGGGCCTCGTACTACGGCGACGGGCCGCGGCTGCCTTTGTACTGCACGCCCGGCACCGTCACCCGGCTCGCGGCGATGGAACCGCGCCCGCACCCGACGGAGGTGTTCGAGGTGCGCGACCTGGCATCGGCCGCCGAGGTCGGGCCGTTCCGGCTGACGACGTTCGCACTGCCCCACCACGTGCCGAACTTCGGCGTGCGGCTGGCCGCGCCCGGGCTCACCGTGGCTTACACCGGTGACACCGGGCCTTCGCCGGCACTGGCCGACCTGGGGCGCGACGCGGATCTGGTGATCTGCGACGCGACCTATCGGACGCCGCCGCCCGGAGACGAGCCGCGGTACTTGATGACGGCTACGGAGGCGGGCGCGGCGGCAGCCGAGGCGGGCGCGCGCCGGTTGATGCTGACGCACTTCTGGCCGGGCACCGACCGGGCGGCCGCGGCCGAGGAGGCACGCGCGGAGTTCGGCGGCGAGGTGCTGGTCGCGGAGGAAGGCCTGGCGCTCGAGCTTTGACGCTCGGCTCGTCCTCGCCCGGCGGGTCCGCGGAAATCCTCACCTCGCGCCCGGACCCCCGTCCCCAGCGCGTTCCCCAGGCTCGGCCCCTCCGGCCCCGCCGCGCAGCCTCCGAAGCCCTGCCCGCGGAACTCCCCCTGGAGACCCCGCGGACGACACCACCTCGAAACCCATGCCGCATTCAGTTGTCGCCCGGCCCCGGGCGTTGCGCCACCTCCGATCTCCGGCTGCCCGAGTTCTAACACCCACCACCGACAAAAACCGGCCCTTGACGACCGAAGCTACGATGCTTAGCTTTAAAGCTATGCTAAGTAGCCACCATGTCTCCTAGAGCCGGCCTGACCACGGACGCCGTGGTCGACCTCGCTCTCGCCGAAATCGACGAATCCGGACCCCAGGCCCTCACCCTCGCCAAGGTCGCCGAACGCGCCGGCGTCGCCGCGCCTTCCCTCTACAAGCACGTCAAGAACCTCGCCGGCCTGCGCCGCCTGATCGACCTCCGCGTCGTGAAGGAAATGACCGAAGCCCTGACCAAGGCCGCCACCGGGCGCGAAGGCGCCGACGCCGTCCGAGCCGTCGCCGACGCCTACCGGGACTACCTCCGGCACCACCCGCACCGCACCGGCGCGCTCGCCACCGCCCCCGACGAAACCGACACCGAACTCAGCAAGGCCACCCACGCCGTCGCCGAGGTCGTCTTCGCCGTCCTGCGCCCCTACGGCTTCGACCACGCCCAAGCCGTGCACGCCACCCGCTGCCTGCGCGCCGCCGTGCACGGGTTCGCGGGGCTCGAAGCCTCCGGCGGCTTCGGGCGCCCCGAAGACGTCGCCCAGAGCTTCGAAGTCCTCAAAGCCATGATCGTCCAAGGCCTCACGAACTACTCGGAGCAGGAGCAGAAATGAGCTTCGTCCTCGCCGTCCTCCTCTTCACCGTCGGGCTCGGCGTGCTCGACGCCCGCTTCCCCTGGACGGAGGCGCGCAGATGATCGCCGGGCACTTCGGGCTCGCCGCCGCCGTCAAGGCCGGCCGCCCCGCCATTCCCGTGTGGACGCTCATGCTCGCCACCGCCTGGCTCGACGTCGTCTTCGTTCCGCTCTACCTCAGCGGCGTCGAGACCGTCGACGGCGCGGGCTACGGCGGCGGCGTCATCCACGCCGACTACACGCACTCCCTCGTCGGCGCGCTCGTCCTGTCGGCGCTCTTCGGGACCGTCGCCGCCATCCGCCTCGGCCGGGAAACCGGGCTGATCCTCAGCGGGGTCGTCTTCTCGCACTGGCTGCTCGACCTCGTCGTGCACCGCGCCGACCTGCCGATCCTGCCCGGCAACGCCGGCGACCTGCCCACGTTCGGCTTCGGGTTGTGGCGGCTGCCCGCCGTCTCGGCCGTCGTCGAACTGCTCATGCTGGCGGTCGGCATCGGCCTCTACTGGCGGGCCGCCGCGAAACGCGACCCGAAGCGCGCGAGGACGCTGGGCCTGTCAGCCGCGGCCTTCGGGGTCGTGACGCTCGCGGCCGACCTGCTCGGCGTATGACGGGGTTCAGCAGGCGGACCCGGCGACCGGCTCGGTGAACGCGGCGGCGACCCACTTGTCGTCGGCCACCTTCCGGAAGCCGTTCTGCACGCCCGGCAGGGCGTCGAACTGGGCGTCGCGCAGGTACTTGCCGACGACCTTCGCGTTGCCATCGGCCGTCTCGCGGGCGTTGAGCACGTCCGCGGTCACCGTCACCTTGCAGCCGGTGGCCGACGCCCCCGAAGCCTGCTTGTTCGTGTTCGTCACGTAGACGATGACGACCAGGACGATGGCGCCCAAGATGATCAGAGTCTTCTTCGACATGCCTTCCTCCAACCGCGAGCCCCGTCCCCCGCCAAGGGTAGGCAATCCTTTACCCGCACGGACAGCGCCGGACGCAGCAACCACCCGGAGGCGCCAGTCCGCATCACCCACCGGTGACGCACGGTGTACGAAAAAGGCCCTCTTCCCGGCGAACCGGGAAGAGGGCCCCTGCGAACCGGCTCAGCCCTGGGCGATCTTCTTCGCCAGGTTGTCGTCCAGCGTCGCGAGGAACTCCTCGGTCGTCTGCCACGGCTGGTCCTTGCTGATGAGCAGCGCGAGGTCCTTCGTCATCTGGCCGCTCTCGACGGTCTCGACGACGACCTGCTCCAGCTTGTTGGCGAAGCCGATCAGCTCCTGGTTGCCGTCCAGCTTGCCGCGGTGCTCGAGGCCGCGGGTCCAGGCGTAGATCGACGCGATCGGGTTCGTCGACGTCGGCTTGCCCTGCTGGTGCTGGCGGTAGTGCCGGGTGACCGTGCCGTGCGCGGCCTCGGCCTCGACGGTCCGGCCGTCCGGCGTGCGCAGCACCGACGTCATCAGGCCGAGCGAGCCGAAGCCCTGCGCGACCGTGTCGGACTGGACGTCACCGTCGTAGTTCTTGCACGCCCAGACGTAGCCGCCCTCCCACTTCATCGCCGCGGCGACCATGTCGTCGATCAGGCGGTGCTCGTAGGAGATGCCCTTGGCGTCGAAGTCGGCCTTGAACTCGTTCTGGTAGATCTCCTCGAACACGTCCTTGAACTGGCCGTCGTAGGCCTTGAGGATGGTGTTCTTGGTGGAGAGGTAGACCGGCAGCTCGCGGTCGAGGCCGTACTGCAGCGAGGCGCGCGCGAAGTCCTCGATGGACTTCTTGAAGTTGTACATCCCCATGGCGACGCCGCCGCCCTCGGGGAACTGCGCGACCTGGAACTCCATCGGCTCGGAGCCGTCGTCCGGGGTGTAGGTCACGGTCAGCTTGCCCGGGCCCGGCACCTTGAAGTTGGTCGCGCGGTACTGGTCGCCGTGGGCGTGGCGGCCGATGATGATCGGCTTCGTCCACGTCGGCACCAGCCGCGGGATGTTCTGGATGACGATGGGCTCGCGGAAGATCACGCCGCCGAGGATGTTGCGGATGGTCCCGTTCGGGGACAGCCACATCTTCTTGAGGCCGAACTCCTCGACGCGCGCCTCGTCCGGGGTGATCGTCGCGCACTTGACGCCGACGCCGTGCTTCTTGATGGCGTTCGCGGAGTCGATGGTGACCTGGTCGTCGGTGCGGTCCCGCTCCTCGATACCCAGGTCGTAGTAGTCCAGGTTCACGTCCAGGTACGGGTGGATCAGCTTGTCCTTGATGAACTGCCAGATGATGCGGGTCATCTCATCGCCGTCGAGTTCGACGACGGTGCCCTGGACCTTGATCTTGGCCATGAGCAGCGGTGCTCCTTCCGCGGATCTTCGCGTTCTTCTTTAAGTCTTCGCCGGTAGCGGTACAAGCGTACTGCTTGACGGACCTGGATGGTTCAAGTAGTGGTCGGTATCAAGTCTCCACCCGCGTGGTGTGGCGAGCCTCACGGGGCGGGTACCGCCGTTCGCCCGATCCGACCGCTCGCCGAGCGACCATCGCGCGAAGAGGTGAACCAAGGCACGATGCCACCCGTGAACTCATCATGCGGGAGGTGACGGCCATGTCGACCCATCGGTACGCCGAGTACGAAGACGACTACGAGGACTACGACGACACGACGGAAGCGCTCGACGAACGGCCGCGCCGCGGGGTCGCCCACCTGGTCAGCGCACTGGGCGGGCTGCTGCTCACCCCGGTCGCGCTGGGGCTGCTGAGCTGGGGCGGGCTGCGCCAGCAGCAGCTGATCCAGGCGACGCTGAGCACCAACCGCGACCCGCTGGGCATCGCGCTGCTGGCCGGCGGGGCGATCCTGCTGCTGGTCGTCGCCGCGCTCGGGGCGCTGTCGGCGGCGGGCCCGATCCTCGGCGGCCTGATCTACGGCGTGCTGCCCGGCGTCGCCGCGATGGCCGTGCCCGAGTGGGGGTTCAAGCTGGTCAACCTGATGCCGAAGAGCGACATCGCGTACGGCGTCATGGACTTCCTCTTCATCGGCGGCCTGCTCGGCGTGGGTTTCCTGCTGGTGGGCAGCGGACTGGCCAACGCGCTGGTCCGGCGGCGCCGAGAGGCCTGAACCGGGCCGGTGGGATCATCGGGCGATGGGTTTGTTCACCGTCGCGGAGGCACGCGACGAACTGGCGCGGCTGCGGCCGGTCCTCGACGAACTGGTGCGCGTCCGGGCCGACGCGGCCGAGCTCGCGGCGGCGCTGCGCCCCGGCGGCCGGGCCACCGAGCTGGGCGGGCTGCCCGAGTGGAAGGCCGCGCAGGCGCGGCTCGACGACCTGATGACGACGGTCCAGCACACCGGCGCCGAGCTCAAGGGGTTCGCGCCGCTGCTGGTCGACTTCCCGGCCGAGCTCGACGGCACCGACGTGCTGCTGTGCTGGCTCGAAGGCGACCCCGAGCTGGGCTGGTACCACCGCGCCGACCTGGGCTTCGCCGGCCGCCGTCCGCTGAAAATCGCTGGTCGGCCCGGCTAGGTTGGGTCCGTGGACCACGACTCGAGGGCAGCCCTCTTCGACAGCACGGCCGAGCACTACGACGAAGACACCTTCCACGCCTTGGTGGCCGACGCACTGGTTGAGCCGTTGCCGCCCGAGCCGGGCCTGGTGCTGGACGTCGCCACCGGGACGGGCTTCGCGGCGTACGCGGCGTTGCGGCTGAAGCCATCGCGTGTGCTGGCTGTCGACTTGTCGCCGGCGATGGTCGAACGGGCCACGGCGAAGGCGGCTTCGCTCGATCCCTCGGGCGTCATCGAGTGGCGGATCGGGCCGGCGGTGCCGATGCCTTCGCCGGACGGGTCGGCCGACGTCGTGCTCTGCGCGTCCTCGCTGCACTTCCTCGGGGCGGTCGCGTTCGAGGACTGGCTGCGGGTGCTGAAGCCGGGCGGGCGGCTGGCGTTCTCGGTCGTGTCGGGGGCGCGGTTCAAGCCGTCGGGCCCGTTCGCGGAGTTCGTGCCGGCGGACCTGTCGTTCCCGCTCGATGAGGCCGGGGCGGGCGCCCTGGCCTCATCGGCGGGATTCGTGGACGTGACCGCCCGGACGTTCACCTTCGACGGCGGCGACCGGGTCCGGAGCGTCTTCCTGGTGCACGCCACGGCCCCGTGACTCAGGCGTGGAAGTGGACCTCGCCGCGGGTGGCGGGGCCGTCCGGGCTGCCGCAGTGCTGGACGAACGTCAGGTCGACGTCGGTCGCCCAGCCGTCCGCGTTCAGGTCGAGCCGGTCGATCGTGAAGTCGGCGTACGCCTCACTGCAGACGTTGCCCATGGTGTAGACGAAGATCCCCGGCGTGGTCTGCGCCTCCTCGCTCTGCCCGCGGAACCGCGCGCCGGTGTACGTGCCGGTGTGCAGGGTCTCCCCCGCCGGTGCGCTCAACTCGACGGTCAGGTACTTCAGCCCCGACGAGACGTCGATCCAGAGTCTGCCGCCGGCGGACTCGAAGACGGCGATCTCGTCGCCCGGCGCCGCGTAGTGGGCGCTGCCCTCCAGCGGCCAGGCGCCCTCCTCCGAGGTGTAGTCCACCGTCTGCAGCGGGTCCGCCGAGGCGACCGGCACGAGCACCGCGCCCAGCCCGGCCGCCGCCGTCAGGACCACGCACGCACGACGAAGTGAATTCACGGAACCTCCCCAGTCCGAGCCGCCCTTCGCGGCACTGCCGGCGATCATGGCAGCGAACTCGTGCCCGGTAGGAGGTGTTTGCGCTGTTCACCACGCTTTTCCCAGATGGGCAACCGAACACCTGTCTCGAGGCGTCTAGTTATGCAACGAAGCGCCCTTGAGGATCTTGTCCACGGCGTTCTTCGGGCCGTGCACCGCCAGGCCCGCCAGGGCCAGCTTCTCCCCCGGCACCGCGCGGACCGCCGCCCGGTTGTCGGCGTCGTTGCCGGTGTGGAACAGCTCGTCGGTGAAGATCGAGAACCGCAGCCCGCGGCCCAGGGCCCGCGCGTGCGCCGCCGTCAGGACGTCGCCGGTGCCGCTGAACACCAGCACGGGCTGGCCGAACATCGGCAGGTACTCGGTGTCGTCGGCGTCGCGGTAGGGCTCGCCCATCAGCTCCGGCGTCACGTGGGCGATCCCGCTCACCAGGAACGCGGTGACGTTGAGCCGCTGCCAGGACGCCAGGTCGTCGCGGAGCAGGACGGCGATCTTCGTGTCGAAGGAACTCATGCCGGACAGACTCGCCCGCTCGCCACCCGCGCGTCTTGTACGTTCTAAACATGGCGCAGGTCGAAGCGTGGCGGCCGGCGGTCCCGGGGATCGCCGAGGTCTTCCACGCGCGCTTCACCACCCACGCCTACCCGCTGCACACGCACGACACGTGGACGCTGCTGATCGTCGACGACGGCGTCATCCGCTACGACCTCGACCGCCACCACCACGGCGCGCTCGGCCCGGCCGTGACGCTGCTGCCGCCGAACGTCGCGCACGACGGGCGGGCCGCCACCAGCCACGGCTTCCGCAAGCGCGTGCTCTACCTGGACACCTCCGTGCTGGGCGAGGACCTGATCGGCGCGGCGGTCGACCGGCCGAGCGTCGCGGACGGCCTGCTGCGCACCCGGATCCACCAGCTGCACGAGACGCTGGCCCACCCCGGCGAGGCGCTGGAGTCCGAGAGCCGGCTGGCGCTGGTCGCCGACCGGCTGCACACGCACCTGGGCCGGCCGGCCCGCCACGAACGGAAGCGCGGTCTGGCCGACGACCTGCGGGACCTCCTCGACGCGAGGCTGCCGGAAGCGCTGACGCTGGCCGAAGCCGCGTCGACGCTGGGGGCGCACCCGGCGCACCTGGTCCGCTGCTTCGGGGCGCGGTTCGGGCTGCCGCCGCACCGCTACCTGACCGGCCGCCGCGTCGACCGCGCCCGCCGGCTGCTGCTCGACGGCTCGCCGGCCGCGGAGGTCGCCGCCGCGGCCGGGTTCACCGACCAGGCCCACCTGACGCGGCACTTCAAGCGGTACCTCGGGACGACGCCGTCGCGGTACGCGAAAACGGCGGCCCGCGGTTCGCGGTCGTCGTCCTCACCGGCCTGACCGCGCTCCGGATGACGTTCCGCTCGCCGGACATGAGGTGGCGTGCGATCACCAGCACGGGCCTGCAGCCGGCGCTGCAGAACTTCCTGATCGCGGCGGTCGCGCTCGTCGTCGCGCACCTGCCGGCGCGCGAAGGTGTGTCAAGATGACCGCATGCTGCGCGAACTGCACCTGACCGGCGACCCGGCCGCCGACAAGCTGCTCAACGACGACCCGTTCGCCCTGCTCGTCGGCATGCTCCTCGACCAGCAGTACCCGATGGAGCACGCCTTCGCCGGGCCGCGGAAGATCGCCGACCGCATGGACGGCTTCTCCCTCGCGAAGATCGCCGCGACCGACGTCGAGAAGTTCGTCGAAATGTGCGTGGTGCCGCCCGCCATCCACCGCTACGGCGGCTCGATGGCCCGCCGCGTCCACGCGCTCGCGCAGCACATCATCGAGAACTACGACGGCCGCACCGAGGGCATCTGGCTCGACGGGCGCCCGAAGCCGGACGGGCCGGAGGTCCTCAAGCGCCTGCGGGCCCTGCCCGGCTTCGGCGAGCAGAAGGCGAAGATCTTCCTGGCCCTGCTGGGCAAGCAGCGCGGCATCCAGCCGAAGGGCTGGCGCGAGACAGCGGGCGCGTACGGCGACCGCGGGTCACGCCGGTCGATCGCCGACGTCACCAGCGCCGAGACGCTCGCCGAGGTGCGGGCGTTCAAGAAGGCCGCGAAGGCCGCGGCCAAGACGGGCTAGGGCCGGGCGAACCACAGCACGTCCGGCTCCCCGCGGGGCACCTCCACCGGTACCTCGCGCACGTCGCCGAAGTGCTCGCGAAGCCGCGCGGCGAACGACGGGGCCGCTCCCGCGCTCCACACCGCCAGCACGCCACCCGGGTTCAGCAGCTCCTTCACCCGGGACAACCCCGCGTCGGAATACAGCGCCGCGTTCCCTTCCGTGACCGTCCACTCGGGACCGTTGTCGATGTCGAGGCACAGCGCGTCGTAGCGGTCGGGCGTCGACTCCAGCCACGGGACCAGGTCCGCCTCCACCACCGTCACCCTGGGGTCGGCGAGCGCGTCGCCATGAACAGTCCTAAGTGGACCTGAGCGGTTCCACGCGATCACCGCCGGCTCGCGCTCGACGACCACGACCGAACCCGCGCCCGCGTCGAGGGCCGCGCGCAACGAAAACCCGACGCCGAGACCGCCGATCAGCACCGAGGCTCCCGGGGTCAGCGCGCCCGTCACCAGGAGGCGCTCGGACTCGCCGTTGCGCGTGTCCATCAGGAACACGCCGTTCTCGATCACTTCGAACGCTTCGCCGTCGCGTCTCAGGACCAGCTCGCCGCCGCGGCCCGCGACCGTCTCCACCACTTCGACCACGGTCCGACCTTCTCACAGCAGGCCGGCGAGTTTGTACAGCACCAGGCTCGCGCCCGTGCCGACCATCGGGATTTCGACGACCGTGTCGAGGAGGTCGAGCGCTTCCGGCGGGATGCCGGTCCGGGCGCCGCAACGTGTTCCCGCGCCGCAGCGCGTGCGGACCCGGACAGCGGGGCTCACCGGCGCCGACGCGCGGCGCCTCCGGATTCGTCGGTCATGCCGGCATTCCAACCCGTTCGCCGGGACCACCGGGCGATCCGCGCTCCTACCCTGGACACGGAGGTGAAGGCCATGCACGCAGGAGTGGGAGACGAAATCCAGGTACACGGCCGGACCGTCGGATCGGCCGAGCAGCGCGGCGAGATCCTCGAAGTCCGCGGGCCCGACGGCGCCCCGCCCTACCTGGTGCGGTTCGCCGACGGGCACGAGGCACTCGTCTACCCCGGGCCGGACTGCGAAGTCCAGGCCCACGCCGACTAGGCGGCGACCGGCTCGCGGACCCGCCCCCACGCCGCCCCGACGAGCAGCAGCGCGAGCAGCGTCAGGGCGGCCGCGACCTCGGGCAGGACCAGCGGCCCGCCGGAGTCGAGCACCGCGCCCCCGACCACGCCGGACAGCCCGACGCCGAGGTAGATCGCCGACGCGTTGAGCGAGAGCACCAGACCGGCGTGGCCCGGGGCCAGCTCGATCAGGCGGTGCTGCACCGGCGGGCTGAACGACCACGTCGCCATGCCCCACACGAACAGCGCTACACCGGCCGCGATCGGGGTCGCCGTCGCGATCGGCAGCAGCGCCATGACGACGGTGATCGACGCCGTCACGACGAGCAGCGGCGCGCGCGAACCCCAGCGGTCGGCCGCCCGGCCACCGGCGAAGTTGCCGACCGCGCCGCCGACGCCGTAGCAGAAGAGCAGCACCGTGACCGCCGTGCCGTGGAGGCCCGCGGTCGCGGCCAGCAGCGGCGACACGAACGTGTAGACCATGAACGCGGCCAGGCAGCCGAGGACCGTCACGGCCAGCATGACGAGCACGCGCGGGTCGCGGCCCGCGGCGAACCGCTCGGCCAGGCTCACCCGGGGCGGGGCGGCGACCGACGGCAGCGCCAGCCGCACGGCCAGCGCGCTCGCCAGCGAGAACGCCGCGACCAGCGCGAACGCCGTCCGGTAGCCGAGGTGCTGCGAAATGAGGCTGCCCAGCGGCACACCGAAGATGAGGGCGACGGTCAGGCCGCCGAACACGAGCGCGATCGCGCGGCCCCGGCGTTCCGGGGCGGTCAGCTGAGCCGCGACGGCGCTCGCCGCGGGGGTGAACACCGCCGCGCCGATCGCGGTCACCACCCGGGCCACCAAGAGCGTGGCGTAGCCGGGCGCGAGCGCGGCGAACAGATTGCCGGCGGCGGTGACGGCGAGCGCGGCGACCAGCAGCGTCCGGCGCTCCCAGGTGCCGGTGACGGCGGCGAACAGCGGCGAGCCGACCGCGTACGCGATGGCGAAGGCCGTGACGAGCTGCGCCGCGGCGGTCGCCGAGACGTGCAGCTCACCGGTCAGCGCGGGCAGCAGCCCGGCGACGATGTAACCGCTGGTCCCGACGCCGAACGCGCCGAAGGCCAGCACCGAGATCCTCGAGGGCGAGGGTGTGGACATGGGTGGATCCCCCCAGCGGAGCGGGCGATTGGTTCGATGAACGTCGTAGTTCGACGACCACCGTACTACGCCGCTCCGACAATTTCGATCGGCGTCGTACAATGGGCCCATGGCCAAGTCCGTCACCCTGCCGCCGATCGTCATGCCCGCGCGGGACGAGATCACCGTCGAAGGCGTGCTCCGCGCCCTCGCCGACCCGGTGCGGCTGGCGATCGTGCGCCAGCTCGCGGCGAGCGGCACGGAGGTCTCCTGCGGGGCGCTGACCGTGCCGGTGACCAAGTCCACAATCACCCACCACCTGAGCATCCTGCGCCAGGCCGGGGTCGTGGCCGGCCGCCAGGAGGGGACCACCCGGTTCAACTCGTTGCGCCGCAACGATCTCGACGCGCTCTTCCCGGGCCTGCTCGACGGCGTCCTGGCCGCCGCGCGCTGATCACCGCGTTACGGTGTGGATCGTCACCCGATATCGGGATGACAACGGCACCCCTCGCTTGTTGGACTGTGCGTAGGCAGCTCACGGCGCTGGGGCCGAACGGCTGCCTTTATTTGTGCCCCCGTACTGAACCGATCCAGAGATCGGCCGAGTAATCGTTTACCCACCCTGGAAGGAGTGCCGTGCCCGTCGCGCTGCTCGCGCTCGCCATCGGAGCTTTCGGCATCGGGACCACCGAGTTCGTCATGATGGGCGTGCTGCCACAGGCGGCCGCCGACTTCGGCGTCGACATCCCGACCGCCGGCTACCTCATCTCCGCCTACGCCCTCGGCGTCGTCGTCGGCGCCCCGCTGCTCACCGCGGTCGCCGTCCGGCTGCCGCGCAAGACCATGCTGCTGGCCATGATGGGCCTGTTCACGCTGGGCAACGCCCTCTTCGCGCTCGCCCCGAACCAGGAGTTCGGCGTCGCGTTCCGGTTCCTCGCCGGCCTGCCGCACGGCGCGTTCTTCGGCGCCGGCGCGGTCGTCGCGTCCAGCCTGGTCGGCCCCGGCCAGCGCGCGAAGGCCGTGTCGATGATGTTCCTCGGCCTGACCCTCGCGAACGTCATCGGCGTGCCGCTGGGGACGCTGCTGGGGCAGCAGGTCGGCTGGCGCGCCACCTTCGGCGTCGTCGCCGTGATCGGCCTGGTCGCCGCGGCGGCCATCGGGAAGCTGGTGCCCCACCAAGGCCGGCCCGCCGACGCGTCGCTGCGGGGCGAACTCGGCGCCTTCAAGCGGCCGCAGGTGCACCTCGCGCTGGCGATCGTCACGTTCGGGCTCGGCGGCGTGTTCGCCTGCCTGTCCTACATCACGCCGATGCTGACCGACGTCGCCGGCTACTCGCCGTCGAACGTCACCCTGCTGCTGTCCCTGGCGGGCGTCGGCATGACGATCGGCAACCTGCTCGGCGGCCGCCTGGCCGACCGCGCGCTGATGCCGGGCCTGTACGCGGCGCTGCTGTCGCTGGCCTGCGTGCTCGGGATCTTCACGATCACCGCGCAGGGCAAGGTCGGCGCGGCGATCACGATCTTCTTCGTCGGCGTCGCCGGGTTCATGATCGGCCCGATGATGCAGGCGCGGATCATGGAAAAGGCGGGCGGCACTCCGTCCCTGGTGTCGGCCGCCGTCCAGTCCGCGTTCAACATCGCCAACTCGATCGGGGCGTACCTCGGCGGCCTGGTGATCGCCGGCGGACTCGGCCTGGTCGCCCCGAACTGGGTCGGCGCACTGCTCGCGGTCTTCGGGCTCAGCCTGGCGATCGTCTCGGGCACCCTCGACCGCCGCGAGGCCAAGGCCGAACGGCGCGAACTCGCCATGGCGTCCTAAGAAGACGCGAACGGGCCGCCGATGATCGTCAGGGCCACGTACAGCACGGCCGCCGCGAGACCGGTGTAGGTCACGATGTCCACGACCTTGCCGCGGATCGCGAGCAGCCCGGCCCTGGCGGCCGGCAGCACCGCCCGCAGCACCGCGGCGAGGAGGAGCGCGACGCCGATCAGCGCCGCGCCCTCCCGCCAGTGGTACTGGACGATCCGCAGCACGGCCACGGCCACCACCAGCAGCACCGCCGCGAACGGGAGCTGGGTGAACCGGGACTGCCTGTTCCGGCGGTCGTGGACGTCCCGCCGGTCCTCGGTCATCGTCATCGGCCCTGAAGACCCTGGACCGAGCGCTCCGCCGCTTCGACGACGTTGCTCACGAGCATCGCCCGCGTCATCGGGCCGACTCCGCCGGGGTTCGGCGAAATCCAGCCCGCGACCTCGGCGACTCCCGGGTGGACGTCGCCGGTGAGCTTGCCGTCCACGTGGGACACGCCGACGTCGAGCACCGCGGCGCCCGGCGCGACCATGTCCGGCGTGATGATCCCGGGCACCCCGGCCGCGGCGACCACGACGTCGGCCCGGCGGACCTCGGCGGCGAGGTCGCGGGTGCCGGTGTGGCAGAGGGTGACGGTCGCGTTCTCGCTGCGCCGGGTCAGCAGCAGGCCTAGCGTCCGGCCGACGGTGATGCCGCGGCCGACCACGGTGACGCGCGCGCCGTTCAGCTCGACGCCGTGCCGCTTGAGCAGCTCGATGATCCCGTACGGCGTGCACGGCAGCGCGCCCCGCTGGCCCAGCACCAGGCGGCCGAGGCTGACCGGTGCGAGCCCGTCGGCGTCCTTCTCCGGGTCGATGCGCTCGAGGACGCGGTTCGCGTCGAGGTGCTTCGGCAGCGGCAGCTGGACGATGTAGCCGTGGCACGCCGGGTCGGCGTTCAGCTCGTCGATGACGGCTTCGAGCTTCTCCTGGGTGATGTCCGCCGGGAGGTCGCGGCGGATCGAGTTGATCCCGATCTTGCCGCTGTCGGCGTGCTTCATCCGCACGTACGAGTGCGACCCGGGATCGTCCCCGACCAGGACGGTGCCCAGGCCCGGCGTCACCCCCTTCGCGGCCAGCGCCGCGACGCGCGGCTCGAGCTCCGCGAAAATGGCGTTCTTGGTGGCCTTGCCGTCGAGAATCTTCGCCGTCACGGGCCCCATTCTGGCAAAGCGACCCCCGCGCGTCGCTTCCAGGCGTGAGTGGTCGCTGCCCGTAGACTGGCCGCTACCCCACACGGTCCATTCGCGACGCTCGCCGCGATCAAGCTGTGATCTACCGCACTTCGCATCACGCGAGGTCAGACCGGGTGCCGCCGGGTCGCCGAGCGGCAAAACCCACATGCGGGGTGCACACGCGCGCGCGAACAGTCAAAATGTGCGGGTGGCACAACCGACGACGCAGCTGAACGCGACCGAGCAGGACACCCTGGTCAAGCAGATCGGACTTGCCCTGCTGCGTGCCGCCCCGCGCGACTGGCGCAAGGTCACCGCGGAGTACCGAGCCGTCGGGAGGTACCACGAGCTGACCGGCGAGATCGTCACCGAGGACGGCACGGTCCACGAGTGGCTCGCCACCCACGACATCGCGACCCTGTTCGGCAGGCTGCGCGGGGGCATGTACCGCGACGGCCGCGGAACGTGGTTCAACGCGCGCTACCAGCTGGACCACCCGTCGAGCTACAACCTCGAGTACAACCGCGACGAGCCGGTGTGGAACCTCGCGCCGCCGCCGCAGGCCTACTCCGACGAGCTGCGGATGTTCCCGCGCACCGAGGAGAACGTGCCCGAGTGGCTGATCCGGCGGATGTCCGGGCTCGGCCCGGAGCAGCCCGGGCCGCACTTCCGGATCGCCCGGATCTTCGACACGATCGGCCCGGCCGGCCGGCCGGTGATCAACCGTCCCGACCTCGAGGTCGAGGAGCAGGACCGGCTGCTGGAGTATTTGGACCACGCGCCGCTGGTCGTCACCGAACGCGGGTACGACATCGACCGGCTCGCCGCGACGCCCGAGGCCACCGTGCCGGTCGCCTTCCACAGCGACGGCCAGTGGATCTGGCCCGCCGCGGTCAACTTCTACCTGCGCAAGTACGGCGTTTCGCCGGAGCTGGACCTGGTCGAGCACGTCCGGGCGGTCGGCTTCAAGCTGCCGCCGGTCGACGAGCCGACGCTGCAGGCCGCCGGCGCGTACCTGACCCGGGGCAACCAGCCGCCGCCGCAGCAGCAGCGGCCCGCCGGGCCGCCGCCGCAGGGTCCGCCGCCGCAGCAGGCGCCGCAGGGGCCGCCGCCGACCATGGTCGCGCCGGCCGTGCCCGCCGTGCCCGCCGGGCCCCCGCAGCACCAGGAGCCGCCGGCGCCGGTGGAGGCCGCCCACGCCCCGGAGGCGCCGGCCGAGGAGCACGGCTACGCCGAAGAGGCCGGATTCGCCGAAGAGGCCTACGACGACCGGGAGTTCGACGACCGCTTCGCCGAGGAGGACTCCTACGGCGAGGAGGAGTACGAGCACCCCGAGCACGCCGCGGGCTCGAACGGCACGTCGCCGGAGCCGGGCCGGGTGCCCGACCTCGAGGAAACCGCGGAGTACGTGCCCGACCAGCCGATCGGGCACGAGGAGGAGCCGCGCGACGGCGCCGCGTTCGACGCCCCGCACGACGCCGAGCCGGGGCACGCCGCGCACGGCGAGAGCGAGGAGCACCCCGCGTTCGACGCCGGCTCGCACCGGGACGACGAGCACGCCGCGCACCGCGAAGACGACGAGCAGGCCGCGTTCCAGCAGCACCGGGACGAGGAGCACGCCGGGTTCCCGCCGCGCCACGACGAGGACCAGCCCGCGTTCCAGGGCCGTGCGGACGAGGAGCCACCCGGCTTCCAGCCTCGGCAGGACGAGCCCGCGCACGCGGCCTTCGCGCCCGGCCGGCCGCGGGAGGAGGAACCCGCGCACGCCGGGTTCCAGGCCCGTGCGGACGAGGAACCGCCCGGGTTCCAGCCTCGGCAGGACGAGCCCGCGCACGCGGCCTTCGCGCCCGGCCGGCCACGGGAAGAGGAACCCGCACACGCCGGGTTCCAGCCGCCGCGGCGCGAGGAGCAGCCGGCGTTCGACCCCGGCCCGCCGACCATGATCACCCAGCCCGAGGTGCCCGGCGTGCTGCCGGTGCCGGAGCCGCCGGCCCCCCAGCCCGAACCCGCGGCGCCGCCACGCTCGGGCCGCCGCGCGTTGCGCCGTGAAACGCCGGACCACCCCGTGCTCGCCGGCCTGCAGGCCAAGCTCGACGAGCTCGAGGTCCCCGAAAGCGGCTACAAGCTGGGCGAGCCGGCTGAGCACGGCTGGAGCGTCGAAGAGGTCGACGAGGGCTGGCGCGTCGGCTGGTATGACGGCAAGCTCAGCAACCCGGCGGTGTTCGGCGACGCCGAAGACGCGGCCGCGTTCATGCTCGGCAAGCTGCTGCTCAACCCGGAGGGCCACGTCCCCGAGCCGGAGCCGGAGCCGGAGCCCGAACCGGAGCCCGAGCCCGAGCCGGAACCCGCGCCGCAGCGGGTCGTCGCGACGCTGTCGCCGGAGGTCGCGACCGGGTCGTACCCGGTCCGCAAGCCGGACCCGGTGGTGCCCCCGCAGGAGCAGACCGCGTTCACGAGCGCCGAGGAGCTCTTCGGCGACCTCGAGGACGACGAGCCGCCGGCCCCGCCGCGTCAGCCCGCTCCGCCCGCGCCGGTCCCGGCCGGGCCGCCGCCGTTGGCGCAGCAGCAGGCCGGCCCGCCGCCGGTGGCCCCGGCGCCGCCCCGGCGCGAGCCGCCGTCGGCGCCGACCGTCCTGGCCGCCCCGGTGCAGCCGGGTGGCCCGCCGGTGCCGCCGCCCGCGCCGGCCGCCCCGCCGGCGCCGCCGCGTCGTGAGGAGCCGGCCCGGCCGGCCGTCAACGGCGGGGGTGGCGGTGGCCAGCAGCAGTGGCCGATCGGGCCGCTGGCCGGCGAGCCGCCGCTGACGTTGTTCCGCGGCAAGGAGCTGCGCGAGCTGCCCGCGGGCAGCGAGCTGGACCGCTTCGGCGGCCCGAACGGCAACCTGACGTACGCGGCGGGCACCCCGTTCGCCGAGCGGTCGCTGGTGCCCGAGTGGGTGAACCGGCCGTACCACGTCTACCGCGTCCAGCGGCCGCTGGAAACGCTGGCCGGCGTGGCGATCCCGTGGTTCAACCAGCCGGGCGGCGGGTCGGCGTACCTGCTGCCGGCGTCGATCGAGGAGCTGCTCGCCGAGGGCGACCTCATCGAGCTCGACCCGGGCGAACCCCCGATCGACTGAGTCCCGCCGCGAAGGCCCCGGCGCTGCCGGGGCCTTCGTCGTGTCAGCGGACGACGAGCCCGTGCGCCGCGGCGAAGGCGATCGCGGTCTCGACGTCGACCTCGGCACCCCGCAGATCGGCCTGCACCAACGCGTTCGCGTCGAGCCGCGCGCCGCGCAGGTCCGCGCCGTCGAACTTGGCGCCTTGGAGGCGCGCGCCGGTCAGGTCGCTGCCGCGCAGGTCGGCGCCGGTGAGGTCCGCTTCGGTCAGGTTGGCTTCGCGCAGCCGCAGGCCGGACAGGCCCAGCCGGCGCAGCCGCGCCTTCGCCAGCGACGCCAGCGAGAGGTCGCACTCGGTCAGGGCGATGCCGCCGAACCCGCTGTCGGTGAACGACGAGCCGAGCAGCGAGCACGACGTCCAGCGGCTTTCGACGAGCACCGTGCGGTCGAAGGTGCACGAGCGGAACGCCGAAGCGTCGTGCCGCGAACGCGACAGGTCGGCCCGGCTGAACACGCAGTCGTCGAAGGTGCAGCCGCGCGTCCGCAGCCCGCTCAGGTCCGCCCCGGTGAAGTCGCAGCCGGTGAACCGGCGCTTTTCCCACCACTGACCGGACAACACCGCTTCGCGGTAGTCCTCCCCCGTCTCCAGCACGGCCCCCAGGGTGCCACACCGGTGCTCAGGCCAGCGCACCCTGGACGTAGTTCATCGCCTCGGCGTACTCGGGCAGCTGCCAAGATCGAAATAAGTCAGTACCTGACCGCTGCATACTGGGCTCATGGGAGTTCCGCTCCGGCCGGTGGCGGCGCGGTCGGTGTACCGCGAAGCCGCGCCGCCCGCCGCGCTCGCGGACGTGCTCGCCTGCGGCTGGCACGGGAGCACCGGCTGGGCGCGGCCGCTGCGCGTGCTGCCCGACGGCTGCGCGGACCTCGTCTGGGACGGCGAGGCGCTCACCGTGGTCGTCACCGTCGGGGCGCCCCTGCGGTTGTGGGTCCCGGCATCGGCAGCGAGGGTCGGCGTGCGGCTGCGGTGCGGTGCCGCGGCCGCCGTGCTCGGCACCGCCATGCCGGAGCTGCCCGCGGTAACCAGGCTGAGTGACCTCTGGGGCGCGGCCGCGCGGCTCGCCGAAGAACAGCTCGCGTCGGCTGATCCCCAGGCGCAGCGCGGAATCCTGGAGTCGCTCGTCGCCCGCCGCGGCGCGACGCCGGACCGGCGGGTGCTGGCCGCCGTCCAGTCTCTCGGCACGGCCACGCGGACGTCCGACCTCGCCGTGGACCTCAGCGAACGCTCGGTGCGGCGGCACTTCCGCCACGCCGTCGGCGCCGGCCCCAAGCAGCTGCACCGCGTCCGGCGGTTCCAGCGGTTCCTGCGTCTTCTGGAGCCCCTCGCGGCCGGGCGGGCGACGCTGGCCGGCGTCGCCGCCGGGCTCGGGTACGCCGACCAGTCGCACCTCGGCCGCGAATGCCGCCGGCTTTCCGGCTCCTCCCCCGCCGCGCTCGTGCGGGTGGCCGAAAAGTTCCAGACGCGGGCGGTGCCCGCGCGGAACGATCGGGCGCATGTTCCGAGTCACCATCGCGGTGCGCGCTGACGACCTCGACGTCAACGGCCACGTCCGCGGCCCGGCCTACCTCGCCTACGCCGACCACGCGCGCTGGGTGTGCGTCCAGGAAGCCGGGATCGTCCTCGCCGAGCTGGCCGCGCGCCGGATCGGGCCGGTGAACCTGGAGACGACCGTGCGGTTCCACCGCGAGCTCGTCCCCGGCAGCGAGGTTTCGGTGGGGTGCGAATTCCAGTGGGGCACCGGCAAGACCTCCCGGGTGACGCAGGAGTTCCACGCGCCGGACGGCACGCTCGTCGCCTCGGTGTCGTCGGTGTCGGGGCTGCTGGACCTGGACCGGCGACGGCTGCTGCCCGACCCCGGCGCGTACTGGCAGGAGCTGGCGGCACACCCGGAACTGCTGGGCCTCGAACCTAAAACGGCGTGATCTTTCCCGGCCCGCTCACTACGGTGGCGCCGTGCCCGACCACGACTACGTCGACCCGTACCTCGCTTCGCTCTACGACGCGCTGAACCCGCGGGAGAGCAGCGGCGACTTCGAGTTCTACCTGCCGATGATCATGGCGGCGGACTCGGTGCTGGACGTCGGCTGCGGCACGGGCTCCCTGCTGCACTGGGCGCGCGAGTCCGGCCACGAAGGCCGGCTCGTCGGGCTCGACCCCGCCGAGGGCATGCTCATCCAGGCCCGGCGCCGGGACGACATCGAGTGGGTGCACGGCGATCTGTCCGGGGTTTCCTGGGACGGCGAGTTCGACATCGCCGTGATGACCGGGCACGCGTTCCAGGTCCTGCTCACCGACGACGAGCTGCGCACGGCGTTGACGGCGATCCACCGCGCGCTGAAGCCGGGCGGCCGGTTCGGCTTCGAGACACGCAACCCGGCCGCCCGCGGCTGGGAGCGCTGGACGCCCGCGAACGTCTGGGAAGCCGGCGAAGTGCGGTCGTGGAACGACGCCGAGCCGTTCGAGAACGGGTACGTCAGCTTCACGACGACCTACGAGAGCCCTGAGTGGGACGCGCCGCAGTACAGCGAAAGCACGTTGCGCTTCCTCGACGTCGGTTCACTGAACAGTTTCCTCGAGGAAGCCGGGCTGGTCGTCGACGAGCAGTACGGCGACTGGGACCGCACACCGGTGACCGACGCGAGCCCGGAAATCATCACGATCGCGCGGCGGCCCCTCACCTGAAGTCCCGCGACTTCGCCTTGATCCGCATCGGCAGCGCCTCGACGCGGTCGGCCAGCACGCTCACGACGCCGTCGGCCTTCTCCACCACCCCGCGGATCAGCAACGCCGGGCTGGCGCGCGCCACGCGGTGGTAGCGCTGCCACAGCCCGAGCGTGCAGATCACGTTGACCATCCCCGTCTCGTCCTCGATGTTGAGGAAGGTGACCCCGCCCGCGGTCGCCGGGCGCTGGCGGTGGGTGACGGCGCCGCCGATCAGCACGCGCGCGCCGTCGTCGAGGTCGGCCAGGCCGCTCGCCGGGACGACGCCGAGCGCGTCGAGGCGGTCGCGGATGAACTCGGTCGGGTAGCTGTCCGGCGACACCCCGGTCGCCCAGACGTCCGCCGCCGCGAGGTCGAGGCCGTCCATCCCCGGCAGCGTCGGGGCTTGCGCGCCGACCAGGCCCGGCAGCTTCTCCGGGCGTTCCCCGGCGACGGCGCCCGCGGTCCACAGCGCCTGCCGCCGGTCACCACCGAACCCGGCGAACACGCCGGCCGTGGCGAGGGCCTCGATCTGCGGGGTCGTCAGCCGCACGCGGCGGGCGACGTCGGCCAGGTCGGTGTAGTCGCCGTTCGTGAGCCGCTCGGCCACGATCCGCATCGCGACGTCCTCGCCGATCATCCGGACGGTGCTCAGCCCGGTGCGCACGTCGTGGAACTGCCCGGTGCCGGCCTCCAGGGTGGCGTGCGGGAGGCTGCGGTTGATGTCGGGGCCGTGCACGGTGACGCCGTGGCGCCGCGCGTCGGCGACCAGCGACTGCGGCGAGTAGAAGCCCATCGGCTGGGCGCGCAGCAGGCCCGCCAGGAACGCGTCGGGGTGGTAGAGCTTGAAGTAGGCGCTGGAGAACACGAGGTGCGCGAAGCTCAGCGCGTGGCTCTCCGGGAAGCCGAAGTTGGCGAACGCCTTGAGCTTCAGGAAGATCTTCTGCGCCAGCTCGTCTTCGACGCCGTTCGCGGCCGCGCCTTCGAGGAACCGCTGCCGCAGGCGTTCCATCTTCCGGTCCGACCGCTTCGACCCCATCGCGTGCCGTAGCTGGTCGGCCTCCGCCGCGGTGAAGTTCGCGACGTCCAGCGCGATCTGCATCATCTGTTCCTGGAACAGCGGCACGCCCTTGGTCTTGTGCAGCGCCTTTTCCAGCAGGGGGTGGTCGTAGCTCCACTTCTCGCGGCCCTGCTTGCGGCGGATGTACGGGTGCACCGAGCCGCCCTGGATCGGACCCGGCCGGATCAGCGCCACTTCGACGGCCAGGTCGTAGAACTCCCGGGGTTGCAGGCGCGGCAGGGTCGCCAGCTGCGCGCGGCTTTCCACCTGGAACACGCCGATCGCGTCGGCGCGGCAGAGCATGTCGTAGACCTTCTGGTCGGTGAGGTCGAGCTCGGCTAGGTCGACCTTTTCGCCCTTGTGCTCCTCGACGAGGTCGAGCATGTAGTGCAGCGCCGAGAGCATGCCGAGGCCGAGCAGGTCGAACTTGACGAGCCCGGCGGCCGCGCAGTCTTCCTTCTCCCACTGGATGACGCTGCGGTTCTCCATCCGCGCCCACTCGACCGGCACGACCTGGCTCACCGGCTCGTGGCACATGACCATGCCGCCGGAGTGGATGCCGAGGTGGCGCGGGAAGTCCTCGAGGGCGAACGCGAGCTGCACGACCTCGTCCGGGATGTCGTGGTCATGGTCCTTTTCGGTGCTGCGCAGGGAACCCCAGCGGTCGATCTGCTTGCTCCAGGCGTCCTGCTGACCGGGCGAGTAGCCGAGAGCGCGGGCCGCGTCGCGGACCGCGGACCGGGCGCGGTAGGTGATGACGTTCGCGACCTGCGCGGTTCTGAGCCGGCCGTGCTTCTCGAAGACGTATTGGATGGCCTCCTCGCGGCGGTCGGACTCGATGTCGAGGTCGATGTCGGGGTAGCCGTCGCGGTCCGGGGCGAGGAAGCGCTCGAAGAGCAGCTCGTTGGCCACCGAGTCGACCTTGGTGATGCCGAGCGCGTAGCAGACGGCGGAGTTCGCGGCCGAGCCCCGGCCCTGGCAGAGGATGTTGTGGTCGTTGCAGAACCGGACGATGTCCCAGACGATCAGGAAGTACCCGGGGAAGCCGAGTTGTTCGATGATCGCGAGTTCGTGCTCGATCTGGTCTTGCGCTTTCTCCTCGTGGGGCTTGCCTTTGAAGCGTTCCTCCGCGCCTTTCCGGGTGAGTTCTCTGAGGTACGTCGCTTCGGTTTCGCCTTTTGGCACGTCGAAAGGCGGCAGCTTGGGGGCGATCAGCTTGAGCGGGAAGGCGCATTCCATGCCGAGCAGGGCCGAGCGGCGGACGGCGCCGGGGTAGCGCCGGAACAGGACGTCCATTTCGGCGCCGCTGCGCAGGAACGCCGTCCCGGCCGCGGGGAGCCAGCCCTCCAGCTCGTCGATGCCGCGGCGGGCGCGGATCGCGGCGAGGGCGTCGGCGAGCGGGGCGCGTTCCGGGCGGGCGTAGTGCGCGGCCGTGGTGGCGACGGTGGGGAGGCGCAGTTCTTCGGCGAGCTTCGTGAGGACGTCGTTGTGCGTGCTGTCGAGCGGCTGGCGGTGGTCGGTGAGCTCGACGTAGACGTTGTCCCGGCCGAAGCGGTCGACGAGTATTTCGAGTTGTTCGGCGGCGGCGTTCGGGCCGTGCGTGAGGAGGGCGGAGCGCACGGCCCCCTTGCGACAGCCGGTGAGCACGACGCACTGCCCGGCGACCTCTTCGGCCACGGCGCCGAGGTCGTAGACGGGCCGGCCCTTTTCGGCTTTTTCGTGGATCTGGCCGGCGGTGATGGCCCGGCAGAGGGCCCGGTAGCCCTGGTCCCCGCGGGCGAGGAGAAGGAGGTGTTCGCCTTCGGGGTCGGCGACGCCGTTCTGGGGATCGGTGAGGCCGAAGCTGAGCTCGGTGCCGAAGACGGTGTTGACGCCGAGTTCCCGCGCGGCCTCGGCGAAGCGCACGACGCCGTACATGCCGTCGTGGTCGGTGAGGGCGATGGCATCGAGTTCGAGGCGCGCGGCTTCTTCGACGAGCTCTTCGGGATGGCTGGCGCCGTCGAGGAAGCTGAAGTTGGAGTGGCAGTGCAGTTCGGCGTAGGGGACGCGGACGGTCTCGCCGCCGTCGTCGTTGCGCCGGGTGGGGAGGTTTTGCGGTCGCCGGTAGGCCTCCCGGCGGCGGCCCCAGGCGGGGCTGTCGCCGTGGTCACCGGGAGGGACCCCGCCGGCGAGGGTGCGAGCGAGGTCCTTCCAGGGGACGGGTGGGTTGTTCCAGCCCATTCAGCGACTCCCGGGCTGGTCGGAGTCGGGGTGGCGCCCGGCGGCCCGGCGGCGGCGGTGCCAGTTGCTGGGGTGGTTCCAGCGGCTGCGGGCTTCGGCTTCGCTCATGCCGGGCCGGTCGGTGGTGGGGTCGCCGGGGAGACGGCGGAGTTGCGGGCTCGGCTCGGCGGTTTCGCTCGCGCCGAACCGGTCGCCGGGCAGGCGCGGGTTTTGCGGCCGCTCATCGGCCTCGCCCGCCCCGAGCCGATCGCCGGGCAGGCGCGGGTTTTGCGGCCGCTCATCGGCCCCGCTCGTGCCGAGCCGGTCGCCGGACAAGCGCCGGTCTCGCAGCCGCTCATCGGCCTCACTCGCCCCGACCCGATCGCCGGGCAGGCGCCGGTTCCTGGAGCGCCGCTCGTCGGGGGCGCTCATCCTGCAGCCGTTCTCCTCCGAGGCTCGTGGAACCGGGAGCGCGATGACCGGGCACACCCACTCTTCCTCGAGTTCCTCGAGTTCCTCGGCCGGCTCCCGCGGCAGCCGGCCGCGGACCGTCCACCTGTCCGGGTCCTCCTGCGGGGCCGGTACCTCGCGCAGCCACTCGCGCTCTTCCTCCGTGCCGCGTGGGGTTGCCTCCGGCTCCGCCTTCAACCAGGCCCGGAGCTTGCGTGCGTAGTCCTCGTCCATGCTCAGTCGTACACTCCCTCGACCGTCCACAGTGGATTTTCCGTGCCCGTGCCGTGCAGCAGCACCGCCTCGGGCGGGTCGTCCCGCTCGCCCGCGAGCAGCAGCTGCAGCCGCGCCCGCCGCGGGCCCGGTCTTCGGCGGTCGCCTGCCAGGGGCCACGGCCCCGCCCACCCCACGACCTCCCGCGGCGGGCCGCCGGTGATGCTCAGCCCGTGCGGGACCGCCGTCAGCTGGTCGCGGGCCGAGATGCCGACCGGGCCGCCCTCGGCGTCGACCACCTGGGCCGGCACCGGGCGGTCGAGGACCGTCGCCGGGGACGGGGCCGGCAGCCGTCCGGGCCACGTCGCGTCCGGTGGCGTCGCCCGCTCGCGCGGATCGCCCCACGGCACCAGCCGGACGCGGCCCGCCGGGTCGCGGCCGCCGTCGAGCAGCGGCGTCACCACGCCCTCCGGCCCGAGCAGGCCCTGGACGCGCACGAACGCCCGCGCCGCTCGCTCGTCCTCCTCCTCGGAACCGCCGCTGCGCCACAGGTCGAGCTGCAGCGACCGCCCCTCGACGACCTCTTCGGGTTCGAGCCGCAGCCGCACCACGCCGGACGTCGGGCGCTGCCCCGGCGCCGCGCGCAGCCAGCCTTCGAACTGCCAGCGCACGCGGTCGGCGACGCCGGTGGGCGTCAGCGGTTCCGCGCACCGCCACGCGCGGCCGAGGTGTTCGCCCTCTTCGGTGACCGCGTAGATGCCGAGCCGGGTGCAGGCGAGGCCGTGGCCGGCGAGCGCGGCGCAGAACCGCGCCGCGAGGCCCTTGGCGAGGAACGCGGCGACGTCGACCCGCTCGACGACCGGGTCGAACTCCTCGGTCAGCGTCAGCTCGGGTGGCGGGCTCCGCCGCAGTGGCGGGCGTTCGGACCGGCCCCGCGCCAGCCGGTGGGCCAGCACGCCGGCCGCGCCGAACCGGTTGACGACGTCGCGTTCCGGCAGTTCCGCGAACGCGCCGAGGGTGCGCAACCCGAGGCGCCGCAACAGGTCGACGAGGTCCGCGCGGTCGGCACCGGGCTGGTCGAGCTCGGTCACGGGCAGCGGGGCGAGGAACTCGGCGACGCGCCCGGGTTCGACGAACTCCCCGCACCGGGCGGCGAGCGTCGCGGCGAAGAGCCCTTCGGCGACGCCGACCTGGCATTCGACGCCCGCCGCGGCGGACACCTCGTCGACGAGCCGTTCGACGAGGGCGTGCTCGCCGCCGAAGTACCCGGCGGCGCCGTCGACGGGGACGGCGACGAGCCCGGGCCGCACGACTTCGACTCCGACGACGAGGCCTTCGACCGCCCGCGCGACGGGTTCGAAGAGCCGGGCGTCCCTGCCGTCGTCGGCGGCGAAGACGGCCAGCTCCGGGCAGTTCGACTGGGCTTCCCGCCGCCGCATCCCCCGCCGGACGCCGTTGCGCCGGGCGCCGGCGTTGCTCGCGACGACCCGGTTGGCGCTGAAGACGGCGGCGGGCGAGGTGACGGGCACCCCGCCGACGGCCGCGGCGGCGACGACGGGCCAGTCCGGGCACCAGAGGACGAGCATTCGCGTGGCGAGCTCGGCGGACCGCCGTGGCGAGGGGACGGTCACGCGGCCTCCCCCGGCACGCGAGTCCACAGTGGACCGGCGGTCGTCATGCCGTCGCCTCGTCGTGGAGGGGAACGGCGACCGGAGCGACGGCAGGAGCGAGCGACCCGCCAGGACCGGGCAACGCCAGCGACGCCGTCACGGGACGAGCCGCGGCCCCCCGGCCGCGAACCCGCACCGTCACTTCCCGCTCGCGCAGGTGCCCGTAACCGTCCTCCAGCCCCGCCCACGCCGAGAACCGGCACGACAGCTCGACGTCGGCCCCCGGCCACGCGCCGAACGCCAGCAGCACCGCCCCTCGGTGCCTCGCCCTGGCGGACAACCGCCGCGCCACGGCCGCCTGGACCGTCTCCGCGTGGACCGCCACCAGGTCGACCCCGTCGAGCAGCGCCGCGACCACGGCCGGGAGCTCGGCCCCCGGCCGTGGGACCAGCGCCACCCGGCCGAGGTCGACGCCGTACTCGGCCGCCGCCGCCAGCCCCAGCGACGGCATGCCGACCACGGCCCCCCACGACCCGGCGGCGGTGGCTTCGGCGAGCAGCGCGAGCAGCAGGGACGTCCCCCCGTGGACCGCGACCGTGCTCCCGCGCCGGAGCCCGGCAGCGGGCAGCAGCCCGGCCAGCGCCGGGGCGACCGGGAGCACCCTTCCCGTCACCCGCGCGCGCTCGGCCTGGGCCGCGACCCCGCTCGCCGTGCTGACCCCGGGCAAGGCCGCCAGCCGGGCCACCGGCGGCTCCACCACAGCGGTCACCGCACGCACCTCCCCACCACGGACTAGGCCGGCGGTCGGGCCTCTCCCAAAAACACGACCGACGGCACTGGTTCGCCGCGGGGAAGGCGGCGGATCTATGTCGAACACTTGTTCGACGTGAACAAGTCAACCGCGAACGCCCCGAGGTGTCAAGTCACCCACAGGTGGCGTCTCGGTCCGGCGAACAAAGCAGTTGCCCGCGGCGAACCCCGCTCGCTAGACACACTCCCGTGGAGCTCACCGAAGCCCGGCCCGAAGACTGCCCGGAACTGCTCGTCCTGCAACGCTGCTGCTGGGTCCAGGAGGCCGTCCTCAACGACACCCTCGACATCCCCGCGCTGCACGAAACCCTCGAAGACGTCCGCGACTGGACGAAGACCTGGTCGGTGTGGGTGCTGCGCCAGGACCACCGGCTGGTCGGCGCGGTGCGGGCCCGGCTCGAAGGCGACCGCTGGGAGCTGGGCCGGCTGATGGTCGCGCCGGACCTCGCCGGGCGGGGGCTCGGCCGCCGGCTGCTCGAGCACGCCGAAGCGCACGCGCCCGCCGAGGCGCGCCGGTTCGCCCTGTTCACCGGGGCCCGCAGCACCCGCAACATCACGCTCTACCAGCGCGCCGGCTACCGGCTCACCGACGCGCCCGACGCAGGCGGGCACATCAGCGGCGCCGTGTACCTCGAGAAGGACGTCACACAGCGCTACTGAGCCCGTCGTCGCCGAACCGACCTCGGTCACGGCCGAATGGTTTCGTGGCAACGGTTCCGTGTCCCGGGGCGGGCGGCCTGCTCCGGGTCGGATCGGCAACGACCCGGTCCGCCCGCCTGACGCTGCGGCGTCGGCTAGATTGCCGGTGGACTTCTGGGGGGTGGGCGATGACCAAACGGCCGGTTCTGTGGGTCGCCGGAGCGCTGGTCGCGGCGGGTGCGGTGGCGGCCGTCGTGCTGACCGCGGGTGGCGGGGTACCCGGCGCCAAGGCCGCGGCGCCCGGGCCGACGACGATGGGCGCGGAGTGGCGCTCGTTCCGCGCCGACGTCACCGGGATCCGCCCCGGCCAGGACGACGTGAGCCTGTTCGTGCAGGTCGCGTTGCCCGGCAAGGACCCCGGCTGCGTCCGCGAGCCGCGCATCGAGCAGGTCGTGGAGACCAAGACCGACGTCCGCGCCGATGTCGTCTACTCGACGCGGCCCGCGGCGGGCGGCTGCCAGGACAAGGTGCCCGCGGAGCTGCGGCTGACCACGTCGGCGCCGGTCGCGGACCGCACGGTGATCCTCAACGGCGACAACGGCAACGCCTGGCACAAGCTCGGCGCCGGCTGGGGCCACTGCGCGCCCCAGGGCACCTGCGCCGCGCCCGCCGACCACTGCGACCCGGCGTGGATCGGCGCCGCGGTGTCCGCGACGGGTGCCGAGAGCGCGGGCACCACCCGCGCCTGTGACCCGGACTGGCTGGTCCTCGACCTCCTGCTGCGCCAGACCGACCCGCCCGCCCGCGCGGTCTTCCGCTGGGGCGGCACGGGCTGGACGTCGTTCGCGCAGGTCAAGACGCCAGGCTGCGCCGACATCCGCGCGGCGGAGCCGAAGTTCCCGGTCGCGCTCTGCAAGACGCTGCCGGCGCCCGCCTAGCGCCCGAGCTTCTTGACGACCTCCGCGCCGACCGCCTTCACCGCGTCGTCGGTCTCCTGCTGCGGCATCGGCGAGTTCGAGAAGAAGCCCTTGTCCCAGCCGGACACCTCGACGATGACGACCGTCGTGCCCTTCAGGATGTGCAGCTCCGACCCGCTGAACGCGCTCTGCGTCACCAGCCGGACCAGCGTGGCCTTGTCGCCGAGGCCCTTGACCTCCGTCGGCGGGACCGCCGGCGCGATCGGCTGGTACAGCTGGTTCGCCGACTCACGCGCGCCCTCCCCCGAGTACGCCGTGAGCCGGACGCTCAGCGTCGCGTCGCGGACGTTCTCGTCGGGGCCGGGCTTCCAGCTGCAGTTGACCTGCTTCAGGTCGGGCAGGTTCGCGGTGCCCGGGCCGCCCACCGCGAAGCTCGGGAAGCCCGCCTTCTCCAGCGTCTGCGCCGGGACCTGGCACTCGGCGGGCACCGGCGACGACGACGGAGCCGCGCCGGTGCTCTTGAAGTAGTCGCTCGCGAAGATCGCGCCCGGGATGCCCACGCCGAGCAGCACCACCACCACGCCGACGATCCCGAGGATCAGCCCCGTCCGCTTCTTCTTCGGCGGCGGCATCGGCGCGCCGTAGCCGGGGCCGTACCCGGGATAGCCCTGCTGCGGGTACCCGGGCGGCGGGTAGCCGGGCTGCTGGGGATACCCCGGCGGCCCCTGCTGCCCGTAGCCCGGCTGCCCCTGCCCGTACGGCGGTGGTGGTGGTTGCTGCATCGAGCCCTCCCTCTCGAAGCGCGCGGGATCAGTGCGCGAAGTGCCGCGTTCCCGTCAGGTACATCGTGACGCCCGCCTTCTCCGCGGCCGCGATCACCTCGGGGTCGCGGACCGAGCCGCCGGGCTGCACGACCGCGCGGACACCCGCGTCGATCAGCACCTCCAGGCCGTCCGGGAACGGGAAGAACGCGTCCGACGCGCCGACCGAGCCCTTCGCCCGGTCGCCCGCGCGCGAGACCGCCAGCCGCGACGAGTCGACGCGGTTGACCTGGCCCATGCCGACGCCGACGGTCGCGCCGTCCGCGGCGAGCAGGATCGCGTTCGACTTGACCGCGCGCAGCGAGCGCCACGCGAACTCGAGGTCGCGCAGGGTCTGCTCGTCCGCCGCGGTGCCGGTGGCCAGCGTCCAGCTGGCCGGGTCGTCGCCCGGGGCGTCGATCGCGTCGACGGTCTGCACGAGCACGCCGCCGGAGATCTGGCGGAACTCGATCGGGGCCGGGCGCTCGATCACCGGCAGCTTCAGCAGCCGGATGTTCTTCTTGCGCTGCAGGATCTCCAGCGCTTCGGCGTCGAAGTCCGGCGCCAGCACGACCTCGGTGAAGACCTCGGCGATCTGCTCGGCGGCCTCGCGGCTGACCGGCCGGTTCGTCGCGATGACGCCGCCGTAGGCCGAGACCGGGTCGCACGCGTGCGCCTTGCGGTGGGCCTCGGCGATGTCCGTGCCGACCGCGATGCCGCACGGGTTGGCGTGCTTGATGATCGCGACGGCGGGCTCGGCGAAGTCGAACGCGGCGCGGCGGGCGGCGTCGGTGTCGACGTAGTTGTTGTAGGACATGGCCTTGCCGTGCAGCTGCTCGGCGTGCGCCAGGCCGGCCCGGTGTCCCTTGTACAGCGCGGCCTTCTGATGCGGGTTCTCGCCGTAGCGCAGCACCTCGCCGCGCTCCCAGCTGACGCCGGAGAACTCGGGGAAGCCGGAGTCGACAGCGTCCTCATCGGGGGCGTACACGTTCGAGAACCACGAGGCGACCGCGATGTCGTACGACGCCGTGTGCGCGTACGCCTGAGCCGCGAGGCGCTTGCGGTCGTTCAGGTCGAAGCCGCCGTCGGCGACGCGCTCGAGCACCCAGCCGTAGCGGGCCGGGTCGACGACGACCGCGACGCTGCCGTGGTTCTTCGCCGCCGCGCGGACCATGGCCGGGCCGCCGATGTCGATGTTCTCGACGCAGTCCTCGGGGCTCGCACCGGAGGCGACGGTCTGCTCGAACGGGTACAGGTTCACGACCAGCAGGTCGAACGCCGCGATCTCCAGCGTGCGCAGCTGCTCGACGTGGTCGGGGTTGCCCTGGTCGGCGAGCAGCCCGGCGTGCACGCGCGGGTGCAGCGTCTTGACGCGGCCGTCGAGCGACTCGGGGAAGCCGGTGACGTCTTCGACCGGCGTGACCGGGACACCGGCGTCGGCGATGACCTTCGCCGTGCCGCCCGTGGAGACGATCTCGACGCCGGCCGCGTGCAGGCCGGTCGCGAGGTCCAGCAGGCCCGCCTTGTCCGAGACGCCGATCAGCGCCCGGCGGACCGGGCGCCGTCCCAGGTCAGTGCTCACGAAATGTCACCTTTCGTCCGTCCACGGTGCAGCCACCGCGGCCGAGTCGCTCGATCGTTTCCACCAGCAGCCTGCGCTCGACGGCCTTGATCCGTTCGTGCAGGACGTCTTCGGTGTCGTCGTGCTCCACGACGACCGCCTCCTGGGCGATGATCGGCCCGGTGTCGACCCCGGCGTCCGCGAAGTGCACGGTCGAGCCGGTGACCTTGACGCCGGCTTCGAGGGCGTCGCGCACCGCGTGCATCCCGGGGAACGACGGGAGCAGCGCCGGGTGCGTGTTGACCACCGTGAAGCGGCTCAGGAACTGCTCGCCGAGGATCTTCATGAACCCCGCGGAGACCACCAGGTCGGGCTCGTAGGCCGCGACGGCTTCGGTCAGCGCCTTGTCCCAGGCGGCGCGGTCGGGGTGGTCGGCGACGCGGACCGTGAACGACGGGATGCTCACGCGTTCGGCGCGGGTCAGCGCCTCGATGCCGGTGCGGTCGGCGCCGACGGCGGCGACCTTGGCCGGGAAGCCGGACCGCGCGGTGGCGTCCAGCACCGCCTGCAGGAGGGTGCCGGAGCCCGACGCGAGCACGACGAGCTTCACCGGGGTGGGCAGCTCCAACCGTTGAGACAGAGCGGGCTCCTTGCCGCGGGCGGTGCGCAGCCGGGCGCACGGCGCTTCACCAGGTCACGTCAACCCTAACGGTCGGTCTCGTCCGGCTCGACGTCGCCGCAGGTCTCGGTGCCTCCGGTCACAGCTTCGTCCTCGGCCGGCTCGTCCCCGAGGCCGAGTTCGGCCTCGGCCTCGGCTTCGAACTCCGCGTCCTCGCCGGGCTCTTCGGGCTCCTCTGCGTCCTCTTCGTCCTCTTCGGACGCTTCGAGTTCCTCGACGGCTTCAGCCGCTTCTTCGGCGTCGACCTCGTCGGCGTCCTCGAAGGCTTCGTTGTCCTCGAGGGCCTCCGGCGGCGCCGGCGGCTCGTGCTCGCCGGTGAAGAACGCGACGAACGAGCCCGGGATGACGATCCAGCAGAACGCGACGACCGACGCGACGCCGACGGGCACGCTGACCGGGTCGAACGGGCCGTCGCCGAGCCGTCCGCCGGACAGGGTGCCCAGCAGGACGCAGCCGAGCGCGACCACCGCGCCCGCCACCGCGACCGTGCGGATGCGCTGCGCCGGATCGGCGTCCACCTTGCGCAGCGACCAGCCGACCAGCGCACCGGTCGCCGCGGGCAGCACCAGCAGCGCGGGCCACCATGACGCGTGGTGCTCGGGCAGGCCGCCGAGCAGCGGGACGCCGGGCACGGCGCCACCGCCGTAGCCGAACATCCCCACGGACAGGCCGCCGATCGAGAACCCCGGCCCGGTGACGAACGACAGCGTCGCCGCCACGGCGTTGGGCAGGTAGAGGACCGACAGCAGGAACATGCCGAAGCTGCTGCCGAACGCGGGTTCGTACATGTCGGCGACCGTCCGCCAGGACAGCGCGGTCGCGACCGTGAACACGGCGCCACCGCAGGTCACCAGCACCGCGAGCCCGAGCGCGCCGGCCCGGACCCCGCGCAGGGCGAGCGGGTCGAGGCGCTCGGCGACGACGTCCGGCAGCCCGCAGCTCCAGACGATGCCCGTGCCCGCGGCCGCCGCGGCCAGCGAGCCGGGCACGGCGAACGCGACCAGCGGGTTGGCCGTCACCGGCGAGCCCTGCGCGCAGAGCGCGATGACCAGCCCGAACAGGCCGTGCGCGGCGGCGATCGTGGCGAACACCGGCAGCGCTTCGCGGGGCGAGCGGCAGCCGAGGCGCGTGGTGGCGCCGGACGCCGTCCGCGCCGCCAGCGCGAGCGCGCCCAGCGTCGGCAGCAGCGGCAGCACGCCGATCGGGTGACCGCCGAGGTCGAGCCGCACCTGGTGCGCGGCCAGCCAGCCGGGGCCGGCGGCCAGCAGCACGCCGGTGCCGGAGAAGACGGTGCGTTCGGCGGTGAGGGTGACCAGCGTCAGCACGGTCGCGACGGCGGCGTAGCCGGTGACCAGCGGGCCGAGGGCGGCGGCGAGCAACACCCGCACCCGCGCCGCCCGGGAGAGTTCGACGTCGGGTCCGAGGTCGCCCACCGGCTCTTCGCGGGAGTCGGTGAGCAGATCCATGATCCGCACCCTGACATCCGGGCTGGTCCGACCGGGTGAGCCACGCCGCCGCCGGCGGGAGTGGGGAAGTTAACCCACCCGGTCGAGTAACCCCCGGAGTGCAAAACACCCGCCGTGACACTCTGTGTCACAGCGGGTGTTCCGGGACCGCGTCAGTTCGACTTGCCGAACCCTCCGGGCGGCGTGCCCGGGTTGTCCGACGGCGGCTGCTGGAAGAACGAGCCCTGCTGCGGGGCGTACGTCGTGGCCTGCTGCCCCGGCGGGGGCGTGGTCGACGGCGGGTTCGGCGAGCCGTACTGGCCCTGCCCGAACGGGGCGTCCCCGCCCGGGGTGACCGGCCCGTGGCCCGGCTGGCCGAACTGCTGCCCCTGCTGGGGCTGCTGACCCTGCTGGCCGTACTGCTGCTGGCCGGGCTGGCCGAACTGGCCGCTGTAGGGCGCGGCGGCGGGCTTCGGCGTCGGCGGCTTGAGCACGTCCTGGTCGATCAGCAGCGCGGCGACCGCGGCGGCCATCTGCAGGATGCCCAGGATCAGGATGACGGTGACGATGCCGGGCGAGGTCTGCATCCCGATCAGCGAGTCCAGGACGTAGAGCGCGCCGAGGACGCTCAGCAGCGCCGCGAACGGGAGCGTCTTCGGGCCCTTCGGCAGCGCGTGCATCGCGGCGAGCAGGCCGCCGGCCAGCAGGAACACGCCGCCGAGGCCGACGTCGCCGGAGTCGGAGAAGCCGAGGAAGTACTGGACGATGCCGAAGACCGCGACGCCGAGCGCGAGCATCAGCGGCAGGTTGTGCGTCAGGTTCGCGACACCCCCCGACGGCGCCTGGTGCGAGTGGGGCGGCTGCTGCTGCGCCGGGAAGCCACTGGACGGCGGTCCGGGGGGCTGCTGGCCGCCACCCTGCTGGGGGTAGCCAGGCCCGCCGCTGGGGAAGGTCATCGGATGCACTCCTGTCGGTTCGACCGGCACTCCGGGGTACCAGGACACCCGGGGAAGACGAGGCGGCTTGCGTGCGCAGAACGCTAGCGCACTCCGGAGCCGCCGACCCATCAGACGCGTGAATACCTCGGGAGGTTTCGTCCCCGAACCGAGTGAGGCCGGGCACCCGTGTGGGTACCCGGCCTCACCAGGAGTTACTTCTCGGACTCAGCCGAGGTTGTTGTACAGCTCACGCGCGAGGACGGCGGTCTCGCTCGGGGTCTTGCCGACCTTGACGCCGGCGGCCTCGAGGGCCTCCTTCTTCGCGGCGGCCGTGCCGGAGGAGCCCGACACGATGGCGCCCGCGTGGCCCATGGTCTTGCCCTCGGGCGCGGTGAAGCCCGCGACGTAGCCGACGACCGGCTTCGTCACGTTTTCCTTGATGTACGCCGCGGCGCGCTCTTCGGCGTCGCCGCCGATCTCGCCGATCATGACGATGACCTTGGTCTCGGGGTCCTGCTCGAACGCCGCGAGGGCGTCGATGTGGGTGGTCCCGATGATGGGGTCACCGCCGATGCCGACGGCGGTGGAGAAGCCGATGTCGCGCAGCTCGTACATCATCTGGTAGGTCAGCGTGCCCGACTTCGACACGAGGCCGATGGCGCCGGCCTCGGTGATGTCGGCCGGGATGATGCCGGCGTTCGACTTGCCCGGGCTGATCACGCCGGGGCAGTTCGGGCCGATGATCCGGGTCTTGTTGCCCTTCGCGACGGCGTGCGCCCAGAAGTAGGCCGAGTCGTGCACCGGGATGCCCTCGGTGATGACGACGGCCAGCGGGATCTCGGCGTCGATCGCCTCGAGGACCGCGTCCTTGGCGAACTTCGGCGGCACGAAGATGACCGACACGTCGGCGCCGGTCTCCTTGATCGCCTCTTCGACGGTGCCGAAGACCTTGAGGTCCTTGCCCTCGATGGTGACGGTCTGGCCGGCCTTGCGGGCGTTGACGCCGCCCACGATGTTCGTGCCGGACTTCAGCATCTTGGTCGCGTGCTTCGTGCCCTCGGAGCCGGTGAGCCCCTGGACGATGACCTTGCTGTTCTCGTTGATGAAGATCGACATCTCACGCACCTGCCGCGGCGAGCTCGGCAGCCTTGTCGGCCGCGTTGTCCATTGTGTCCACCACGGTGACCAGCGGGTGGTTCGCGTCCGCCAGGATCTTGCGACCCTCCACGACGTTGTTGCCGTCCAGGCGGACGACCAGCGGCTTGGTGGCCTCGTCGCCCAGGATCTTCAGGGCCTCGACGATGCCGTTCGCCACCGCGTCGCAGGCGGTGATGCCGCCGAAGACGTTGACGAAGACGCTCTTCACGTCGGTGTCGTTGAGGATGACGTCCAGCCCGGCCGCCATGACCTCGGCCGACGCGCCGCCGCCGATGTCGAGGAAGTTCGCCGGCTTCACGCCACCGTGCTTCTCGCCCGCGTACGCCACGACGTCCAAAGTGGACATGACCAGGCCCGCGCCGTTGCCGATGATGCCGACCTGGCCGTCGAGCTTGACGTAGTTGAGGTTCTTGGCCTTGGCCTTCGCCTCGAGCGGGTTCTCCGCGTCCTTGTCCACCAGGGCCTCGTGGCCCGGCTGGCGGAAGTCCGCGTTCTCGTCGAGGGTGACCTTGCCGTCGAGGGCGATGATCTTGTCCTGCGGGTCGCGGACCAGCGGGTTGACCTCGACGAGGGTGGCGTCCTCGGAGACGAAGGTCTCCCAGAGCTTCACGACGACGTCGGCGGCCTCGTCGATGATCTCGGCCGGGAAGTTGCCGGCCTTCAGGATCTCGAGCGCCTTCGCCTTGTCGACCCCGGCGATCGCGTCGACCGGGATCTTCGCGAGCGCGTCGGGGCGCTCGACCGCGAGCTGCTCGATCTCCATGCCGCCCTCGGAGGACGCCATCGCCAGGAACGTGCGGTTCGCGCGGTCCAGCAGGAAGGAGAAGTAGTACTCGGACGCGATGTCCGAAGCTTCGGCCACGAGCACGCGACGCGTGATGTGGCCCTTGATGTCGAGGCCGAGGATGGCTTCCGCCTTCTCCTTCGCCTCGTCGGGCGTCTGGGCCAGCTTGACGCCGCCCGCCTTCCCGCGGCCGCCGACCTTCACCTGCGCCTTGACGACGACCTGGTTGCCGATCTGCTCCGCGGCGGTCTTGGCTTCTTCGGGGGTGCTAGCCACCGAGCCCGGCAGAACCGGTACTCCGTGGGCGGCGAAGAGATCCCTCGCCTGGTACTCGTAGAGGTCCACTACTCCAGTCTCCTGACGACACGCCACTGTGGTGGTCCGTTGCCGGACCGCGCTGTCGGACCAGTCGAGGTTAGCGACCTGCGCAGACGCAGGGGACTCCGCACCTGGTGAAGTCGGTCACCGTGCGCGGTCAGACGGTGCGTCCGCGGTGTGAGACCGCCCACCGCGCAACAGTTCCACCGCCTTTTCGGGGTCTTCGCCGGGGAAGACGCGAACGCCGTTCAACGCTTCGGCGAGCCCGGGCGGCGGGCCGTCGCCGAGCACGCCGACGGCGTCCGGGTCCTCCTGCTCGGTGGTGGCGACGATCTGCTCGACGGTGTCCAGCGGCCCGGCGTGGACGACCTCCATGCCTTCGTCGCGCAGGACGCGGCCGAGCGCGACGGCGGCCGCGTCGGGCTTCCCGAACTCGACGAGCAGCACCCGGAGGCGCTCACGCCCCACGGCGGCCCCCGGCGGCGGACATGCCGGCCGCGACGAGCAGCGCGACGGCGGCGGCGAGGGTGACCCAGAAGCCGGTCGACGGGCTCGCCCCGCCGAGGGCGCCGCCGACGAGCGGCAGTTCCGCGGCGTGCAGCGCGGCGAGCAGGGCGGCGCCGGTCAGCAGGGCGGCGGCTTGCTTCGGTCGCGACCGCACGGCGAGCACGGCCGCGCCGACGACGACCACGACGGTCGTCCACAGGCCCCACGAGGGGGTGTCGAGGTTCGACCAGAGCCCGGGCGCGACGTAGCCGGGCACGCTGAAGACGGGCAGCCCGAACCCGGCGACGGCCAGCACCGCCCCGGCGACGACCGGGGTGAGCACGCCCGCGTTCGCGGTGCCGTCGCCGGCGTCTTCGCGTTCGACGACCCCGGTCCCGACGGCGGCGAGCGCGGTGAGGGCGGCGAGCACGAGCGCGGCGAAGGTCCAGGCGGCGCCGGCGCCGAGGTCGTAGGTGAAGACGGGGGTGGCGCCGACGTCCGCGCCGCCGAAGCCGGCGAGGTTGCCGGCCTGGGTGGCGGTGAGCGCGGTGTTCAGGACGGCGGTGCCGGCCAGGACGATCCCGGCCCAGGCGACGCCGAGCACGGGCCGGGCCTTCGCGGCGGTCACCGGGACGAGCGTGAGGGCGGCGGCCACGGCGACGAGGAGGGCGGCAGTGAGCAGGAACCACCGAGCGGGGCTTTCGGCGGCGGCGGTGCTGGGAGCGGCGGCGCCGGGGTTGAGGGCACTGACGGCGACCTGCGGAGCGAAGGTCCCGACCAGGGCGGCGACGGCTGTGGCAAGGCCGAGCAGCCCGGTCGTCAGGCGCCACCAGAAGACGCCGGGGATGCGGACGTCCCGGTCAGCTTGCGGTTTTTCGCTCAGCCGGGTGAAGGCGAGACCGGCGACGAGGGCGGTCGCGACGAGCGCGAGGACGGGTCCCCAGGTGACGTGCAGGTCAGTGCGGAGCAGCCCGGCCAAGACCGGCGGAATGGCGACGCTTCCGGCGCCGGCGGCGAGGCCGAGAAGCATGCCGCGCGCGGTGCTTTCGGAGGGGGCGGCGAGCGCGAGGGCGGCGGCGAGCGGCAGGGCGGCGGCGAGGAGGAGGTAGCCGCCGAGGGCGGGCCAGGGCCCTTCGAAGGCGGCGCGGGCGAGAAGGAAGCCGTTGTCGGACCGGACGGGCGCGGTGAGGAGCCCGACCGACGCGGTGACGGCGAGCAGGGGGGCGAGCAGGCGCCAGCGGCGTCGTTCGGGTTCTTCGTAGCTCCGGTTCGCCCTCGCGGCCGCGACACCGGCGGCTGCGGTGAGCAGGTGTCCGGCGACGAGGAGCCAGAACCCGACGCCGACGGCCGAGCCGCCGACGAAGCGGTCGGGGAAGTAGAGCTCCGGGCGGATGGTGAGGGGCCCGTTGACGGCGAATTGCAGATCGAGGACGAGCCGCCCGGGGGCGAGGGCGGCGAGGCCGAGGATCAGGCCGTTGGCGAGGCCGGGTCTGGTGCGGGCAAGGGCGGCGGCGGTGACAACGGGGGCGAGCGCGAGGACGCCGAGCCACGGCCAGCTGGTGAACCCGGGGGCGGCGGCCGGGGAGATGTGGACGATGGCCGCGGCGGTGAGGGCTATGGCGCCCAGGGCGGTGAGGGCGAGGGGGGTGGTCGGTTTGGGGGTGTTGTCTTCGAGCCAGGTGGGGTCGGTGTCTGGGGGACGGGTGCTCGATGGGGCGGCGGGTGCCGAGCGGGTGGCGGCGGAGGCCGGTTTGGTGCCGGTGGGGCGGGCGGCGGTTGTCGAGTCGGCGCCGGCCGGGCGGGCTGCGGCGGAGGCCGGGCCGGCGCCTCCGGGGCGAGCGGCGGCGGTCGCCGGGTCGTTGCCCGCGGGGCTGGCTTCGGCGGCCGCCGGGCCGGGGCGGCCCCCGGTTGTCGAGTCGGCGCTTGCGGGGCGAGCGGCGGCGGTCGCCGGGTCGGTGCGCGCGGGGCGGGCTTCGGCGGCCGCCGGGTCGGTGTCTGCCTGGCGGCTTTCCGCGGAACGTGGCTCGCTGCCTGCGGCGCGGGCGGTGGTTGCCGGGTCGGCGACTTCGGGGGCGGCCTGCGCCTTGGGCGGATCGGGGGTTTCGGCGGGGGCCTGCCGGGAAGTCTGTGCGCGAGGAGGCTTCCGCTTGCCGGTGGGACGGGTGGCCGCGGGGTCCTGCGGGGAGGCCGGGGCGCCGGGGGTGTCCCCGGCCGGGGGCTCTGAGCGTGGGGGCATTGCCCGCGACGCTAGCAAGCCCGGGCGGCGAGGGAGGTCCCCGCCGGGCGCGAGTCGCCGAGCGGGCGGGGCCGGCGGCGGATGTGGGTCCTGGAGGGGTGGGACCTCGGGGCGCCGAAGGTGCGCGGGCCACGAGCGCCCCGACCGCGAACGCGACGCCAGGCGAGCGGGAAGTGCGGGTTGCGCCGAAGGTGCGCGCAGGCCGCAAGCACCCCGACCGCAGACGCGACGCTGCGCGCACGACAAATGCGGGTCGCGCCGAAGGAGCGCGCGGGCCACGAGCGCGGACGCGACGCCAGGCGAGCGGGAGGTGCGGGTTGCGCCGAAGGCGCGCGCAGGCCGCGAGCGCCGGGACCGCAGATGCGACGCTGGGCGCGCGCCAGGTGCGGGTTGCGCCGCCCGAAGCCGGAGGCGCCGAGGGTGGGTTGCCGGGCTCCCGTGACTCTGCAGACGGGCTTGGCCGGTGACCGAGGGCGAGTCAAGCGGCGAAATTCGGGCAAACCCGGCGTCGGTGCGACTCCTATGCGCGTGAGTCGGTGAACGGTTCGCGTGCGTCGATGAACGGTCGACTTTTGCCTCGGCTCCTACCCCTGGGTCCTGCCCTCGAGAAGGGCTCCGAGGCTCGTCGAGTTCGATCTGCGCGTCGAAGATGCTTGAACATCCCCTGGCAAACGCTTATTCCGGCCCATCCGCGCCGCCGAGGGCTCAGTAGGTCCATAACCGTCCGCAAGGGCTGTAAGGCAAGTCACAACCAAAGCAGTAAACCCTCTCTAACTTTGGGTAATTTCCACAGGTGGACGCAAGATCTCGTCCACCCGATCGGCCGCCGCCGAGGGCAGATCTTGCTTACAGCGGTGCCCCTTCGTTACTGTCCCCCGGTCCCCATTACAGTCAGGTCACGAAGTAGGACGCCGAGCGAACCGCCCCCGAGGTTGGCTCACCGGGTTCCCCCGCCCGCAGTCCTCGACCCGGCTCCCCGACGATGGAAGGCCCTGTCTTGGCTTCACACCGCTCCCCCGGCGGCCAAGCTCCTTCCCCGGCACTGAAGGACGCGCTCGAAGGCGCGGTCGTCCGTGTCCGGGGTGCGCACCGCATCGCCCCGCCCTCTTCGGCCCTTCGCGGCCGTGTCGTGGTCGCCGCCGTGGCGGCCGGTGCGTTCGCCGCAGCAGCGGCGGGACAGACCCTCAAGACCGTCACCGACTCCGACACCGCCGTGACGCCCCTGGCCAACAGCCAGGACGCCAGCGCGTCGCTCACCGCGGGAGGTGCGGGCTCCGGGGGCGCCCCCGAGCTCCTGCCCACCGGCCACGTCGTCGACGCCTCCGCCGAGGCCGCGAAGATCTCCGACAGCGCCTCCGTCACCCAGGCCCGTGAGCAGCGCGAAGCCGACGCCGCCCGCAAGGCCGCCGAAGAAGCCGCTCGCCCCAAGACCTGCCTCCCGGCCCACGGGACCTTCACTTCGGGCTTCGGTGCCCGGTGGGGCACGAGCCACCTCGGCATCGACATCGCCAACGCGATCGGCACCCCGATCTACGCCGCCTCCGACGGCACCGTGATCGAGGCCGGCCCGGCCAGCGGCTTCGGCCTGTGGGTCCGGATCCAGCTCGACGACGGCACGATCCAGGTCTACGGCCACATGAACAGCTTCTCCGTCAAGGAGGGCCAGAAGGTCAAGTGCGGCCAGCAGATCGCCGAGATCGGCAACCGCGGCCAGAGCACCGGCCCGCACCTGCACTTCGAGGTGTGGCAGAACGGCACGAAGAAGATCGACCCCCGCCCGTGGCTCGCCGCGCGCGGCATCGTGCTCTGATCGTTCCGCTCCACACCCCCGAAGAGCCGCCAGGAACCGCGGAAAGCCCGCTGTAGAGCCGTGATCCGCCGCTGAGGGCCGACGACGCCCCTCACCCGGACGGACACCCGCTCCAGCCGGCCCCCCGCGAAGTACACCGGCGCGAAGCCGTGAGCCGAGAAAACTCCGGCGGCCGATGGTCCAGGCCACTGCGAAGCGAGAAGCGAGCACTGGCAGAGACGCACCAGGGCGGGCGAGCACCCTCCGGACACCCGAGACCATCCTCAACGGCGCCGAAGCCGCCAGAAACGCCCTGAGCGCCCGGAAACGGCTACCGCTGCCCGCCCGGCAACCGCCGGATGAAGTACGCGACCGCGACCTGCCACACCGTGCACAGCTCCGCGGATCTGCGCACCGGCAACCAGCCCCAGGCGACCCGCCCCCCGGCGCCCCCCGCGGAGCGGACACGCGCGGCACGACGTGTCGTCCAGCGGCGTCCCCGGCCGCAGGTGACACATCGGCCGTCCGCTCCCAGCTCGTGCTGCCTGAGCAGCGCTCGCCAGGCGGCGGCCAGCCGGCACGCCTCCGCTCCCGCACGCGAAGGATTTCCTGAAGCCCCCGAAAGGCCCGGACCCCGATCCGGAACCCTCGACCCCAGGACTCCTCGCAGGTATTTCTGTACCCCTTCGGCCAGCAGGTGAAACAGCACCGGGTCCACACCGGTCTCCCCCTCCGTCGAACTCGTGTTCGATGACGGGGTCAGTTCTACCGGCGGGGTACGACAATTCCGGGGGCGATCGGAAGGATCGCCCCCGGGTTCACTCGGACGGGTGTTACAGCTTCACCATCGGGACGCTGCCGATCAGCATCAAGCGGACCTTGCCGGCCGCGCCGAAGTCGATCGTCGCCGTGGCCCGCGGGCCGACGCCGTCGCACGAGATCACCGTGCCCAGGCCGTACTTGTCGTGGCTGACGCGGTCGCCGACGTCCAGCTTCAGCGCCACTGTGTCCTTCCAGCCCTTGCCGAACGACGGCGTGCCCGACGACGACGGCGACGAAGTCCGCCTGCCGCCCCACGTGGTCGCCGCACGCGGCGTCCCGCCGCCTCGCGAACCGGAACCGAACCCGAACCCCGCGCTGGAGGGCTCCAGCCGCCGCCAGTCGACGAGGTCGCCCGGCAGCTCGTCCAGGAACCGCGACGCCGGGTTCATCGAAGGCTGGCCCCACGCCGAGCGCGTGATCGCGCGCGAGACGTACAGCCGCTGCCGCGCCCGCGTGATCGCGACGTACGCCAGCCGCCGTTCCTCGGCCAGCTCGGTCGGGTCGCCCAGCGCGCGCATGTGCGGGAAGACGCCGTCCTCCCAACCGGTGCAGAACACCACCGGGTACTCCAGGCCCTTCGCGGTGTGCACGGTCATCAGCGTGACCACGCCCGCGCCGCCGTCGCCTTCCTCGCCGCCGTCGGGCGAAGGGACCGAGTCCGCGTCCGCCACCAGCGACACGCGCTCGAGGAACGCGGGCAGCGAGCCCGGCGCCGGCACCCCGGGTTCCACGACCAGCTCGGCGTTCTCGTCCGCGACGACCTCGGCGGTGATCTCGGTGAACTCGCGCGCGACCGTGACGAGCTCGTCGAGGTTCTCCACGCGCGTGTGGTCCTGCGGGTCGTCGGACTCTTCGAGCTCGATGCGGTAGCCGGTCTTGTCCAGCACGGCTTCGAGGACGTCGTGCACCTCGGCGCCTTCGGCGACCAGCGTGCCCAGCTCGTCCAGCATCGCGACGAACCCCTTGATCGCCTTGACCGAGCGCGGGTTCAGCAGCGGCACCTTGTCTTCGGTGGCGTCCCGCAGCGCCGCGGCGAACGAGATCCGCTCGCGCTCGGCGTGCGTCGCCACGACGGCCTCCGCGCGGTCGCCGATGCCGCGCTTGGGCACGTTCAGCACCCGCCGCAGGCTGACCGTGTCGTCCGGGTTCGCCAGCACGCGCAGGTACGCGATCATGTCGCGGACTTCGCGCCGCTCGTAGAACCGCACGCCGCCGACGACCTTGTACGGCAGGCCGAGCCGGATGAAGATCTCTTCGAAGACGCGGGACTGGTTGTTGGTGCGGTAGAAGACGGCGACGTCGGAGTAGTCGGCTTCGCCCTTCTCCGCCAGCGAATCGATTTCGCCCGCGACGAAAGCGGCTTCGTCGTGGTCGTTGTCCGCGACGTAGCCGACGATCTTCTCGCCGTCGCCCGAATCCGTCCACAGCCGCTTGGCGCGGCGGTTCGGGTTCCGCTCGATGACGGCGTTGGCCGCGGACAGGATCGTCTGCGTGGAGCGGTAGTTCTGCTCCAGCAGGATGGTGTGCGCGTTGGGGAAGTCCCGCTCGAACTCCTCGATGTTGCGGATCGTCGCGCCGCGGAAGGCGTAGATCGACTGGTCCGCGTCACCGACGACGACCAGCTCGGCCGGGTCGACACCGGCCTCGTTCGGCGCGGTCCCGGCCAGCTCGCGCACCAGGGTGTACTGCGCGTGGTTCGTGTCCTGGTACTCGTCGACCAGCACGTGGCGGAACCGCCGCCGGTAGTACTCGGCGACGGCCGGGAACGCCTGCAGCAGCGACACCGTGCGCATGATGAGGTCGTCGAAGTCGAAGGCGTTGGCCAGCGAAAGCCGCCGCTGGTACTCGACGTAGACCTCGGCGACGCGCCGCTCCAGGTCGTTGGCCGCGTTCGCCGACGCGGTCTCCGGGTCGGTCAGCTCGTTCTTCAGGTTGGAGATGTGCACGGCGAGCGTGCGCGCCGCGTACTTCTTCGGGTCGATGTCGAGGTCCCGGGCCACGAGCGTGATGAGCCGCTTGGTGTCGTCGGAGTCGTAGATCGAGAAGTTCGACGACATGTCGAGGGTTTTGGCCTCGCGGCGCAGGATCCGCACGCACATCGAGTGGAACGTCGACACCCACATGGCGTTCGCGCGCCGCCCGACGAGCGCCGCGACGCGCTCGCGCATCTCCGCGGCCGCCTTGTTGGTGAACGTGATCGCCATGATTTCGCCGGGGTGCACGCGGCGCTGGCCGAGCAGGTAGGCGATGCGGCGGGTCAGCACCCGGGTCTTGCCCGATCCCGCGCCCGCCACCACCAGCAGCGGGCCACCGGCGTGGGTGACGGCTTCGCGCTGAGCGGGGTTCAGGTCGTCGAGCAGATCGGCCTGCCCGCCGGAAGCGGGCTTGCGCGCGGGGGTCTCGGCGGGGAGATCGAAGAGGGTGTCCATCGTCTGTCCACGCTACCCCGGGCGGGCAGGAGGGTGGCAGAAGCGTGCCGGGGGCGGGCGGACGCGGCTACCGCCCCGGGCGTAGCGCGAGGTGTCGCCTGCCGTCCGACGCGCTCCGGGCCGTCCGCGCGGAGCATCGGCGGACATGGAAAACCACCGCCTCCGCGCCGCCGACGCCGACCGTGACCGCGTCGCCACCACTGTCCAGACCGCCGGCTCCGAAGGCCGGCTCACCCTCGAAGAGGTCGAAGAGCGCCTCACTCACGTCTACGCCGCCAAGTTCACCGACGAGCTGGCCGCGCTCACCGCCGACCTGCCGCGGCCCGCGCCGCCCCGGCCCGGCTTCCCGCTCACCCGCGCCGCGCTGCGGCGGCACCCCGCGCTGCGCCTGCACCTCGCCGTCGTGGTGGCGATCGCCGTGCTGGTGATAGTCCGCTGGGCGGTGCTGGGCGCCGGGTTCTTCTGGCCGGCCTTCCCGCTCTTCTGGCTGACGGTGAGCCTCTTCGTTCATGCCCGGGTGCGCTCGTTCCGGGAGCGACCCGGCGCGGCTGTGCCATACTGAGCGCATGCGGCACCACGCAGAGCGATTTTTTTACGGGACCCGGACTCCGGCTCCCGTGATCGCGTAGTGCCCGAACCGCCATCACGCCAGCCCCGGAGTCCGACGGACCCGGGGCTGTCGCCGTACCTGGGGCCGGGCGGGTCCGGGATTCGTAGGGAGAGGTCCCGATGAACGCACATGCGACGAACGCCGACGGCCAGCCCGCCGAGCACACGCCCGCCGGGGACGACATCGCGTCGCTCCGGGAGGAGATCGACTGGCTGGACAAGGAGATCCTGCGGCTGGTCAAGCGCCGGATCGACGTGTCCAAGACGATCGGGGCCGCGCGGATGGCCGCCGGTGGGACGCGGATCGTCTACAACCGCGAGATGGACGTGCTCGCGCGCTACCGCGAGCTGGGCCCGGAAGGCCGTCAGCTGGCCATGGCGCTGCTGAACCTCGGCCGGGGCAGGCTCGGCCGGTAACGGTTGGCCGAATTCGGGGACTTCCCGGAGGCACCGGTGGCCCGGGCACGGGCAGACTGGGGTCATGGACTGGCTCGTGAACCTCATCGCCGTCATCGTCGCGCTCGCGAGCGTGCTGGCCGCGCTGGGCCATGTGGGGTATCTGGCGTTGCTGAACAACGCGGCGGGTAAGCGGGCCGGCGGCGCGCCGGTCGCGCAGTAAGTCCGCAGCCGCTGGGCCGTTGCCGGCGGTACCACTGCCGCGTCGCTGTTCGCCTGGTTGCTCACGGCCGGGGGACCGACGCTCGACATCGTGGCGATCCTCGTCGCGGCCGGTAGCGGTGTGGTGGCGACGAAGGCGCTGCAGTCGACGCGTGACCGCTACCGCACGGGAGGCTGAATTCCCCGAGCTGGGCCGATGGCGCTGCGTGAAACTGCGCAGCGTCACCCTCCCCCGATCGGTCGCGCCCGACCGAGTGAAACCTGTGCAACTTGCAGGTTTGGGCGGGACTTTCTACGCCGGATGCTCCTAGGGTTGACGCCGTGAGGACCCTTGCGTTCGGGTCGGGCGGAGCCCGGAGGACGCGCGGGGGCACTGGCCCCGCGCGCCCAGTCTCGCATGCGCGTGCATCTGCGCAGGATTCCGAACGCGATTCCGCTCGTGAGGATGCTCCGATCGGGTTCCGTTGGCCCCCAATGGCATCAGACCCCGGCCGCCGGGTGGTCGAACCGACATGACCCACGGCACGGAGTTCCACGGACGCGGCGGCGCGCCCGCCCATCCCGGGCGGCACCGGCTCGGCGGCACGGAAAGCTGGACGCCCCCGCTGCCCCCGAACCGCGCGGCGCGGCGCCACGCGGCCGGCCACGCGCCGGTCGACCCGCCCGTGTCCGGGTCGCTGCCCCTCGCGCCACCGAGGGCCGGCGGGCTCCCCCTCCCGCAGCCGACGCCCGGGTCGCTCGCGCGGTCGATGTCCGGCACGCTCCCCCAGCCCGCGCCGTTCGAGCAGCCGGGGGCCGGCTCGTTCCCCGACCACGTTTCCGGGTCCCTGCCCTTCGAGCAGCCGGTGTCCGGCACGCTGCCCCCGCCGTTGCTGCCCCAGCCGCGCGACCGGCGGCCCGCGCCCCCGTTTTTCCCCGCCGCGCACGGAGATCTCCCCCTCGACGACGAGCCCGTCACCGAGTCCCGCGCCGACCAGGCCGCGCGGCGCACCCGCGTCTCGCTGGCCTCCCCGCAGCCGCGCCGTGCCGAGCCGGAGGACGACGACGTCCGCATCTACGCCGCGCCGCCGATCGACGGGCTGGGCGGCTTCACCATCGGCTCGGTGCCCGCGTCGGTGACCCCGCCCAAGACGTGGAAGAAGGCGGCCTGGTTCGCCACCGGCGCGTCCGGCGCCGTGGTCGTCGGGCTGCTCTTCGCCGGGTCCTACCTGGTCGGGAAGCCGCCGGTGGACCAGGCCGTGCAGGGCGCGTGGCCGGGCTACCAGGGCGCGCCCACCGTCATCGACCCCACCGACGGGGCCGCCCCGACGTCCCGGCAGGGCGGTTCCGCGGCGGGCCCGGACACCCCGTCCCGGCCGGACCAGCCGGCCGGGCGGACCAGCGGCGGTGGCGCCGGTCCCGTCGACGGCGCCGTCCCGCCGCCGGCCGACGACAGCAGCGCCGCACCGGGGACGACCGGCACCGCCACGCCGAGCGCGCGGCCGCAGAAGCCCCCGGTCACGCCCGCCCAGCGCGAGACCCCGGTCAAGCCGCCGTGGTGGTACTCCTTCCCGCCGGACGCCCAGACCATGGGCGACAACTCGGAGAAGTTCTTCAACACCGTCACCACCGACCCCGCCGCGGCGGCCGCGGTGACCACCGGCGAGCTGCACGACCAGGGCCCGCAGGCCCTCGCGGAGCGCTACGCCGGCATCGCCTACTTCGAGGTCCGCAAGATCAGCGTCGACCAGCAGCGCGGCGTCACCGTCAACACCGTCGAGATCACCCACACCGACGGTTCCAAGACGATCGAGGAGCGCACGCTGACGTTCGGGGACGGCGACAAGATCGCGGCTGACGGCCAGTAACGAACCCTGCACGTGCGGTTCGCCCGTTCCGATGCACGTGCGGTGCGCCGAACGGTTACCCCTGGTCCGGGTGGGTGACATATGCTGCCGCTCGTCGTATCGCGACGGCATTCCGGCGACAGAGCCTGGTGGTGCCCGTCCGCACAGGGTTACCTGACGACAGCGGATCCGGAACCGGCCACGAGTCGGCCGACCGGACCAACGGAAGCCCGGCCGAACGGCCGAGCCGCCGTCCCCGGAACCCCAGAGCGAGGACATTCGTGCTTGATCGGCAGCGCACACGGCGTGAGGCACCCAACGCCGTCCGCGTCGAGGACGTGATCCCGGCCGAGATACTCGACGGCGTCGGCGACGCCGACCGCGACTATCTCGAGCAGGTCTTCCGCGATCCGCAGAAGTTCCTGCCGCCGCGCCCGGAACCCCGTCCGCGAGCCGGAGCGGGACGAGGACGACGGCGATCCGGAGAGCCGGTTCGTCCGCCGCGCCAAGCTGGCCGGGCTCGTCGCCGCCGGTGCGCTCGTCGCCGGCGCGGTGGTCGCCGCGCCGATGCTGACCAGCGCGCACCGCGCGGTCTCCGAAGGCGGCCAGTCCACGCCCGCCGGCTTCAGCGGCGCCGCCGAGCTCGGCGGCCTCGCCGTCCCGCAGCACCAGGCCGGTGGCGGCGCGCCGGAGCAGCCCAGCGTCCCCGCGCCGGGCACGCACTCCGGTGGCGCGCCGTCGGCGTCGGAGTCGACCGGCGGGAGCCCGCGCACCGAAGCCGCGCCGCCCACCGCGCAGGCGGTGCCGGACGCGGCCGCCGACGCGCGCAGCGCCACCCAGAAGATCCAGGCCGTCAAGAACTTCTACGCCGCGATCGCCCGGGACTCGACGGGCGCGCTCGCGCTGCTGAGCCCGTCGCTGGCCGACGGCGCGGCCGGCGAGCTGGTCCGCACCTGGAGCTCGATGGACGCGATCGACGTCCAGGAGGCCGACACGCAGATCAAGCCGGACGGCTCGATCCTCGCGGTCGCGACGCTGCACCGGCCGGACGGCGCCCTGGTCCGCGTGACCCAGCTGTTCCGGGTGGCCGACAGCGGCGGGCTGATCACCGAAGCCGAGCTCGTCTCGGCCCAGTACATGTAGCCCTCGGCGATCATCCCTTCACCCGTGGTTCAAGTGCCTGTACCGGATTCGTGTGCGCAGAGTGAGCGCCTAGCCTTGTCACGGGCCGGTCTCAGTGAAGCCGGCACACAGCCCACGACATGTGCATACGCTCCAGCGAAGCGGCGTGCGCGTGGCCGCGTCACCAGGCACCGATCCTCACGCCCTGGTGAAGTCGGAGCCCAAAGGGAGGTCGCGTGAGCGACGAGGGTCGTCTGGTCGCCGGTCGGTACCGCATCGTCGGCCGGATCGGCACGGGCGCGATGGGGGCCGTCTGGCAGGCGCACGACGAAGTCCTGGGCCGCACGGTCGCCATCAAGCAGCTGCTCCTCCAGCCGCACCTGGACGAGCACGACGCCGAAGACGCGCGCCAGCGGACGATGCGCGAGGGCCGGATCGCCGCCCGCCTGCACCACCCGAACGCGATCTCGGTGTTCGACGTCGTCACCGACGACAACGGGCAGCCGTGCCTGATCATGGAGTACCTCAACTCCACGAGCCTGGCCGCCGTGCTGCAGGAACGCCGCACGCTGCCGCCGACCGAGGTGGCGCGCATCGGCGCCCAGGTCGCCGCGGCGCTGCGCGAGGCGCACGCGGTCGGCATCGTGCACCGCGACATCAAGCCGGGCAACATCCTGCTCGCCGGCAACGGCACCGTGAAGATCACCGACTTCGGCATCTCGCGCGCCAAGGACGACGTCACGGTCACCAAGACCGGGATGATCGCCGGCACCCCCGCCTACCTGGCCCCCGAGGTCGCCATCGGCGGCGACCCCGGGCCGGAGTCCGACGTCTTCTCGCTGGGCTCGACGCTCTACGCAGCCTGCGAGGGCCAGCCGCCGTTCGGGCTGTCGGAGAACACGCTGAGCCTGCTGCACGCGGTCGCGGCCGGGCAGATCATCCCGCCGCGCCAGTCCGGGCCGCTGGCGAGCGTGCTGGCCGTGCTGCTGCACCCGGACGTCCAGCACCGGCCGACCGCCGAGGAGTGCGAGGAGCTGCTCGCCGCCGTCGCCCGCGGCGAGACGCCGCTCGGCGCCCCGGCGGAAGAGACGATGATGGCGCCGGCCGCGGGCGTGCTCGGCGCGGCCGCCGTCGCCGACCCGAACGCCACCCAGATGTTCGACGAGGTCCCGGCGGGCCACTCCGGCAGCCTCCTCGACGGCGGCCAAGCGCCGACCCAAGCCGTGCCGTACTACGACGAGGACGACTACCCGGAGGCCACCGGCTACCCGGAGGACGACTACGACGGGTACGACCGCTACCCCGACGAGCGCCAGCAGTACGCCGGCGGGGTCCCGCCCGGCCTGGCCGCGACCCGCGCGGTGCCGGTGCCCCCGCACGAGCAGGGCCCGTACGCGGACGACCCGTACGACGACTACGAAGACGAGCCGGCCCCGCCGCCCCCGCCGCGGCGTCCGCAGGCCAGCCCGGTCGATGACGACGACGAGAAGCCTGGCGCGTGGAAGCGCCCGGCGATCATCGGCGGCGTCGTGGTCGTGGGCCTGGTCGCGCTCGCCGTCTGGCTGCTGAGCCCGAACAACCCGGAGGCGCCCGCCGCGCCGGTGTCGAGCAGCAAGCCCGCGCCGGTCGCGACGTCGGAGTCGCTGCCGTCGACGACGGAGGAGCCGATCAGCACGGCGGACGTGCCGCCGCCGGTTTCGGAGACCTCCTCGTCGAAGCGTGCGACCACGTCGCGGGCGACCGAGCCGGAGAAGACCACGACCCCGTCCAAGACGACGACTCCGAAGACGACGACTCCGACGTCCAGTTCCGTGCCCGAGACCACACCGGACCCGCCGACTTCCTCCCCGGCTGGTACCTGATCACCCGAGGTTTGTGTTGAGTTCCGAAGGCACCATCGTCGGCGGCCGGTTCCGGCTGGACCAGCCGATCGGCCGTGGCCGCGCGGGCATCGTGTGGCTGGCGTTCGACACGCGGCTGTTCCGCACCGTCGCGATGAAGCGGATGTACCTCCCGGTCGGGGCGGGTGATCGCGCCGAGCAGGCGCGCGCCGCCGCCATGCAGGAGGGCAAGGACGCCGCCCGGATCGAGCACCCGTGCGCGATCAAGGTGTTCGACGTGCTGCCCGACGGCCAGGACGTCTGGCTGGTGATGGAGTACATCCCGTCGCGCAGCATGGCGACGTTCCTCGCCGAGCACGGCAGGCTCACCCCCGACCAGGCCGCCCACCTGGGCATCCAGCTCGGCAACGCGCTCACCGCGATCCACGCGGCCGGGTTCGTGCACCGCACGCTCGAGCCGGGCACGGTGCTGCTGGCCGACGACGGCGGCGTCAAGCTCACCGACATCGGCATCAGCGGCGGCGGGCCGCACGCCGCGTACGTGGCTCCCGAGGTCGCGCGCGGGCTCCCCCCGACGCCGGCGGCCGACGTCTTCTCGCTGGGCGCGACGCTGTACACGTCCGTGGAGGGCGTGCCGCCGTTCGGCGAGGACGGGCAGTCGTCCGAGCGGCCGGCGCAGAACGCGGGCGTGCTGACCGCGGCGCTGCGCAAGATGCTGCGCGCCGACCCGACGACCCGGCCGACGATGGCCGACACCGTCCGTTCGCTGAGCGCCATCACCGAGGGTCGCGAGACGGCGTTCATCCCACCGACCGCGCCGGGGCTCCAGCCTCCGCCGGCCCCGCCGTTCAATCCGGCGGCAGCGCCCGCGGGACCGCCGATGCCGCCGTCGGGACCGCAGTTCCAGCAGCAGATCCCGGTCGCGGCGCCCGGCTATTCCGCGGCGGAGGCGACCCAGCGGATGCAGCCGGTCCCGCAGGCGACGCAGTACGCGCCGGCACCGGCTCCCGCCCCGCGGCCGCAGGGCGGGTGGAACCTGCCGGTGTCGAAGAAGACGCTGATCACCGTGGCCGCGATCCTCGCGGCGGTGCTGGTCGGCATCCTCGTCTCCGAGCTGTTCTTCGTGTGAGGCGTGCCGGGGGCGGACCCGGCACGCCCCCAGCTCACGGATCGACCACGATCACACAGGTGTAGGTGCCCGGCTCCAGGTTCTGCGCGGTGACGGAACCGTCGCCGCCGGCGCCGGTGGAGCCGCTCGCGACCGTGCAGTCGATCGTCGACGCAGTCCCGCCGTCGACCTGCGAGTTCACTCCGACCGTGAGGTCGGTGAGCGGCGTGTTGTGGAAGGACACGTTCTCACCGGCGTACGGGGTGGCGGCGCAGGTGGCGGTGTTGTCGACCGTCACGGACTTGTCGTTGCCGTCGACGTGGTAGCCCGCGGGCACGGTCTCGTGGACGGTGTAGCTGCCGAAGGTCAGGCCGTCGAAGCAGGCCACACCGGTGCTGTCGGTGGCCTTGGTGACGCCGTTGACGGTGAAGTTCACCCCGGCGTGCGGGTGGTCGCCCGCGCCGTCGGCGGCGTGCTTGCGCGTCTTGGTCACCTTGATCGCCCCGAGCTGCAGGGTGTTGGTGAAGGTGCAGGTGACCGTTTCGTCGGCGCTGACGTCGATGTTGGTCACCGGGCTCCCGTCGTCGCACGTGGCGCTCGTCAGGGTCCAGTTCGCGGGCACCGTCTCGGCGGCGTTGTAGCCGGAGCCGGCCAGGACGTTGCTCGTCGTGTCGGACTCGCCGTTCTTGAGGGAGAACGACTTGTTCAGCGCGGACGGTCCGCCGGTCAGGGTGAAGGCGAACGACGTGTTCGTCGGGTCCGGCGACGGCACGGTCACCTTCCGGACGACGATCTTGCCGCAGTTGGAGATGTTCACCGGGATCGGCGCGATGAAGTCCTTCACCGCCGCGGTGAACGAGTCCGACGCCCGGCTCTTGAGGTAGGCCGCGCCGAAGCTCTTGCACGTGCCCGGGGGCAGGATGCCGGAGTCGGTGAGGTTGACCGCGGCTTCGCCGAAGGTGCGCGGGGACAGCGTCCGCGGCGCGTTCGGCGCGATCGGGTCGGTGACGGACGGTGTGTTGATCGAGCCTTCGAAGTTCCCGCTCAGCGACTGCACCTTGCCCCAGCACGGAACGGAATTGCTGGCTTCGCAGACCGTCGCGGCGTTGCCCGAGGTGACCCACAGGTGGTACCCGAGCACCGGGTTGACGCCACCCTGCGACAGGTCGTACTTGATCAGGACGTCACCCGCGGTGCGCACCGGCGTCACACCGTTCGCACTCGGCGTCGAGGACTGGTTGAACTCGAAGTCCATGTTGGTCGTGCCGGTCGGCTCCTGGACCCGCTCCCACGCCAGGTACAGGAACTCCTTGCCGGACACGCGCTGGTTCGCGACGTACAGGCGGGTGAGGTCGCTCTTGTTGTTCGGGATCGAGCCGTCGACGACGGTCGGGACCGTCGTGTCCTCCTTGGTGCCCTGACCGAAGGAGTCGTCGGTCTGGCCGGTCGGCTTGTCGAGGCCCTTCGCGAGGTTGGGTGCGTTGACCCAGTCCTGCGTCTCGTCGTTGAGGACGAGATTGCCGTCGGCGGCGTCGAACGGGCTGCCGGAGAGGTTCGCTTCGGCGGACGTCAGCACGCCGAAGGTGAGGCCGATGGCGCCCAGCAGTGCGATGCCGGCACGGCGCCGTACGCGTCTTGTCGCTCTTTTGCTCATGGTGGTTTCTCTCTGCCGAAAAGGGAATAACGAAACGCCCTTCCGCGGCTGCGCCGAAAGCCGCGGAGTCCACTGATCGCGCACCCACCGTACGCGTCGATCAGGTCGCTGAGCAGGGCCGATTGGCCCTGTTTCGACACCGGGAACGCATTCTTTTTACCAAGGGAAAACCTTGAAAAGAATGGTGTGGAACTTTTTCAGTCAGGCGACTTTCACGGTCGCCGCGCGCATGGCTTCGAGGAACGTGCGGACGGCGGGCTGCCCCCACGCGCGGGAGGCGACCGCGGCGTGGATCGCGCGGACCGGCTCCGGGTTGCGGATCTTGCGGACGACCACGCCGGGGTGCTGGGCGCCGAGCCCCAGCTCGGGGATGAGCCCGACGCCGATGCCGGCGGCGACGAACCCCTGCGCCGTCTGGTAGTCCTCGGACTCGACCACGACGTTCGGCGCGAAGCCCGCGGACGCGCAGGCGCCGTCGAGGATGTCGCGGCAGATGCCGGGCAGGCCGTCGACGCCGACCCACGGCTCTTCGGCGAACTCCGTCAGGTCGAGCACGCGCTTGCGGGCCAGCGGGTGGGTCTTCGGCAGCACCGCGCGGTAGGGGTCGTCGAGCAGGTGCACCAGCTCGACGCCCTTGCCCGGCGGTTCCTTGCGCGGGAAGACGGTGATCGCGACGTCGGCGTTGCCCGCTTCGACGTCGGCCATCGGGTCGTCCGGCTCGACCAGCTTGAGGTCGAGGCGGACGCCGGGGTGCTCGCGGCGGACGGCGGCGATGGCGGGCGGGACCAGGGACGCGCCGGCCGTCGCGAAGTAGCGGATGGCGACGCGGCCGGTGCGGCCCTCCTTGAGCTCGGTCAGCGCCGCCTCGGCCTTCGCGAGCTCGGTGCTCAGCTTCTCGGCGTGCTCGGAGAGCAGCGCCCCCGCCGGCGTCGCGCGGACGCCGCGGCCGACGCGTTCGAGCAGCTCGGTGCCGGCTTCGCGCTCCAGGGCGGACAGCTGCTGGCTGATCGCGGACGGCGTGTAGCCGAGGTTGCGGGCCGCCGCGGTGATCGACCCGCTGGTGATGACGGCGCGGAGGACCTGCATGCGGCGGACGTCGAGCATGCCCCGATCGTACAGCTCAGCTTAAGCGTCCCTGCAGTTATTTTCGCTTGTCCTTACGTCTCGGCGGCGCGAAGCTGGCGCTTGATCGAAGAAGGAGGACTGGGGTGGGCGAGACGAAGACCCTGCTGAGGATCGGCGCGCTGGCGTTGATGTGGGGTTCGAGCTTCTTCTGGATCAAGCTGGGGCTGGGGATGTTCTCGCCGGTGCAGCTGGTGCTGGCGCGGCTCGTGCTCGGCGCGGCGATGCTGCTGGTGCTGTGCCGGCTGCAGCGCGCCCGGCTGCCGCGCGACCGGCGGGTGTGGGGTCACCTGGCCGTCGCGGCGTTCTTCCACAACGCGCTGCCGTTCCTGCTGTTCGCGATCGGCGAGACGACGGTCGACTCGGGGATCACCGGGGTGCTGAACTCGACGACGCCGCTGTGGGTGCTGCTGGCGGCGCCGCTGATGGGGACGTCGTCGCGGATGACGGGGACCCGGCTGGCGGGGCTGCTGGTGGGCCTCGGCGGGATCCTGCTGATCTTCGCGCCGTGGCAGGCGTCGGGCCTGCTCAGCTGGGGCGCGCTGGCGTGCCTCGCGGCGGCGGCGAGCTACGGCTTCGCGTTCGTCTACGAAGGCAGGTACCTGTCGGATCCGACGTCTTCGCCGTACGCGGTCTCCGCCGGGCAGATGCTGCTGGCCAGCGGGATGCTGGTGCTGGCGCTGCCGGTGGGCGGGTTGACGCCGGTGCACGTCTCGACCGGGCCGCTGCTGGCCGTGCTCGTGCTGGGGATCGGGTCGACGGGGATCGCGTTCGCGCTGAACTACCAGCTGCTGGCGAGCGAAGGCGCGGTGGCGGCGTCGGTGGTCGGGTACCTGCTGCCGGTGGTTTCGGTCCTGCTGGGTGCGGTGTTCCTGGGCGAGCAGCTGAACCTGAGGGTGATCGCGGGGATGGTCGTCGTCCTCGGCGGGGTCGCGCTGACCCGCCTCCAGAAGCCGGAGCGAGTGGCCGCGGGAGTACCCGGTGACCAGGCGGATGGGCTTGGTGACGACACCGCCGGGCGCGCACCGCGGCCGCTTGCTCCGCTGGCGGACTGAGTCTCAGACGAGGCGGCGGTCGGAGGCCCAGCGCGAGAGCTCGTAGCGGTTCGAGAGCTGAGTCTTCCGCAGCACGCTCGACACGTGCGTCTCGACCGTCTTGACGGAGATGAACAGCTCCGACGCGATCTCCTTGTACGCGTAGCCCCGCGCGAGCAGCCGCAGGACGTCACGCTCCCGCGGCGTCAGCAGGTCCAGTTCCGGGTCGTTGATCGGCGCCGAACCGGGGCGGTCGGCGAACGCGTCCAGGACGAACCCGGCCAGCCGCGGCGAGAACACCGCGTCGCCGTCGGACACGCGGACCACCGCGCGGACCAGCTCCTTCGACGAGATCGTCTTCGTCACGTAGCCGCGCGCGCCCGCTCGGATGACCGCGATGACGTCCTCCGCCGCGTCGGACACCGACAGCGCCAGGAACACCACGTCCGGCAGCTCCGGGCGCACCCGGCGCAGGACCTCCGCGCCGCCGCCGTCGGGCATGTGGACGTCGAGCAGCACCACCTGGGGCTTGGTCCGGGCGATCCCGGCCACCGCCTCGGCCACCGAGCCGGCCTCGCCGACCACGCGGACCTCGTCGGTGATCGAGTCGAGCTCGGTGCGGACGCCCGCGCGGAACAGGGCGTGGTCGTCGACGAGGAACACCTTGACCGGTTCGCGCTGGGTGTCAGTCACGTCGTCGAGCATAGCCGCCTCACGCTGCCCCCTTGCCCGCTTTCACCGGCATGGCGAGCTGCACTTCGGTGCCCTCCCCCGGCGCGGTGCGCACCTTGCACGTGCCGCCGTGGCGGGTCATCCGGCCGCGGATCGAGTCGGCGAGGCCGTGGCGGTCGTCCGGGACGAGGTCGGGGTCGAAGCCCTTGCCGCGGTCGCGGACGAACACCGTCACCGACGTCGGCTCGACTTCGGCGAAGACGCTGACCTCCTCGACACCCGCGTGCTTGGCGGCGTTGACGATCGCTTCCCGCGCGGCCTGGACCAGGGCGACGAGTGAGTCGTCCAGTTCCGCGTCGCCGACGACGACCTGGCCGACGGAGATCGCGAAGGTGTCCTCGACCTCGCCGCACGCCGTCGCGAGCGCTTCGGACAGCTGGCCCGTCGCTTCTTCGGCGGTCTCGACGGGCTTGCCGTAGCCGTTCGGGCCGTAGAGCCAGCCGCGCAGTTCGCGTTCCTGGCTGCGCGCCAGCCGGGCGACCTCGCGGGGCTGCTCGCTCTGCTTCTGGATCAGCGCCAGCGTCTGCAGGACGGAGTCGTGCAGATGGGCGGCGATCTCGGCGCGTTCGTCGGTGCGGATGCGGGCCTTGCGCTCGTCCGACAGGTCGCGGACCAGCCGCAGCCAGAACGGGATGGTCAGCACGGCGACGCCGATCAGCGTCGCGAGGACCGCGATCAGGGCGAACTGGACCTGGTCGAGGGTGCCGCTGCGCAGCACGACGACGGTGATGCCGGTGATGACCAGCGCGACACCGGCGACGATCCGGATCGCGGCCGACCAGCCGCCTCCGCCGAGGAACGCGCCCGCGAAGCCGTCCTTGGCCCCGACCCGCCAGCGGCGCCGCTGCGACTCGTCGGCCTCCCGCCAGACGACGGCGAGGCCGATCATGGCGACGGCGAGCGGCACGGCGACCCAGCCGCTGATGAACCCGGTGAGCGTCCCGCTGGCGACGGCGAGCCCGACCCCCAGCGCGATCAGGCCGAACGCCTGCTGGCGCTCCTTCGACGTCGGCGCCTTCGCGGTTTCTTCGGTCTGCTGCTGGACGAACACCCAGAGGAGCCCGTAGGCGAGCAGGCCGGCCCCGTTGAGGGCGGCGAGCAGCGCGAAGGCGGTCCGGACCCAGACGACCGGGACGCCGAGGTGGTCGGCGAGCCCGCCGGCGACCCCGGCGATGGCCCGCCCGGACCGGCGCCGGAACATCTTGGGCTTGTCCGGGACGGTCACCTGGTCGGTGGTGACGTGGTCGAGGGCTTCCTGCACGTCGTCCATGGTCACACGCGGGAACGCCGGCTTCCATCAGGGAAGCCCCTGATCCGCTCCCGGAGCCCGCGCCCCTCTCCGGGAAACCTCAGGGACCATCCCGGATGTCCGCCGCCCGCCGATCGCGCATGCTCTTCGGTATGAGTGGTGCGAGTGAGACACGGGCACCGAAGCCGAGTCCGTTGAACGGCTTCGAGGAGACCGTGAAGGACTTCTGGGTCAGCCGGCCCCGGCGGCCGCACGCCGGGCGGAAGGTCGCCGGCGTCGCCGCGGCCATCGGGTACCGGTACGGGATCGACCCCGTCGTCGTGCGGGTCGCCCTGGTGGTCGCCACGATCTTCGGGGGCTTCGGCGTTCCCTTCTACCTGCTGGGGTGGCTGTTCCTGCCGGGGGAAAGCGACGAGGTCTCCGGCTTCGAGAGCCTGATCGGGCGCGGCCGGTCGTCGGTGTCGCCCGCCTTCGCCGTCGTGCTCTGCGTGCTCACCGTCATCAGCGTCGGGGGCGCTTTCAGCGGCTCGTGGTTCGACGGTGGAGCCCTCATCTCCTTCGCGCTCATCGCCATCGCGCTCTACCTGCTGCACCGCAACCGCGGCCAGGAGAACCGGCCCGCGCCGGTCACCCCGCGGACCCAGGCCTTCACCGGGAACGGAGCCTTCACCATGACCGACACCGCGACCGCCGGCGCGGAGGCGAAGCCGGGGTGGGACCCGCTCGCCGCCGATCCGGCGGGCTGGGACCTGCCCGACCCGCCGTCGGCGCAGCCGCCGCCCCCGCCGCCGTCGTCGTACCACCACCGTGACCGCCGGCCCGAGCGGCGCCGCAACTCCAAGGTCGGCTCCGCGACCTTCGGGCTCGCCGTGCTGACCGCCGGGGGTGGCGTGCTCGCCAACCTCAACGGCGCGACCTGGTTCTCCGCGCAGCACATCATCGGCCTGGTGCTCGGCGTCGTCGGGATCGGCCTGGTCACCGGTGCCTTCGCCCGCGGCGGGCGCGGCCTGATCGGGCTCGCCGTGCCGCTGGCGATCGCCGGCATGGTGCTGACGACCGTGCCGTTCGAGAACTTCGACTTCCGCGGCGGTGCGGGCGACCTCCGGGAGACCCCGCACGCGGTGACCGACCTGAAGCCGCTCTACCAGCACGCCGCGGGCAACATCAACCTCGACCTGACCGAGCTGCCCGCCGGCTCGCCGATCACCACCAACGTGGTCAACGGCGCCGGCGACACCACCGTCGTCGTGCCGGACACCGCGGACGTCACCTACGACTGCCGCACCGGGGCCGGCAACGCCGAGTGCTTCGGCCACGAGACCGACGGCATCAGCCAGGACCCGCTGACCGGCGTCGACTACGGCACCGACGGCCCGGGTGGCCAGCAGATCACCCTGCACGTCAAGAACAGCGTGGGCAACGTGGAGGTGCGCCGTGGCTGACCAGAACCCCTACGCCTACGACAACCCGGCGGAGACCCAGCCCGCGAAGCGCGGCGTGGACGTCTTCACCCTGATCGTCGGGATCGCGACGCTGCTGGTCTCCGCCTACGTCCTTTCGGACGGCGCGAGCTGGCTGCCGCAGTTCGACTTCCGCTGGGTCGTCGCCGGCGGCGCGGTGCTCGTGGGGCTGCTGCTCCTCGGCGCGTCCTTCGGGAAACGCCGCCGCTAGCCCCGAAATCCCTCGAGGCCCCGGATCCCACGCCGGGGCCTCGAGCCTTGTCTACAGTGGACTCATTCCCACTCGATGGTGCCCGGCGGCTTGGACGTCACGTCCAGCACCACCCGGTTGACCTCCGCGACCTCGTTGGTGATGCGCGTGGAGATCCGCTCCAGGACGTCGTAGGGCAGGCGTGTCCAGTCCGCGGTCATCGCGTCCTCCGACGACACCGGCCGCAGCACCACCGGGTGCCCGTACGTCCGGCCGTCACCCTGCACGCCGACGCTGCGGACGTCGGCGAGCAGCACCACCGGGCACTGCCAGATGTCGCGGTCCAGCCCGGCCGCCGTCAGCTCCTCGCGGGCGATCAGATCGGCCGCCCGCAGCGTCTCGAGGCGCTCGGCGTCGACCGCGCCGATGATCCGGATGCCCAGGCCGGGGCCGGGGAACGGCTGGCGGTGCACGATCGTCTCGGGCAGCCCCAGCTCCAGGCCGACGCGGCGGACCTCGTCCTTGAACAGCAGCCGCAGCGGCTCGACCAGCTCGAACTGCAGGTCGTCCGGCAGGCCGCCGACGTTGTGGTGGCTCTTGATGTTGGCCGTGCCCTCGCCGCCACCGGACTCGACGACGTCCGGGTAGAGCGTGCCCTGGACCAGGAACTTGTAGTCGCCCTGCGCCTTGAGGTCGCGCTCGGCCTGCTCGAAGACGCGGATGAATTCGCGCCCGATGATCTTGCGCTTCTCTTCGGGGTCGGTGACCCCGGCCAGCGCGTCGAGGAACCGCTCGCGCGCGTCCACGGTCACCAGGTTGACGCCGGTCGCGGCGACGTAGTCCCGCTCGACCTGGGTGCGCTCGCCCGCCCGCAGCAGGCCGTGGTCGACGAACACGCACGTCAGCCGGTCACCGATGGCGCGCTGCACCAGCGCGGCCGCGACCGCGGAGTCGACACCGCCGGAGAGGCCGCAGATCGCGCGGCCGTCCCCGATCTGGTCGCTGATCCGCTGGATCTGCTCCTCGACGATCGACGACGTCGTCCACTGCGGTTTGATGCCCGCGATCTCGTGCAGGAACCGGCGCAGCACCTCCTGGCCGTGCGGCGAGTGCGCGACCTCCGGGTGGTACTGGACGCCGGCGAAGCGGCGCTCGACGTCCTCGAAGCCGGCGACCTCGGCGCCGTCCGACGACGCCGTGACGACCGAGCCCTCCGGGGCCTTCGTGACGCTGTCGTTGTGGCTCATCCACGCGGGCTGGTGCGCGGGCAGGCCGGCGTGCAGGACGCCGCCGTCGCCGGTGACGCGGACCTCGGTGCGGCCGAACTCGCGCACACCGGTCGGCTCGACGACGCCGCCGAGCGCGCTGGCCAGCAGCTGGTGGCCGTAGCAGATGCCGAAGATCGGGACGCCCGCTTCGGTGAGCTTCGGGTCCATGCCGGGGGCGCCTTCGGCGTACACGCTCGACGGGCCGCCCGAAAGGATGATGGCCGCGGGGTTCTTCGCGAGGATCTCTTCGGTCGACGCGCTGTGCGGGACGACCTCGGAGTAGATCTGCGCCTCGCGGACGCGCCGGGCGATCAGCTGCGCGTACTGCGCCCCGAAGTCCACGACGAGAACCGGACCGGTGGGGTTGGGCACCTGGCGACCTCCTGGCGAGAAGCGGGATTCCCCTCCATCGTCCCAGGTGGGCCCGGTCACCCCCGATTCAGGGCCGCCCCTGTCCGCGATCGGGCCTACGGTCCCCGGTATGGCTGTGAACTGGACCAAGGAACTGACCGACCAGCTCGACTTCCACTGGAACGTCCACACGCGCCCGAAGCTCGAGGGCCTCACCGACGACGAGTACTTCTGGGAGCCCGTGCCGTCCTGCTGGACCGTGCGGCCGCGGAAGTCGGACGACGAGCCCGGCACGGGCCCGTTCACCATCGACTTCGCCTTCCCCGAGCCGGTTCCGCCGCCGGTCACGACGATCGCGTGGCGGCTCAACCACCTCCTCGTCGGGGTGCTGGGGATGCGGGCGGCGTCGCACTTCGGCGGCCCGGCGATGACCTACGACGACTACCCCTACCCGGGCACGGCCGCCGAGGCGATGTCCCGGCTCGACGAGTACTGCGCCCGGTGGGTCGAGGGGGTGAAGTCCCTCGACGAAGATGCGCTGGCGCGACCGTGCGGCCCGGCCGAGGGCCCCTACGCGAAGTACCCGATGGCGACGCTGGTGCTGCACATCCACCGCGAGATGATCCACCACTGCGCCGAAGTCCTGCTGCTGCGCGATCTCTACCGCAACCGGTGATCTGTAACGCGGAGTCACCACCGGCGCGATTCACCGGGTGTCGAGGACGGCTTCCGAGGGGGACCCGCGCATGCTCTACCGACTTCGTCCGCAAGGCGCCCTGACCTGGTGCGACGTGCCCGGGTACGTGGTCACTCGCGCCGACGACCAGCCACCGCCCGACTGGGAGCGGCTGTCGTGGGTGCCGGCCGAAACGCGGGCGTTCAGCAACGACCTCCTGCGGATCGCCGTCCGCTACGGTGCGCAGTCGGGCAGCGGGATCCTCCTGGACGCCCGGCACACCGAGGACCTGGGCAAGGCCGACGAGCTGCGCTGTGACCTGATCGCCGCCGCGGAACAGCGTGACGGCGACGCCGGAGACGGCGAGTGGGAACGCACCGAGGCGGCGGCTTGCCAGGCCGAAGCGGACCTCGCCGCCCTCCTGGCGGTGCCGCCGCAGCCGCACCTGGTCGCGCACTGGTGCCGGCTCGGCGGCCACTACCCCGACTGACGTCGCGGCAGACCGCAGAACCCGAGCGCGATGCCCAGCAGCAGCGGCAGGCCGTGGTTGTCGTGGACGACCGTGTCGACCACGGCCAGCACCGGCAGCGCGAACGCCAGCACGCGGAACTGGACCGGCAGCACCACGCCGTAGCGGCGCGAGGCCACCATCACCACCGCCGCCAGACCGCCGATCAGGCCCACCACGCACATCGAGTTGCCCGCCCCGACCGGGTTGAGCCACAGGTAGCTCACGACCTGCCCGAAGAGGCCGCAGCCGAAGTACAGGACGAGCCAGCGGGCGCGGCCGAAGACGCGCTCGGCGAGCGTGCCGAACACCGCCAGCCAGACCAGGTTCGACGTCAGCCCGAACGCCCAGCCGTCCTGGAAGAACATCCCGGTCACCAGGCGGTACCACTCGCCGGCGTCGATGCGGGCGGCGTCGCGGTGCATCGCCTCGTACAGCGGCGGGTGCGCCAGCTGCGCGATCCCGCACGCCAGCGTGACCGCGAAGACCGCCGCGGTGAGGTACGGCCGGCGGCGCACCGGGGCGAGGGCCGCGAACGGGTTGCGGGATGCGGTGCGCGTGGTCATGGCCGAAAATCTAGGCGCGCCACCGCCGTCGCACCCCCGACGTTTGTCACGTTCCGCCCGGGGAAAGGCCCCAGCATGCGAGCGACTGTCAGCTACGGCGCCGGCGACGTGCGGGTCGAGACCGTCCCGGACCCGAAGCCGGCCGAGCCAACCGACGTAGTCCTGCGGGTCGTGCGGTCGTGCATCTGCGGCAGCGACCTCTGGCCGTACGCCGACATGCCGCCGCGCGAGCACGGCCGCCGGATCGGGCGGTCAGCCGGGTCGGCCTGCCGCAGTACGAGGAAGGCCCGATCATCGACGTCGAGGGCGTGCCGGACGGCTACCGCGCGATGGCGGGCCGCGAAGCGCTGAAGGTGCTCATCAAGCCGTGACCCGTCCGGGTGGGGGTCCACCGGTGTGCTTCCCACCCGGATTACGTTGGTACGCATGGACATGATCACCCCCGAGCCGCGCCCCGCCTGGATCGCCGGCCGCCCGGAGCCGGGCGCCACCACCCTCGTCGTGCACCACCCGTACGACGGCAGCGAGGTCGCCACGGTCGCCGTGCCGGGGCCGGAGCAGGTCGAGCGCGCGGTCACCGCCGCCATGTCGGTCGCGAAGGAGCTGCGCGCCACCCCCGCGCACGTCCGCGCCGGCGCGCTCGACCACGTCTCGCGCGTGCTCGCCGGCCGCGCCGACGAGATCGCCGAGGTCATCACCGCCGAGAACGGCAAGCCGCTCAAGTGGGCCGAAGCCGAGGTCAAGCGCGCGGTGTCGGTGTTCCGCATCGCCGCCGAGGAGGCCCGCCGGTTCAGCGGCGAAATCCAGCGCCTCGACACCGACCCGGCGGGCGAGGCACGGCTGGCCCTGACCCGCCGCGTCCCGCGCGGGCCGGTACTCGGCATCGCGCCGTTCAACTTCCCGCTCAACCTGGTGGCGCACAAGGTCGCCCCGTCGCTGGCGATCGGCGCGCCGATCATCGTCAAGCCCGCGCCGCGGACGCCGCTGTCGGCGCTGGTCCTCGGCGAGATCCTGGCCGAGACGGACCTGCCGGAGGGCGCGTTTTCCGTGCTGCCGCTCGGAAACGAGGAGACGAAGGCGCTCGTCGCCGACCCGCGGCTGCCCGTCGTGTCGTTCACCGGCTCGGGCCCGGTCGGCTGGTCGCTCAAGGACGCGGCGCCACGCAAGCACGTCGTGCTGGAGCTCGGCGGCAACGCGGCGGCCGTCGTGCTGCGCGACTGGCCCGACCCCGAAGGCGCCGCGCACCGCATCGCCACCTTCGGCAACTACCAGGCCGGGCAGTCCTGCATCGCCGTGCAGCGGGTGATCGTCGACGCCGCCGTCGCGGACGAGTTCGTTCCCGCGCTCGTGGAAGCCGTCGAGGCGCAGCGGACGGGCGACCCGTACGACCGCAACACCGATGTCGGCCCGGTGGTCGACGAGGCCGCGGCCGAGCGGATCGTCGCGTGGATCGACGAGGCCGTCGCGGCGGGCGCGAAGGTGCTGGCCGGCGGCACGCGCGACGGCGCGACCGTCGCCCCGACGCTGCTCACCGACGTCCCGCCGGACACCAGGGCGTGGGCCGAGGAGATCTTCGGGCCGGTGCTCGCGGTGTCCGTTGTGGACGGTGTGGACGACGCCTTCCGCGCGGTCAACGATTCCGCGTACGGCCTGCAGGCCGGCGTCTTCACCACCGACGTCCAGCTGGCGTTCCACGCGTCGGCCGAGCTGGAGGTGGGCGGGGTGATCATCGGCGACGTCCCGTCCTACCGCGCCGACCAGATGCCCTACGGCGGCGTCAAGGGCTCCGGCGTCGGCCGCGAAGGCGTCCTCGCGGCGATGCACGACCTGACCGAGGAGCGTGTCACGGTCTTCACCGGCATCGACCTCTAAGCGACCACGCCCTGCCCGAACCGGAAGACGTTGTAGGGGTCGTACTTCTTCGCGATGTCCGACAGCCGCTTCGCGTTGTCGCCGTAGTAGGCGGCCTTCCAGTCGGGCAGGGTGGGGTCGATGTAGTTGACGTACCCGCCGCCCGCGCCGGCCGCCGCGAGGCCCGCGACGACCTCGCCCACCGACTCCGCCACCTTCGCCTGGGTCTTGGTCGTCGCCGGCGCGTAGATCTGGACGCTCGCCAGCGCGTCGCGGTGCCAGAACGCCGTCGCGTCCTTGGCCGGCTCGGCGACCTTGCCGCCGAGGCCGTCGATGAGCAGGTCCATGCCCGCGCGGCCGTCGGCGAGGGCGACGACTTTCGCCGGGTCGACCGGGCTCGTGATGATCCGCGACGACGCGACGAACGACTGCCGGGCCGAGCTGCCGGAGAAGTAGTTCATCGCGCCGAGGTAGTCGAGGGCCTTCACCGTGCGCTGGGTCGGCCGCGCGCCGGCGTTGGCGGTGAGGTTGTTGATCAGGGTGTTGAGCCCGGCCGGGGCGCCGACGTAGCAGCCGCCGACGCGGCACTGGACCGGCGAGCCACCGGAGACGACGATGTTGGCCCACAGCTCCGGCGGCATCGCGGCGATCCACTGCTGCCACGCGCCGAGCACGCCGGTCGCGGACCCGGCCGGGAAGCGCAGGGAGAACACCGTCAGGTTCGGCGCGGGATCGGTCTCGAAGGTGAACTCGGTGACGATGCCGAAGTTGCCGCCGCCCCCGCCGCGCAGCGCCCAGAACAGGTCGGGCTCGGAGCTCGCGGACGCCGTGAGCAGCTTGCCGTCGGCCGTGACGACCTGCGCGGAGCTCAGGTGGTCGCAGGTCAGGCCGTACTTGCGGGACAGCACACCGATGCCGCCGCCGAGGGTCAGCCCGGCGACCCCGACCGTCGGGCAGGAGCCGGCGGGCAGCGCGCGGCCGGCCTGCGCGAGGCCGGCGTAGACGTCCTTCAGCTTGGCGCCGGCGCCGATCACGGCCTGGCTGCCCCGGACCTCCACCTTGTTCAGCGCGGAGACGTCGATGACCAGGCCGCTCTCGGGGACGGAGTAGCCGGCGTAGCTGTGGCCGCCGCTGCGCGCGGCGAGCGTGAGGCGCCCGGCGGCGGACTGGACGCAGGTCTGCACGTCCTTGGCGTTCCCGGCCATCGCCACGGCGACCGGGTTGTTGCCGTCGAAGAGCGGGTTGAAGGCGCGCTTGGCGGTGGCGTAGCCGTCGGCGCCCGGGCGCAGGAGGCTGCCGGTCAGCTTGCCGCGCAGGTCGTCCCAGTTGGGCGGGCCGGTGGGCAGCCGCGTGGTGGGCGGCGCGGACGAGGCCGGCGGCTGAGCGCTCGTCGAAGCGGCGGGCTCGGTGGGACTGCCCGGCCCGCAGGCGGCGGCGACGGCGCCGGCCGCCGAGACACCGGTGATCCGGAGGAACGCCCTGCGGTTCACGCTGTCCACATCGGACTCCTCGCTGCCGGGGACGCTCAGTTTAGGGCCGGAGACCGTCCTCCGCGCTCCTGATCGGTACACGGAGGACGGTCGAGGTCAGTTCAGCCCCAGGCGGGGATGCGCGGGACGGCTCCGTCGAGGTCCGCGCCGTCGGAACGGCCGCTGAGCCAGGCCAGCAGCTGCCCGCTCGTGCCGCGGACCGTGGCGCCCGGAGCGGCCCCCATCGTCCACTCCCCGGTGCCCTCGGCGACCAGGCGCAACGCCGGCAGGTGCGCGGCCCGCGAGGTGATCGCGTGCTGGACGACGTCGCCGGCGAGCGGCCCGAGCAGGCCGAGCACGCGGTCGAGGTCGTAGCCCCGGTCGAGGTCGGCGAGGTGGATGGTGAGCTCGGACAGCCGCATCCGCGCGACGACGGCCCCGGTGACGGGGTCGCCCTGCCGGTTGCGGGCTTCGCGTGCCCAGGCGTCGTCCGGCATGGCGGCGGCGTACTGCTCGAAGCGCCCGGCGGACGCGACGAAGTCGGCGAGCAGGTCGGCGGCCGGGCGCCGGGACCCGGCTTCGATGTCGGCGTCACGGGCTTCGGCGCTGGCGTACATCGGCGTCGCGACCCCGGTGTTCGCCCAGGTCAGCAGGTTCTGCAGCCCATCGGCGTTGCGGGCGAGGTGCGCGAGCACGTGGGCCCGCGACCAGCCGGGCAGCGCGCTGGCGGCGCGCAGTTCGGGCTCCCCGAGCCCGCCGATGACCTTGGCCCATTCGTCGTCGAGCCTGCGCACCCCGTCGAGCAGCGCGTGCGCCTTTTCCGATGCCGTCGTCACGGCCCCGAGTCTAGGACCGGCGCAAGGCCGCCGGGGCGTCCGCGGGCACCGCGGGGTTCTTCGGCGCCACCGGCTCCAGCCGGACGTACGCCGCGTCCTGGGACGGCCGCTGGTCCGCCTCGCCCTTGTTCGGCCAGAACGAGAACGCCCGCTCGGCCTGGGCCGTGATCGTCAGTGACGGGTTCACGCCCAGGTTGGCCGTGATCGCCGCGCCGTCCACCACCGACAGGCCCGGGTAGCCGAACACGCGGTGGTACGGGTCGATGACACCCTCGTCCGCCGTGGCACCGATCGGGACGCCGCCGATGAAGTGGGCCGTCAGCGGGATGTCGAAGATCTCGCCCCACGTGCCGCCCGCGATGCCGCCGATGCGCTCGGCCGTGCGCTCGTTGGCCTCGTGGCCGGCCGGGATGAAGCTCGGGTTCGGCTCGCCGTGGCCCTGCTTCGACGTGTACTTGCGGCGGCCGAACAGCCCGGGCCGCGTGTAGGTCGTGATCGAGTTGTCCAGGCTCTGCATCACCAGCAGGATCACCGTGCGCTCGCTCCAGCGGTAGCCGTTGAGCAGCTTCGCCGCCTGGACCGGGTGCTTGAGCATGAACGTGACCGCCTGCCGCCACCGCGGGACCGGGGAAGCGCCGTCGGTCGCGATCGTCTGCAGCAGGCTCATCGCGTTGCTGCCCTTGCCGTAGCGCACCGGCTCGATGTGGGTGTTCTCGTCCGGGTGGATCGACGACGTGATCGCGACCCCGCGGCTGAAGTTGCGGCTCTCGTCGACCTCGGTGCGGGCCGCGCCGATGATCGCCTCGGAGTTCGTCCGGGTCAGCTCGCCCAGCCGGCGCGACAGCTTGGGCAGCGTGCCGGTGTCCTTCAGCTTGTGCAGCAGGTTCTGCGTGCCCCAGGTGCCCGCGGCGAAGACGACCTTCTCGGCCGTGATCGTCGTCCGGAACTTCTTCGACGTCGTCCCGGTCTTCTTCAGGTCGACTTCGTAGCCGCCGTCGACCGGCCGCACGGACGTCACCGTCGTCAGCGGGATGACCTTCGCGCCGTCCTGCTCGGCCAGGTACAGGTAGTTCTTGACCAGCGTGTTCTTCGCCCCGACGCGGCAGCCGGTCATGCACGAGCCGCACTCGGTGCAGCCGACGCGCTCGGGGCCGGCGCCGCCGAAGTACGGGTCCTTCGCCCGCTCCCCCGGTTTGCCGAAGTACACGCCGACCGGCGTCGGGTGGAACGAATCGGCGACACCCATGTCCTTGGCGACGTCGCGCATCACGACGTCCGACGGCGTGATCGTCGGGTTCGTGACGACGCCCAGCATCCGGCTCGCCTGGTCGTAGTGCGGCGCGAGCTCGGCTTCCCAGTCGGTGATGTGGGACCACTGCCGGTCGCGGTAGAACGGCTTGAGCGGCCGGTACAGCGTGTTCGCGTAGACGAGCGAACCGCCGCCGACACCGGCCCCGGCCAGCACCATGACGTCGTTGAGCATGTGGATGCGCTGGATCCCGTAGCAGCCGACCTGCGGTGCCCACAGGTAGCGCTTGAGGTCCCACGACGTCTTGGCGAACTCGTCGTCGGCGAACCTCCGCCCGGCCTCGACGACGGCTACCCGGTAGCCCTTCTCGGTGAGCCGCAGCGCCGCGACGCTGCCGCCGAACCCCGACCCCACCACGACGACGTCGTAGTCGGGGCCACCCGCACTGGTGGTGGTGTTACTGGCAGTCACACCTTGAGCGTAACCCGGGGTCCAGGTTCTGACCAGAGGTAAGTTACCGGCCAGTCACCCGTTTTGGCGCATCGCCGGAGATGATCGTGGGTAATTATCGAAGTGCTCGATGTCCACGTCGGCGAGACCCGTCGACGGGACACGATTTCCGGGAGGGACCACGATGATCCCCCAGCAGCTCACCGGTTGGCGCAAGTCGAGCCACAGCCACTTCGAGGAGAACGCCTGCGTGGAGGTCGGCGCCGGGCCCGGCGTCGTCGGGGTGCGGGACACCAAACAGCCGGTGCCCCGCCCGGTGCTCGTCTACTCCGCGACCGCGTTCGCCGCGTTCCTCGACCACCTCACCGCCGGACGGTGAGGCCCACCCGCTGGAACTCCTTGAGGTCCGAGTAGCCCGTCTTCGCCATCGCCCGGCGAAGCGCCCCGAAGAGGTTCACCACGCCCTCCGCGTCGGACGACGGCCCGAACAGCAGGGTCTTGAGGTCGACGGCGTAGTCCGGCCCGGCCGCCACGCGCGAGCGCGGCAGCGACGGGTGCGCGGCCGCCGCCGTCCAGTACAGGCCCTGCCCGGGCGCGTCCGACGCGGCGGCCAGCGGTGAGCCGAGCATGACGGCGTCCGCGCCGCACGCGATGGCCTTGGCGATGTCGCCCGACACCGTCATGCCGCCGTCGGCGAGGACGTGCACGTACCGGCCGCCCGTCTCGTCGAGGTAGTCGCGGCGGGCGGCCGCGGCGTCGATGATCGCCGTGGCCATCGGGACACCGATGCCGAGCACGCGGTCGGTGCTCGTCACGCCCGGCGTGTAGCCGTGGCCGACGATGACGCCGGCGGCGCCGGTGCGCATGAGGTGCATCGCCGTGCGGTAGTCGCTGACGCCGCCGGCGATCACCGGGACGTCGAGGCGGCCGATGAACTCCTTGAGGTTCAGCGGCTCGGCGTCGCGCTGGACGTGCTCGGCGGAGATGATCGTGCCCTGCACGACCAGGATCTCGACGCCGGCCGCGATCAGGTCCGGGGTCAGCTCGGCGGCGTGCTGCGGGCTCACGCGCGCGGCGACCGTGACGCCGGACTCGCGGACGGTCTTGATGGCTTCGGTCAGCAGGTCGAGCCGGATCGGCGCGCTGTGCAGCTCCTGCAGCACGCGGCCGACCGCGGTCGGGTCCTCGAGGTCTTCGGCCGCGCGGACCAGCTGGAAGATGGCGTCCTCGACGTTGGCGTGCCGCGCCCACAGTCCCTCGGCGTTGAGCACGCCCAGGCCACCCAGCTCGCCGACGGCGACCGCGGTGCCGGGCGAGACGATCGCGTCCGTCGGGTGCGTGACGAGCGGCAGGTCGAAGCGGTAGGCGTCGATCTGCCACGAGGTGGACACCACCGAAGACGACCGGGTCCGCCGCGACGGCACGATCTCGACGTCGTCGAGGTCATACGCCCGCCGCGCGGTGCGGCCCATCCCGATCTCGACCAGGTCCCGCACGTGAAGCCTCCTCCGACGACGACAATCTGCCGTGCCCCATTGTCGCTAGTCCGCGTGGGTGACCCGCGCACGGGGGTTGGAACAGCAGCGGCACCGGCACGGCGCCGGCGGCGGTGCGCAGGACCAGGCGGTGGTCGGTGGTCCCGGTTTCCGACCGGTAGGTGTCCCGCGCCTCGGCGCTCCCGGGCACGTCACACCCGCACGAAGACGGCGACCGGCGCCAGCAGCGCGCCCAGGGCCAGGGCCAGCCAGGTCGCCACCGGCGGGTAGACGTGCAGGCGGACCGCGCCGAAGTACACCGCGCCCAGCGCGAGCAGGGCCGCGCAGATCAGCAGCACCGGCCGCACCACGCCGGGCCGCAGGTCGATCACGGCACCGCCCGCCAGCAGGTAGGCGATGCTGCCGTCCGCCGTCGAGACGTCGAGCGCGACCGGCTGCCCGGCGGGCAGGTCGAGGCCGGGGCCGACGGCGGTGATCCGGTAGAGCCGGTTCCCGGCGTCGACCGCGATGGTGTGGCTGACGGCGTCCTCGTCACCGCCGACCGGGAGCGCCCCCTGCTCGTGGGACACGACGTGTCCTTCGGCGCGGTAGGTGGGTGCGTCCCGGCCGGCCAGCACCTGGCACATGAGGCAGACGACACCGCCGAGGAACAGCGACACGAGCGCGACGGCCGTGAAGAAGACCTTGCGCAGCACTTGCGTGAAGCGGCCGACCGTCATGCCCTTCAGTGCACACCACGACGGGTACGCAAGGCGATAGACCGATTACCGTAAGCACGCTAGGTCACGGTGACTCAGCGGGAAACCCGCACTACGAAGGCGTTCGCAGTGCGGGTTGCGCGCTTTCGGTAGCCCGACGGACTAGCGGGTGGTGTAGTTCGGGGCTTCGACGGTCATCGTGATGTCGTGCGGGTGGCTCTCCTTGAGCCCCGCCGCCGTGATCCGCACGAGCTGGGCCTCCTGCAGCTCGGGGATGGTCTGCGCCCCGGTGAAGCCCATGCCCGAGCGGAGGCCGCCGACCAGCTGGTGCACGACGTTGGCGAGCGGGCCGCGGAACGGGATCCGCCCCTCGATGCCCTCCGGCACCAGCTTGTCGTCCGACAGCACGTCGTCCTGGGCGTAACGGTCCTTCGAGTACGACTTGGCCTCGCCCCGCGACTGCATCGCGCCCAGCGAGCCCATGCCGCGGTAGGTCTTGAACTGCTTGCCGTTGACCAGGATGAGGTCGCCGGGAGCCTCCGCCGTGCCGGCCAGCAGGCTGCCCAGCATCACCGTGGAGGCGCCGGCCGCGATGGCCTTGGCGATGTCGCCCGAGTACTGGATGCCGCCGTCGCCGATGACCGGGATGCCTGCCGGCCGGCACGCCTGATCCGCCTCGTAGATCGCGGAGATCTGCGGGACGCCGACGCCGGCGACCACGCGGGTGGTGCAGATCGAGCCCGGGCCGACGCCGACCTTGACGCCGTCCGCGCCCGCGTCGACCAGTGCCTGCGCGCCCGCGCGGGTCGCGACGTTGCCGCCGACGATGTCGACCGCCTCGCCGAGCTCCTTCTTCAGCAGCGAGACCGTGTCGACGACCGCGCGGGAGTGCCCGTGCGCGGTGTCGACCATCAGCACGTCGACACCCGCGTCGGCCAGCGCCATCGCGCGCTTGTGGCCATCCGCGCCGACGCCGACCGCGGCACCGACGATGAGGCGGCCGTCCGGGTCCTTCGTCGCGCGGGGGTACTGCTCGGTCTTCACGAAGTCCTTGACCGTGATGAGGCCGCGGAGCTTGCCGGCGCCGTCCACGATCGGCAGCTTCTCGATCTTGTGCCGGCGCAGCAGGCCCAGCGCGGCGTCCGCGGAGACGCCCACCTGGGCGGTGATCAGCGGCGCCTTCGTCATGACCTCGGACACCGGGCGGCTGTGGTCGACCTCGAACCGCATGTCGCGGTTGGTGATGATGCCCACCAGCGCGCCGGACGCGTCGGTCACCGGGACACCGGAGATGCGGAACTTGGCGCACAGGGCGTCGACCTCGGCCAGCGTGGCGTCGGGCGAGCAGGTGACCGGGTCGGTGACCATGCCGGCCTCGGACCGCTTGACCACCTCGACCGCGGCGGCCTGCTCGTCGATCGGCAGGTTGCGCTGGAGCACGCCGATGCCGCCCTGGCGGGCCATGGCGATCGCCATGCGCGCCTCGGTGACCGTGTCCATGGCCGCCGACACCAGCGGGATGCCGAGGGTGATGTTCCGGGTCAGCCGGGCGCTGGTGTCGACGCCGCTGGGCACGACGTCCGATTCCGCCGGCAGCAGCAGCACGTCGTCGAAGGTCAGGCCGAGCATGGCGAACTTGGCCGGAACGGGGGCGGTGATGCCGTCGCTGGTCATAGCGGGTGAAGGGCCTTCCTGGCGCGGGATGAGCGGAGTCGCCGTGTTCGATCAAGATCAACTGGCGACTCGGAGCCTTCCCCTCATGATATCCGGCTCGCGCCCCCGCCCCGGGTGGTGGGCGAGCCGCCGGGGGCGCCCGGTACCGTGCAGGCCGTGGCGCACGATGTCCTGCCTCCAGACCCGTTCGCGGACGACCCGGACGACCCGGCCCGCGCATTCGGAGACCCCGAGGACCGGCTGGACGAGCCGATCAGTGACTCCGAACGCACCGAGCTGCTGGCCGACCTCTCCGATCTGGCCGTCTACCAGGCGCTCCTCGAGCCCCGGGGGGTCCGCGGAATCGTCGTCGACTGCGGCGAATGCGACGAACCCCACTACCACGACTGGCACCTGCTGCGGGCCAGCCTGGAGCAGCTGCTGGCCGACGGGCGGATGCGCCCGCACGAGCCGGCCTACGACCCGAACCCCGGCGACTACGTGAGCTGGGACTACTGCCGGGGCTTCGCCGACGGCGTGACGGCCAACGAAAGCGCCTACTGACCGACTGAAAAAGGCCCCTGGTGAGTTTCCTCACCGGGGGCCTTTCCCGTGTGCTCGATTACTGCCCTTCGCCGCCCTGAGCGCCGACGGACGACTCGCTGCGCCCGGTGTTCGTGCCGGGGTCGTTGCCGCTCGCGGCCGTCGTGGTCGGCGGGATCTCGGTGGTCGGCGGCGGCGGGGTGGTAGTCGGCGGCGGGGGCGTCGGGGTCGGCGTCCCGGTGCCCGGCAGGCTCGTGGTGCCGCTGCCGCTGCCCGGGATCGAAGTCGCCGAACCGGCCGGCGGCACCTGCACCGACGAGACGCCGGGCGGCACCTGCGTCGAGGTGGTCTGCGTCGGGCCCTGCACCGGCGCGTCCGGGTTCTGGAGCTGGGCGGCGAGCTGCCGGTGCTGCTCCATCAGCTGGTCGCGGTTGTCTTCGTCGCTGACCTGCGACAGCGCGGCCTGCGCCGCGTCGAGGGCCTCGCGCGCGGCGTCGAGGTTGCCGCCGGCGATGGCCAGGTTCGCCTTCTCGAGGTCGAGCTTCGCGTTCGCGGCGGCCTCGACCGAGCGGGTGTGGTCGGAGTACAGGACCTTCGCGAGGCCCCAGAGGGTGTCGCCCGGTTGCGCGGAGCGCGCGGCCAGCCCGGTACCGGTGAACGCGATCGCCAGCACGGCGGCGGCGACGGCGACCGGGACGAGCAGCCTGCGGCGGCGTCCGCTCGAGGCGTGCTGCTTCGCGAGACTCGCGGTGGTGACGGTCCGCACTGCGGTGTCGACGTCGACCAGCTCGGCGAGTGGCTCGCTGTCGATGTCTCTTCGCCACGCCACCAGCAACGCGTTGAGCTCCTGGTCGCCGAGACCGTCGGCCAGCGCCGGGTCGGACCCGCCGAGGGCGTCGAGCAGCGCGTCGTCCGCTTGGACGGCCGACAGGTCGGCGGCGAACTCCGCCTCCGATGCCGACAATCCGCTCGCGAAGACGTCGTCCGGCTCGTAACCCTTCTCGTGACCGGTCACTCAGATCACCTCCTCCGCGGCCAGGACCTTTCTCAGCCGCGCGAGGGCGCGGTGCTGGGCGACGCGGACGGCGCCGGGCGTGGAGCCGACCGCGTCCGCGGTCTCCTCCGCCGACAGGCCGACGACCACGCGCAGCACCACGATCTCCCGCTGCTTGTCCGGCAGCACCTGCAACAACTGGGACATCCGCTCGTTCAGCTCACCTTGCAGCGCCCGCTGCTCGGGACCGACGCCGCCCTCGATCTCGTCGGGGATCTCGGCCACCGGTTCGGCTCGGTTGCGCGCCGCCGCGCGGTGCGCGTCGGCCACCTTGTGCTGGGCGATCCCGTAGACGAACGCCAGGAACGGGCGGCCTTGATCGCGGTACGAGGGCAATGCCGTTAGCACCGCGAGACACACCTCCTGCGCAACGTCGTCCGCCGAAGCGAACGATCGCTCCTGCCTGCCAACCCGAGCGCGGCAATACCGCACTACCAGTGGACGGATAGCAGCCAGCAGCCGCTCCACTGCCTGGGGATCTCCCTCGACAGCAGCGGCGACCGGTTCATCCAGTCCATCCCCCACATTGGCCATCGCAGACAACAGTCCCAGTGTTACGTGTAGGTGTGCAAAGAACCCGGCCCGTGGTCGCCTCCACCGCGTACCGGAGACCGCTACCGTACCTGCGGCCCCCGGCGGGGCGGCGCGCGCGGTGCTCCCGGGCGTGCCGCGTCCCCGTGAGGCGCGGAAATACGGATTATCGTGCAGACCCGCGGTCTTCCTCGCCGATTCAACGAGCGAGCGGCGTCACGGGTACGAGATCCGTCGGAGGGACGGTGGCCGGAGCGGGGATCCGCCCCGGGGGCTGCCCGAAGGGGCGCCGGAGTGTGATGGGGACCACACAGGTACGGGCCAGGGCGGTGCGCCCTGGCCCGTCGTCACCTGTAAACCGGCCGTGTCAGGAACGGGGAGAGCGACGGGTCAGCTGACCAGGCCGCGGCGGAAGCCGTGGGCCACGGCCTGCGCGCGGTCGCGCACGCCGAGCTTGCGGAACAGCCGCCGGGCGTGGGTCTTCACCGTGTCCTCGGACAGGTAGAGCTCGCGGCCGATCTGGCCGTTGCTCTTGCCCTGGCTCATCCCGCGGAGCACCTGAAGCTCGCGCTCGGTCAGCTGGACGCCCGGGTCGGACGGCTGACGGGGCGCGGGCACCGAGGTGCTCGCCAGGGTGTGGGCCAGCGCGGCGACCAGCTCCGGCCGGGACGCGTCCCAGCGGAGGTAGCCGCGGGCACCGCCGGCGATCGCGGCGGCGATGCTGCCCGCGTCGTCCGGGGCGCCGAAGACGATGACGTTCGCCTGGGGGTTGGCCGAGACGAGCCGCCGGGTGGCTTCGACACCCGTCGGGACCGCGCGTTGCGTCCCGACCAGCACGACGTCGACGGGCTGACGGGAGTACCGGGCCAGCAGCTCGTCACCGTGCGCTACGCAGTCGATGCGACTGACCCCAGGGACCGCGGACATCACTCGGGTGAGCCCTTCACGGACACTGCGTCGGTCGTCGCAGATCAAGACCGTCGTCACGGGGTTTCCTTCCTGCAGCCGGGTGACATTCCACTTCCCCTATCGGACGCTTTAGCCCGAACCTTGACACGATCCGGTGGCTTTTTTTGAAGTTTCTTAGCCCGGATGCCGGAACAGCCCATTCCGACGGCTCAACCACCCGGGGCGGGCACCCATGGCGATTCCCCCGCGATCCTCCTCCCGCAAGGATCTGCGCTTCGTAACACTGCGTGCAACACCTCTGCCACTCTGAATCGATACTCCTCGGCGTGTCCTGGGCGCAGATCGGCCATGACGAGCGCCGCCGGCCACAAAAGTGAAAGCAGTTCGCATTCCTCGGCGGTCGCCATTGCATTTCCGACAAGACCGTCCGAAATCTTCCGGTGATCGGGGCCTCCGGCGGCCCCCACCGCGACGGCCAGCACAATCCCGGATTTCACCGCGTGCCGCCGCGCACCCCGCGCGACGGCGGTTTCGAAAGCCCGCTCGGCGGGCGCCACGGCGGCGGCGCCCTGACCTGCGGCGAGTTCGATCTCCGCGCCGACCCAGCCCCCGCGGACGCAGGCCCGCCACCCGGCGTGCTGGGCCGCGGCGTTCTCGGCGAGCCTTCGCGCGGCGGTGAGCCGGCCCAGGGCGAGGTTGTCGGCGGCCAGGCCGAGCAGGGCGTCGGCCCGGGCACCGGCGGCGTCGAGGCCGTCGGGATCCTGGCCGGTTTCGAGGCCGGCGGCTTTGGCGAGGGCTTCGCCGTCGAGCGCGCGGGCCTGGCGGTGGCCGCCCAGCTGCCGCCGGTGGGCGGCGAGGGTGCTGGCGGCGAGGGAGGCCGTCACCGGGTCGCTTTCGCGCCGGAGGGCACCGAGGAGGGCGGCGGCGGCCGCGTACCGGCCCTGGGCGCCGAGCACGATGGCGGAGAGCAGCCGTTCCCGCGGCGTGCCGGAGCCGCGCGTGACCGCGGGATCGGGCAGCGGATCGCTCCCGAACGCGGCGGCCCTCAGGGCGGGTTCGTGCACGGGTCCTTTCTAGCGGGTCCCACCGACAAAAACATGATCGAAGTGGCCGGAGTCGCGCGCGCCGCCCGGACGACCACGCCCCACCCATCCCTGGGGGCTGACCCCGGTCCAGGCTATCGGCCGATCCCGACAGAACCAGCAGACCGCAGCCCGACAGCCCGGCGTTGTCCACATCGGGGCCAGGCTGTGGACAACTTCGCCCGCGAGCCGGGAGCGCCACTTGGCCAGGGCCATCGACGGGGCCGGCCATCCGCGGGTGACGGACCGGTCCGGCAGCACGCCCAGCTACGGCCGCGCGCCGACCAGCACGTGCTCGATACGGTCGGCCGCGCCCGGCAGGTCCGTCAGCAGCTCCACCTTGTCCGGCAGCCCCGCCGGGTCCCAGCCCGGCCCGCACGCGAACAACCGGCTCCGCTGCCGCCCCCGCGAGACCCGCGCGAACAACCGCGTGTCCGCGACCCCGCGCCGGTGCGCCCACAGCACCACCGCCGCCGGCGCGCTCCGCCGCACCGCCACCGCCAGCACCTCCGCCGGCAGCGGGACCCCGAACAGCTGCGCCCCGATGCGGCGGCCGGCCAGCGAGGCCGCCAGCGCGTACATCGGCATCGTGTCCCGCTCCTCCGGGACGCAGCCCAGCAGCACCGGGCGCGTGTTGCGCGGCTCGTCGAGCACCGGCGTCGCACGCACCAGCGCCGCGAACACGCACTCGGCCAGCAGGTACTCGACCTCCGCTCCCGCGCTCGCGCCGCGCCAGCGCGCCCCGAGCGCCGACAGGACCGGCTCGATCACGCCCGTCCACGCCGGCAGCACCCCCAGCTCGGCGATCGTGTCCGCGAGCATGCGCTGGACGGCGCCGACGTCCATGGCCAGCGCCGCCGTGCTCAGCCGGCGGGCGAGGCGGGAGCGGACCTCGAGGCCGTCATCGGCCGCCGAGGCGTCCGTAGGCGCCGACGGCTCCGATGGCTGCGGCGGCCCCGAGCGCGGCATCTGCTCCAGCGCGTAGCGGGCCGCCTCGGCCGTCGACGCGCCGCTCAGCAACGCGCGCTGCATCAGTTCGAGGCGGCCGATGTCGGAGGTGCCGTAGCGGCGGTGGCGGCCGTCGGTGTGCCTGCTCGGGCCGAGCCCGTAGCGGCGGTCCCAGGTTCGGAGGGTGGACGGCGCGACCCCGAGCCGGCGGGCGACCGAGGCCACCGGCAGGGTGGGTTCTTCGGTGCCCGACCCAGCTCCCACGAGCCTCAATATCCAGGCAGACCGCGGGGTCGGCAACCGGAGGCGAAATCCCTGCTCACACATCCGGGGGATGCCTAACGGCTGAATCGGGCCGGATCGCTTGAACAACTATTGGCGCGCTTCTAACGTTACCGCCGTTGCACCGAATGGAGTATCGGCACCACAGCAGAGCAGCTAGCGGCATCGACCGATTGACGGAGGCGGTCAGGATGGCAGACACGCGCAGGCTCCCAGGACCCAACGCCGACATGTGGGACTGGCAGCTCGAAGGGTCGTGCCGGGGGATGGACAGCGCGTCCTTCTTTCACCCGGACGGCGAGCGCGGCCCGGCGCGGGCACGGCGGGAGGCCAGGGCGAAGGCGGTCTGCCTGAGCTGTCCCGTCCTCGAGATGTGCCGCAGCCACGCGCTGGCGGTGCACGAGCCCTACGGCATCTGGGGCGGGCTCTCGGAATCGGAACGCGAGCACCTCATCAAGTCCGACAAACGCGCGCTCAGCATGTCCGGCGGCTGAGCGCCCCACCGACATCGAAGGGCGGCACCGGGTGGGGTGCCGCCCTTCGTGCTCTTCCGGGCACGAAGAAGGGGCGGCACGGGTGTGCCGCCCCTTCTCGGTGTCCTGCGTCAGTGCGAGTGGCCGTGGCCCGCCGCAGCGGGCTCTTCCTCGGCCGGCTTCTCGACGACCGACGACTCCGTCGTCAGCACGAGCCGCGCGATCGAGGCGGCGTTCGCCACCGCGGACCGGGTCACCTTGACCGGGTCGACGATGCCGGCGGCCAGCAGGTCGGTGAGCTCGCCGGTGGCGGCGTTGAAGCCCTGCCCCCAGCCCTGCTCCTGCACCTTGTTGACGATGACCGCGCCCTCGTGGCCCGCGTTGGTCGCGATCCAGAACAGCGGGGCCGTCAGCGCGTCCTTGACGATGCGCACGCCGGTGGCCTCGTCGCCCTCCAGGCCCAGGCCGCCCTCGAGCTCCTTGACCGCGTGGACCAGCGCCGAACCGCCGCCGGGCAGGATGCCCTCCTCGACGGCCGCCTTGGTCGAAGCCACGGCGTCCTCGATGCGGTGCTTGCGCTCGTTCAGCTCGGTCTCGGTGGCCGCGCCGACCTTGATGACCGCGACGCCGCCGCCGAGCTTCGCGAGCCGCTCCTGCAGCTTCTCGCGGTCCCAGTCGGAGTCGGTCGTCTCGATCTCCTTGCGGATCTGCGCGACCCGCCCGGCGATGGCGTCCTTGGAGCCGTCACCGTCGACGATCGTGGTGTCGTCCTTGGTGACGACGATCCGGCGGGCCTTGCCCAGCGCGCCGAGGTCGACGTCGGACAGCTTGCGGCCGATCTCCGCGGAGATGACCTCGCCGCCGGTGACGACCGCGAGGTCGTCCAGGAACGCCTTGCGGCGGTCGCCGAAGAACGGCGCCTTGACCGCGACGGCGGTGATCGTCTTGCGCAGCGAGTTCACCACGAGGGTGGACAGCGCTTCGCCGTCGACGTCCTCGGCGATGATCAGCAGCGGCTTCTTGGCCTCGACGACCTTCTCCAGCACCGGGAGCAGGTCGGCCAGCGCCGAGATCTTCTCGCGGTGCAGCAGGACGTAGGCGTCCTCGAGGATCGCCTTCTGCTCCTCCGGGTTGGTCGCGAAGTGCGCCGAGAGGAAGCCCTTGTCGAACTGGACGCCCTCGGTGATCACCAGCTCGGTCGCCAGGGTCGACGACTCCTCGATGGTGATGACGCCGTCCTCGCCGACCTTCTCGACGGCTTCGCCGAGCAGGGCGCCGATGTTGGCGTCACGGGAGGTCACGGTGCCGACCTGGGCGATGTTCTCGCGGCCCTTGACCGGGGTGGCCTTGGCCTTGAGGACCTCGATGACCTTCTCCGCGGCGGCCTCGATGCCACGGCCGATCGAGGTCGGGTTGGCGCCGGCCGCGACGTTGCGCAGGCCGACCTTCACCAGCGACTGCGCGAGCACGGTCGCGGTGGTGGTGCCGTCCCCGGCGACGTCGTTGGTCTTGGTGGCGACGCTCTTGGCGAGCTGCGCGCCGAGGTTCTCGAACGGGTCGTCGAGGTCGACCTCACGGGCGACGGTCACGCCGTCGAGGGTGATGGTCGGGCCGCCGAACTTCTTGTCGAGCACGACGTGGCGACCACGCGGGCCGAGGGTGACCTTGACGGCGTCGGCGAGCTTGTTCACCCCGCGCTCCAGCGCGCGACGAGCGTCCTCGTCGAAACTGATCTGCTTGGGCATAGCGTGTTCCGCTTACCTTTCTCTGAACGCAAGAACGCCCCGCTCCCCGGTGTTGCGGGGCCCGGGGCGTCATGCGCTGCGAGCGGACGTCAGTTGATGACGGCCAGCACGTCGCGGGCGGACAGGATGAGGTAGTCCTCACCGTTGTACTTGACCTCGGTGCCGCCGTACTTCGAGTAGATGACGACGTCGCCGACGCTCACGTCCAGCGGGACGCGGTTGCCCTTGTCGTCGATCCGGCCCGGGCCCACGGCCAGAACCTTGCCCTCCTGGGGCTTCTCCTTGGCGGTGTCGGGGATGACGAGGCCGGAAGCGGTCGTCTCCTCGGCCTCGCTCGTCTGGACAACGATCTTGTCCTCGAGCGGCTTGATGTTCACGCTCACCGGGTTGACCTCCACGGTCGTCGAAAGCGTTGGCAGGATGTGGTTACGGCTCTACCACCCCCGCCGTCGCGGGTGCCGGGGCTGTCGGGCCGTGCGATTAGCACTCTAGCCACGTGAGTGCCAGTCGTGCAAGGAGGGTGGTCACGGGCGTGGAGAATGCACCCGGAAGCGCTCTGACCGGCGGCTTCACGGCGGATGCCGTAACGCCCGCTCCCCCTGCGACGTCTTCGACGGCAGACCGGGCCGCTGGGCCCGGTCTGCCCTCCCGTGAGGAGCCGGAGATGACAGACCCGAATGCGGCCGCCGGGGCGGCCCAGCAGTCCGACCGCCAGACCCAGCAAGACCAGACTGGGGACGGGACCCGCAACCAAGGGGACAAGAACAGCAACTCGCCTTCGACCAAGCAAGGGCCGACCGACTGACCCGGCGGAGTGTTTCCGCAAACGCTCGGCGCGGTCATCGCCTTCCTCGGTCTAGTCGCGCCGGGCCTGACCTTCGAGCTGAGCCGGGAGCGCAAACGCGCACCGCGCCAGGAGTCGGCCTTCCGGGAGGCCGCGCGAGTCGGGTTGGCGAGCTTCGGCCTGACCGCCGTCTCATGCGTCGCGATCTATCTCGGCTGGCGGACCGCACCGTCGGCTGCGATCGACTTCCCCGCGTGGCTCCAGAGCGGTAATCCGTTCTTCCAGCGACACCTGTTGCTGATACTCGCCACCGGCTTGGCAGAAGTCGCACTCGCCTGCGCCCTCGGTGTCCTGGTCGCGCTGGCCATGGCGGTGTTCGGCAGGAACAGATCTTCGATCACACACCTGACCGGGTGGCAGGAAGCCTTTCGCCAAGACCTCCCCAGGAAGACCAACGCGTGGCTCCACGTCCAGCTCAAGGACAAGCAAGCGTTCCTCGGCTACCTCGAGTGGTACACGGTAGGCGAGAAACCCGAGGACCGGGAACTCGTGCTCGAAGGCAGGGCCTTGACCCAGGCGACTCTGGACGACCGGGGCTCGTTGACGAACGTCCGGCGGATCGGCGACAACTGGGAGAAGGTCGTCATCGCCGCGACGGAGATCTCCTACATCCGGGTCGTCTACAACGACCCGCAGGGCAACCGGCGCGAGTCGGCGAGACGCCGCCGAGAGGTGGTGCCCGCGGACGAGCCGCAACAAGAGACGCTCCCTCTGGCGATCGGCGAACCCGCCGACGGAGAGCTCTTACCCCCAGCCTGAGTTTCTGGTTAGGTTCTCACCGTCTGGCACCTGAACCCTGGGGGTTTATGCCCATGCCCACCCGTCCCCTCCCGAGAACGGCGGCGCTGGTCGCCGCCGCGACCCTCCTCACCGGCCTGGCCACCGCGCCGGCCCACGCCGCCGCTCAAGACCAGCGGCAACGGGACTTCGCCGCCGCCGCGAAGGAGTTCGGCGTTCCCGAGAACGTCCTTCTCGGCGTCTCCTACCTCGAGTCCCGGTGGGACACCAACGGCGGCACGCCCAGCACCTCCGCCGGCTACGGGCCGATGCACCTCACCGACCTGCGCGAGGCCGGGGTGGCCACCAGCCACCACGACGAAGGCACCGAAGACCCGCGCGGTGACGACGCCCGCCCCGCCCTGCGCCCGCAGGCCGGGCCCGCCACCCCGCCGCAGGGGCTCCAGACCGTCGACGAAGCCGCGCAGCTCACCGGCCAGAAAGCGGAGACCCTCCGCACCGACGCCACCCAGAACATCCGCGGCGGCGCCGCCCTGCTCGCGAAGTACCACGCCGGCCGGAACGACTGGTACGACGCCGTCGCGAAGTACAGCGGGTCCACCGGAGACGCCGCCCAGGCCTTCGCCGACGAGGTCTTCGACACCATCAAGACCGGCGTCGCCCGGATCACCGACGACGGCCAGCAGGTCACCCTCGCCGCGGCTCCGGACACGACGGCACCGCGGCACGCCGGGAACCCCTCGGACGTCGAATGCCCGCGGACCGTCGCGTGCGAGTCCGTCCCGGCGCCCTACCAGGAGCTGCCGAACGACGACTACGGCAACCACGACCTCGCCGACCGGCCGAGCAGCCAGAAGATCGACCACATCGTCATCCACGACACCGAGGGCTACTGGGACAGCGTCCTGAAGCTCGCCCAGGACCCGACGTACGTCAGCTGGCACTACACGATCCGCTCCACCGACGGCCTGATCGCGCAGCACGTGCCGACCAAGGACGTCGCGTGGCACGCCGGCAACTGGTACGTCAACGCCAAGTCCATCGGCATCGAGCACGAGGGCTTCGCCGCGAAGGGCACCTGGTACACCGAGGCGATGTACCGCTCGAGCGCGAAGCTCGTCGGCTACCTCGCGCGCAAGTACGGCATCCCGCTCGACCGGGCGCACATCATCGGCCACGACAACGTGCCGGGCACGGTCCCGTCGACCATCAAGGGCATGCACTGGGACCCGGGCCCGTACTGGGACTGGTCGCACTACTTCGACCTGCTGGGCGCGCCGCTCGGCGGGTTCGGGCTGCCCGGGTCGTCGCTGGTCACCATCGACCCGGACTTCGCGAAGAACCAGCCCGCGTTCACCGGCTGCGACAGCCCCGGGACGCCGTGCGCGCCGCGCGGCTCGGAGGCCGTGGTGCTGCACTCGGAGCCGAGTGAATCCTCGCCGCTGCTGAAGGACATCGGCCTGCACACCGACGGCTCGGCGTCCACAATGGACGTTTCGGACGTCGGCAGCCGGGTCGCGACCGGGCAGCAGTACGCCGTCGCCGGGGTCAGCGGCGACTGGACGGCGATCTGGTACCTCGGGCAGAAGGGCTGGTTCCACAACCCGCGCGGCGCCAAGGTCGCGAAGCCGGCGATCGGCTGGGTCGTGACGCCGAAGCCGGGGCTCGCGACGGTGCCGGTCTACGGCCGCGCGTACCCCGAACCGGAGGCCTACCCGGCGAACGTGCCGGTGCAGACCATCACGCCGCTGCCGTACACGCTGTCGGCGGGCCAGAAGTACTCGTCCGCGGGCACGGTCGGGTCGGAGTACTACTACGCGGTGACGTTCGACCTCGCCGACCACGTCGTGGTCAAGGGCAAGCTCAAGTACGTGCAGATCCAGTTCGGGCACCGGATCGCGTTCGTCAAGGCGGACGACGTCCGGATCCTCCCGGCGTTCTAGCGCGGATCGGCGGAGGTCGCGCTCACGCGTCGAGCGCGACCTTCGCCCCCGCCGCCTGCTCGGTGTTGCGGCGCGTCTTCGCCCAGCCGTTGCGGCCGCGGACCAGCCGGAACAGCGCGCGCCACGAAGTCACGTAGAACGTGTAGATGTACGCCGCGTACGCGAAGCCCAGGCCGATGCCGCGCAGGATGTTCCCGCTGCGCAGGCACTTCAGCTGGTAGATCGGGCCCCACACGAGGAACGGCAGCAGCCCGAACGAGCCGTAGATGGCGAACAGGATCCACGCGCCGCCGGTGAACCACGTCCACATCTGCGCCGGGTCGCCCGCGGTGCTCACCACCAGCAGGACGAACGGGATCGGGTACAGCAGCGAGCCGAGCAGCTGCAGCCACGGCTGAGCGAGGTAGTACATCATCTCCGCCGCGCCGAGCGTGCTGACGTGCGGTGAGTCCCAGATCCGGCGCAGGTAGCGGGCGCACTGCATGGTGCCCTGGCCCCACCGCGTGCGCTGCACCAGGAACCGGCGCAGGCTGTACAGGCCTTCCTGCGCCACGTGGGAGTCCGGGGTGAAGCCGGTGCGCCAGCCGGCCGTCAGCAGGTGGACGCCCAGTTCGAAGTCCTCCAGCAGCGAGCCGCGCCACGGCTCTTCGCTGTCACCCGCGATCGAATCGAGCGCGGTGAGCCGGGTGAACTGGCCGTTGCCGCCCATGGAGATCGTGCCGGTGAAGCCGCGGGACGTCTGGATCGCCGCGATCGCCGTGCGGAACTCCAGGTCCTGCAGCTGGGCGAGCTTCAGCCCGAACCAGCGGCCGACCGGGTTGCGCGACGGCGGCGGCGTCCCGACGTTGCTCATCCACACGTCCAGCTGGACCGCGCCGATCTCCGGGTCGCCGAAGAGGTGGTCCGCCGCGCAGACCTCCAGGCAGTTCGGGGCGGGGCGGCCGTCGGCGTCGACGACCACCACGACGACGTCGTCTCGCGAGGCGTCCGGGCCCATCCAGTCGTTCAGGGCCCGGTAGGCGGCGTTGAGCGCGTCACCCTTGCCCGTCCGGGCTTCCGGCCGCACGCGCGGCACCAGGTGCAGGTACGGGTCGTAGCCGCCGTGGCGGCGCCAGAGCATCCGGACGACGCGGGCGGTGCGGTCCTCGGAGTCGTCGTCGACGACCCAGACGTGCGCCTTGCGGAACGTCGTGCGCAGGTAGCGGATCGTCTCGCGGATCACCGTCTGCTCGTCGCGGCACGGCACGAAGAAGTGCCACGTGAAGTCGGCCGGGTCACCGACCGGGGCCGGCTTGCGGCGCAGGTAGGGCACCACGATGACCACGACGTACACCAGGAACGCCACGCTCATCGTGAGCGCGAACGCCTGCGTGATCGCCAGCAGGACCTTGACGCTCATGCCTTCTTCTTCCGGGTGGCCAGCCAGACGAACAGGACGATCGAGACGGCACCGCCGAACACGCTCACCATCGAGCCCAGCAGCGTGTGACCCCAGTAGTAGCCCTCGTCGGTGCCGAACCCGTGGACCAGCCCGACGATCGTGAGAATGCGCAGCTGGTTCACCAGCACTACGACGAGCGCGGAAATGCCCAGAGAAAAGAAGAGCCGCTTCGCATTCGACGGCCGGAAATACAACATGACCATGGTCACAACGAGCAGCGGCAGCAAAAGAAACGCCGAAGAGCATTCCGGAGTCATTCTCAACCCGAATGGAGCAGCACTGCTCAACCCAAAGTAAACGGACTCACGATCGGGGGCGACATAAACACCCGATGTAGTGATGACGTCGAGGATCGCGCCCGCCAGCCGCACTTCCAGTTCGCGGTAGAACCGCTCGGCCAGCACGACCGCGACTCCCGCGGCCGCCAGCGCACCCAGCGCGATGACCAGCGGGAACCTTGCCATGCCAGAGTTCGGAGCGCTCGCTACGGCCACGACGGTCCTCTCGAAGTCGGTTTTTCGTTCCAGCTGCGGACCCCGGGCGAGCGTAGAACACAAGTGCCGCACCGCTCCACTCGGAGGTGTGGTTTGGGATCGCCATTCGGCAGTTTTCGCCGCGAACTTGCTAGGCCGACCGGGTGATCCCACGACGACCAGCACAAACGGCGCCGCGGAATACCCGATCCGGTGATTCGGGAAATTTTGTGTGCTATTCGAGCCGGTCTTCGCGATAGTCGATTCGCGTGCCGAGTCGAGGCAAGCCGGTTCGATCCGCGCCGCCGTCACGCGAACTTCAGGGAAACCCAGCGAATTCGGAGGACCAGTTGATGAAGAGCTCCCTCGCGCGCCGCGGTGGCCTGCTCGCCGCGGTCGTGGCGAGCTTCGTGCTCGCCGGCGCGGCGCCCGCTTCGGCCGCGCCCGGTGACGGGTCGGCGTACGGCGTGAAGGTCGACGTGACGCTGCTCGGCCAGCCCGCGGTGCACGTCGGGCCGCTCGCGGCCGCGAACACCGCCGGCCCGACGACGAGCACGCTGGCGAGCGCCGCCGTGCCCGGCGTCCTGACCGCCGGCGTGATCGCGACCGAGGCCAAGCGCGACGACAACTCCGGCGCGGTGACCGCGAAGGCGACCACCGCCAACGTCGGCCTGCCGCTGCTCAAGGCCGCGCTCGGCGACGTCGGCATCAAGACCGTCGAGGCCGTGTGCACCGCGACCCAGGCGGGCGTCAAGGGCAGCAGCACGCTGGCCGACGCGAAGCTCGGGAGCATCGGCACCGTCGACGCCAGCCCCGCGCCGAACACCCAGGTCAAGGTCGGGATCGCCGGTATCAACATCGCGACGATCATCCTCAACGAGCAGATCAAGAACCCCGACGGCAGCCTCACGGTCAACGCCATCCACGTGAAGCTGCTCGGCGGGGTGGTCGGTTCGCTCGGCTCGGGCGACGTGATCGTGTCGTCGGCGACCTGCGGCCCGGCCGCGCCGCCGATGCCGCTGGCGTCCGGCGCCGGTCTGTGGATCGGGCTCGGCCTGCTCGGCGCCGTGGCGGTGCCGGTCGGCACGCGCATCTACCGCCGGCGCTCCGCGCAGGCCTGAGCGAGGCCCGCGATGTACAAGATGCCGGGCGCGGGCGTCGGCGTGGCCGGGGGTGGCGTGGGCACCCTCGCCGCCACCGGCGCCGACATCGGGTGGTGGCTGGCCGTCGGCGTGCTCCTGGTCCTGCTCGGGACCGTCGCGCTGATCGCCGTCCACCGCCGCAACCGCCGTCTCTCCCAGGCGCGGGATTGAGAAAGGGGGCCGTCGGCGTGCGCCCCTCGCACGCCGGCGGCCCCGCGGTGGAAGTTTTGCTGGACACTGGACTATGTGGAGAAGGGGCACCGCGGGGTGGACGTGATGTTGCTGGCCGGGACGCGGCCGGAAGCGCTCAAGCTCGCACCGCTGGCGCTCGCGCTGGACGAGCACCCGGCCCTGCGGCCGGTCCTGGTCCACAGCGGGCAGCACGCGGGCATGGTCGAGCAGGCGCTGACGCCGTTCGGCCTGGTCGTCGACGCCTGGCTGGACGTGCCGCCGCGCGTGACCGGCGGCCAGGCGGAGCTCGTCGCGGGCCTGCTGCCCGCACTCGACGACGTCCTGCGCCGGCACGCGCCGGCCGCGCTCGTCGTCCAGGGCGACACGACGACGACGCTCGCGGGCGCGCTCGCCGCGTTCTGGCTGGGCATCCCGGTGGTGCACCTGGAGGCCGGGCTGCGCACGCACGACCTCACCGCGCCGTTCCCGGAGGAGGGCGCGCGGCAGATGGTGTCCCGGCTCGCGGCGCTGCACCTGGCGCCGACCCTCGGCGCGGCGGCCGAGCTGCGGGCGGAAGGCGTTGCGCGGCAACGGATCGCGGTCACGGGCAACACGGTCGTCGACGCGGTGCTGGAGATCGCGGCGCGCGACCTCCCGGCGCGCGACACGGCGCTGGCGTTGCTGGAGATGGAGATCGCGGAGGCGGCCGAGCGGCTGGTGCTCGTGACGTCCCACCGGCGCGAGTCGTGGGGCGAGCCGCTGGAGCGGACCCTGGCGGCGGTGCAGCTGATCGTGGCCGAGCACCCGGACGTGCAGGTGCTGTTCCCGGCCCACCCGAACCCGCAGGTCCGCGCCCAGGTGGAGGCGGCTCTGGGTGGCCTGCCGCGGGTGACGGTCACGGACCCGCTGGAGTACCCGGACCTGGTCCGCGCGCTGCGGCTGGCATCGCTGGTGCTGACGGACTCCGGCGGAATCCAGGAGGAGGCCCCGACGTTCGGGACGCCGGTGCTGGTCCTGCGGGACGTCACCGAGCGGACGGAAGTGGTGGACGCGGGCTGCGCCTGGCTGGTCGGCACGGAAACGTCACGCATAGCGGACACGGCGGCCCGACTGCTGAGCGGGGAACTGCGGCCGGCGCAGGTCGGAAACCCCTACGGCGAAGGCAATGCGGCGGCACTGGCGGTCGCGGCGATCGAGGAACTCCTGGGCGTAGGTGCCCCGGCGCACAAGCACGCAGCGGCTTCCTGACGGACGAGACGCGACGCGCCGGGACACGCACCCCCCACCACCACGGAACCCAGACCCCCCGCAACCCCGATCCGAAGCCAGAACACGGCCGGCGGCGCCGGGTCAAGGCACGCTTTCCCGCCTTGACGCGGTGCTGCCGGCCGTAGTCACAATGGGCGAGCGGGGTGGCGGCAGCCTCCGAACGCCTAGAGCGACACCACATTCACCGGCAAGGCCGGATTCGCACTGAAGTCCAGCGGAGCAGTCGGCCGCTTGGCCGCAACAACATGCGCCCCCAAGGCGGCGATCATCGCCCCGTTGTCGGTGCACAGCCGCGGCCGCGGGACCCGCAGCTCGATCCCCGCCGCGGCACAGCGCTCGGCCGCCAACGAAGACAACCGAGAGTTCGCCGCCACACCACCGGAAATCACGATGGTGCCGATCCCCTGCTCCTTCGCCGCACGAACCGCCTTCATCGTCAGCACGTCCGCGACCGCCTCCTGGAACGACGCAGCGACGTCGTCCACCGGAATCTCCTCACCCCGGCGAGAAGCGCCTTCGACCCAGCGGGCGACCGAAGTCTTCAACCCTGAGAAGGAAAAGTCGTTCTTGGCGTCCCGCGGACCAGTCATGCCGCGCGGGAACGCGATCGCCGCCGGATCGCCGTTCTTCGCCGCCTTGTCGATCGGCGGGCCGCCCGGGTACGGCAGGCCGAGCACGCGCGCCACCTTGTCGTACGCCTCGCCCGCCGCGTCGTCCACAGTGGACCCCAGCTCGACGATCTCCGACGCGATGTCGTCGACGCGCAGCAGCTGCGTGTGCCCACCGGAAACCAGCAGCGCCAGGCAAGGCGTCGGCAACGGCCCGTGCTGCAACGTGTCCACCGCGATGTGCCCGGCCAGGTGGTTGACGCCGTAGAGCGGCACGTCCAGCGCCGTCGCGTACGCCTTCGCCGCCGAGACGCCGACGAGCAGCGCGCCCGCCAGGCCCGGCCCGGCCGTCACCGCGATCGCGTCCACATCGGACAGTGCGAGCCCGGCCTTCTCGAAGGCACGGGTGGTCGTGGGCACCATCGCTTCCAGGTGCGCGCGGCTCGCGACCTCGGGCACCACGCCGCCGAAGCGGGCGTGCTGCTCGACGCTGGAGGCGACCTCGTCGGCGAGCAGCTCCACCGTGCCGTCGTCGTGCAGGCGGACCAGGCCGACGCCGGTCTCGTCGCACGAGCTCTCGATGCCCATGATGATGCGTGACATCAGCCCGCTACCTCGTCTCGGGTCCGCGCCGGGCGGACCATCGTGTACGCGTCGGCGCCGGAGGGCTGGTAGTAGCGCTTCCGGATGCCGAGCCGTTCGAAGCCGTGGCTCTCGTACAGCCCGAGAGCCGTCTCGTTGTCCGTGCGGACCTCGAGGAACACCGGCGCCTCGAACTCGTCGGCCCGCTCCAGCAGCGCCCGCAGCAGCGCCTTGCCGATGCCCTGGCCTTGGTACTCGGGCGCGACACCGATGGTGTGCACGGTCGCCTCGTACTCGCCGCGGCGCCGCCCGACGACGGCCAGGCCGGCGTAGCCGAGCAGCTCGTCGCCCTCGTCCGGGCGCGCGGCCAGGTAGAAGTTGCCCGCGTCCAGCTCGGAGTGGAACGCGCGCGAGCTCCACGGGTCGTCGCCGGGGAAGAGGATCTGCTCGATCTCGACGCACCGGGCGATGTCCCGGCGGCGCAGCGGCTCGAGTCTCACGGCGCGGTCACCCGTTTCGGCGCCGCGGGCTCGGCGGCGTCGGGACGGCGCAGGTACAGGGGCGTCAGCGGCGCCGGCGTTTCCTTCGCGAGCAACGCGGCGCGGGCGGCCTTCACCAGCCCGGCGGGCGACGGGAAGCGCGGCTCGACCGGCCGGACGTCGAGCGCGTCGGCGTACAGCACGGCGCCGTCACCCGCCGCGACCTTGACGTCGGTCCCGAGGTCGGCCGGGCGCTGGACGTGCGGGCCGTCGGTGCGGGTCCCGGCGGCGTCGTAGGCCGCCCAGTAGACCTCGCGGCGGCGCGCGTCGGTGAGCACGAGGAAAGCGCTGTCGCCCGGGGCGACGTCGGCGGCGAGCGCGTCGAGGCTGCAGACCGGGTACACCGGCAGGCCGAGCGCGTGTCCGAGGGCGGCGGCGGTGGCCATCCCGGCGCGCAGGCCGGTGAAGGGCCCGGGGCCGACGCCGACGACGATCGCGTCGAGGTCCTTGAGGGTCACCCCGGCCGCTTCGGCGGCCGCCAGGGCGTGCGGCATGATCAGTTCGCCGTGGGCGCGGGGATCGACCGTGACGCGGTCTCCGCGCGTCTCGACCCCGCTGTCGTCCACCGCGACGACGCCCGCGGTCACCGCCGGGGTCGAGGTATCGATCGCCAGTACCAACACGGTGAGCAAGCGTACGACCAGGGTCTTCGACACCTCGCTGCAGGGGATCGAACCGCACGGTAACGTGCGGATGGAGTCCGACTCTGGGAGGTCCCCGCGGTGCCCGCCCCGTTGTTCCCCACCCTCGCCGACGGTTCCGCCAAAGAGGCCCTGCGCTTCGGCGACCACGTGCTCACCTACGACAACCTCGCCGCCGTCGCCGGGGGACTCGCCGCCGAGCTGCCGCGCGGCCGCGTCGCCGTCTGGGCGACCCCGACCGTCCACACCAGCGTCGCGGTCGTCGCCGCGCTGCTGGCCGGCGTCCCGGCCGTGCCGCTGAACCCGAAGATCGGGGAGCGCGAGCTCGCGCACATCCTCGCCGACAGCGAGCCCCAGCTGGTGCTCGCGGAACCCGGCGTCGAGCTGCCCGCGGGCCTGGCCGGCCTGCCGCGGCGAGACATCCCGCTGACCGGCGAGAAGACACCCATCGCGGACGAGCCGGACCCCGAGACACCCGCGCTGGTCGTCTACACGTCGGGGACGACCGGGCCGCCGAAGGGCGTCGTCCTCCCCCGCCGCGCGCTCGCGACCACGCTCGACGCCCTCGAAGACGCCTGGGGCTGGACCGACGGCGACGTCCTCGTGCACGCGCTTCCCCTGTTCCACGTGCACGGCCTGATCCTCGGCATCCTCGGCCCGCTGCGCCGCGGCGGTTCGGTTCGCCACCTCGGCCGGTTTTCGACCGAAGGCGTCGCCCGCGAACTGGCGAACGGCGCGACCATGCTGTTCGGCGTCCCGACCATGTACCACCGGATCGCCGGCGAGGTCGGTTCCGACGCCGCGCTGGCCGACGCGCTCAAGAGCGCGCGGCTCCTGGTGTCCGGGTCCGCGGCGCTGCCGGTGCACGACCACCAGCGGATCACCGCGGCGACCGGCCAGCAGGTCGTCGAGCGCTACGGCATGACCGAGACGTTGATGAACACCAGCGTCCGCGCCGACGGCGAGCGCAAGCCCGGCACGGTCGGCGTCCCGCTGCGAGGTGTCGAGCTGCGGCTGGTCGGCGAAGCCGGTGAAGTGGTCGAGGACGTCGAGACCGTCGGCGAGATCCAGGTGCGCGGCCCGAACCTGTTCACCGAGTACCTGAACCGGCCGGACGCGACCGAAGCCGCGTTCGACGGCGGCTGGTTCCGCACCGGCGACATGGCCACCCTCGACACCGATGGGTACGTGAAGATCGTCGGGCGCAAGGCGACCGACCTGATCAAGAGCGGCGGCTACAAGATCGGCGCGGGCGAAATCGAAAACGCGCTGCTCGAACACCCCGGCGTCGCCGAGGCCGCCGTCACCGGCGAGCCGGACGACGACCTCGGCGAGCGGATCGTCGCGTGGATCGTGCCCTCCGGCGAGCCGCCGGCCGCCGACGAGCTGGCCGACCACGTCGCGAAGCTGCTCGCGCCGCACAAGCGCCCGCGGGTCGTCCGGTACCTGGAGGCGTTGCCGCGCAACGACATGTGCAAGGTCATGAAGCGGGCGCTCGGTGTCTAGGCAGCCGGCGCGCGAGGTCGTCGGCGCGATCGCGAACGGGTTCACGGAGTTCCCGACGCCGCTGCGGGACGAGCCGGCTGACGGGCCGATCCACTGGCCGGGCTACCGCGCCGCGCGCGCGGCCGCGGAGGAGCGCACCGGCGAAAAGGAGTCGGTCGTCTGCGGGACGGCGAAGATCGGCGACGTCGAAGCCGTGCTGATCGCGTTCGAGTTCGGCTTCCTCGGCGGCTCGCTCGGGCAGCGCACCGGCGACCGGATCGAGGCGGCCTTCGCGCACGCGCGTGACGCGCGGCTCCCGGTGGTGTCGCTGATTTCGACCGGCGGCAGCCGCATGCAGCAGGGCATGCGCGCGTTGCTGCAGCTCCAGCGGGTGGCGCGGGCGGCGGCGTTGACGCGGTCGATGGGCATCCCGCAGATCTCGGTGCTGCGCGACCCGACGACCGGCGGCGGCTGGGCGACGCTCGGCGCGGGCGCCGACGTCATCCTCGCGCTGCCGGACGCGCAGGTCGGCTTCGCGGGCTCGCGGGTGCGTCCGGCCGGTTCGCCGGAGGCCTACACGGCCGAAGCGAAGTACGAGTGGGGCCAGGTCGACGCCCTGGTGGCGCCGGAGCAGCTCGGCGAGGTGCTGGAGCGGTGGCTGCGGCTGCTGACGGCCCGCTCGTCGGCGGCGGCTCCCCCGCCCACCGCGCTGCGGCCGGCCGCCGTGCCGTCGACGGGCTGGGAAGCGGTTCAGGCGGCGCGTTCCCCTCGGCGGGCCCGGGCGGCCGAGTACCTCGACGCGTACTTCGACTGGCGCGAAGACGTCAGCGGCGATCGGGCCGGCGGCGTCGACCCCGGGGTGGCGTGCGGCTTCGGCTGGCGCGACGGCCGGACGATCGCGTACGCGGCGCAGTGCGGCACACCGACGTCACCGGCGGGTTTCCGCACGGCGGCGCGGGTGGTGCAACTGGCCTCCCGGCTGGGAATCCCGGTGCTGACCCTGGTCGACACCCCGGGCGCGGCGAACGACGCGGCGGCCGAGCAGGCGGGTGCGGGCGGCGCGATCGCGGCGATGTTCGAAGCGGTCGCGACGGCGTCGACCCCGGTGACGACGCTGGTGATCGGCGAAGGCGGCTCGGGCGGGGCGCTGGCGTTCGCGGCGCTGGGCTCGACGTGGGTGGCCCCGGACGCGTACTTCTCGGTGACGTCCCCCGAGGCCGCGGCGGCGATCCTCAAGCGGCCGGCTTCGGAGGTCCCGGACATCGCGAACCAGCTCCACCTGCGTCCCCAGGACCTCGTGGACCTGGGCGTCGCGCGGGCGATCGTGAGTGTCGAAGGGGGTTAGCACCCGCGTCCATCCGTGGTTGGATCTTGCGATGGGGAATCAACTCAACAGACGAGCGGCGTTCGGTGTGGGGACCGCTGTCGTCGCTGGAAGCGTTCTGACCGGCTCTCCCGCGTTCGCGCAGGAAGCGGACATCGAGGCCAGCCCGGCCACACCGGACCGGGCCACGCAGAAGGTGAAGCGCGTCTACGACGCCGCCGCCGCTGAGGCCGGCGGCATCTGGAACTCCTACATCAGCGTGGCCGACCAGGTGGCCGTCGATGTGGCATCCGACGAGGTCGTCGAGGCGTACAGCGTCAACAAGGTGGCCGTCGCGGTCACCTTGCTGGACAAGATCGACCGTGGCCTGCTCACGCTGGACCAGCAGGTCCAGGTGCCGGAGAGCATCGTCGTGCCGGGCGGCGACGGCATCATCATCCTGGACAAGGCGTACCCGAGCGCGTTCACGCTGGGCCACGTCCTGTCGCTGTTCCTCACGGTTTCGGACGACACGTGCGTCCGGCTGGTGGGGCTCGTGGTTCCGGCGGCCGAGATCAACCAGATCCTGGTCAGCAAGGGCTTTCCCAAGACCCAGGTCACGCCGGTGGCCAACCCGAACCGCTACTTCCTCGGCCAGACCACTCCGCGCGAGACCCACGACCTGCTGAAGGCGCTGGTCGCGGGCACGTTGCTGAGCCCGGCGTCGACGGAGTACCTGCTGTCCATCCTGCGGTCGCCGGTGGCGTTCACCGACGGGATCCGCCGGGAGATGTCGTCCGTCGACCGGGCGCGGATCGCCACGAAGGCGGGCTGGCTGAACGACGGCCGCAACGAGGCCGGGATCATGTTCGACGGCGCGGGCAAGCCGGTGGTGATCTACTCGATGTTCGCGCACGGCCAGGCGAACCCGGAGGACTTCGGAGCCACGCACCCGGTCCGGCAGGCCGCCGCGAAGATGGGGCCGAAGTTCCTGCGCGCGGTCGACAAGATCGCGGGCGCCGGCACCAGGGCCTTCCGGGCGCCGGCCTACCAGCAGTACAACGGCGGCTGAGCGGCCAGGGAGTCTCGGAGCTGGTGCGGACTCAGGCCCGCACCAGCTCCGGCACCCGGTCCGCCCAGGAGCCGTGCGGTTCGAGCGTCACTTCGCGGACGTCGTCCTCACGGCGGTCCAGCCGCACGACGAGGTAGTCCTCCGACAGCCGTTCCGCGGACCCCTCGCCCCACTCGACCACGATCGCCGAGCGCTCCAGGTCCGTGTCCAGGTCCAGGTCGTCCAGCTGGGACAGGTCTCCGCCCAGCCGGTAGGCGTCCACGTGCACCAGCGGCACCCCGGAAGCGCCCGCCGGGTGGACGCGGGCCAGGACGAACGTCGGGGAACTGACGCGGCCGCCGACGCCGAGGCCGTCCGCGATGCCGCGGGTCAGCGTCGTCTTGCCCGCGCCGAGCGGCCCGGCCAGCAGCACCAGGTCACCCGCGCGCAGCGCGCGGCCGAGCACGCGCCCGAAGTCCATGGTCTCTTCGGGCGTGGGAAAAACGAAACTCAACGCTGCCACCACCAGGTTCGCCGGGACGAGGATTCGCCGTCCGCACCGGAACAGCGTTGCAGGAGATCGATCAGATGGCTGTTGACCAGCTCGGGCTGCTCGAGCTGGACCATGTGGCCGGCGCCGCGGACGCGGACCAGCTCCGCGTCGGGCAGCTCGGCCGCGATCCGCTCGGCGTGCGAGAACGGCGTGAACCGGTCCGAATCACCGCCGATGACCAGCACTTCCGCGTGCTTCAAGCCGGCCAGCGCGGCGTAGCGGTTGTGGCTGCCGAGCGTGTCGACGAAGTTCACGAGCCCGCGCACCGGCGTCACTTCCAGCATTTCGAGCATGAAGTCGACGAGGCGCGGCGCGACGTCGCGGCTGCCGAACGCCAGCCGTCGCACCGCTTGGCGCGTCAGCTGCCCGCCCGCGGCGCGGACGAACTCGACCAGCCCCGGCTGCCAGCCCGCCAGACCGCCGGCCGCGCGCGTCAGCGGGTTGTACTTCGAGAGCAGCGAACGCGGCAGCCCGCGTGCACCGACTTCGCCCGCCGCCGTCGCGATGAACGCGACCCCGCAGACGCGGTCTTCGAACAGCTCGGGGAACTCCGCGGCCAGCTCCATGATGACCATGCCGCCCATCGAATGCCCCATCAGCACGATGGGCCCCTCCGGCACCACCGACCGCAGCACGCAGTCGAGGTCCCGGGCGAGCTGTTCGATCGTCGACGTCTCCGCGGACGCCGCGCCGGACAGGCCGTGGCCGCGGTGGTCGTAGTACACCTGGCGCACGCGCGGCAGGCTGAGCTTCGCGAGGTCGCGACGCTGGAAGTGCCAGCAGCGCCGCGAAAGCGCGAAGCCGTGCACGCCCACGACAGTCAGTTCCGGTTCGCCGCCGTCCTCCGGGTCGATCTCCTCGACCGAAAGCGGCGTGCCGTCCTCGGCCGCGACCGTGGAGGCACGGTCCGGCTTCAGCTCCCCCAGCGGCTCGTCCACGTACGGATCCTCACTGTGCCGCCGCTGCTGCGCGGCGACGATTGCGGCGGCGGCGGTCCCCGTGGCGAGGGCCCCGACCCCGCCGGCGATGGCCAGCAGTCGTCGTGAAGGTGTCACGAGCGGTCCCCCAGATACCGGCGCCGCACCCGCGGGCGGTACATCGAAGTCACGATCTCGTAGTCGATGGTGCCCAGCTTGTCGGCCCATTCCCGGGCCGTCGGCTCGCCGTGCGCGCCGGCACCGAACAGGACGACCTCATCGCCGACGGCGGGTTCGAAGTCCCCGCAGTCGACCACCAGCTGGTCCATGCAGACCCGCCCGGCGACCGGCCGGCGCCGTCCGCCGAGCCACACGTCCATCCGGCCGGACAGCGACCGCGGGACGCCGTCGGCGTACCCGGCCGGGACGAGCGCCAGGTTCGTGTCGCGCGGAGCCGTCCAGGTGTGCCCGTAGGACACCGATTCGCCGGCTTCGACCCGCTTGACCAGCGCGACCGCGGACCGGAACGTCATGGCCGGGCGCAGGTTTTCGGCCTGCGGCACGGGGTTCAGCCCGTACATCGCGATCCCCGGGCGCACGATGTCGAACTGCAGGTCGGGCCGGGTGAGCAGGGCCGCGGAGTTCGCCAGGTGCCGCTTCGGGTCGAGTCCGGCGGCGCGGGCGACGTCGTAAGCCTCGGCGAAGCGCTTGGCCTGCAGGTCGGTCGCCGGGTGGTCCGGCTCGTCCGCGCACGCGAGGTGGGACCAGATGGCGACGACCTCGACGCGCGGTTCGGCGGCCGCCGCTTCGACCAGCTCGGCCCAGGCGGACGGCGGGCAGCCGTTGCGCGAGAGCCCGGTGTCGATTTTGAGGTGCACACGCGCCCGGGTACCCGGCTTCGCGGCTTCGGCGATGCGGCGTAGCTCACCCAGCGAGCTGGCCGCCAGGTCGACACCGGCTTCGATGCCCGGCGCGAAGTCGACGTCCGGGGTGTCCAGCCAGCTGAACAGCCGGGTCGTGATGCCGGCTTCGCGCAGGGCGAGGGCTTCGCCGAGCGAGCAGGTGCCGAGCCAGCTCGCCCCGGCCTCGACCGCGGCGCGCGCCACCGGCAGCGCGCCGTGGCCGTAGGCGTCGGCCTTCACCACGGCCATCACCTCGGCGCCGGGCGCGCGAGCGCCCAGCAGGGTGAGGTTGTGGCGGATCGCGTCGAGGTCGATGTCGACCTGGGCACGCGGGAAACTGGGAGTCATGGCGACTCCCAGTTTCCCATGACCCGAGGTCAGGGCAGGCGCAGCCCGGACGTGGCCGAGAACACGTGCAGCTCGTCGGGGCGGATCCGCAGGTTGAGCGTGTCGCCCATGGCGGGCGGCGTGCGCGGGTCGACCCGGGCGACGACGTTGGACTTGTTGTCGGCCGCGTCGGTCTCGGCGAGCTTGCCGTAGACGTAGGCGTCCGAGCCGAGCTCCTCGACCAGCTCCACCTTGATCGGCAGGGTGCCTTCGCCGGTGGCGACCTCGAGGGCCTCCGGCCGGAAGCCGAGGGTCACGGTGTCGCCGTCGGCCGCCGCGATGATCTCGCGGGTCAGCGGCACGCGCGCGCCACCGACCTCGGCGCCGTCGGCCGTCAGCTTCGCGGTGACCAGGTTCATGGCGGGCGAGCCGATGAACCCGGCGACGAAAGCGTTTGCGGGCTTGTCGTACAGCGCGCGCGGGGTGTCGCACTGCATGAGCAGGCCGTCCGAGAGCACCGCGACGCGGTCACCCATCGTCATGGCCTCGACCTGGTCGTGCGTGACGTACACGGTCGTGACGCCGAGGCGGCGCTGCAGCGCGGCGATCTGCGTACGCGTCGAGACACGCAGCTTCGCGTCGAGGTTCGACAGCGGCTCGTCCATCAGGAAGACCTGCGGCTCGCGGACGATCGCGCGGCCCATCGCGACGCGCTGGCGCTGACCACCGGAGAGCGCCTTCGGCTTGCGGTCGAGGTACTGCTCGATGTCGAGCAGCTTCGCGGCCTCGAGGACCTTCTGCTTGATCTCGGACGCGGGGCGGCCGGCGATCTTCAGCGCGAAGCCCATGTTCTGGGCGACCGTCATGTGCGGGTACAGCGCGTAGTTCTGGAACACCATCGCGATGTCGCGCGAGCGCGGCGGCAGCTGGGTGACGTCGCGGTCGCCGATCCAGACGGCGCCGTCGTCGATGTCCTCGAGGCCGGCGAGCATGCGCAGGCTGGTCGACTTGCCGCAGCCGGACGGGCCGACCAGCACCAGGAACTCGCCGTCGGCGATCTCCAGGTCCAGCGCGTCGACCGCGGGGCGCTCGGCGCCGGGGTAGCGCCGGGTCGCCTTGTCGTAGGTGATGGAAGCCATCGGTCAGTCCTCTCCGAGATTCCGCCGGACCCCGTAAGCCGCTTCGCGGGCTTCGAGGTGGCGCTGCTGGATCCGGTGGCCCTCGGCGCGCTGCGCCTCGGTCGGCTCGTCCAGCTCGAGCCGGAGCTTCTGGTTCTTCTGCCAGGACGGGGGTTCCGCGCTGGACGCCAACGCCCACGCCGCCTGGCGCGCCGCCCCGATGGCGACGTACTCGGCGACTTCGGGCAGCTGCACGGGCACCCCGAACACCAGCGGCGCGACCGCGCGGACGGCGGCCGACTGCGCGCCCCCGCCGATCAGCAGCACGCGCTCGACGTCGAGGCCGTGCGCGCGCACCGCGTCGAGCCCGGCGGCGAGGCCGCAGAGCATGCCTTCGACGGCACTGCGCGCGAGGTTCTGCGGGGTCATGTTGTCCCTGGTCAACCCGCTCAGCGAGCCGGTCGCGCCGGGGAGGTTCGGGGTGCGCTCGCCGTCCAGGTAGGGCAGGAAGGTCAGGCCGCCGGAACCCGGCTCCGCGGTCAGCGCGAGACGGTCGAACTCGCTCAGCGTCGCGCCGATCATCGACGCCGTCGCGGTGAGGACGCGGGCGGCGTTGAGCGTGCAGGCCAGCGGGAGGAAGCGGCCGGTGGCGTCGGCGAACCCGGCGACCTCGCCGGACGCGTCGGCCGCGCCCTTCTCGGCGACGCCGAACACGGTGCCGCTGGTGCCGAGCGAGACGACGACGTCGCCGGGCTTGAGTTCCAGCCCGAGCGCGGCGGCCATGTTGTCGCCGGTGCCCGCCGAGACGAGCACTCCGTCCGCGGTGTGGCCGGCGGCGTCGGCCGGGCCGAGCACGGTGGGCAGCTCCGGCGTCCGGCCGCCGAAGGCGTGGCTCAGGACGTCGAGGCGGTAGGCGTTGTCGGACGGCGAGAAGTAGCCGGTGCCGGAGGCGTCACCGCGGTCGGTGACCGGGTCGCCGCCGGTGAGCTTCCAGGTCAGCCAGTCGTGCGGGAGCAGGACGCGCGCGACGCGGTCGGCGAGCTCGGGCTCGTTGTCGGCCAGCCAGCGCAGCTTCGTGACGGTGAAGCTGGCGACCGGCACCGAGCCGACGGACTTGGCCCAGACCGACGGCCCGCCGAGCTCGTCGACGAGGTCGAGGGCCGCGCGCGCGGAGCGGGTGTCGTTCCACAGCAGCGCGGGCCGGACGACCTCGCCGTCCTCGTCGAGGGTGACCATGCCGTGCTGCTGCCCGCCGACGCCGATGGCCTTGACGTCGTCGAGCAGGCCCTTCGTCGCCTCACCGAAGGCGTCCCACCAGGCGGCGGGGTCGACCTCGGTGCCCTCGGGGTGCGGCGCGCGGCCGGTGCGGACGATTTCGCCGGTTTCGGCGTCGCACACGACGACCTTGGTCGACTGTGTGGACGAGTCGATGCCGGCGACCAGTTCAGCTGTCATAGGGCTGCCCCTCTGCGACGTGTTCGACGATCTCGATCGCGGTGCCCGCGTTGAGCGCGGCCTCGATCTCCTCGGTGGGCGTGGCTTCGCCGGTGATCAGCAGGTCGTAGTCGCCGACGTCGCCGTGCGCGTAGGTGGCGGTCCGGCCGAACTTCGAGTGGTCGACGACCAGGACGTTCTGGTTCGCGACCTTGAGCGCGGCCTTCTTGAGCTCGGCGTAGTCGCGGTCGGGGTGGAAGAGCCGCCCGACGGCGACGGCGGTGACCGAGACGAACGAGACGTCGGCGCGGATGGAGTCCAGCAGGTTGAGGACCTCGGGGCCGGCGCAGGAGTCGTACTCGGGCGAGTACCGGCCGCCGGCCAGCACGACGTCGTTCTTCGGGCCCAGCAGGCGCGCGGCGTGCAGCGAGTTGGTGACGACGGTGAGAGCGTCGATCTCGGCCAGGCGCTTGACCAGCGGGAGGAGGGTCGTCGAGTCGTCGACGAAGACGGTTTGCCCTGGCTGGACGTGCTTCGCGGCGGCCTCGCCGAGAGCGTCCTTCTCGTCGTGGTGGAGGGTGTCGCGGAAGCGGGCGGCGGTCTCGATGGTCAGCGCCGGGTACGCCTCGACCTTGCCGCGCAGCTTGCGCAGGAGGCGGCGCTCGGCGAGGTCGTCGAGGTCGCGGTGCATGGTCATCAGGCTGACCTTGAACCGGCTGGTCAGGTCGTCGATGCGAGCTTCGCCGTGCTCGATGACGTGGTCGAGGATGTCCTGCCGCCGCTGTTCGACGACGGCGTCGGACGGCCGGGTCTTCCGGTCTCCGGGTGCTGTGCCGCCGCTCACACGGCATTCTTACCAGATTTATCGTCCGGAGTTAACAGAGAACTCGATAACTCTTCTCAGGAGGTTAGCGAGCGGATCAACCGGATGGCCTCCGGGATCGCGTGGACCAGGCCCGATGCCGACGTCGGGGCGTTCTGGGCCGCGATCGCCCCCGCCAGCGAGTGGACGTGAGCCGCGGCGGCCGCCGCCAGCCACGGGTCCAGGCCTGCTGCCAGCAGTGACCCGACCAGCCCGGAGAGGACGTCGCCCGAGCCCGCCGTCGCCAGCCAGGCGCCGCGGGGCGTGTTCACCGCGACCCGGCCGTCCGGGGCCGCGATCACCGTGACATGCCCCTTCAGCAGCACCACCGCGTCGTACTTCTTCGCCGCGTCGCGCGCCGCCGTCACGCGGTCCGCGCCCGGCTTCCGGCCCATCAGGCGCTCGTACTCGCCCGCGTGCGGGGTCAGGACCAGCGGGGTGTCCGGGTCACGTGCGTCCAGGACCTCCGGGGACTTCGCGATGATCGTCGTCGCGTCGGCGTCCGCGCAGACCGGGACGCCCTGGCCCAGGACGTGCCGCAGCACGTCACGGACTTCCGAGCCGGTGCCGATGCCCGGCCCGACCGCCCACGCCTGGACGCGGCCCGCGTCCGCGACCGTGCCCGTCGCGATGATCTCCGGCCACTGCGCCCGGACGACGTCGGCCGCGTGGCCGGCGTAGCGGACCATGCCCGCCGTCGCGCGGACCGCCGAGCCCGCCGCCAGCACCGCCGCGCCCGGGTACGTCGCCGAGCCCGCCGCGATCCCGACCACGCCCTGGCTGTACTTGTCGTCCTCCGGGCCGGGGATCGGCCAGGCCGCGGCGACGTCGACGATGTCGAGGCGCCGCAGGTCCGGGTCGGTGAGTTCGAGACCGATGTCGACCAGCACGACTTCGCCGCAGTGGGCGGGCGCGAGCGCGTGCACCGGCTTGAGCGCGCCGAACGTGACGGTCTTGGCCGCCTTGACCGCCGGGCCGTCGACCGCGCCGGTGTCCGGGTCGACGCCGCTGGGCAGGTCGACCGCGACGATCGGCGCCTCGACCAGCTCGACGAGCCGCGCGGCGTCCGGCCGCAGCGAGCCCTGGGCGGAGATGCCGACGATGCCATCGACCACGACATCCGCCCGTTCGATCCACTGTGGACCCTCTTCGGCGGGCACCGCACGGCCTCCGGCCCGCTTCAGCGCGTTGAGTCCCTTGGCGTGGGCTTTCCCGGGCTTCAGCAGGATCGCCGTGACGGCCACGCCGCGACGGCGCAGGAACGCACCGGCCCAGAGCGCGTCGCCGCCGTTGTCGCCCGAGCCGACGAGCAGCACGACCCGGCGGCCGGACACGCCACCGGTGTGGTCGTCGAGGAAGTCCGCGATGTGCACCGCGAGCCCGAAGGACGCCCGCCGCATCAGCTCGCCTTCCGGCGTGACGGCGAACGCCCGCCCCTCCGCCTCGCGAATCCGTTCCGTGGTCCAGATTCCCTGCACGGCGGGGCCTCCCGCTTACTCGACGGTGACGGACTTCGCCAGGTTACGCGGCTTGTCGACGTCGTACCCGCGGGCGCGGGCGATCTCCGCGGCCAGCACCTGCAGCGGCACCGTGGAGACGAGCGGCTGCAGCAGCGTCGGCACCGCGGGGACCTCGATGAGCTCGTCGGCGAACGGCCGGACGGTCTCGTCGCCCTCTTCGGCGATCACGATCGTGCGGGCGCCGCGCGCCTGGATCTCGCTGATGTTCGACACGAGCTTCGAGTGCAGCACCGCGCGGCCCTTGGGCGACGGCATCACGACGACGACCGGCAGGCCCTCTTCGATCAGCGCGATCGGGCCGTGCTTGAGCTCGCCGGCCGCGAAGCCCTCGGCGTGCATGTACGCGAGTTCCTTGAGCTTCAGCGCGCCTTCGAGGGCGACCGGGAAGCCGACGTGGCGGCCGAGGAACAACACCGCGCGCGAGTCCGCGATGCGGCGGCCGAGGTCACGGGTCTGCTCCACAGTGGACAGTACCTTTTGGACGGCCGCGGGCATGGCCTCCAGCTCGGCGAACTCGCGGGCGACCTCGTCCGGGTACTTCGTGCCGCGCGCCTGCGCCAGCGCCAGGCCGACCAGGTAGTTGGCCGCGATCTGGGCGAGGAACGCCTTGGTCGAGGCGACGCCGATCTCGGGGCCGGCGTGGGTGTAGAGGACGGCGTCGGACTCACGCGGGATCTGCGCGCCGTTGGTGTTGCAGACAGCCAGGACGCGCGCCTTCTGCTCGCGCGCGTGCCGGACGGCTTCGAGCGTGTCCGCCGTCTCGCCGGACTGGCTCACCGCGACGACCAGCGTGTCGCGGTCCAGCACCGGGTCCCGGTAGCGGAACTCGGACGCCAGCTCGACCTCGACCGGCAGCCGCGTCCAGTGCTCGATGGCGTACTTCGCGACCAGGCCGGAGTGGTACGCCGACCCGCAGGCGACGACGAAGACCTTGTCCACGTCGCGCAGGTCCTGGTCGGAGATGCGCTGCTCGTCGAGGATGATCCGGCCGGACTCGAAGTGGCCGCGCAGCGTGTTGGCCAGCGCCTCCGGCTGCTCCTCGATCTCCTTAAGCATGAAGTACTCGTGACCGCCCTTTTCGGCGGCGGAGAGGTCCCAGTCGACGGTGAACGGCTTGGCCTGGGCGGCGTCGCCGTGGAAGTCGGTGACCTCGTAGCCCTCGCGCGTGATGACGACGAGCTGGTCCTGGCCCAGTTCGACGGCCTCGCGGGTGTGCTCGATGAAGGCGGCGACGTCCGAGGCGACGAAGTGCTCCCCCTCGCCGACGCCGACGACCAGCGGCGACGACCGGCGCGCGGCCACGATGGTGTCCGGCTGGTCGGCGTGCGTCACGACGAGGGTGAAGGCGCCTTCGAGCCGCCGGCAGACGGCGGCGACGCTGGCGGCGAGGTCACCCTTGGTGTCGCCTTCGGCGTAGGCGCGGGCGACGAGGTGCGCGGCGGTCTCGCTGTCGGTGTCGCTGGCCATCTCGACGCCGTCGGCCTCCAGCTCGGCGCGGAGGGTGGCGAAGTTCTCGATGATGCCGTTGTGCACGACGGCGACGCGCTGGGTGGTGTCGCGGTGCGGGTGCGAGTTGCGGTCGATCGGCGCGCCGTGGGTGGCCCAGCGGGTGTGGCCCATCCCGGCGGTGCCGCTCATGGTCTCCCGGCCGACCTTGTCGAGCTCGGCTTCCAGGTTGGCGAGGCGGCCGGCCTTGCGTTCGACGGTCAGTTTGCCGCCGTCCAGCACGGCGATGCCGGCCGAGTCGTAACCGCGGTACTCCATGCGCCGGAGCCCGCCGAGGACGACGTCCAGAGCCGGGCGGTGCCCGACATATCCCACGATTCCACACACGCGCACCAGCCTAACGAGGGATATTCGGCGGGTTGACGGGGTCTGGAAAGGGGCTTTCACCTGGGGGTATCGCTGTCGCGGTGGTCCGGACCAATGCTTTGTAACCCACACGTGTGGGTCTTGGGCCCGCCACCCCGCTCGCCCATTGTGACTACGGACGGCAACGCCGCGTCAAGGCGGGAAAGCGTGCCTTGACCCGGCGCTGCCGTCCGTGTTCTGGCTTCGGATCGGGGTTGCGGGAGGCCTGGGTGGCTGGGGGGTGCTGTCTGCTCTCCGGCCGCCGGTCTTCTGGTTCCTGGCTCCGTGCCCGCCGGAGCGGGCGATGGCGACCAATCCGGGAACCCGTGACGCGGCCGGCGCCGCAGCCGGGCGCGGCGGTGCTGGCGGCAGGCGCGGCCCACCAGCCGGCGGGCGCCCGTCTCCGGTGCGCCGGCCGGCCGTCGGTGCGGCGGGCGCGCCCCATCAGCGGTCGGGCGCTAGGGTTCCGCCATGGCCAGCAAGCCCAAGCAGCTGCTCGCGGAGTTGACGCACCCGGGTCCGCACGAGGTCCTGCGGGGCAATCTCGCGCTGGTCGGGCTGCCCGGTGTCGTCTACACACCCCGCTCCGGGCTCGGGTTGCCCGCCCTTGCCTTCGGGCACGGGTGGCTGCAGCCGCCCGATCGGTACCGGCAGCTGCTGCACCACCTCGCCAGCTGGGGCATCGTCGCCGCCGCGCCGGCCACGCAAAAAGGGCCGCTGCCCTCGCACCGGTTGCTCGCCGCCGACCTGCTGACCACCCTCGACGTCGTCACCACCGTGCGGCTCGGACCCGACGGCATCAGCGTCGACCCCGCCAAGCTCGGCCTCGCCGGGCACTCCACCGGTGGTGGCTCCGCCGTCCTCGCCGCGGCTCAGGACGCCCAGGCCGAAAACCCGCGGATCAAAGCCGTCGCGACCATCACCGCCGCCCAGACGATGCCGCCCGCCACCGAGGCCGCCAAGGCCATCACCGTTCCCGGCCTGCACCTCGCCGCCGAAGAAGACCTCGTCGCCCCCAAGGTCGGGCACGCCGAGGCCATCACCGACGCCTGGGGCGGCGAAGACGTCCAGCTGCGCACCCTCGGCAAGGCGACCCACCTGGGCGTCACCGAGGGCAAGCACTGGTCGCAGCTGATCATGCACGGCAAGCCGCACCGCAAGACCCAGCAGCTCACGCGCGCCCTGTTCACGGCGTTCTTCCTCACGCACCTGACCGGCACCGACAAGTACCGGCCCCTCCTCGAAGCGGACGTCAAGCGCGCCCCCATCGAGCGCGAGGAAGAACCCGCGCACTGACCCTCGCGGGTCAGACCAGCCAGCTGGTGCTGGAGAAGTCGTCCTCGTCGTCGGGCTGACGCGCGTGGCGACCCCGCTTCGGCGGCTCCGGCGCCGGCGGCGCGGGAGGCTCCGGTGCGGGCGGCGCCGCCGCGGCCGGGACCGGAGTCCCGTAGCTCGGCGTCGGGTAGGCCGTGTAGCCGGTGTCGGCTTCCTCGTCCTGGACGCCGAACTCCATCAGGGACTCGCGGCCCTTGTCGGCCAGCGTCTTCTCCGTCGCCCAGCCGCCCGCGCTCTGCTTGCGCTTGTTGAGCTCGTCCATGTGCTCGGCGTACTTCTGCGCGGCGGCCAGCTCGTTCTTCAGCCCCTCTCGGGCCTGCGTCTCGGCTTCGGCGACACGGCGTTCGCGCAGCCCACGCTGCTCGTCCTGCTCGCGCGCCGCGGCGTCCATCGTCGAGATCGCCGCGCGGTACCGGTCTTCGGCGCTGGTCATCGGCCCTCCCTGGCCCTCATCACCGGTCGTACCGGATCGAACGGTCACCCTCGTCGTCGAGCGAGCCGCTGATCCGGCCCTTGGCGCCGCTCGTCTCGAAGACGCCGCCCTCGATGCGGTACTGGCTGGGCCCGCGCTGCTGGTCGCCACCGCCACCACCCGGCGCGCCGCCCATGCCGCCCATCATGCCCATGCCCCCCATGCCGGACATCCCGCTCATGCTGCCCGACGAGCTCGCGGCCGCGGCGTGCGCGCCCGGGTCGACCGGGGTCGCGCCGAGCCCGCCGCCGTCGGACATCGGGAGCGACGCGTCGCTGCCGGACTGCGCGCCCGGGTCGAGCGACACCGCGCCGGCGAAGTCCGCGGACCCGCCACCGGTAACGGCCGACCCGAAATCGCTCGCCCCCGCCGTGGTCGTCGCGTCGCCGCCACCGCCTGCCATCGCGGTGTCCCCGCCGCCGGCACCCGCGTCGGCCGTGGCCATCGCCGGCTCCGCGCCGACGCTGCCGCCGAAGTCACCGGAGAAGTCCTGCCCGCCCGGCGCGACGAACCCGCCTTCGCTGGACGCGCCCCGCGTGAAGCCCGGGTCGGGGTTGTCCGGCGAAGGGTCCTTCGTCAGCGCCGACTCCGCGCCCGGGTCGTGCTTGATGTCCGCGCCGACGGGCTTGCCGGTGTCGGACGCCGCGTCCTTCGCCGGGTCGGTCTTGAGGTCGCCCGCCTTGGGGTCGTCCTTCTCGTCGAGCGTGTACGTCGTCGGCTCGCCCTTGCCGTCGTCGACGGTCACGATCGTCGGGCCGTCCGGCCCCTCCGGCCGCTCGGCCGTGATCTTGAGGTTGCCGTCCTGGATGTGGATCTTGCCGTCCGGGCCCGGCTTGTAGCTGCCGTCGGCCGAGGGCTGCCCCTCCTTGACCGCCTGCGACCCCTGCGGGCCGAAGCTGCCGTCCTTGGCGCCGTCCTTGCCATCCTTGGCGTCGTCCTTGCCCGCTTCGGCCTTGTCGTCGTCACCCCAGTCGAGGTGGTAGTCCTTCTTGTGGCCGTGGCCGTCGTCCACGGAGATGTCCTGCTTGCCCTCCTTGTCGGGCTCGGACATCTCGATCGTGTTGTCGCCCTTCTTGACCGACACCGTGTCGGTGTCGTCCATGTCCTTGATGGCTTCGCCGGTCGTCGGGTCGATCGGGTACGGCTTGCCGGTCTCCGGGTCCATCTCGAGCGGCTTGCCCGTGATCGGGTTCTTGCCGTCCTCGGGCTTGGCCGGGTCGTCGGTCTTGGGCGGCTCGGTCGCCGACGGCGTCGTGCTGCCCCCGCCGCCCGTGCTGCCGCCGCCACCCGTGGACCCGCCACCGCCGGTGGAGCCGCCGCCCCCGGTGTCGCCGCCGCCGGTGTTGCCGCGGTGCGTGTCACCGCCGCCGGTGTCGTCACCGCCCTTGCCGGGGTCGCCCTTGGCCTCGGTGAGCTGGTTTCGGTAGCCGTCCAGGTACCTGGCCAGCGCGCCCCACTGCTGGTCGATCGTGTCCTTGGCCGACTTGCACGAGCCGTTGAACGCGGTGATCAGGCTCTGGTACTCGGTCGTGAACGCGCCGTCGCGCCAGTAGCGGCAGACGTTGCGGCCGTACTCCTTGTTCTCGTCGTTGAAGCCGCAGTCGTCGTTCTGCAGCCGCTCGGCGAGGTTGGTCTGGTTGCCGTTCTTGGCGTTGACGGCGTCGACCCAGCCGGCGACCTTCATGAAGTCGTCGAACTCCTCGGTCTCGCCGTTGGCGATCTTGAGGACGTCACGCGCCATGTTGATGTCGGCCTGGGCGATGGTCGTGCGGTGCAGCTGCAGGACCTCGTCGACCTTCTTCTTGACGGCGTCGAAGACGTGCGTCACGGTCTGCGGGATCAGCTTCGCGGCGCCGTCGATCTGCTTCGACAGCTCCTGGGCGTGCGGCTTGACCGTCTCGTCGTACTTGATCTCCGCGGCGTTCGCGCCCTTGCCCTTCCACTCCCCGAAGAGGGTCTGGAGCTCGGTGTCGCTCTTGCCCAGTGTGTCTTCGACGACCTTGTGGGCCTTGCTCAGGTCGTCGGCCTCGGTGAGGAACTTCTGGAACTGGATGCCGCGGTTCTCGTCGAACTTGTCCCGCAGGTCCTTCTGCGAGTCGATGTGACCGGACCCGCCCTTGATCTTGTTCCAGATCTCGTCGGTCCACAGGGCCAGGAAGTCGACCGTGATCTTGCCCTGGTCGAGCAGTTCGTCCGACGTCTTCGCGCCGACACCCAGGGTGGGGGTCGCCACTCCGTCGAGGTTCTTCTTCGCCTGGTTCTTGCGGTCGGTCTGGGCCTGCTGTTCCTTGCCCTTGGCCGCCGATTCCTGCTTCGCGCGCGCGAGGATTTCGTCGGTGTCGTCGTTTTCGAAGACCCGGTAGTCACCGCCGTCGTCGGAGTAGTTCTCGATGTACTCCTTGGCGTACTTCTCTTCTTCTTCGTTGAAGTTGAAGGTGTTGCGGTCGTACTCCTCCATGAGCTCCGTTTTGGTCTCCATGGAGACGTTCGGGTCATCGAGGACCTTCTTGATTTCCGCCCAGTCGGCCATTACCTGCTCCCCGCCGCGTTCGCCCGCGCGCCGGCGTCCTGCTCCTGCGCGCTGTACTTGGAGCCCGCGGTGCCGATCCCGGAGCTGAGGTTCATCAGCGCGTTCGAAAGCCCGGTCATGCCGGCGCCGATCTGGTCGATCCCGGACTTGTACTTGCCGAAGCTCTCCTGGTGCACGCGGCCGAAGTCCCCGGCCACGATCTCGGTCGGCGCGACCTTCGATGCCTCGGTCGCCGGGTCGTCCGCGGCGTCCGCCAAGCGCACCTGCGCCCGCGTCATCGCCTCCGAACTCGCTTCATAACCGTTTGGCATGGTCGCAGCCCCCTTCGATCCCACAGTCCTCGCTCGGTGTTCGAGACTGTGACGCGCCCGGCCGCCGTTCGGTGCCGTCGCAGATGCACACAGAGTCTAGCGTTCGGGCGAGCGGCCTACCTGGGCTTCGCCGAAGTGCACTCAGCCGCGTGCCCGCTGCGCGGCGACCGCCTCGGAGATCACCTCGGCGACGCCGCGGACGTCCACTAGCCGGTCGAGCTCGTCCAGGTCCACCGACACGCCGTAGCGCACCTCGGCCCGGGCGAGCAGCTGGACGCGCTGCCGGGACGTCATGCCGATGTCGTCGAACGGGGTCGTGTCGCCGAGCCGCTCCGGCGGGATCTCCAGCGCGGTGCAGACGATCTTGCGGATCTCGTCGGCGTAGGCGCCCGCGTCATCCATGGCGCCCATTCTCGCCCCACCACCGGTCGCGGGCCGCGGCGCGGGACACCTTGCCGCTGGAGGTCCGCGGCACCGCGCCCGGCGGCACCAGCCACAGGGCGCGCAGCGGCAGGTCGTGGCCCGCGGACACGGCCCGCCGCACGGCCGTCTCGACGTCGTCGCCGGGCGCCGTGCAGCCGGCCACCACCGCGACGCCCTCGCCACCGCCGTCCCGCACGGCGAACGCGGCCACGCGCGCCGGCCGGATGGCGGGGTGGGCGGCCTCGACGGTGGCCTCGATGTCCTGCGGGTGGTGGTTGCGGCCGTCGACGATGATCAGGTCCTTCCGCCGGCCGGTGACGTAGAGCTGTCCTTCGTGGACGAACCCGAGGTCCCCGGTGCGGAGCCAGCCGTCCGCGGTGAAGGTGTCACCGCGGTCCGGGCGGCCCCAGTAGCCGTCGGCGACGTTCGGACCGGCGACCTGGATCTCTTTGTCGACAATGCGGATCCGCTGGCCGTACGGCCGCCCCACCGACACCCGCGGCTCGCCGCCGTCGAACGTCGTGACGGTCGGGCCTTCGTCGCCCGCGCTGGCGACGAACACCGTCGCTTCGGCCAGGCCGTAGCACGGCTTGAGCGCGGTGCGCGGCAGCCCGAACCGGGCGAAGGCGTCGTGGAACGCGTCGAGGCTGGCCGCGCGGATCGGTTCGCTGCCGTTGAGCACGGAGTTGACGTGCGAAAGGTCGACGTCCTCGAGTTCACCCGCTGCTTCCGCGGCCAGGTCGAAGGCGAAGTTCGGCGCGGCGGTGATCGCGCCGGGGTGTTCGGCGAGCAGCCGGATCCAGCGCAGCGGGTCGCGCACGAACTCCATCGGCGTGCAGAAGACCGAATGCGCGCCCAAGAAAACCGGCGTGCCGATGAGCAGGACCAGGCCCATGTCGTGGAAGAACGGCACCCAGCCGGCCAGGTGGGTCGAGGCGTCCGCGTGGTAGCACTCGGTCGTCTGCCAGCAGGCGGCCACCAGAGCGCGGTGCGAGATCACCGCGCCGGCCGGGCGGCTCGTCGAGCCCGACGTGTACTGCAGGTACGCCGGATCGGTCATCGCCACGGCGGCGGGCGGTTCGACGTCGTCGGGTTCGATGTCCTCGACGACCAGTGCGGCGACCGGTGGGAGCTTGTCCAGGAGATCCTTCGAGGTCAGGCAGGCTGCGGGAGTGGCGTCGGCGAAGGCCGATTCGATCCGGGCGCGGCCGGTGCGGCCGGCCGGGACGGACAGCGGCACCGCGATCCGCCCCGCGTAGAGCGTGCCGAGGAACGCGACGACGTAGCCGAGGTCCTGCCGGGCGACGATCGCCACCCGGTCGCCCGGCCGGGTGCGGCGCCGCAGCTCCCGCGCGACGCCGCGGACGCGCGCGAGCACCCGGGGCCAGGTCAGGGTGTGGTCGGCGGGGCCGGGAAAGGTCCGGCACGTGAACGCGGGCCGGTCCGCGGCCGCGTTGCGAAGCAGGTAGTCCGTGAACGGGGTGGTCAGGACCTCTTCCGGGACGTCTGCGGGCGGCACGCGCTCATCCTGCCCTACCGTGTCGAAGCGATGGACGACTTCGAGCGGCACGGGATCGGCGTGGTCTCCGGCCGCGACGCGTGCGCGCGGGCCCTGCGCTCCCCCGCGCTGACGTCGGATCCCGGCGGCGGCTCACCGAGTGTGCTGCTGCGCGACGGCGACGGCCACACGCGGGTCCGCGGGGTGCTGCGGGAGATCATCGCCGGGCTGGAGCCCCTGCCGGCGCCGGTGGCCGGCGGGATCGAGGCCGTGGCGGCGGGGCTGGGGTCGTCGTTCGACCTGGTGCGGGACTTCGCGCGGCCGGTGGCGGGGCTGGTGACGTCGGCGGTGCTCGGGGTGGACCTGGACGACGCCTTCCTGGACCGCTTGGAGGCGACGACGGCCAACCTGGACGTCTTCGGCGGCGCGGACCGGGCGGGCCAGGCGGCGGCGTTCCGGCTCGCGGTGCAGCTGAGCCGGACCCCGGCCGGGCCGGGCGGGTTGACGGCGTTGCGGGAGGCCCATGCGGCCGGACGGCTCGACGAAGACGAGCTGGCGCTCAACGCCGTCGTGCTGGCCCACGCGGCGTACGAGAACTCGCTGAACTTCCTCGCCTGCGCCGGGCTGGAACTCGCGGCTTCGGGGCCGCGGAGTGTGCGTGACCTGGTGACCGCGGTCTGCCCGGCCCGGTACGTGCTGCGGTTCGGGCCGGAGGGGCCGGTGGCGGTGTCCCTGGCCGAGGGGCTGCCGTTCGGGCTCGGGCGCCACGCCTGCCCGGGGTCGGGAGTCGCGCTGGCCGAAGGTGAGGTCGCACTCGCCGCCCTCGCCCGGAGGCTGGGCGAGGGCTGCGAGGTGCGAGACGTCGTGTGGAAGAGCCACCCGGTGTTCCACGGCCTGGCGAAGGCCGTGGTCACCCGGTCAGGAAACCGCTGAAACCACGCCGGCCAGGCGGTCGGCCGCGGCCTGGGCCGTCGACTGCGCCGGGGCCTCGACCATCACGCGGACCAGCTGCTCGGTGCCGGACGGGCGCAGCAGCACCCGGCCCTCCTCGCCCAGCTCGGCCTCGACCGCGCCGACCGCGTCGCGGACCTCGGTGGAGTCGGCGACCGCCGCCTTGTCCGCGACCGGGACGTTCACCAGGACCTGCGGCAGCCGGTTCATCACCGCGGCCAGGTCGGCCAGGGACTTGCCCGTCTCGGCGATGCGGCTCATCAGGCGCAGGGCCGTCAGCAGGCCGTCACCCGTGGTCGCGTGGGCCGGCAGCACGACGTGGCCGGACTGCTCGCCGCCGAGGGCGTAGCCGCTCGCGCGCAGCTCCTCGAGGACGTACCGGTCGCCCACCGCCGTCGTGACGACGTTCACGCCGTGGGCCTTCATCGCCAGGTGCAGGCCGAGGTTGCTCATCACGGTCGCGACCAGCGTGTCCTTCACCAGCTCGCCGGACTCGGCCAGCGCGAGGGCCAGCACGGCCATGATCTGGTCGCCGTCCACGAGCTCGCCGGCGGAGTCGACGGCCACGCAGCGGTCGGCGTCGCCGTCGTGGGCGATGCCCAGGTCGGCGCCGTGCGCGACGACCGCCTCGCGCAGCTTCTCGGGGTGGTTCGAGCCGCAGTGGTCGTTGATGTTGATGCCGTCGGGCTCCGCGTGCAGCGCGACGACCTCGGCGCCGGCGCGGCGGTACACCTCGGGGGCGGCGGCCGACGACGCGCCGTTCGCGCAGTCGACGACGACCTTCAGCCCGGCGAGCGAGTGCGGCGTCGCGCCGAGCAGGTGGGTGGCGTAGCGGTCGAGGGCGTCGTCGACGTCGTGGACGCGGCCGACGCCGGCCCCGGTCGGGCGGACCTTGCCGTCCGCGAGGCCGGCCTCGATCTCGTCCTCGATGCCGTCGGGCAGCTTGTGCCCGCCCGCGGCGAAGAGCTTGATGCCGTTGTCGGGCATCGGGTTGTGCGACGCGGAGATCATCACGCCCAGGTCGGCCTCGAGCGAGCCGACCAGGTAGGCGACGGCGGGGGTCGGCAGGACGCCGACGCGCAGGACGTCGGCCCCGGCGGACGTGAGGCCCGCGACGACCGCGGCCTCGAGCATCTCGCCGCTGGCGCGCGGGTCGCGGCCGACGACCGCGACCGGCCGGTGCGAGCGGTCGTGCGCGGCGAGCACGCGGGCGGCGCTGGCCGCCAGCGCCAGCGCGAGCTCCGGCGTCAGCTCGGCGTTGGCCAGGCCACGTACCCCGTCGGTACCGAACAGGCGTGCCATCGATGGACCTCCTCAGTGCGGTCACCAGTGAACCGCCACGACAACCTAGCGACCCTGACGGACCGCGGTGTTCCACCCCCGAGTGTCGCTCCCGGCCGCGGAAACGACACACCCCAGAAAAACACTGGAGCGCCCATCCGATGGACGGATGGGCGCTCCGGTGGGTTGCGCCAGGGGCGCGATCAGCGCTTGCTGTACTGCGGGGCCTTGCGGGCCTTCTTGAGGCCGTACTTCTTCCGCTCCGTGGCGCGCGCGTCACGGGTCAGGAAGCCGGCCTTCTTGAGGGCCGGGCGGTCGTCCGCGTCGACCTCGACGAGCGCGCGGGCGATCGCCAGGCGCAGCGCACCGGCCTGGCCGGAGACGCCGCCGCCCTTGAGGTTGGCGAAGATGTCGAAGGAGTCCGGCTTCTCGACCGTGACCAGCGGCTCGCGGATGAGCTGCTGGTGCACCTTGTTCGGGAAGTACTCCTCGAGGGTGCGGCCGTTGAGCTTGAACTCACCGGTACCCGGGACGACCCGCACGCGGACGACGGCCTCCTTGCGGCGGCCGACGGTCTGCGCGTTGCCGCCGGCGGCACGCGACGGACGCGGCGCGGCGGGGGTCTCGCTGGTCGCGACGGCGCCGGTCTCGGTCGCCTCGGTGGCCTCGACGACCTCGGGGGTCTCGGTCTCGGTGCTGGTCACAGACTGTTCCTCACTCACTGCGCGACCTGCGCGATCTTGGTGATCTCGCGCGCCTGCGGCTGCTGCGCGGCGTGCGGGTGCTCAGCGCCGGCGTAGACCTTCAGCTTCTTCGCCTGGGCGCGGCCGAGCTTGTTCTTCGGCAGCATGCCCTTGACGACCTTCTCGACGAGGTGCTCGGGCTTGGTGTCGAGCAGCTCGCCGAAGGAGCGCTTGCGCAGACCGCCGGGGTAACCGCTGTGCCGGTAGGCGAACTTCTGCTCGCGCTTGTTACCGGTGAGCGCGACCTTCTCGGCGTTGACGATGATGACGAAGTCACCGGTGTCCACGTGCGGGGCGTAGGTCGGCTTGTGCTTGCCGCGCAGCAGCGTGGCGACCTCGGTCGCCAGCCTTCCGAGCACGACATCCTCGGCGTCGATCACGTGCCAGGCACGAGTGAGATCGCCGGGCTTGGGGCTGTACGTGGGCAAGGGTCTACCTCGTCGTCAACATTGCGTGTGGGTTCTGTGCGGGCCTAGCGCTTACGCGCCGCAGCGCACAACGACATGTAAAGATACCCGCACGCCCACCGCACCTGTGCATCGGGGGTGGGTTGAAGGGCCCATACTAGGCTCCGACCGGCCCGGGCGCAGCCGGACTCTACCCGGTTTTCCCGTCGAAGTGCCTGCACGCGTCGCCCCGACACGCGAGGATGAGACGATCCGGGCGGCACCATTCGAGCAGGGGACGCGCATGAGCAGACGACCGACGGCGATCTTCGTCCTGGGCGCCATCCTGGCCCTGGTCAGCGCCTGCGGCACGGCCAAGGCGGGCACCGCGCTGCCGAAGGGCGACGACGCGGCGGACTACGTCGGCGCGAAGTTCGAGCAGATCATCGGCAAGCTGTCCGACGCCATCACCGACACGCGCGACGTCACCAACTCGCTGGACGCCTACTTCAAGTTCGACGACAAGTGGATCCACAGCACCGTGACGTCGGCGCGCGCCGGCAGCCCGGAGAGCCGGGCGGTGCGGCACCGGTCGCAGAAGAACCCGGACGAGATCATCGACACGTACACGCCCGCCGACGGCGCGGTCGAGTACACCTACCTCGGCCCGTTCTACGTCCAGAAGGGCGTCTCGCCGACGGCGTGGGTGTCGATGCCGAAGCCGGAGGCCGGCCTGGTCCAGCCGTGCGTCTGGGGCGGGGTGCTGACCCCGTGCCGGATGGCGGACTCGACCGTGGACGCCTACAAGGCGGACAAGCGCGCGGTCCGCGGGGCGAAGAGCCTCGGCGACGGGAAGACCGCGCTGACCGTCAACGTGCCGTTCGAGATCTTCGTCAAGAACAAGGTCGAGATCCTGCCGCCCAGCATCACGAACCAGATCGGGCCGGAGCTGAAGAAGGCCATGGTGCCGACCACGATCACGCTGAACCCGGACGGCAGCCTGGTCTCGTTCGGGATGGACGCCAAGTTCTCCGGCGACGGCCACAACCTGGAGCTCAAGTACGACTTCCGGTTCACCGGCAAGGCGAGCCAGCAGGACATGCCGAGGGTGCCGGACGCGTCGCAGATCACGGTGCTGCCCGACCGGGCGGCGATGAACGACTTCTACCGCCGGCTCGGCGAAGCCCAGGGCAGCTGACGCGTGACCACGACCCGAGGTGATCTCCGATGACCCAGCCGCCCGGCCCCCAGCAGCAACCGCAGTGGTGGCAGCCCCCGCAGAACCCGCAGAACCCGGCCGGCACGCCCGCGGGGTGGCAGGAGCAGCAGGCGACCGGCCCGCACGCCGGGCAGTGGCAGCAGAACGCCGACCCGGGCGCGGTTTCCGGGTCCTACACCGGCCAGTGGAACCCCGCGCAGCAGGGTTCCGGGTCGTTCTCGGGGCCGTGGCAGCCGGGGCAGCAGAGCGGCCCGTGGCAGCCGCCGTCCCAGCCGACGCCGCAGCAGCCGGGCACGCCGGGTGGTGGCCAGCCGGCCCAGTTCCCGCCGCCCGCTCCGCAGCAGCAGTACGGCGGCGGGTTCCAGCCGGCGCAGTACGGCGGCCTGGGCGCGTTCGCCGCGGAGCCGGAGAAGAAGCCGAAGTCGAAGAAGCCGCTGCTGATCGCCGGCGCGGCGATCCTGGTGCTCGCCGTCGGCGGCGTGACGGCGTGGCTGCTGGGCGCGTTCCGCGGCGACGTCCTGGAGCAACAGTCCCTTGAGGACGGCGTGGTCAAGGTCCTCAACGAGAGCTACGGCGAGCCGGACGTGACGAACGCGCAGTGCCCGGCGAACGAAGCCGCCCGGAACGGCACGACGTTCGACTGCACGGTGAAGATCGGCGGCCAGGACAAGAAAGTCACCGTGCGGGTGCTCAACGACCGGCCCGAGTACGAGGTCGGCGCGCCGCACTGAGTTTTTCGTTGCCGCGAAACGGAAAACGGCGGGCCCCGCACCGGAGTGCGGGCCCGCCGTGGTTCCGGGGTCAGCGGCTCAGAACAGGCCCTCGACCGCGTTGTCCGTCGACTGGTAGCCGTTCGCGATCTCCGGCAGGGCGGCGGCGATCTGCGCCAGAACCTGCTTGAGGTCCTCGAACTTCTGGTCCCAGGTGCGCTGGGCCGCGTCGTACTGCTCCTTGGCCGAACCGCTCCAGGTGGTGATCAGCGGCTTGAGGTCGTCCTTCAGGCGGTCGAACGCCTGCTGCAGCTCGCCACCGGTGGCGTTGCAGTCCTCGGCGGCCGCGTGGATGGTGGCGTAATTGACGACAATGCCGGCGCCATCGGGCATGGTGCGCTCCTTTTGTGCTGGAAAAGTTTTGGTGTGGAGAAAAGAGGTTCAGGGGTGGAACTCAGCCGAGTGCGTCGAAGCCCTTGTTGACGGCCGACAGGATCTCCTGCTGCTGCTGCTCGGAACGCTCGTACTTCGAACCGGCCTCGCGGAGCAGCTCCGCGATGCGCTGCAGCGCCTGGTTCATCTGGCGGGCGTCGTCGTCGAAGCGGCGCATGACGTTGTCGAACGCCTTCTGCGCTTCACCCTGCCAGCCGGCGCGGGTGGCCTCGATGCGGTCGCGCAGGGTCACCAGGTTGGCGTCCATGCCGGCGCGCACCTCGGTGACGCGGCCTTCGGCTTCGGTGAACTGCTGAACTGTCCCTGTGAACCCGGATCCAGCCATGCTGGGACCCCCTTCTCAAGAGTGATTGTCCGTACCAAGCTTGTTCGTTGTACGGCCCTACGACGCAGACCCTGCCACGTCCGGTTCCCCCTTGTCGTGGTTTGCCCGCAAGTAGTTGCTTGCGTGAACGCTCATCTGAGGAACCGATCGCGACGGGTATTGCGGGAACCACCCGACTCGGCGACGGCTCACTCGGAAAAGCGTTCTCCACCAGCGGAGTTAGCACACGCACAGCAATCGCCGACGCGCGTCAGCCGTCGCGTTTCATGATTCGCATCTGGGAAAAGTCTTCGTCCTCGTCACCCGTTCGAGGGGCACGAGCGGTGGATTGCGAACGCGAAGGAACCGAATCGGCCGGATCGGGAACCACCGGGACGGACAACCCGCGGGCGCGGCGGAACCGTTCGGCGGCGGCGCGCAGCGTGCCGGGCGTCGGGTCGCCGGACTTCGCGCCGCGGCCGTGGCGCTTCAGCAGTTCGGCGTTTTCGCTGTGGTGCCGGTAGGTGCGCGCCTTCGCGGTCCCGGAGACGCGGCGAGCGTGCGTCACCGCGTCTTCGCCGGTGCGCCGGAAGGCGGCCGCGGCACTGTCGAACTCTTCGGACGGCACCGGGTGCCCTCCTTTCTCCTCAGCCGAGGATCTCGACCGTGCGCACGGCCTGCGTGCACGCGGCGGAGACCCGGTCGCGCAGCTGCGCCGTGGCGTACTGGCAGCCGACGTGGACGCGGATCCGCCCCTTCGCGACGACGTACCAGTCGACCTGGAGGTCGGGCCGGTCCGGCTTGATCTCGTGGTAGCCGATGACGGTCTTGCCCGCGTACGACAGGCTCGGGTTGAACGAGCCGTACTGATCGGGCTTGGACTCCGCGCCGCTCTTGAGGTAGTCCACCAGCTTCTGCGGGTCCGCCGTCGCGTCGTAGTCCATCACGAACTCCTGCGCGACCAGCAGGTCGTTGCCGTCGCGGGACTCCTGCGGGTGGATGACGACCTGCTTCTGGGCGACCCGGTCGTCGGTCTGGACCCAGTCTTCGGGCGAGACGAACTTGAAGTCGTACTGCGCGAGCGTCCGGCCGGTCTCGGCGTCGCCGCCGGAGCCGCGGAACACGAAGATCCCGGTGACGACGAGCGCGGCCACGACGGCCACGGCGACGCCGGCGATCCCCCACAGCTTCTTGCGGCTCTTCTTCTCCGGCTGCGCGGGGGCGACGGCGGGCCGGTGGCCGGGCGGCGGGCCCTGGGCGGGCTGGCCGGCGGCCGGGGTCCACGGCCGGGCCGCCGGCTGCCCGTGGGGCGGCGACGGCGGGGCCGCGCGGTTCGGGAACGCGGCGGGCCCGGGCGGGACCGGCGCGGCGGCCGGCGTGCGCGGCGGCGCCGGGCGCTGGTCCGCGGGGCGCGGGGCGACGTCGCCCGGGCGGACGACCTCCGTGCGCTGCGCGGCGGGGCCGAGGGCACCGCCGGGCACCGCACCGAGGCGCGCCATGGCTTCGCCGGGCAGCGCGCCCGTGCGGTCCGGATCCACCAGCACCGCCCGCAGCGCGCCGCGGGCGACGACCGTCTCGGGCTGGTCGAGGCTCGTCGGCACGACGCCGGTGCGTTCGTGCACCAGCCGGGAGATCATCGGGATCCGGCTCGACCCGCCGACCAGGAAGATCGCCGTGAGCTGCTTCGGCCGCAGGCCGGCGTCGGCGATGGCCGCGACCGTCAGCTCCACCGCGCGGCCCAGCGGCGCCGCGATCAGCCGCTCCAGGTCTTCGCGCGTGACGTGCGCGTCGGCGAACGGCGGCGGCATCGGCACGTCGGTGTAGGCGTGCCGCGACAGCGTTTCCTTGGCGCCCCGCACGTCCTGGCGCAGGACGCGGCGGCGGCGCCGGTCCACCATTTCGCGGCCCTCGACGAGCTGCCGCCACGCGTCCTGGTCCGCACCGGCCACCAGCGAGCCGACGTGCTCCAGCAGCGCCTGGTCGATGTCCGCGCCGCCGAACGCGGGGTCGCCGCGGGTGGCGAGCACCTGGAAGCCGCCGCGCTGCGGACGGCCGGCCCGGTCGCGCGCGGCGTCCGGCGGCAGCCGCCGCACCACGCTGACGTCGACCGTGCCGCCGCCGAGGTCCAGCACCGCGAGCGCGTCGCCGGGGCGGCCGCTGAACTCGACGGTGCGGTCGTTCGTCACGTCCTGCGGCGCGAACGTCGCCGCGTGGTAGACCGCCGCCGCGACCGGCTCGGGCACCAGCGCGACCTCGCGCGCCAGCCCGCCGGCGGCCTGGCGCAGCAGCCGGGTGCGGATGGCACCCCAGTCCGCGGGGTGGGTCAGCACCAGCAGGTCGACCTCGGCCTCGCCGGCCAGCCGGCGCGCCTCGGCGACCGCGCGGCCCAGCACGGCGTGCACGACGTCGGTGACGCGCAGGACGCTGTCGCCGAGCAGCAGCTCGCCTTCGTCGATCCGCCGCTTCGGGTTCGGCTCGTACCTCGCCGGGTCGACGGCCGCCTGCCGCTCGGCCTCCTGGCCGACGAACAGCGTGCCGTCCGCCGCCGCGAACACCGCCGAGGACATCAGCGGCTGGCCGTCGATCACGACGACCTGCGGATCGCGCCCGTTCACCGAGGCGACGACGCAGGTGCTCGACGTCCCGAAGTCCACCGCAACCCGGACCGTCACCAGCAGCTCCCGCAGTACTTGTCGCGTTCCCCCGCGTCCCGCCGGCGGGACGCACCCTCGGGGAGGAACCTACCCACCCCGCCGAGAGCGCGTCCGGCCGCCGTCGTCAGTCGGGGTTGATCCACGACACCTGGATCAGCTGCTTGCCCGCCTTGCGGGTCAGCAGGTTGCCCCGGCCCGGTGGCATCGCGGACGGCTTGATGTTGCCGACCAGCGCGCCTTCGTCGCGGGAACCGTTCATCACCATGCCCGGCGCCGCGATCTCCTTGAGCTTGCCGATGATCGGGTCGTACATCGCCTTGCTCGCACCACCGGTGCGCCGCACGACCACCAGGTGCAGGCCGACGTCCTTGGCCTGGGGCAGGAAGTCGGAGATCTTCCGCAGCGGGTTGTTCGTCGAGGTCGCGACCAGGTCGTAGTCGTCGACCAGGATGAACAGCTCCGGCCCCTTCCACCACGACCGCGTCTTCAGCTGCTCCTGCGTGACGTCCGGGCCCGGCAGGCGCCGCGTCATCGAGTTGAAGACGTCGCCGACCATGCTTTCCAGCTGCGCCGCCGACACCGCGTACCCGAGCAGCGAGTCGCCCTGGATGAACCCGAGCATCGTGCGCCGGTAGTCGACCAGCAGGATCAGCGCTTCCTTGGCGGTGAACCGCTCGGAGATGCCCCGGGCGATCTGGCGCAGCAGGTTCGTCTTGCCCGACTCGCCGTCGGCGAAGGCGTAGAAGTGCGGCTCGGCGTTGAAGTCCAGGTAGATCGGCTGCAGGTCCTCCTCGTTGACCCCGATCGGGATCAGCTTGGAATCGCGGTGGGCGTCGAGCTTGAGCACCTCTTCGTAGGTGATCATCTCCGGCAGCAGGCGGACCTGCGGGGCCACCCGGCCGCGCCAGGCACCCTTGATCTTCGCCACCGCGTCGGCCACGCCGGCCGCGATCGTCTCCGGGTCGCTCGAGCCGTCGATCCGCGGGAGGCCGCCCAGCATGTGCAGCTTCTCCCGCGTCAGGCCGCGGCCGGGGCGTCCGGTCGGGATGTTGACCGCGACGCGGCGGTCGATGTCGGACTCGGTCGGGTCACCGAGGCGCAGCTCGAACCGGGTGCCGATCATGTCCTTGATCGCCGGGCGGATGTCGGCCCACCGGTTGGCGGCGATGACGACGTGCACGCCGTAGGACAGACCCTGCGTGGCGAGCCGGGTGATCGTGGTTTCCAGCTCTTCGAAGTCATCCCGCAGGGCACGCCAGTTGTCGACGATGAGGAACGCGTCGCCGAACGGGTCCTGGTCCGCCCGGATCTCGCCGCGGCGCTTGCGGTTGCGGAACTCGGTCATCGAGTCGATGCCCATCGCCCCGAACCGGCCTTCCCGCTCGGTGAGCAGGGTGGTCAGCTCGGCCACGATCCGGCGGGCCTTGTCCGGCTCGCGCCGGGCGACCGCGACGCCACCGACGTGCGGCAGGTCGACCAGACCGGCCAGCGTGCCACCACCGAGGTCGAGGCAGTAGAACTGCGCCTCTTCCGGCGTGTGCGTCAGCGCCATCGACATGATCAGCGTCCGCAGCATCGTCGACTTGCCCGACTGCGGCCCGCCGACGATCACACCGTGGCCCGCCGCACCGGAGAAGTCCGCCCAGAGCGGGTCGCGCCGCTGCTCGTACGGCCGGTCGATGATGCCCAGCGGCACCTGCAGCCGCCCGTTGCCGAAGAAGCCGACCGGGGAGAGGCCGCGGTCGTCGGTCGGGTTCAGGTTCGGCAGCAGCGTGTCCAGGGAGTTCGGGTCCTTGAGCGGCGGCAGCCACACCTCGTGCGCCGGCGGGCCCTGCCCGATCAGCCGCGAGACGATGACGTCCAGCTCCGAGGGCTCGACCGCCTCTTCCGACTGCGGCTGCTGCTGGACCGGGGCCGCCTCGATCTGCTGCGGCTCCGGTTCCTTGGGCAGCTCGACGAAGTCCGGGACGAACAGCTGCGGCCGCTTGTCCGCGCGGACCACGGTCGCCGCCGGGCCCGCCGCCTGGATGCCGGCAGGCCGGTACGGGCCCGAGACGTAGGACGCCTTGAACCGCACCAGTGTCGAGGTGTCGTACTTGAGGTAGCCGCCACCGGGGACCGAGGGCAGCTCGAACGCGTCCGGCACGCCGATCGCCGCGCGGGATTCCGCCGCGGAGAACGTCTTCAGGCCGATCCGGTAGGACAGGTGCGAGTCGAGGCCGCGCAGCTTGCCCTCTTCCAGGCGCTGCGAGGCGAGCAGCATGTGCATCTGCAGCGACCGGCCCAGCCGGCCGATCGCGACGAACAGGTCGATGAAGTCCGGCTTCGCGGCGAGGAGCTCGGAGAACTCGTCGCAGACGATGAACAGCGCGGGCAGCGGGTCGAGGTCGGCGCCGTTCTCGCGGGCCTTCTCGTACTCCCAGACGTTCTTGAAGTTACCGCCGTTCTTCAGCGCTTCCTGCCGCCGGTTCATCTCGCCGGCCAGCGCGTCCTTCATGCGGTCGACCAGCGTGACCTCGTCCGCGAGGTTGGTGATGACCGCCGAGACGTGCGGGGCCTTGTCCAGCCCCAGGAACGTCGCGCCACCCTTGAAGTCGACCAGGACGAAGTTCAACGTCGACGAGGAGTGCGTGGCCAGCATGCCCAGCACCAGCGTCCGCAGGAACTCCGACTTACCGGAACCGGTCGCGCCGATGCACAGGCCGTGCGGGCCCATGCCCTCGGCCGCGGCTTCCTTGATGTCCAGCTCGACCGGCTGCCCGTACTCGCCGACGCCGAACGGGACGCGGTAGCGGTCGCGGATCGGCCGGGGCCGCCACGCCTGCTGGACGTCGAACGTCATCGGGTCGCCGGGGATGCCCAGCAGCTCCAGCAGCGACGGGTTGGACAGCAGCGGCTCTTCGTCGCCGACGTCCTGGCCGGCCGCGCCGCCGACGCGGTAGGGCGAGATCAGCCGCGCGAGCGACTCGGTCTCGACCACCGACAGGGTGTCCGGGCGGCCGAACCACTCGACGCCGCCGGCGCTGCGCGCGCCGAGGCGGTCGGGTTCGACGACCAGGCGCAGGCCGCGGCGGGCGGCGAGGTTGCCGATGGAGTCGGACAGGTCGACCAGCGTGACGCCGACCAGGCCCTCCTCGAGGATGATCTGCTCTTCGCGGGTGACCTCGGCGTCGTCGACGATGATCACGACGTGCGGCTGGTCCGGCGCGGGGGTGGCGTTGCGGGAGAACCGCTGGCGGTCACGCAGTTCTTCGTCGAGCCAGTTTTCGATCTGGGCCAGCGAACCGGCCATCATGCGGAGCTGGCCGATGCCGTCCGACAGCGTGGGGTGCTGGACGTGGGGCAGCCACTTCGCCCACTCCCACTCCTCCTTCGCGCGGCCCGCGGTGGCGATCGCGATCAGCACGTCGTCGGGGCTGTGGAAGGTGACCAGCTGCGCGAGCATCGCGCGGGTGAGGCCGCGGGTCAGGGCGCGATCTCCCTGCATGCTGACCGCGGCGAACCCGCGCAGCGTGATCTGGGTCGGCAGGTCCGGCACGATCGAGTGCGCGCGCACGAACCGGCGCAGCGCGAGGGTGGCGATCGGCTCCAGCTCGTCGACCGGCCCGGTCTGCGGCGGGACCAGCCGCGTCGCGAGGCGGTGCGAGCTGCGCCCGACGCGCAGGTGCAGGAAGTCCTGGTCGTTCTGGCGGCGTTCCCACATGCGGCGGCTGGCGGCCAGCGACCAGAGGGACTGGGGGTCGGGGTGCACCCACTCCAGCGCGGCGCGCTGGTCGACCATCGCCTCGCGGGCGCGGTCGCGCATCTGGCCCAGGTAGCGCAGGTAGTCCTTGCGGTCTTCGTCCATCTCGGCGCGCTTGGCGCCGCCGCCCTTGCCCCCGCCGCCGGCCATCATCCCGAGCGTGCCGACGACCATCATGCCGCCCATGGCCATCATCATCGGGTTCCGGTTGCTGGCCTGGAACATGAAGACCATCATCCCGAGCGACGCGACGATCATGACGACCGGAAGCGCCTTCATGACGATGTTGCCGGGGATGACGCGCGGCACCTCGGGCGGCGGCTCGAGGTGCACCTCACCGCCCGGCGGGCGCGGTGCCGCCAGCCGCGGCGACTTCTTGAACTGCAGCGTGCTCATCGAAGGACCCCTCATTCAAAACTCGACGATGGCGGCCACCGCAAGGTGTGGGAACAACCTATCGAACGCCCCGGAGTAATTCCGGCGGATGCCGGAACCGCTCGCCGACGCCGGCTCGCCCTCGTCAGGCGAGTGTACGGCCCGGCACCGGCAGTAATGCCCGGTTCCGGGACCTGACCTGCCGCTGCCGGTGATTTTCGGACGTTCGGTGATGCCCGCACCGGGGTTCGGTATAAGTTCCCCCGGGAGCAGTCTCGACCGAGCGGGGGCAGTGCAGTGGCTACGGGCACGACAGTTTTCAGCAGGGTGACGGTCGTCGCACCGTCCACCCGGATCGACGTGGCGTTGCCCGCCGACGTCGCGGTGGCCGATCTCCTGCCGATGCTGCTGGACATGGCCAAGGAGTCCTCGCCCGACGGCGGGGCGCGGCACGGCGGCTGGGCGCTCGCCAAGCTCGGCGACGCCCCGCTCGACCCGAGCCGCACGCTCGCCTCGCTCGGCGTCGTCGACGGTGAGCTGCTGCAGCTGCGCAAGCGCAACGAGAACCCGCCGCCGCCGCTGTACGACGACGTCGTCGACGCCATCGCCGAGTCCTCGCCCGACAGCTTCCGGCCGTGGACCAAGGAGACGGCGAACCGCTTCGGCCACGTCGCGGGCGGGCTGGCGCTGGTCGCCGCCGCCATCGCGCTGTTCATGAGCGGCTCGCTCTACGGCGGCAGCGCGCTCGGCGCCGCCATCGCCGGCGGCATCGGCGCCATCGCCTGCGTCGCGGTCGGTGCCACCCTCGCCAAGGCCTACGGCGCGGAAGCCACCGGCGTCCTGATCGCCGCGGCCGGCGGGCTGCCGCTGGCGTTCGTCAGCGGCTTCTACATCGTGCCCGGTCTCTCGATGCGGGCGAACCTGCTGCTCGGCGCCGTGCTCGTGATCATCGTCGCGTCGGTCTGCATCATGGTCATCGGCGCCGGCATCACGACGTTCATCGCCGCCGCGACCGCGGGCACCTTCGGCGCGCTGGCCTTCCTCTTCGGCACGCTCGTCGCGCACCCGGCGGCCGGCATCGCGGCCGGCACGGTCGCGGTCGCCCTCGCCTGCATCTCGATCCTGCCGCGGGCCACGATCTGGCTGGCGAAGCTGCCGCTGCCGCACGTCCCGAGCAACGCCGAAGAGCTGAAGGAAGACTCCGGCTTCCCGGACTACCGCGCGATCGAGCGCCGCACGGCGGTCGCGCACAACTACATGACCGGCCTGATGATCGGCTGCGGCGCCACGGTCGCGGTGTCCGCGATCATCGCCGCCACCGCGCCCGGCGCGTTCGGGATCATCCTCGGCGTCGTCGCGACGCTCGTGCTGCTCCTGCGCGCCCGCGCGTACGCCAACGGCAGCCAGGCGATCGCCCTGCTCACCAACGGCCTGGTCGCGGCGACCGGCATCGGGATCGGCTGGCTGATCACGGCGAGCGCGCAGAACCGCCTGCTCTACGTCTTCGGCGCGCTGGTGCTGCTGGCCGCGGGCGCGCTCGTGGTCGGTGTGATCTTCCCGAACCAGCGCTTCTCGCCGCCGCTGCGGCGCACGGTGGAGATCATCGAAGCGATCTGCATCGCCTCGGTGCTCCCGCTCGCCCTCGGGGTGATGGACCTGTACACCACCCTGCGGCACCTGAACTTCAAGTGACCGGATCGGGTGAATCTCGGATGGCACCAGGACGCCGTTTCGGCGCAACCCGGCGAACCACCACGGCCCTGATCGCCGGCACGCTCGGCGTGCTGGTCCCGGTCGGCGCGACGGTCCCGGCGTGGGGCCAGGCGGCGCCGTCCGACGGCTACTTCGCGACACCGCCGCCGGTGGACATGACCAAGCTCATCCCCGATTCCCGGCAGCCGGACAAGAAGTACAAGCAGTCGAAGGGCTGCGTCCAGCGCAGCACGCTCGGCCAGAACATCGTGCTGAAGAACCGGCCGTGGGGCCAGGAGTACCTGCAGATCGCCAAGGCGCAGGAGATCGTCCGGGCCGCCACGAACGGCGGCGCCGGCCTGGGCGTCAAGGTCGCCGTGGTCGACACGGGCGTGACCAAGCACCCCTGGCTGCAGGACCGCCTCCAGTCCGGCGGCGAGTACGTCGCGAAGCCGAACGGGAAGCCCGACGGCCTCGAGGACTGCGACGGCCACGGCACCGAGGTCGCCGGCATCATCGCGGCCCGGCCGGACAACCCGGAGGTCGGGTTCGTCGGCGTCGCCCCGGACGCCACGATCGTGTCCTACCGGCAGCTGAGCGAGAACTACGAGCCGGACACGTCGACGTCGACGCCGAACCCGCCCGCCAGCTCGAGCGGGACGCCGTCGTCGGGCACCAACCCGCCCGCCGGCTCGCAGTCTTCGCTGCCGCCGAGCACCGAGGGCGGTGGCGGCGGCTCCGGTGAAGGCGACGGGACGTCCCCCGGGCAGTCGAACGGCGGGCGCCAGCTGGAGAAGGCCGGCACGGCGGGTACGCTGAAGACGCTGGCCGAGATCATCCGCGGCATCGCCGACCGGCACGAGGCCGACATCATCAACATGTCGGTCGACAACTGCCGCCCCGCCGACGGGCGCATCACCGACGGCGAGCAGCAGGTCCAGGCCGCCGTCCACTTCGCCGCGTCGCAGGGCATCGTGATCATCGCCGCCGCGGGCAACGCGACGGACACGTGCCCGCAGAACGACCAGCCGGACGCGCGGCGGCCGAAGACGATCGTGACGCCGCCGTGGTTCGCCGACGACGTGCTGTCGGTGGGCGCGATCGACGAGACCGGCGGCGTGGCCCCGTTCAGCGTGCACGGTCCGTGGGTCGGCGTCGCGGCGCCGGGGACGCAGATCATCTCGCTCGACCCCGCCGAAGGCTCCGACGGCCTGGCGAACCTGACGTTCGAAAGCGGCGACAAGGCCAGCGCGATCCAGGGAACGAGCTTCGCGGCACCGTACGTGTCGGGCCTCGCGGCCCTGGTCAAGGCCAAGTACCAGAACCTGGACGCCAAGGGCATCATCAACCGGATCAAGGAGACCGCGCAGCACCCGGCGGCGCCGGGCGGGCGTGACAACTTCGTCGGCTACGGGGTCATCGACCCGGTGGCCGCGCTGACCCAGAGCCTCCCGTCCGAGGTGGGCAACCAGGCGCCGATCCCGGCCCCGCAGGTGGCTCAGCTCCCCCCGGCGAACGACGACAACTCGACGCCGATGATCGTGGCGCTGGCCGGCACCGGCGGCGGTCTGGTGGCGTTGCTGATCACGCTGTTCGTGATGCGCACGATCCGCCGCAACCGCCCGGCCGAACCGGCCGCCACCCGCCGCTGAACGAAGCCCGGCCCGCGGTTCGCACCGCGGGCCGGGTTCAGGTCACTTCGCCGGTGGCGCCGGCGGTTTCTTCTTCTGCTGCTGCGCGTCCTCGTCCTCGCCGATCACCGGCGGGGCCACCAGACCGGGCTCCCCCAGCAGCTCCGACGGTGACGTCGTCGGGCGCGTCTTCGACTGGCGGCGGCCACCGCCGCCGCCTCCGCCGAACGCGCCGAAGCCCATCATCGGCATCATCGGCATGCCCGACGTGCCGTGGTTGGCCGAGCTGTCCTGGGCCGGCGCCGGCTGTGGTGCCGCGTCGGCGGGCTGGGCCGCGTCCGGGGTGCCCACGCCCGTGTGCTTCGGCTCGGCCGGGTCCCCGCTCGCCGACGACGGCGTCATGACCTCGTCGGCACCGGCCTCGGCAGCACCGGCGGGAGCGGTCGGACCGGCGCCGGCGGCGGATTCCGGTTCGTGCAGCCGGAAACGCTCCTCCGGGTACCGGTGGGCGATCTCGATGCTGCGCGTGGCCGCGTCGGGGTCGTCGACGCCGTCGCAGAGCCGGTCGAACGCCTCCAGGACGTCCCGTGCCGTCTCGTACAGCGCCTTCGCCGAATCCTGCGTCTCCCGCAGCTGCGCCCGCGCCCGCTTGGTGCCGCCGCCGGGCAGCATCATCGTCTCGGAGATCAGGTCCGCGGCGTCGACCAGGACCTCGGCGAGGTCGACGACGACGTGGCGCAGCGTCGTCACCAGCTCGTCGAGCGCGCCCGCGAGGACCGTGAGCGCCTCCTGGAGGTCACCGCCCGCGGCGCCGATCTCCCGCATGTACCCGACGAACGCGTCGGCGTCCCGGCCCGCCCAGCCGGCGTCGAGCCGCCCGAGGCGGTCGTCGAGCCGCGCGGACACCTCGGCCGCCGCGGCCGCCGCCGAGCGCAGCCGCCCGGCTTCGGCGCCGAGGTCGCCCCAGCGGCCGATCAGCGGCCGGAAGTACGTCTCGACGGGGTCGATCACCCCGAGCTGCCGGGCAACGTCGGTGAGGTAGGCCAGGTACGGCTCGGCGGTGGCGGCGATGTCGCCGCCCTCGGCGTCCGGGGCGAACGCGACCGCGGCGGCCACCGGCGCGGCCGCCCGCTTCGCCAGCGGGTGCGGGATCGAGTCCGTGGAAGCCTCCGGCTCGGCGAACATCATTCCGTCCTGCCCGCGCGCTTGATGAGCTCCGCGGCCTCGGCGTCCTGCCCGCTGTGGCGGACCGTGACGTGCCGCAGCGCCTCCGCTGCCGACTTCAGCGCCTCGGCGCCGTCGATCAGCTGACGCCGCAACGCACCCGCCGCGCGGCCGTACGACTCGCCGAGGCCGATCTGCGTCCCCAGCGCGCCGTAGGACTCGCCGGAAACGCCTTCGCCTCCCACCTCCGCCGCGGCCGCGTGGAGGTCGTCAGCGGCCTCCTCGGCGGTCCGGGCGTACTCGGCGACGACCACGCCGTCCATCCTCAAGCCGGCCATGGCACCTCTCCGCTCACCGGAAGAACCTTCGGGCGTGTGACGGCCGCCGCCGCCCGCTGGTTCCCTCAGCCGCCGGTCTGCTGCGTCTGGGTCGGGAACGAGCCGGCGTTCGGGTCGATCGGCACCGAGTCGAACTGCTTGAGCACGTCCTGGGTGTTCAGCGAAGCGCCGGTCGGCAGCAGGCCGATGATCGACTCGGGCGCGGGCTGCCGGTTGTTCAGCCCGATCGCGTCCGCGGTCGCGGCGTCCGGGACGCTGTAGCGGACCCCGCGGTCGGAGATCAGCTGGATCGCGCCCTTGCCGAAGCTGGCCTTGCCGGTGGCGGACTGCACCACCGCGGCGAAACCCGGCTGGAGGTAGAAGCCGGTGATCGGCACGCGGTTCGGGCCCGGCGTGGTGACCTTGGTCGTGGCGAACTTGGGGCCGTGGCTGTTCTGGCCCGGCAGCTGGGTGTCGATGTACACCGAGGTGTGGCCGTCGCGGTTGTCGCCGTCGCCGACCACCGACCAGCCGAGGCAGGCGACCGCGGAGTTCTTCGTCGCGTCGAGGACCGTCGGCACCGAGCGCGGGAAGTCGTCGACCGGGATGTAGCCGGGGTCGCCGAGCCGCAGCACCCGGACGCCCGACAGCTTGTCGAGGCCGAGGATCCGCGGCCGGCTCGCACTACCGTGCTTCGCGACGCGCATCACGTCGGCGACCGCCTGCGACACCTCCTGGATGCCGGTCGTGGTGATGGCCCAGTACTGCGCCTGCGCACCGGTGGGCTGGGTCGAGAAGACGTCGCCGGGGGCCAGCCCGTCGAGGTCGGCCGGGGGCGCGCCGTCCGGGATCACCGGCGGCGTCAGGCGCGGGACCTCGGGGATCGCGTTCAGCAGGCCCTGCGTGATCTTCCGCGGCTTCTGGTTCAGCAGCTGCAGCGCCGTGGAGACCGCGTTGTGCGAGTCGCTGGTGTCGATCTCGGCGCGGACCGTGTTGGCGTTCGGGCGGTTCTGCGTGCTCGGCAGCCGGTAGATCAGGTAGGTCTTGCCGTTGTCCGCCGCCGCCAGCAGCGCTTCCTTTTCGCCCAGCTCGGTGCCGAGGCCGCTCGGGGCGACGCCGCCGAAGACGTAGGTGTCGGTCTTGCCGATGTCCGGGTTCGGCCGCGTCGTGTCGAGCAGAACCTGGTCGCACACGGCCCAGTTGGGGGAAATGCGCTGGGCGTCCGACGGCATCAGCTGCGGTCCGTCCGGAATTCCGGTCAGTTTCCCGCGCGGAATGTTCTTCAGCTGCTCGTCGGAAACGACCGTGGGATTCTTCACAGCCGCGGTGCTCGCCGACGCCGGGGCGGGCGCCGCCGTCGCGCCGCCGGCGCCACCCGCGTTCGACTGCTGCTTCTGCTGGGCCAGCAGGAGAAGCCGGGCCGACGCCAGGTTGAACGTCGGGACAAGGGTTTTCGGGTTGCCGCCCATCACCACGTAGACCGTGCCGGACTGCTCGCCGATCACGATGTTCCCCGCATCGGGCACCGACGGCGCCGGGCTGAGCAGCCCCCAGACGACGAACACGATCATGCCGAGCGCGCCCAGCACGACGCCCACGATGGTGGCCCTCGTGTGGGTGCGCATCGGGTCGTGCAGCATCACGGCGTCCCGCCGGACCAGCGCCGACTGCATCCGCCGTAGGACGAACTGATACGCCTGAACCTGAGACTTAGTCGTGGGTGTTGATGGCATTCTCGACCTACAGCTCTCCCCGTCGCGGTACGGTTCCGCAGGATAGCCGTACGGGGACCGTCTGGTGTGGGGTTTCTACCAACTCAAGCTAGTGTCGGACACCCCGGGACCCGGCTTCCGGGTACGCAGCAAGCACGAGGGGAAGAGAAAGCGCGGATGTCCGTCACCAACCCTCCACGTCCGCCTGGCCCGCCCGGGCCCCCGCCGCCCGGCCGCCAGCCGGGCCCCCCGCTCCGTCCGGTGAGACCCGGTGGCCCCGGCGGTCCCGGAGGCGTCCCGGGTGGTCCTGGTGGCCCCGGCGGACCCGGAGGCGGTCCCGGCATGCCCCCGCGCGGCCCCGGCGGCCCCGGACCCGGACCCGGCGGCCCGGGTGGACGCCCCGGCGGACCTGGTGGTCCCGGTGGCGGTGCTCCCGGCGGACCTGGTGGTCCCGGTGGCGGTGGCCCCGGCGGACCTGGTGGGCCTGGTGGCCCGGGTGGCGGCGGTCCCGGTGGCCCGGGCGGCCCCGGCGGTGGCGGTCCCGGTGGTCCCGGCGGTGGCGGTCCCAGCGGCCCCCAGGGCCCCGACGACAGCGGCCCGTCCACTCCCCCGCCCAGTCCCGTGCGGATGGCCCCGCCCTCGCGGCGGCGCTCCTCGGGCGTGAACCTCGGCCCGCTGCCGGTCGCGAACCTCGTCGTGCTCGAGGTCGGCCTCGCGGTCGGGCTCGTGCTGCTCGCGATCGACATGTCGCTCAAGTGGGTCGGCGTCGGCATCGCCGGCTTCGCCCTCATCGTCGCGCTGCTGCGCTGGCGCGGCCGCTGGTTCACCCAGTGGATCGGCCTGACGCTGCGCTACTCCTTCCGGTCCCACGACCGCGTCGCCGAACCGCTGCCGCCGAGCACCGTCGAGGAGCTGGCCGCCGAGGAGACCACGGTGACCGGCCCGGACGACGCCCGCGTCAACCTGCTGCGCGTCGCCGTCCCGGACCTCGTGGTGGCGCACGGCGTCGACCACGAGCGCCAGCAGGTCGGCCTCGCGTGGAACGACGGCACCTGGACGGCGGTGCTGCTCGTCGAGCCGACGCCGGCGCTGATCACCCAGGCCGGCGGCGCGCCGAGCCTGCCGCTGTCGGCGCTCGCGCCCTGCCTCGAAGACCGCGGCGTGGTCCTCGACTCGATCCAGATGATCTGGCACTGCTACCCGGGCAGCGCGGCGCTGCCCGCGGACTCGCCCGCGCTCAGCTCCTACATGGAGGTGCTCGGCCCGCTGCCCGCGGCGGCGCGGCGCACGACGTGGGTCGCGATCCGGCTCGACCCGCGGCGCTGCCCGGCGGCGATCCGGGAGCGCGGCGGCGGCGTCGTCGGCGCCCACCGCGCGCTGATCGGTGCGCTTTCGCGAGTGCGCAACGCGCTGGAGTCCCAGGGCGTGCCGACCCGGCCGCTCGACCCGGACGAGCTGCTGCGCGCGAGCATTTCGGCCGCGGAGCTCACCTCCGTCGCCGGTTCGCCGACCAAGGTGACGCTGCAGGAGCGCTGGTCCGGCGTGACGGCGGCGGGCATCGGGCACGCGAGCTACGCGATCACCGGCTGGCCGAAGGGCAAGATCACCGGCAGCCTGAACGCACTGACGAGCGTCCGCGCGCTGTCGGCGACGCTGGCGATGTCGATCTCCCCGGCGTCCGACGAAGGCAAGATCGGGCTGCGCGGCGTGGTCCGGCTGAGCGCGCGCAACCCGCGTGAGCTCGAAGCCGCCGACCAGCGGCTGAACGGGCTGTCCGAGCGGCTGGGCATCGACCTGACGCCGCTGCGCGGGCTGCAGGTCTCGGCGTTCGCCGCGACGCTGCCGATCGGAGGGACAGCATGAGCTCCCGAATGCGTGACGCCGGGCAGAACCTCGGGGTGGCCCCGGAGTTCACCGTCGACCCGGCGATGCTCGACGCGATCAGCCCGTCGGGTGACCGCGGCGGCATCGTGCTCGGCTCGGGCCTCAAGGGCGAGCCGCTGACGATCTCGGCGCTGCGCTCGACGCCGACGCGCATCGTGCTGGTGGGCGGGCTGTACCTGGCCCGCCAGGTGGCGATGCGCGCGATGGCGGTCGGCGCGTGGGTCGTGGTGGCGACGGGCCGCCCGACGGAGTGGCAGGTGCTGTCCCGCGCGGCCGGCACCCGCGACGGACGGCCGTCGCCGCTGGTCCAGATCCGCCGGTTGTCCCCGGTCGAGCTGCCGCGGCCGTCGGAGGACGCGCCGCTGCTGGTCGTCACCGACGGCGGGCCGACCCCGCAGGACCTGTTCCCGCCGCGGTCCCCCTGGCAGACGACGGTCTACGTGCTGCCGTACCTGCACCCGCAGGCGGGCGCGACGGCGAACGCGGCGGACCTGGTGCTGATGCAGCGGCTCCCGGCGGGCCAGGCCGAGCTGGCGGCGCGGATCTGGCGGCTCCCGCCGCAGATGATGCGCCAGCTGACGACGTTGCAGGACGACCAGGTGGTGGCACTGGGCCGCAACCTGTGGCGGCCGCTGCGGCTGGTGACGACGGGCAAGGAGCAGCAGCTGCTCGGCCCGGTCCGCCGCGGCGACTGAGCTTCCCCCGCCGTGAAGGCCGCATCGAGGGCTCCCTCGATGCGGCCTTCACCGCTTCAGGCGTCCGGCTGGGACGCGCTGCAGATCCAGTTTCCGGAGGAGTTCTTCAGCAACCGCGGCGGCGTGTTCACGAAGTAGGCGTTGACCTGGCGGTGCGGACCGTCGTGCCAGAGCGTTTGCTCGTCCCAGGGGCCGTAGCAGTCGGTGTAGTGGCTGCCCGTGTCCCAGTCGACGTGGATCAGCGCGAACGTGTTGGCGCAGTGCCGGTAGTGCGCGTCCATGCCTTGCGAGCTGTACCCGCACGGGAACGGCACCGGCGCGGCCGACGCGCTCGCGGGGGCGGCCACCAGCGCGCCCAGTGCGGCGAAACCCGCGGCGGCACGGAGCAGACTTGTCGACATGAACCCGTTCCTCCCGTGACCCGTCAAGATCATTCGAGAGTTGCCCAGGTTCGGCGGCGGCGCATCAGCTTTCACTCGATCGAGCTGCGGACGTTCCTCGTCTGCTCGGCCCGCTTGGCCAGCTCGTCGTCCGGCGGGTAGTCCACGCCGAGCAAGGTCAAACCGTGGGCCGGGGCCACCGCGCTGTCGCGGATCCCGCTCTCCAGCACCTTCGCCGGCCAGCCGTCGCTGCGGCGGCCGTCGCCGACCAGCAGCAGCACCCCCACCAGGCTGCGGACCATCGAATGGCAGAACGCGTCGGCCGAGACGCGGACCTCCAGCAGGTGCTCGTCCACCCGAGCCCACTCCAGGCGCTGCAGCTCGCGGATCGTCGTGCCCGTGTCGCGCTGCTTGCAGTACGCCGCGAAGTCGTGCAGGCCCAGCAGTTCCGCGGCCGCCGCGTTCATCGCGTCCGTCGAAAGTGGACGGTTCCACGCCAGTGTGTCGTGGCGGCGCAACGGGTCGGCACCCCACGGCGCGTCCGAGACGCGGTAGCGGTAGTGCCGGCGGATCGCCGAGAACCGGGCGTCGAAACCCTCGGGGGCCACCCGGGCGCCCAGCACCCGGACGTCCCCGGGCAGCAGGCGGTTCCACCGGCCCGTCATGCGCGTCAGGTCCGGGATGCCTTCCGGGGACACCGGAATCCGGCCTTCGGCGGCCGGGGAGAGCGGGACGACGTCGACGTGCACCACCTGGCCCGTCGCGTGCACCCCGGCGTCCGTGCGGCCCGCCACGACCACGGACTTGGGCACCGAAGCCCCGGGCGGCTGCCGCCGCAGCGCCTCCTCCAGGAGCCCCTGGACCGTCCGGCGGCCCGGCTGGCGGGCCCAGCCCGAGAAGTCCGTGCCGTCGTAGGAGACGTCCAGGCGCAGACGAACGAGCCCGCCCTCCCCGGAGGGAGTGGCGGGCTCGTCCGGTGTCGAATCGGCCGTCAGGACGTCAGTCCTTCTTGGCGTCGGCGTCGGTCTCCTCCGAGGCCGGAGCCTCGGTGGTCTCCTCGGCCTTGGCCTCCTCGGCGGCCGGAGCCTCCTCGGCGGCGGGCGCCTCGGTGGTCTCCTCGACCGGGGTGGCCGGCTTCTCGTCCTTCGCGAACTTCGTCTTGCGAGCGCGCTCGGCTTCCGAAGTCACCGTCTTCTCGGCCACCAGCTCGATGACCGCCATCTTGGCGTTGTCACCCTTGCGCGGCAGCGTCTTGGTGATCCGGGTGTAGCCACCGTCGCGCTCGGCGAAGTGCGGGCCGATCTCCGCGAACAGCTTGTGGACGACGTCCTTGTCACGGACGACGCGCTGCACCTGACGGCGGTTGTGCAGGTCGCCCCGCTTCGCCTTGGTGATCAGCTTCTCGGCCAGCGGACGGACCCGCTTCGCCTTCGCCTCGGTGGTGGTGATCTTGCCGTGCTCGAACAGCTGCGTGGCCAAGTTGGCCAGGATCAGCCGCTCGTGCGCGGACGACCCGCCGAGCCGGGCTCCCTTGGTAGGGGTGGGCATTGGTTCTCCTAGTTCAGCTCACAGCGTCCAGGCACACGGCCTCAGAGCTGCTCGGTCTCTGCGTAGTCCTGGCCATCGTCGTGGCCGTCCGAAATCCCGTCGGCGATGCCGCCGACACCCTCCGACCAGCCTTCACCGTCGTAGCTGGCGGCCGCCGCGGTCGGGTCGAACCCGGGCGGGCTGTCCTTCAGCGCGAGGCCGAGGCCGACGAGCTTGAGCTTGACCTCGTCGATCGACTTGGCGCCGAAGTTGCGGATGTCGAGCAGGTCCGCCTCGCTGCGCGAGACGAGCTCGCCCACCGTGTGGATGCCCTCGCGCTTGAGGCAGTTGTACGACCGGACGGTGAGGTCCAGGTCCTCGATCGGCATCGCGTAGGCGGCGATGGTGTCCGCCTCCTGCGGCGACGGGCCGATCTCGATGCCCTCGGCGTCGACGTTCAGCTCGCGGGCGAGACCGAACAGCTCCACCAGCGTCTTGCCAGCCGACGCGACCGCGTCGCGCGGCGTGATCGACGGCTTGGTCTCGACGTCCAGGATCAGCTTGTCGAAGTCGGTGCGCTGCTCGACACGGGTGGCCTCGACCTTGTAGGTCACCTTCAGCACCGGCGAGTAGATCGAGTCGACCGGGATCCGGCCGATCTCCGCGCCCGCCTGCTTGTTCTGCAGGGCCGGAACGTACCCGCGGCCGCGCTCGACGACGAGCTCGATCTCGAGCTTGCCCTTGCCGTTCAGCGACGCGATGTGCAGATCCGGGTTGTGCACGGTGACACCCGCCGGCGGCACGATGTCGGCCGCCGTGACCTCACCCGGGCCCTGCTTGCGCAGGTACATGGTGACCGGCTCGTCCTCTTCCGAGGACACCACGAGCTCCTTGAGGTTCAGGATGATGTCGGTGACGTCTTCCTTCACCCCCGGAACGGTGGTGAACTCGTGCAGCACGCCGTCGATGCGGATGCTCGTCACGGCCGCGCCCGGGATGGACGACAGCAGCGTGCGACGCAGCGAGTTGCCGAGCGTGTAGCCGAAGCCGGGCTCCAGCGGTTCGATGGTGAACCGGGAGCGGGTCTCGTTGACCGTCTCTTCGCCGAGAGCCGGCCGCTGGGAAATCAGCATTCCTTGTTTTCCTTTCCAGACGACGCCCGCCATATGACGTCGAAGGGATGGCGCGGCGGCGGCGCACTCCGGGCGCCGCCGCCCTGCGTCCGACGGTGCCGGACTACTTCGAGTAGAGCTCGACGATCAGCTGTTCCTGAACCGGAACATCGATCTGCGCACGCTCCGGGAGCTGGTGGACCAGCACGCGGAGGTTGGACTGGACGACCTGCAGCCACGCCGGGATCGGGCGGTCGCCGAAGGACTCCTTCGCCGCCACGAACGGCAGCATGCCCATGGACTTCGGCCGCACGTCGATGATGTCCCACTTGGTGACCTGGAACGACGGGACGTTCACCTTCTGGCCGTTGACCAGGAAGTGGCCGTGGCTCACCAGCTGGCGCGCCTGGCGGCGCGTGCGGGCGATGCCGGCGCGGTAGATCACGTTGTCCAGGCGGGACTCGAGGATCTGCAGCAGGTTCTCACCGGTCTTGCCGGGACGCCGGACGGCTTCCTTGTAGTACCGGACGAACTGACGCTCGAGAACGCCGTAGGTGTAGCGAGCCTTCTGCTTCTCCTGCGACTGCAGGAGGTACTCGGACTCCTTGATGCGCCCGCGGCCGTGCTGGCCCGGCGGGTAGGGGCGACGCTCGAAAGCCTGGTCGCCGCCGATGAGGTCAACCTTGAGGCGACGCGAAATACGCGTCGCGGGGCCGGTGTAACGAGCCATTTCTTCTTACTCCTCCCCGTTCCTCAGACCCGGCGCCGCTTGGGCGGGCGGCAGCCGTTGTGAGGCTGCGGGGTCACGTCCTGGATGGTGCCGACCTCGAGGCCGGCCGCCTGCAGCGAGCGGATCGCCGTCTCGCGGCCCGAACCCGGGCCCTTCACGAAGACGTCGACCTTCTTCATGCCGTGCTCGGCGGCCTTGCGGGCAGCGTTCTCGGCGGCCATCTGCGCGGCGAACGGGGTGGACTTGCGGGAGCCCTTGAAGCCCACGTGACCACTCGACGCCCACGCGATCACGGCACCGGTCGGGTCCGTGATCGAGACGATGGTGTTGTTGAAGGTGCTCTTGATGTGCGCGTGACCGTGCGCGACATTCTTCTTTTCCTTGCGGCGGACCTTCTTGGCCCCGGCCGCAGTACGAGACTTCGGTGGCATGTTCTGAGGGTTCTCCTGTTAGCGCGCGTTCTCTTGGTGAGCGGCGACCGCCTCGGCCTGGCCGCGCCGGATGATCGAACCGGCGTCGGTGTACAGGTTGCGGAGCGCCATCGGGCGGGCGTAGAGCGCCTTGGGCGAGACACAAGCCGAGCCGCGGCGGTGAACGCCACCCATCTGCACGACCTTCTTGCCCTGGACGCTCACTTCTTGCCAGCCTTCTTCTTGCCGGCGACCGTCTTCTTCGGACCCTTGCGGGTACGGGCGTTGGTCTTCGTGCGCTGACCACGGACGGGAAGTCCGCGGCGCCAGCGAAGGCCCTCGTAGCACCCGATCTCGATCTTCCGACGGATGTCGGCGTTCACCTCGCGGCGAAGGTCACCCTCGACCTTGAAGTTCTCTTCGATGTACGTACGCAGCTTGGCGAGGTCGTCATCGCTGAGGTCTTTGACGCGGGTGTCCGCGTTCAGCTCGGCAGCCTTGATGAGCTGCTTCGAGCGGGTACGGCCGATGCCGTAGATGTACGTAAGCGCGATCTCCAACCGCTTCTCGCGGGGGAGGTCTACGCCAGCGAGTCGTGCCATTGGCGCTGATGCTCCTTCATTGAATTCATCTTCAGGTCTGCTCCCCGTCCGGTTCCGGGACCGACTCGCCTGTCGTGCCCTCGGCTTGCGCCTCGGCTGTCCCAGCCCCGGCCTGAAGTCCGGGGGTGAACCGGTTCACTCACGTGAGCCGGCAGGTGCGGGGAGGTTGTGTAGCCGTCAATCCACTCTGCTCGAGTGCTTGGCGATCAGCCCTGCCGCTGCTTGTGCCGCAGGTTCTCGCAGATCACCATGATCCGGCCGTGACGGCGGATCACCTTGCACTTGTCGCAGATCTTCTTGACGCTCGGCTGGACCTTCACGTCTTCTGCTCTCCTGTTAGCCGCTCTTCGTGATCACTTGTAGCGGTAGACGATGCGACCACGAGAGAGGTCGTAGGGCGAAAGCTCCACGACAACCCTGTCCTCCGGCAGGATGCGGATGTAGTGCTGCCGCATCTTGCCGCTGATGTGAGCCAGGACCTTGTGACCGTTCTCCAACTCGACGCGGAACATCGCGTTGGGGAGCGGCTCGACTACGCGGCCTTCGACCTCGATGGCCCCGTCTTTCTTCGCCATGTCCTCCGCATTTCCCTGTCGGTATCGTCTGTCGCCACACCATGATCGACTCGAGCACTAGTGCTGGGTCGGGTGTTGCGTGGCACACTGGTGCCCGGCTCCCAAGACCGTGAATTCACGAGCGCGCAGGATCCGGGCGCGATAAGTGCGCCGACTTGACAGTGTACGCATGTCGTGTCGCGACCCCCAAACCGGGGGTGACCATGCTAAAGGCGTGTGCAGGTGGACGTGATGGCGATCACCACGAGTGGGTGAATGCCCAGGTCACGCGTCCTCGGGCGCCGTGAGCACCCAGGGGCCTTCTTCGGTGATGGCGACGGTGTGCTCCCAGTGCGCCGCGCGGGAGCCGTCGGCCGTGACGACCGTCCAGCCGTCGTCCAGCTCGCGGGTCTCGCCGCCACCGCCGGTCAGCATCGGCTCGATCGCCAGGGCCATGCCCGGCTTCAGCCGCGGGCCCTTGCCGGGCTTGCCGACGTTCGGCAGGAACGGGTCCATGTGCATCTGGCGGCCGATGCCGTGGCCGCCGTACTCGACGATCATCCCGTACTCGACGCCGTCGTCGCGGCCCGCGCGTTCGGCGGCCGACTGGACGGCGTAGGAGATGTCGGTCAACCGGCCGCCGGCGCTGACCGCCTCGATGCCGGCCCACATCGCCGCTTCGGTCGCCGCGGACAGCGCCAGGTCGGCGTCGGAGACGCTGCCGATGGCCAGCGTGACGGCGGAGTCGCCGTGCCAGCCGTCCAGGATCGCGCCGCAGTCCACCGAGATGATGTCGCCGTCGGCCAGCACCTGGGTCTTCGCCGGGATGCCGTGGACGATCTGCTCGTTCACCGACGCGCAGATCGACGCCGGGAAGCCGTGGTAGCCCTTGAACGAAGGCACCGCGCCGGCGTCCCGGATCGTCTGCTCGGCCAGCTCGTCGAGCTCGGCCGTGCTGACACCCGGTTTCGCGATGGCGCGGACCGCCGCGAGCGTGCGGGCGACGACGAGCCCCGCGGCCCGCATCGCCTGCAGCTCGTCCGGGGTCTTGACCTCGATCATGCGCCCACGGCGGAGCACTTGCAGAACACGCAATCCTCCGAGGTTCACGTGCGGTCGCGCAGCGCTTTCAGCACCCGGCCGGAGATCTCCTCGACGCTGCCGACGCCGTCGACAGTCACCAGGATGTCGGCGTAGTACTCCAGCAGCGGCGCGGTGTCCGACACGTAGATCTGCTGGCGGCGGCGGATGACCTCTTCGGTGTCGTCCGCGCGGCCGCGGGACATGAGCCGCCCGACGACGACGTCCTCGGGCACCTGCAGCTGGATCACGGCGTCGAGCGAGACGTCGGCGTCGCCCAGGATCTCCCCGAGCACCTCGGCCTGCTTGGTGTTGCGGGGGAAGCCGTCGAGCAGGAAGCCGGCCTTCGCGTCCGGCTCCGCCAGGCGCTCGCGGACCATTTCGTTGGTCACCGAGTCGGGCACGAGCTCACCGGAGTCCAGGTAGCGCTTGGCTTCCTGGCCCAGCGGGGTCTCCTGGCCGACGTGCGCGCGGAACAGCTCGCCCGTGGAGATGTGCGGGATGCGCAGCTGCTCCGACAGAGCCACCGCCTGCGTACCTTTGCCCGCGCCGGGCGGACCCACGAGAACCAGCCGCGTCACTTCAAGAACCCTTCGTAGTTGCGCTGCATCAGCTGGCTTTCGATCTGCTTGACGGTGTCGAGCCCGACACCGACCATGATCAGCACAGCCGTGCCACCGAACGGGAAGTTCTGGTTGTTCCCGCTACCGGTCACCGACAGGAAGAAGTTCGGAAGGATCGCGATGATGCCCAGGTACAGCGAACCGGGCAGGGTGATCCGGCCCAGGACGAAGCTCAGGTACTCGGCCGTCGGGCGGCCCGGGCGGATGCCCGGGATGAACCCGCCGAACTTCTTCATCTCTTCCGCACGCTCGTCCACGTTGAACGTGATCGTGATGTAGAAGTACGTGAAGAAGATGATCAGGCCGAAGTACAGCGCGATGTGCACCCAGCTGGACTGGTTCACGATGTAGTTCTTGATGAAGACCTGCCAGCCGGAGTTGCTGTTCTGGTCGCCGACGAGGCGGCTGATCAGGTCCGGCAGGTACAGCAGGGACGACGCGAAGATGACCGGGATGACGCCGGCCTGGTTCACCTTGATCGGCAGGTAGGTCGACGTGCCGCCGTACATCCGGCGGCCGATCATGCGCTTGGCGTACTGCACCGGGATCCGGCGCTGGCCCTGCTCGACGAAGATGACGCTCGCGATGATCACGAGCCCGAAGATGCAGATCATCGTCAGCGCGATGCCACCGCCGTTGGACAGGATGTTCCCGCCCTCGACCGGGATGCGCGCGGCGATGTTCAGGAAGATGAGGACGGACATGCCGTTGCCGACGCCGCGCTCGGTGATGAGCTCGCCCAGCCACATCATGACGGCGGTGCCCGCGGTCATGGTGATGACGATGATCGCCAGCGAGTAGACGCTGTTGTCCGGGATGATCGGCTGGTCGCAGTCGGGGAAGAGCTGCTTGCGGTCCGCGAGCGCGACCACGCCGGTGGCCTGCAGGATCGCCAGCGCGACCGTCAGGTACCGGGTGTACTGGGTCAGCTTGCCCTGGCCGGACTGGCCTTCCTTCTTCAGCTCCTCGAACCGCGGGATGACCACGGTGAGCAGCTGGATGATGATGCTCGCCGTGATGTACGGCATGATGCCGGTCGAGAAGAGCGACAGCTGCAGCAGCGCACCGCCGCTGAACAGGTTCAGCAGCTGGTAGACGCCTTCCTGCTGCGCCTGGGAGCTACAGGCCTGTACCGCCCCGTAGGAGATCCCGGGTGCCGGAATGGTCGCACCGATTCGGTAGACCGCGACGATGGCTAGCGTGAACAGGATCTTCTTGCGTAGATCCGGCGTCGCGAGAGCCGAGCGGAAGGCGCTGAACACGCGGGGGACCTCCTCGGCGTCGTCGGCCGTCCTCAACCGACGATCGGCTTGGCCGGCACGGGGGCCGGCGGGAACACACAGCACTACTGGCAGGCAAGCCAGGAACGCTTCGGGGCACACTCGTCCCGAAGCGTGTCGCCGACTCTAACAGCTTCACAGGGCGTGTCCGCAGTCCGTGTGCGTTTTCCGTACCAAGGTTGCTCCGGCGGGTTGATCCACATCGCCGTCTTGGCCGTATTCCTTGACAGATTGTGGATCAAGCGTTCGAGGTCGCGAGCACGCCGGCGAGGCCGACCAGGACCACTCCGGTCCCCCGGTCCACGTTGCGCCGGGCCCGCCGGGTCAGCTTGATCGACTTCAGGCCGGCGCCGGCGCCGACGTAGACCGAGCCGGCCAGGAACTCGGCGAGCAGGTAGACCGCGCCGAGCAGCGCAATCTGCGCCGAAAACGGGCCGTGACCTGCGTCGATGAACTGCGGGACGAACGCCGTGAAGATCAGGATCGCCTTGGGGTTGGTGATCGCGACGCCGAACTCCTTGCGCGTCACCCGCCAGGCGGAAGCCGGGTGCGTGTCCGGTTCGGGGACGTCCGTTTTGCCCCGGAAAGTCGACCACAGCAGGCGCACGCCGAGGTAGAGCAGGTAGGCGGCACCGGCCCACTTGATGATCGTCAAGGCCGTCTCGGAAGCGGCCAGCAGTTGCCCCAGCCCGGCCGCGACGGCAGTGATCAACAGGGTGAACGCGGCCAGCCGGCCGGCCAGCCCGGCGAGGCCGCGGCGGACACCGTGCGTCATCCCGTGGTGGAGGCCGAGCAGGTTGTTCGCGCCGGGCGTAAGCGCGATGAGGACGGACGCCCCGAAGAAGACCAGCAGCCACGACACGTCTTCACGGTAACCGCCGGGGTCAACCGGGTTCTTCGGGCGGGAGCACGGTGATGGCGACCCCGGTGGGCGGGGTCGGGGTGTCGGCGTAGGCGAGGGCGGGGTCGGCCCAGTTCCTGGACGGCAGCGCGGCGACGACCGCCGCGGCGGCGGCCACGGCGGTGGCCGCGATCAGCAGCCACATGCCGGCGGCGGTGGTGACCTCGAAGTCCAGGCCGTCGGCCATGGCGGACAACCCGGGCCCGTCCATCCCGATGGTGAGGACGACACCGCCGGTGAAGAAGGCCCCGGCGCCGATGAGCCACCGGCCGTGGCGAGGCCGCGCGAAGGCGGTGAAAGCGGCGACGACGAGCAGGATGACGGCGAGGAGGACGGGAATGCCGATCGGCGAGGCGGCCTGCTCGGCGGCTTCCTGACCGGGGACCTCGAGCCGGCTGCCCCAGGCGGTTTCGGTGACGGTGAGCTGGGTGTCGAAGGCCCCCCGCCGGACGCTGACGTGCTGCTGGAGGCGGAAGAGGGGCAGGAAGAGGCCACCGGTGGCCAGGAGGGCCGCCGCGACGGTGAGGGCCGGCGGGAGGAAGCGCAGGAGCCCGGGGGCGCGGGAGTGCGGGGTGGGCTCCGGCCGGGGTCCGGCTGCCGGGACGGGCGGCGGCGGCGATGCGGGGACGGTGCCGGGCAGCTGCGCGACCGGGAACGGCAGCGGCGTGGCGGGCGGAGGTGGGGCCGGAACGGGCGCCACCCCCGGCGAGGATGAAGCCGGGAAGGCGAGCGGATCAACCGGCGCGCTGCTCTCCGGCGCCGGCGCGGCTTCGGCCGGGAAGGCGAGCGGATCCACCGGCGCACCGGACTCCGGCGCGACTTCAGCCGGGAACGCAAGCGGATCCACCGGGGCGCCGACCTCCGGCGCCGTCTCGGGCGGGAACGCGAGCGGTGAACCGCCCGGTGGCGACCCCGCACCCGGTTCCACGCCCGCGACCTTCGGCGCCTCCACCGGGAAGCTCAGCGGCGACCCGGAAGGCTCGGGCGGCTCCTGCGACGCTCTGTCCACCCCTCCGATCCTCCGTCCGGACCCGCACCGCGGCAAGGAACCTGTCCGGTCAGTCGTCCTCGGGTGGGAGCACCGTGATCACCACGCCCGACGGCGGCGTCGGCGTGTCCGCGTACGCCGCCTCCGGATCCGCCCAGCGCGGGGTGCCCGAGTGGCTCAGCACAGCCGCTCCCGCGGCCACCGCCACCGCCACCAGCAGCACCCACGTGCCGGCCAGGGTCGTGGTCTCCGTCTGGACCCGGCCGTCCTCGCCGAGGCCGCGCAAGCCGTGTACCGCGACCGTGCACACCGCCCCGGCCAGGAACGCCGCGCCCACCAGCGTCGTCCGTCGCGCGGGCCGGCGCCGCACCACGGCGAGGACCGCCGCCGCCAGCAGGACCGCGGCCGCCAGCAGCAGCGGGGCGCCCAGTGGTGCCGAGGACGAGCTGATCTCGCCTTGCCCCGGGAACGAGTAGTCGATCCGCCAAGCCCGCAGCGTCGTCTGCGCGATCCCGGACGGTTCCAGCCCCACCCGCTGCTCCGTCCGGAAGAACGGCAGGAACGTCCCCACGACGGTCAACGCAGTCGCGCCCACGACGAGCACCGGCGCCACGAAAGCCCGCACGACAACCCCCTCGAAAACGCTGAAGGCCCGCCTGGCGAACCAGACGGGCCTTCGGCCTGAAACTCACTCAGTTGGTGGTGGCGGAGCCACCGGCCGCTTCGAGCTTCTCCTTGGCGGAGCCGGAGAACGCGTCGGCGGTGACGTTCAGCTTGACGCCGTTCACGTCGCCGTTGCCGAGGACCTTCACCAGCTTGCCCTTGCGAACCAGACCGCCCTTGACCAGCTCGTCGGCACCGATGGTGCCGCCGTCCGGGAAGACGCGGGCGATGTCGCCCACGTTCACCGGCTGGTACTCGGTGCGGAAGCGGTTCTTGAAGCCACGCAGCTTCGGCAGCCGCATGTGGATGGGCATCTGCCCACCCTCGAACCCGGCGGGCACGTTCTTCCGGGCCTTGGTGCCCTTCGTACCGCGACCGGCCGTCTTGCCCTTCGAACCCTCACCACGGCCCACGCGGATCTTGTCGCGCTTGGCGCCCGGAGCCGGACGCAGGTGGTGGATCTTGATGGCCGTCATGCCTGGACCTCCTCGACCTCCACCAGGTGGCGGACGGTGTGGATCAGGCCGCGCACCTGGGGGGTGTCTTCACGCACGACGCTCTGGCGGATCTTGCGCAGCCCGAGGGTGCGCAGCGACTCGCGGTGAGCGTGCTTCGTGCCGATCTTGCTCTTGACCTGGGTGACCTTGAGCTGAGCCATGTCAGACCCCCTGGCCCGCGCGCTGGCGCAGCATCCGGGCCGGCGCAACGTCCTCGAGCGGGAGACCGCGGCGGGCCGCGACCTCTTCGGGACGCTGCAAGCCCTTCAGGGCCGCCACGGTCGCGTGCACGATGTTGATCGCGTTGTCGGAGCCGAGCGACTTCGACAGCACGTCGTGGACGCCCGCGCACTCCAGCACCGCGCGCACCGGGCCACCGGCGATGACGCCGGTACCGGCGGACGCCGGACGGAGCAGCACGACACCGGCGGCCTCCTCACCCTGGATCGGGTGCGGGATGGTGCCGCCGACGCGGGGGACGCGGAAGAAGTTCTTCTTCGCTTCCTCGACGCCCTTGGCGATGGCCGCGGGAACTTCCTTGGCCTTGCCGTAGCCGACGCCGACCTGACCGTCGCCGTCGCCGACGACCACCAGGGCGGTGAAGCTGAAGCGACGACCACCCTTGACGACCTTGGCGACGCGGTTGATCGTCACGACCTTCTCGAGGTGCGGGGTCTTGTCCTGGGCCGCCCCGCCACGGCCGCTGTCGCGCCGGTCCCGGCGGTCGCGACGGTCACCGCGGTCGTTGCCGCCCTGCCCGCCGGGTCCACCCTGGCCGCCGCCGAATTGCCGTGTACGTCCCGGCATCAGGCTTTCCTTCCATTCACGAACTGCTGCATCGTCAGAACTCCAACCCCGCCTCACGGGCGGCGTCGGCGAGCGCGGCGATGCGGCCGTGGTAGGCGTTGCCGCCACGGTCGAACACCACGGCCGAGATCCCGGCGTTCTTGGCACGCGCGGCGACGAGCTCCCCGACCTTGGCGGCCTTGGCCTTCTTGTCGCCTTCGAGCGCCCGGACGTCCGCCTCGAGGGTGGACGCCGACGCCAGCGTGTGGCCGGCCAGGTCGTCGATGACCTGCACGGCGATGTGCCGCGAGGACCGCTTGACGACCAGGCGCGGACGCTGGTCCGTGCCCGAGACCTTCTTGCGGAGGCGGAAGTGCCGACGGGCCTTCGCGACGCGGCGGCGGGTCGAGATGTCCTTGCCCACCGGCTTGCGCTTCGTAGTCGTGTCGCTCATGATCACTTACCCGTCTTTCCGACCTTGCGGCGGATCTTCTCGCCCTCGTACCGCAGGCCCTTGCCCTTGTACGGGTCCGGGCGCCGCAGCCGGCGGATGACCGCCGAGATCTGGCCGACCTTCTGCTTGTCGATGCCGGAGACCGAGAACCGGGTCGGGCTCTCCACCTTGAAGGTGATGCCTTCCGGGGCCTCGATCTTCACCGGGTGCGAGTAGCCGAGGGCGAACTCGAGGTCCGAGCCCTTGGCCTGCACGCGGTAACCGACACCGTGGATCTCGAGCTTCTTCTCGTAGCCCGAGGTCACACCCACGACCAGGTTGTTCACCAGGGTGCGGGTGAGGCCGTGCAGAGCCTTGCTGGTGCGCTCGTCGTCCGGGCGCTTGACCAGCAGGGTGCCGTCGTCGTCGCGCTCGACCGTGATCGGCTCGGCGACGGTGTGCTCCAGGGTCCCCTTGGGGCCCTTGACGCTGATGTGCTGACCGTTGATGGTCACCTCGACCCCGGAGGGGACGGCGACCGGCAGCTTTCCGATGCGTGACATGTCTGTGCCCCCTTCCTTACCAGACGTAGGCGAGGACTTCGCCGCCCACGCTGTTGCGCTTGGCCTGCCGGTCCGTCTGCAGGCCACCGGACGTCGAGATGATCGCGATGCCCAGCCCGCCGAGAACGGACGGCAGTTCGGTCGATTTTGCGTAGACCCGCAGACCGGGCTTGGAGACGCGCCGCAGGCCGGCGATGCTCCGCTCACGGTTGGGGCCGTACTTGAGCTCGACGACCAGGTTCTTGTGCTTCTCGCCCGGCTCGTCGTGGTAACCCGCGATGTAGCCCTCGCGCTTGAGGATCTCGGCGATGTTCGCCTTGAGCTTCGAGTGCGGGAGCTTGACCTCGTCGTGGTACGCCGAGTTCGCGTTGCGCAGACGCGTCAAGAAGTCTGCGATGGGGTCGGTCATCGTCATGGTGACCTGTCAACCTTTCTCGCCCTGGTTCCCCGCCCGCCGGAGCGGGCGGGGCCTGTGGCGAAGTGGAGTTTTAGAAAAGAAGCTCTTACCAGCTGGACTTGCGGACGCCGGGCAGCTCGCCCGCGTGCGCCATCTCGCGAAGGCAGATCCGGCAGAGCCCGAACTTGCGGAACACGGCGTGCGGGCGGCCGCACCGCTGGCAGCGGGTGTAGGCGCGCACGGCGAACTTCGGCTTCTTCGCGGCCTTGTGGACCAGTGCTTTCTTGGCCATCGGCTCAGTTCTCCTTGAACGGGAAGCCGAGCTTGCGCAGCAGCGCCCGGCCCTCGTCGTCGTTCGTAGCGGTCGTGACGACGGTGACGTCCATGCCGCGCGGGCGGTCGATGGAGTCGGGGTCGATCTCGTGGAACATCGACTGCTCGTTGAGACCGAACGTGTAGTTGCCGTGGCCGTCGAACTGCTTCGGCGAAAGCCCGCGGAAGTCGCGGATACGCGGCAGCGCGATGGTCAGCAGCCGGTCGAGGAACTCCCACATGCGGTCGCCGCGCAGCGTGACGCGCGCGCCGATCGGCTGGCCCTCGCGCAGCTTGAACTGCGCGATGGACTTGCGGGCCTTGCGGACCTCGGGCTTCTGACCGGTGATCAGGGCGAGGTCCTTGACCGCGCCCTCGATCAGCTTGCTGTCACGGGCGGCGTCGCCGACACCCATGTTCACGACGACCTTCACCACGCCCGGGATCTGGTGGACGTTGGCGAAGGAGAACTCCGCCTGCAGCTGGCCCTTGATCTCGTCGCGGTAGCGCACCTTGAGGCGCGGCGCGACCTTCTCTGCGGTGGTCATCAGATGTCCTTACCGTTCCGGCGCGAGATCCGGACCTTCTTGCCGTCCTCGCCGATGCGGTAACCCACCCGGGACGGCTTGCCGTCCGAGTCGACGACCATCACGTTCGAGACGTGGATGGGCGCCTCCTGCGTGACGATGCCACCGGACTGCGCGCCGCGCTGGGTCTGGGTGATCCGCGTGTGCTTCTTGATCCGGTTCACGCCTTCGACCAGCACGCGGTCGCGCTCCGGGTAAGCCTGGATGACCTTGCCCTTGGCGCCCTTGTCCTTGCCGGCGATGACGACGACCGTGTCGCCCTTCTTCACCTTCATCACAGCACCTCCGGCGCGAGCGAAATGATCTTCATGAACTTTCGGTCGCGCAGCTCGCGGCCCACCGGGCCGAAGATGCGGGTGCCCCGGGGCTCGTTGTCGTTCTTGATGAGCACGGCGGCGTTCTCGTCGAACCGGATGTAGGAACCGTCCGGACGACGACGCTCCTTGACCGTGCGGACGATGACGGCCTTGACGACGTCGCCCTTCTTCACCCCGGCGGCCGGGATGGCGTCCTTCACGGTGGCGACGATGATGTCGCCGATGCCGGCGTAGCGCCGCCCGGAACCACCGAGAACGCGGATGCAGAGGATTTCCTTCGCACCCGTGTTGTCGGCTACCCGAAGCCGCGACTCCTGCTGGATCACGTCAACTCCTGTATGTCGCGCCGGTTCTCGCCCGCTTGTGAGATTTCACGTTGGCGAGCCTTGCGGAACTAAGAACTCCGAAGAGCCCTGCTTACTTGGCCTTCTCCACGATCTGCACCAGGCGCCACCGCTTCGTCGCCGACAGCGGGCGGGTCTCCATCAGGGTGACCCGGTCGCCCACGCCAGCCTCGTTGTTCTCGTCGTGCACCTTCACCTTGGAGGTGGTGCGGACGACCTTCGAGTAGCGGGGGTGCTTCTTGCGGTCCTCGAGCTCGACCACGATCGTCTTGTTCATCTTGTCCGAGACGACGTAGCCCTCGCGGACCTTGCGGTCGTTCCGGGCCGGCGTCTCGGTGGTGGGCTCGCTCATGCGGCACCTTCACTCTCGGCGTCGGGGGCAACGGACAGGCCGAGTTCGCGCTCGCGCATGACCGTGTAGATCCGCGCGATGTCCGTGCGGACGGTGCGCAGACGGCGGTTGTTGTCGAGCTGCCCGGTCGCCATCTGGAAGCGGAGGTTGAAGAGCTCCTCCTTGTATTCCTTCAGACGCAGGACGAGCTCTTCCGCGGTGAGCTCACGCAGCTCCGATGCCAGGGCACCTGCCTTCGCCATCAGAACTCACCACCTTCACGGGTCACGATGCGGCACTTCATGGGCAGCTTGTGGATCGCGCGGCGCAGCGCCTCGCGGGCCGTCTCCTCGTTCGGGAACGAGATCTCGAACATCACGCGGCCCGGCTTCACGTTGGCGATCCACCACTCGGGCGAACCCTTACCGGAACCCATCCGGGTTTCGGCCGGCTTCTTGGTCAGCGGGCGGTCCGGGTAGATGGTCGTCCACACCTTGCCACCACGCTTGATGTGACGGGTCATGGCGATACGAGCGGACTCGATCTGCCGGTTCGTCACGTAGCTGTGCTCAAGCGCCTGGATGCCGTACTCGCCGAAGCTGACCTTCGTGCCACCCTTGGCGGCGCCGTGGCGCTTCGGGGAGTGCTGCTTCCGGTGCTTGACCCTGCGCGGGATGAGCACGTCTCAGCCCTCCGTCTTTTCTGCGGTCTCGGTGGCCGGAGCCGCCGGGGCCTCGGTCGTGGCGGCAGCGGCCGCGCGACCGGCTTCGGTCGAGGTGGCGGTCGTGCCCGACGCGCCGGAACGACGCGGGCGGGACGGCCGGTCGCTGCGGTCGCGACCACTGCGCGGCGCACGCTCGGCGGCGTCGCGAGCCTCGCGGGCCTTCAGGCCACCGACGAGCTCACCCTTGTAGATCCACACCTTGACGCCGATGCGACCGAACGTCGTCTTGGCCTCGAAGAAGCCGTAGTCGATGTCGGCGCGCAGCGTGTGCAGCGGGACGCGGCCATCGCGGTAGTGCTCGGAACGGGACATCTCGGCACCGCCGAGACGACCGCCGCACTGCACGCGGATGCCCTTGACCTGCGGCGAGCGCATGGAGGTCTGGATCGCCTTCCGCATCGCGCGGCGGAACGCCACGCGGTTGGAGAGCTGCTCCGCGACCGCCTGGGCGACCAGCTGGGCGTCGGCCTCGGGGTTCTTGACCTCGAGGATGTTCAGCTGGACCTGCTTCTTGGTCAGCTTCTCCAGCGCGCCGCGGATCCGGTCGGCCTCCGCACCGCGGCGGCCGATGACGATGCCCGGCCGGGCGGTGTGGATGTCGACGCGGACGCGGTCACGCGTGCGCTCGATCTCGACCTTGGAGATGCCCGCGCGCTCCATGCCGGTGGCGAGGAGCTTGCGGATCTTGACGTCCTCGGCCACGTACTCGGCGTACTGCTTGTCGGCGTACCAGCGCGACTTCCAGTCCGTGGTGATACCCAGGCGGAAACCGTGCGGGTTGATCTTCTGGCCCACTACCGGCCACCTGCCTTCTTCTTGCTCTGAGCCTTCTGCGCGACGGCCGGACGCGACTCCACCTCGACGGTGATGTGGCTGGTCCGCTTGCGGATCCGGTACGCGCGGCCCTGGGCCCGCGGGCGGATGCGCTTGAGGGTGGGGCCCTCGTCGGCGTACGCGTTCTTGACCCAGAGCGTCTCCGGGTCCAGCTGAAGGTTGTTCTCGGCGTTGGCCACGGCGCTGGCGAGCACCTTCGCGACCGGCTCGCTGGCCGCCTGCGGGGCGAACCGGAGCACGGCCAAGGCGTCGGCGGCGCTACGTCCCTTGATGAGCTCGATCACCCGGCGCACCTTGGTCGGCGAGTCCCGGACGAAGCGAGCCCGCGCGTAAGCCGTAGGCAAGGCCTCGACCGTCGCGTCGTTCTGGGCGTTCATCGCTACTTCCCTTGTCTTTTCTCGTGCCCGCTCAGCGGCGGCGCGACTTGCGGTCGTCCTTGATGTGGCCCTTGAAGGTCCGCGTCGGGGCGAACTCGCCCAGCTTGTGACCCACCATGGCCTCGGTGACGAACACCGGGACGTGCTTGCGGCCGTCGTGCACGGCGATCGTGTGACCCAGGAAGTCCGGGATGATCGTCGAGCGGCGCGACCAGGTCTTGATGACCGTCTTCTTGCCCGATTCGTTCAGCGCGTCCACCTTCTTGAGCAGGTGGTCGTCCACGAACGGGCCCTTCTTAAGGCTGCGTGGCATGTGCTTCTACCTCCCTGCTCAGCGCTTCTTGCCGGTACGCCGGCGGCGGACGATGAGGGCGTCGCTCGGCTTGCGCCGGCGCGTACGGCCCTCGGGCTTACCGTTCGGGTTGACCGGGTGGCGACCACCGGAGGTCTTGCCCTCACCACCACCGTGCGGGTGGTCGACCGGGTTCATGACGACACCGCGGACCGTGGGGCGCTTGCCGCGCCAGCGGTTGCGGCCGGCCTTGCCCCAGTTGATGTTGGCGTGCTCGGAGTTGCCGACCTCGCCGACCGTGGCGCGGTTGCGCACGTCCACGTTGCGGATCTCGCCCGAGGGGAGACGCAGCTGGGCGTACGGACCGTCCTTGGCGACGAGCTGCACCTTCGCGCCCGCGGACCGCGCCATCTTCGCGCCGCCGCCGGGGCGGAGCTCGATCGCGTGGATCACGGTGCCGACCGGGATGTTGCGCAGCGGCAGGTTGTTGCCCGGCTTGATGTCGGCCCGGGGGCCGTTCTCGACGGTGTCGCCCTGCTTCAGCTTCTCCGGCGCGATGATGTAGCGCTTCTCGCCGTCGGCGTAGTGCAGCAGCGCGATGCGAGCGGACCGGTTGGGGTCGTACTCGATGTGCGCGACCTTGGCGGGGATGCCGTCCTTGTCATTGCGACGGAAGTCGATGACGCGGTAGGCGCGCTTGTGGCCGCCACCCTTGTGCCGGGTGGTGATCTTGCCGGACGAGTTGCGACCGCCCGAACCGCTCAGCGGACGAAGCAGCGACTTCTCCGGGGTGGAGCGGGTGATCTCGGCGAAGTCCGAGACGCTCGAACCGCGACGACCCGGGGTCGTCGGCTTGTACTTGCGGATGCCCATTGTCAGCTCAGTCCTTTACGCGGTGGGTCCGCCGAAGATCTCGATCGCCTTGCTCTCGGGCGAAAGAGTCACGATGGCGCGCTTGGTGTCCTTGCGCTTGCCGAAGCCCGCGCGAGTCCGCTTCCGCTTGCCCTGGCGGTTGGCCGTGTTGACGCTGACCACCTTGACGCCGAACACCTTCTCGACCGCGATCTTGATCTGGGTCTTGTTGGCGTCCGGGCGGACGATGAACGTGTACTTGTGGTCCTCGAGCAGCCCGTAGGACTTCTCGGAGATGACCGGCGCGAGCAGGATGTCGCGGGGGTCCGGAATGGCGACCGAACTCACTTCTCGTCACTCCCTTCCGTGACCTCGCCCGACCGCGCGGAGGCCTTGGCCTTGCCGCGGGCGGGGCCGGCGACGAACACGTCGTACGCGGCCTTGGTGAACACGACGTCGTCGTTGACCAGGACGTCGTAGGTGTTGAGCTGGTCGGCCCAGAGGAGGTGCACCTCGGGCAGGTTCCGCAGGGAAACCCAGCTCAGCTCGTCGGCCCGGTCCAGCACCACGAGCACGCGCTTCGCGGCCGTGACGGCGGCGAGGACGGTCTTGGCGGCCTTGGTCGACGGCTTCTCACCGGTCACCAGCTCGGTGACGACGTGCAGCTGGCCGGCGCGCGCCCGGTCGGAGAGGGCGCCACGCAGAGCGGCGGCCTTCATCTTCTTCGGGGTGCGCTGCGAGTAGTCACGCGGCGTGGGGCCGTGGACGACGCCACCGCCGGCGAACTGCGGCGCGCGGGTCGAACCCTGGCGGGCACGGCCGGTGCCCTTCTGCCGGTACGGCTTCTTGCCGCCACCGGAGACCTCACCACGGGTCTTCGTGTCGTGCGTGCCCTGGCGCGCGGCGGCCTGCTGGGCCACCACCACCTGGTGCATCAGCGCGACATTGGCCTGCACGTCGAAGATCTCCGCGGGGAGATCGACCGTGCCGTCGGCTTTACCGGCCGGGGTCTTCAGCTCGACGCTTGTCATTCGGAGTTACCACCCTTCGCGGCGCTGCGCACGAACAGCAGGCCGCCCTTGGGACCGGGCACGGCGCCCTTGATCAGCAGCAGGCCGTCCTCGGCACGCACGGCGTGCACGGTCAGGTTCTGCGTGGTGACCCGGTCGTTGCCCATCCGGCCCGCCATGCGCAGGCCCTTGAAGACGCGGCCGGGGGTGGCGCAGCCACCGATCGAACCCGGCTTGCGGTGCACGGCCTGGGCACCGTGGCTCGCGCCCTGGCCCTTGAAGCCGTGGCGCTTCATGACACCCGCGTAGCCCTTGCCCTTGCTGGTACCGGTCACGTCGACCTCGGTGCCGGCGGCGAACACCTCGAGGGTGATCTCCTGGCCGACCTCGTAGGTCTCGGCGTCGGTGGTGCGCAGCTCGGCGAGGTACCGGCGCGGCGTCACGCCCGCCTTGTCGTAGTGGCCGGTGCGCGGCTTGTTCACCTTGCGCGGGTCGACCGCGCCGAACGCCAGCTGCACGGCCTTGTAGCCGTCCTTCTCCTGGGTCCGAACCTGGGTGACCACGTTCGGACCGGCCTTCACGACGGTGACCGGGACAACCCGGTTCTGCTCGTCGAAGACCTGGGTCATGCCGAGCTTGGTGCCCAGGATGCCCTTCATCTGCCTGTCAGACATGAGTCTCTTATCTCCGCCGCTCGCCCAACGCTTACTGGATGTTGACGTCGACGCTCGCCGGCAGGTCGATGCGCATGAGCGCGTCGACCGTCTTCGGCGTCGGGTCGAGGATGTCGATCAGACGCTTGTGCGTGCGCATCTCGAAGTGCTCGCGCGAGTCCTTGTACTTGTGCGGCGAGCGGATGACGCAGTAAACGTTCTTCTCGGTGGGCAGCGGCACCGGCCCGACGACCCGGGCGCCGGTGCGCGTGACCGTCTCCACGATCTTGCGCGCCGAGGTGTCGATCGCCTCGTGGTCGTAGGCCTTGAGCCGGATGCGGATCTTCTGTCCCGCCATGGTGGCTGCTCGTTCCTTGTCGTCTCGTGCCGCTATCTCACAAACCCCGCCGGGTGTTTCCACCCTGAGCCTGGGTTTCCGCAGTTCAACGGCCCTGTCCCCGGTCCACGCGGTCGGGCGTGTCGCGCCCGACGCACAGACGGATCCCGCGGGATCGTCGTCTTGCCTGGTCTTCCTCAACGTGAGGAGGCTATGAGCCGGCTGACCGTCTCACTGCCTTTGCCCGCTCGCCTGCAACCCGAAGGAAGAGCTCGGCGGACCGTGGCCACTCGCACCAGGGCGGCCGGACCCCAAAGGAGTCGGCCGCCCCAGGACGAGCAACCTGAATAGTGTCGCACACGTGATTTGACGCCCCTGACCCGGGGGTGTATTACCCCCGGGCGGGGCGCCGAATCACTTGATGATCTTGGTGACCTGACCCGCACCGACGGTGCGGCCGCCCTCGCGGATCGCGAAGCGCAGGTTCTCGTCCATGGCGACCGGCTGGATCAGCTGCACCGAGATGTCGGTGTTGTCGCCCGGCATGACCATCTCGGTGCCCTCGGGGAGGGTCACGACGCCGGTCACGTCGGTGGTGCGGAAGTAGAACTGCGGGCGGTAGTTGTTGAAGAACGGGGTGTGACGGCCACCCTCGTCCTTCGACAGGATGTAGACCCGGCCCTCGAAGTCGGTGTGCGGGGTGGTGGTACCCGGCTTCACGACGACCTGGCCGCGCTCGACGTCCTCGCGCTTGATGCCGCGGAGCAGGAGGCCGACGTTGTCGCCCGCCTGGCCCGAGTCGAGCAGCTTGCGGAACATCTCGACACCGGTGACAGTCGTCTTCTGCGACTTCTCCTTGATGCCGACGATCTCGACCTCTTCGTTCACGTTGACCACGCCACGCTCGACGCGGCCGGTGACGACGGTGCCGCGACCGGTGATGGTGAAGACGTCCTCGATCGGCATGAGGAACGGCTTGTCGAGCTCACGCACCGGGTCCGGCACGTTGTCGTCGACGGCGGTCATCAGCTCGAGGACGGCCTCGGCCCACTTCTCGTCGCCCTCGAGGGCCTTCAGGCCCGAGACGCGCACGACCGGGGCGTCGTCGCCCGGGAACTCCTGCGAGGACAGCAGCTCGCGGACCTCCAGCTCGACGAGCTCGAGGATCTCCTCGTCGTCGACCATGTCGGCCTTGTTCAGCGCGACCACGATGTAGGGCACGCCGACCTGACGGGCGAGCAGCACGTGCTCACGGGTCTGCGGCATCGGGCCGTCGGTGGCGGCCACGACCAGGATCGCGCCGTCCATCTGGGCGGCACCGGTGATCATGTTCTTGATGTAGTCCGCGTGACCCGGGGCGTCGACGTGCGCGTAGTGACGCTTCTCGGTCTGGTACTCGACGTGCGAGATGTTGATCGTGATACCGCGCTGGCGCTCTTCGGGCGCGTTGTCGATCTGGTCGAACGCACGCGACTCGTTGAGCTCGGGGTACTTGTCGTGCAGAACCTTGGTGATCGCCGCGGTCAGCGTGGTCTTGCCGTGGTCGACGTGACCGATGGTCCCGATGTTGACGTGCGGCTTGCTCCGCTCGAACTTCGCCTTCGCCACTGGAATGTCCTCCTGGACTGGTTTCGCTTTGTGCTCGGAGGGCAGCGTGGCTGCTGCCCTCCGAATGTTCCTTCGTCGGTGCTAGCGGACGTTCAGGAGAGTCCCTTAATGCCCGCGCGCGGTGGGGGGTGTTACTCCCCCGTCGCCTTCGCGATGATTTCCTTCGCGACGTTCGCGGGAACCTCGGCGTAGGAGTCGAACACCATGGAGTAGTTCGCCCGGCCCTGCGTGCGGGACCGGAGGTCACCGACGTAGCCGAACATCTCCGACAGCGGGACCAGCGCCTTCACGACGCGGGTGCCCGACCGCTCCTCCATGGCCTGGATCTGACCACGGCGGGAGTTGAGGTCACCGATGACGTCACCCATGTAGTCCTCGGGCGTGGTCACCTCGACCGCCATCATCGGCTCCAGGATCACCGGGCCGGCCTTCTTCGCGGCTTCCTTCATCGCCATGGAACCGGCGATCTTGAACGCCATCTCCGAAGAGTCGACCTCGTGGTAAGCACCGTCCAACAGGGTGAACTTCAACCCGACGAGCGGGTAGCCGGCCAGGACGCCGTACTGCATCGCGTCCTGCGCGCCCGCGTCGACCGACGGGATGTACTCCCGCGGCACGCGACCACCGGTCACCTTGTTGTCGAACTCGTAGAGCGCGCCGTCGGTGCGCTCGAGCGGCTCCAGCTTCACGATGACCTTCGCGAACTGGCCGGAACCACCGGTCTGCTTCTTGTGGACGTAGTCGAGCTTGTCGACCGTCTTCTTGATCGTCTCGCGGTAGGCGACCTGCGGCTTGCCGATGTTCGCCTCGACCTTGTAGTCGGACTTCATGCGGTTCACCAGCACCTCGAGGTGCAGCTCGCCCATGCCCGCGATGATCGTCTGGCCGGTGTCCTCGTCCAGCTTGACCTGGAACGTCGGGTCCTCTTCGGCCAGCTTCTGGATCGCCAGGGACAGCTTCTCCTGGTCGGCCTTCGTCTTCGGCTCGATCGCGACCCGGATGACCGGCTCGGGGAACGTCATCGACTCCAGCACGATCGGGTTCTGCGGGTCCGCCAGGGTGTCACCCGTGGTGGTGTCCTTGAGCCCGATGACCGCGTAGATGTGGCCGACCTGGGCGTCGTCGACCGGGTTCTCCTTGTTGGAGTGCATCTGGAAGATCTTCCCGATGCGCTCCTTGCGCTCCTTGGTCGCGTTGATGACCTGCGCGCCGGAGGCGACCTTGCCCGAGTACACCCGGATGTAGGTCAGCTTGCCGAAGAACGGGTGCGCCGCGATCTTGAACGCGAGAGCCGCGAACGGCTCGTCGACCGAGGCCTTCCGGGTCGCCGGGGTCTCACCGTCGGGGAGCAGGCCCTCGACGGCCGGGACGTCCAGCGGCGACGGCAGGTAGTCGATCACCGCGTCGAGCATGGGCTGCACGCCCTTGTTCTTGAACGCGGAGCCGGCCAGGACCGGGAACGCCGAGCGGGTGATGACGATCTTGCGGATGCCCGCCTTGATCTCCGCCTCGGTCAGCTCCTCGCCCTCGAGGAACTTCTCCATCAGGGCGTCGTCGGTCTCGGCGACGGTCTCGACCAGCTTCTCGCGGTACTCCGCGGCACGGTCGGCCAGGTCGGCCGGGATGTCCTCGACGGTGTAGTCCTCGCCCTTCTGGACCTCGCCGCGCCAGACCAGGGCCTTCATGCGGACCAGGTCGACGACGCCTTCGAAGTCGTTCTCGGCGCCGATCGGCAGCTGGATGGCCAGCGGCTTGACGCCCAGGCGCTCCTCGATGGTGCGCAGGGTGTAGTAGAAGTCCGCACCCAGCTTGTCCATCTTGTTGACGAAGCAGATGCGCGGGACGTCGTACTTGTCCGCCTGCCGCCAGACCTGCTCGGACTGCGGCTCGACGCCCTCCTTGCCGTCGAAGACGGCGACCGCGCCGTCGAGCACCCGCAGGTTGCGCTCCACCTCGACGGTGAAGTCGACGTGCCCGGGGGTGTCGATCAGGTTGATCTGGTGGTCGTCCCAGAAGGTGGTGGTGGCAGCCGAGGTGATGGTGATACCCCGCTTCTGCTCCTCCTCCATCCAGTCCATGGTGGCGGCGCCGTCGTGGACTTCACCGATCTTGTAGTTGACCCCGGTGTAGAACAGGATCCGCTCGGTGGTGGTGGTCTTGCCGGCGTCGATGTGCGCCATGATGCCGATGTTGCGGACCTTGTTGAGGTCGGTCAGCACTTCACGTGCCACGAGAATGTTCCCCTGTCTCAAGCGTGGGGCCCGGCATGGCTTGCATCTGATGCCGGGCGGAAATCACCAGCGGTAGTGCGCGAAGGCCCGGTTGGACTCGGCCATCTTGTGCGTGTCTTCGCGACGCTTCACGGAGGCACCGAGGCCGTTGGAAGCGTCCAGCAGTTCGTTCTGCAGGCGCTCGATCATCGTCTTCTCGCGGCGGGCCTGCGAGAAGGAGACCAGCCAGCGCAGCGCCAGCGTGGTGGAGCGGCCCGGCTTGACCTCGATCGGCACCTGGTAGGTGGCGCCACCGACGCGGCGGCTCTTCACCTCGATGGTGGGCTTCACGTTGTCGAGGGCGCGCTTCAGCGTGACGACCGGGTCGGTGCCCGTCTTCTCGCGAGCGCCTTCGAGCGCGCCGTACACGATGCGCTCGGCCAGGGACCGCTTCCCGTCCTTCAGCACCTTGTTCACCAGCTGGGTGACCAGCGGGGAGGCGTAGACGGGGTCGGAGATCAGCGGCCGCTTCGGGGCCGGACCCTTGCGGGGCATTAGCTCTTCTCCTTCTTCGCGCCGTACCGGCTGCGCGCCTGCTTGCGGTTCTTGACACCCTGCGTGTCGAGCGAACCGCGGATGATCTTGTAACGGACACCCGGAAGGTCCTTCACACGACCACCACGCACGAGCACCATCGAGTGCTCCTGCAGGTTGTGGCCCTCACCGGGGATGTAGGCGGTGACCTCGATGCCGCTGGTCAGCTTCACACGCGCGACCTTGCGCAGCGCCGAGTTCGGCTTCTTGGGGGTCGTGGTGTACACGCGGGTGCACACGCCACGCCGCTGCGGGCTCCCCTTGAGGGCCGCGGTCTTCTGCTTGGCAGCCTTGTCCTGGCGGCCCTTGCGGACCAGCTGCTGGATCGTGGGCAATGGACCAGCTTCCTGTCGTGATCTGCTTCTTCGTGTCTTCACCGGCCCCCGCGGTCGGGCGTGTCGGCCCGCGTCACGGTCTTTCGACCGGTAACTTCCCGGAGGGATTTTCCGTCGGAACCCCGACCTGCCGAAGCCGGTGACCGGGTGCCTGAGCACCCCGCCCATGCGCACGGCACGCGGAGCGGCCCGACGCCTGCCGGGCACGGTCTCCAAAGATACCCGCCCGGGTCCGGACGGAACGCGGCGGGGGGTCTGAAGGTCGGCGAACCTCCAGCCTACCTCTCGGCACCGCCCGGCCGGGGGATGTTCCGGAGTCCGGTCACCGCGGTGTCCCGGTTTCCCGGGCTCAGAGGAGCTCGAGGCTCCCCGGCACCGAGTTCAACACCGCGGGCCTCGGGAATGTTCCGCGGCCGGGGTGGCGCCGGGCGGGCCCCCGTTCCGGCCCGACGAGACGTCGGACCCGGCGAGCGGGCGGGCCCGGTGGCCCTGCCCCGGCGCGGGTCGGCTCGGTCCGGCCCCGGGCCGGCTCCCGCGGCTCGAGGTCGGACCGGGCCGGCTCAGTCGTCTTCGGGCTTCGCGTGGTCCGGCTTGCCCGGGTTCGGGTCACGCGACAAGTCGATCAGCGGGTGCACCCCGGCCCCCTCGGGCGCCGCGTGGCTGCCCGTCGACTTCGGTTCTTCGTCGGGCCGGCCGGCCCCTTCGCTGCTGCTCATCACGCACTCCTAGCGCTGTTCCCCTGCTTCCCCTTGCGGCCGCAACCTACCCATTACCCGACCGGGTGATGCAGTGGGATCGGATCCGGCGTTCCGTGCGTCACACCGTCGCCGAAGGGCCACGATGAGTGGTGAGCAGCACGCGAACGGGAGGGGACGAAGGGGATGGCGGCCGAGTTCGACCAGCTGGTGGCCGAGTTCGAACGGTTCCAGTCGGGCATCCGGAACGTCGACGACCGGTTCGCCGGCCTCGGCGCGATGCGGCAGGAGCTGACCGAGCTGCGGGCGAGCGCGTCCTCTGCGGACGGTGGCGTGACGGTCGTCACCGGGCCCGGCGGAGCGGTCCTCGACGTCAAGTTCACCGACGCCGCGCTCGCGAAGGGCCCGCAGGCCCTTTCCGCGGTCCTCATGACGACGCTCCGGGAAGCGGTCGGCGAGGCCGCGCGGCGGCAGGTGGTGCTCGTCCAGGAGCACCTGGGCGACGAGCTGGGCCTGGTCGACCAGGTCCTGGAGACCCAGGCCGAAGCGTTCGGAACCACTGTCGAGGAGCTGCGGTCGAAGCTCACGCGGGAAGAGGAAGAGGCGGCCCAGCCGGAGGACTTCTCCGAACAGCGGGTCCTGCGCCAGGCGGACGCACCCCAGCCGCCGCCGGCGAGCGGCGGGTCCGCGGGCGACACCTTCCTGCGGAACCTGTTCGACGAGGAGGACTGATGGCGGACGGCTACCGGGTGGAGGTCGACGCGCTGCGCAGGTACGTCGGCGACCTCGGCAGGTACAAGGACCAGGGCGCGAAGTTCACCGAGAAGGTCGGCCAGTCCGACGTCGGCGACAAGTCGTGGGGCGTGGTCGGCCTGTTCACCAAGCACGGGTACGACGAGACGCTGCACGAGCTGCGCGACCTGCTGGCGTCGATGGCCGAGGGCCTGACGTCGGCGCAGGCGAAGTTCACCGACGCGGCCGACGTCTACCAAGGCACCGAAGACGACCACAAGGCGTTCTTCGGCCAGGTCGAGGTCCTGCTCGACGGCCCGAAGAAGCCGTAGGGGGCACGACCATGGCGGAGTTCCAGGACGTCGCGAGCGGCGTCGGCGTCAAGAGCGACGACCCCACGACCGTGCTCGGCGTGAACGTCGGCAACGCGGTCAAGGCGACGCCGTTCGCCGGCGGCGCGGTGACCGTCGGCAAGGACGTCGTCTCGGTGGTCAAGGCCGCCGGCGCGCCACACCCGGACGGTGTCGACATCGCGCTCGGGCTCGGCACGATCGCGACCGACACGACCGGCTTCATCCAGTCGAGCGCGAGCACGATCACCGACATCGCCACCGACCCGCTCGGCTGGCTGGTCGGGCAGGGGCTGAACTTCCTGATCAGCGCGGTCCAGCCGATCCAGGACGCGATCCACTTCGTCAGCGGCGACGGCCCGGCGCTCGGCATCGCGGCCGACAACTTCCACGCCATCGCCACCGGGCTCGACCAGCTGGCGAAGAACTTCGCCGAGGTCGCCGACACCTCCCTGGCCGGCTGGCAGGGCAACGCCGGCGACGCGGCGCGCCGGTCGCTCGGCGAGTTCGCCCACGGCATCGGCGGTGTCTCGGCGAAGTCCGGGGACCTGGCGCAGATGCTGCAGCTGAGCAGCATGCTGATGAGCTTCGTCGAGGACCTGGTCAAGGCGATCCTCACCGAGCTGATCACCTGGCTGATCATGATCTGGATCCCGGCGCTGGCGGCCGCGGTGCCCACCTGCGGGGCGTCGGTCGCCACCGCGGGCACGGCGTCGGAGGTCAAGCTCGGCACGACCGCGGCGAAGACGACGCAGAAGGTGTCGAAGGTCCGCGAGCTGCTGCAGAAGATCCTCGACTGGCTGCAGAAGCTGAAGGCCAAGCTGGCCGCGACGAAGCTGGGCAAGGTGTTCGCCGACGGCAAGACGGCGAAGAAGCTGGGCGAGATCGCCGAGCGGGACGCGGGCAAGAGCCTGGCCGGCAAGCTCACGGGCGCCGAAGGGATGATCGGCAAGCGGGCCGGGAAGAACGCGCTGGCCGAGATGGCGAAGAAGGGTGGCGAGGCCGCGGCGAAGGGCGTCTTCGGGTTCAACCCGGCCAAGCCCGGCGACAACCCGGCCAAGACGCTCAACGACCACCTCGGCAAGCTCGGCAGCCACGTCAAGAACGCCAAGAAGGCGAGCGACTACGGCGAACCCGGCCGGCACCAGCCGGACGAAGAGACGCGCGAGGACCTGGACTTCTGATGCTCGTGGTGGTGGTGATCGTCCTGATCGCGGCGGTGTTCGCGGGCGCGGGGGCGATCTGGTGGCGGTCGCACGCGAAGTTCGTCGAAAGCCGCAAGGAGCACTGGTTCAAGGCGTTCGCGGCCGAGCGCGGCGGCACCTTCGACAGCGGGGTGCCCAGTGACACGCACGCGGTGCCGACCTTCGGGGTCAGCCACCCGAGCGGCCGCCCGCTGGCCGGGAGCCACACCACGTGGGTCGAGTTCCGCGAAAAGGACCGCCCGGTGATCGCCGTCGACGCCCAGGAGCCGTACCGGCACTTCGACGACCACACCTACTTCCGCGACATCCACGTCACGCAGGTCCAGGTGCCGCCGAGCCCCGAACTGCGGATCACCGCGGGGAAGGTGTCGATGCCCACGGACCCCCGCCTCGAAGGCGAGCTGGCCCGGTGGCTGGCGGCGCACCCGCGCTTCGGGCAGCGTGACTTGGTCGTCGAGCACGGCTCGGCGCGGATCTGGGGGCCGGGCTGCGCGACGCGGCAGAACATCGTCGCCGAGGCCGGCTACCTCGCCGACCTGGCGGACCAGCTGCCCGCGGCGCTGTGGAGCGTCAGCGGCGGCGCGTAGTGAGGTGCGTCAGGCCCGCCGACAACGCGAACACCAGGCCCAAGCCGACGATGTAAGGCCCCGCCAGCAGCGCGAAGCCGGCGCCGATGTTGGCGTCGGCCTGCTCGTCCGACCGGAAGCCGATCGCCCCCACCGACAGCAGGATCGCGCCCACCGTGATCAGCAGGACGGCCACCACCGTCAGGCGCTTCGTGACAGTCGTCATGTCCTCATGGTGCCCGGGGCCCGGCGAATTCGCTGGACAGCGACCCCAGGATGAGAACGTGAACTGGAAGATCACCCAGATCGACGTCGCCCACCCGGACGCCGTGGCGGTCATGCGCGACTACATGGACGAAGTCGCTTCGCGCTACTTCGGGCGTCCCGTCAGCGAAGCGGAGCTCACGCATTACGTGGCCGAAGAACCGGGCACCGACCTGGTGCCGCCCACGGGTGCCTTCTTCGTCGGGTACCTCGACGGAGCGGTCGCGGGCTGCGCCGGGACCCGCGTGGTCGCGCCGGGGATCAGCGAGCTGACCAAGGTCTTCGTCAAGCCGGCCCACCGGGGCACGGGCGGCGCGCCCGCGCTGGTGGCGGCCGCCGAGCAAGCCGCCCGGCGGCTCGGTTCGGCGCTCATGCGGCTCGACACCCGCCACGACCTCGTCGAGGCCCGCGCGCTGTACGCGAAGGTCGGTTACGAGGAAGTCGAACCCTTCAACGACGAGCAGTTCGCCGAACACTGGTTCGCCAAGGCCCTCAGCTGACGCGGGCGGCGACCACCAGTTGCCGGTTCACGGTCACTCCCAAGGGGAAGCGGGCGGCCCCTCGGGGCGAGGGGCCGCCGTCGGGTCAGAAAGAGGGCAGGAGCTTGCCCGGCACGCCGTTGACCGACTGGATCAGGCCGAGCACCGGGACGCCGAGCGGCGCGAACGTCCAGATGTTGTTCAGGCCGCTGGTGTCCGGCTCGTCGACCACGACGACTCCGGGGGCGTCGGCGGCCGGCGCCGGCGCCGCCGCGCCGAACAGGGCCGCACCGGTGAGGACCGCGACAGCGAGGGTCTTCTTCATGGGTTGCCTGCCTTTCAGGAAACAGCGGTGATCAGGTCGAAGACGGGGGCGAGCAGGTCGACGGGCCGGCCGACCGGGCCGAGCACGCTGCCGAGGTCGACGCCGGGCACGAGCCAGACGGAACCGTCGGTCGGGTCGGCGGACGCCACACCGGCGGCCAGACCGGTGAACGCCGTCGCCGCGACGAGCGGCAGCACCACCCGGGCGAGTGCGTGTTTCATGGATTTTCCTTTCGCAACAAGGGTTTTCAGCGGAGAACCGACGTGATCGGCACGATGGTTCCGTCGGGGACCCACTGGCCCGCGTAGTCGCGGTCCAGCACCATTCCGGTGGCGTGGGGTTCGGAGGGGTACATCGGCATGGCGTTGACCTGGGCGACGGCGAAGATCTGCACGTCACCCGCCGGCCGGCCGGCGCCCAGCCAGCCGCGGAAGCCGCCGAGCGTCGGGCTTTCGCCGCCGAAGCGGTCGCCGACCGCCACGGCGTACCCGACCGCGGTCGCCTCCCGCGGGTCGAACCGCAGGGGCAGCGACGCGCTCGCGACGGCGTTGACGATCGGCCCGTTCAGCAGCCACGGAGCCAGGTAGAGCCCGTACTGGTGGGTGGGTTCGAGGCGCTGCAGTCCGGCTGCCCGCGTCATCGCGGTGTACCCGGCGCTCCAGCCGGAAACGACGACGAGCGCGGTGTCGGGCCCGGCGTCCGGCCGCACGGCCAGTCCGGTCCTCGCCGCGGTCTCGCGCACCAGCTTCGCCGCCGCGATACCGCGCGGCGAGTCGTCTTCGACCAGCGTGAGCGCGGACGGCTTCCGCCCGGCGAGGAACTCGACGAGCTTGACCAGCGCGCCGCTGTCCTCCGGCGTCAGCGCGTCGGACGGGCACGCCGTCAGCACGTCGGCGCGGCCGGCGACCAGGCCGCCGATCGCCGCCGACGCGCATTCCGGCGCGTCCGCCTCGGTGATCGCCGGGCCGGGCGCGGTCCCGGCGTCGACCTCCACGACCGTCGTCGTGTCGCCGCGGCGGATTTCCAGGTCGCTCCGGCCGGGTGGCAGGTCGACATCGGCCCACGTGCCCTCGGCCCCTGGCCGCGCGCCGGCCTTGGTGACCAGCCCGCCGGCGCCGACGGACAGGTCGTCGCCCGCGCTCGCCGGGAAGTGGACGACGTTGCGACCCGGCCGCTGCGGGCTGACCAGCACCGGGAAGCCCGGAGCGTCGGCCAGCAGCGGCACGCCGGGCACGGGCAGCGGTGGCGGCGCGGGGATCGCACCCAGTGCGCTCCACGCGAGGAACCCGAGCGCGACGGCGGCCGCGCCGAACCGGTAGGCGCGGTCCTTGCAGACCGCCGCGAGCACGCTGGCCACGACCGGCAGCACCACGACGGCCATCACCGCGAGCCCGAAGAGCGTCGTGTGGAGCCGCCGGTCGAAGCCGAGGCCGGACAGCCCGAGCCGCACCGCGCCGGCGAGCACCAGGAGCCCGCCGAGGGTGAGGGCCAGCGGCCCGGGCCGGATGACCGTCGTCGCCGCCGAACCGAGCAGCGCGAACCCGAACCACACGGCCGCCCCGGCGACGAACACCGTGTCGATCGCGAACTCGACGCCGGTGCCGCCGAGCGAGGTTTCCAGCACGACGAGCAGCAGCAGCGCGGCCGACGTCCAGCGCGTGGCGCGTGGCAGGACCGGCACCGCCACCGCGAGCACGACGTGGATCGCCAGCGCCACGACGTTGACGTCGACGGTGAACGCCGAGACCACGGCCAGCAGCGCGGAAACCCCGCCGAGGACGTACAGCGCGCGCGGCCGCCGCCCCGGCTCCCGCAGCAGGCCGCCGCCGGCGAGGAACGCCGTGGACAGCAGCAACGCGAGCCGCAGCACCAGCGCCAGGACGTCCACAGTGGACGAACCGGTCGGCGCGGGGTGGTCGTGTTCCATCGAGACTCCTCGGGTGCGGGTTCTCGCTACTTGACGTTCGCGTCGGCGACCACGAACAGCTCGGCGTGCGGCTTGGCGTTGCCGAAGTCCCCGTGCGGCCACGACTTGCGGTTGAAGTTGATGCCGACCTGGCCGGTGAACTCGTCCCGGAAGTTCGAGTCGACCGACACCTTCCCGTCCGGCCCGAGGTTCAGCAGGTTGACCTTGTGGTCACCGTCCAAACCGGACCGCGCGACGAAGTAGTTCGACACCGCGAGGTGCTGCGGCGACGTGGTTTCGTGGTAGAAGCCGTCGTCGCCGAGCACGAAGTTGTCGTAGGCGCCCCAGTGCGGGCCCGCACCCGGCGTGCCGGGGTTGATCGGGGCCGCGCCGACGACGGTCGGCAGGTCGCCGCCCCCGCCCTGCTGCGCCTTCGCCAAGGTGTCGACCCGGCCCTGGATGTCCTCGATCCGGTCGCCGGCGTTCACCAGCTTCTGGATGTCGAGGACGTAGACACCGCCGGTGGTGCCGGGGTCGTCCGCCGAGAGGGTGCCCTTCTGCCGCCCGACGATCGCGCGGTAGAGGTACTTGTCGTCCGGGCTCGTCTGGATCCAGCCGCCGTTGGAGCTGGCGCCGTTCGAGTCGTTGTTCGCGTGGATGGACTTGTTCGCGGCGCCGTCGTCGAACACCTCGATCCAGTGCGGCTCGGCCGCGGTGATGTCCGGCGTGTAGAACACCGCGCCGCCCTGCATGGTCTGGGCGAACGCGCCCTTGTGGCCCGGCAGGTTCGTCACCGTCGTCTCCATGACCGCGCGGCTCTCGGCGTGCAGCGGGTCGGCGGGATCGGCACGCGGGCCGTCCCGCAGGTAGGACACCGACTTCAGCTTCGGGTGGTTGCGGTCGGAGATGTCCCAGGTCCGCACGGTCGGCCGGCGCAGGTACGGCGACGGCTGCTTCACCGGGTCGAGGATGATGTTGCGCGGCTCGGCGTAGTCGCTCGTGACGAGCGTGTTCAGGTCCTCGCGGGCCTGGACGCCGTGCGGGTTGGCGCAGGTCGGCTTGCCCAGCTGCGGCAGGTTGTCGCAGAGCTTCCGGTTGTCGCCCTGCGGGGTCGCCGCCGGGGACTCCGAGAGCACCTGCGCGTTCTGTCCGAAGTGGACGACTTCGCCGGGGCTGCCCGCGAAGCCGTTGCCGACCTGGGTGGAGCCGTCGGCGTACGCGTGCGGGCCGGGCACGACCGGCCCGCCCATGTACGTGCCGTAGGCGGTGCCGTCCTTGAGCACCCAGTAGGCGTCCGGGACGCTGCCGCCGAGGGTGCTGGTCGGCAGGCTGACGCCCTTGAGCTTCAGCTGCGGCAGCGCGCTGACGTCGAAGGCGTACGTCGCCGCGGCGAACAGCGCGCCCGCGTAGATCGTGTCGCCCTTGTGCCACACGTACTGCATGTGGTGCGGCTCGTTCTCGACCAGCGGGCCGACGGTGGCGGTGTTGACGACCTTGCCGTACGTCGGCGAACCCTGCGTCGCGTCGATGACGGCGAGGAAGTCCGGGCCGGGTAGCGCGTTCTTGATCTTGTTGAGCCCGCCGCCGAGGGTGCCCGGCAGGTTCTTGACGTCCTTGACGAGCGTGTCGGCGATGTTCTCGTCACCGGCCCAGACCAGCAGCCACTTCTTCGGCGTCCCGCTCTCCGACCGCGCGAGATCCTTGGACACCAGGTGGTTCCGCACCCAGTACTGCTTGCCGTCGGACGCGGTCTTCGCGTCGGTGATCGTCTGGACGTCGGCGTAGGCGCCGGTGGCGGAACCGGTGTACGTGACCGCGCCGGCCGCGAGGGCGAGTGCCGCGGCGCCGGTCACCACCTTTCGCCACCGGCCCGGTCGCGACGGAGTTGCTCGCATGGTTCTCCTTTGCGGGAAAAGGGCGCGTTGCATTACCGGTTCACCGGGGAACCGTTGGGGTACAACGGAAAGCGCGGTCCACCGACGCTCGGCGGACCCGGCGGAATGTTCGCGCCGCGCGGGCGGATCGTCCAGCCGTGATCAAAGAATGAGACCCGGCCCGATTGGGTGAATCTCCCACGAAGTGGGCCGAGTTGACCGCGCGCACTGCTCCGAACGAGTGGGCAGCACTGCTGGACCAACCGGCGGCGTCACAGCTGGTCACAATGGCGCAGCCCCGGCGCCTGAACGCCGGGGCTGCTCGTTATGGTTTCGTTATGAAGTGCCGGGAACTCCGGTCAGAGTTTGGTGCCGCAGTCCGAGCAGAACAACGCTCCCGGCTTGTTGGCTTCGCTCCCGCACCCGCCGCAGGCGACCTTGAGCGCCAACGACGTCCCGCAGGACGAACAGAACTTCCCGCCGTCGGCCTTCAGGCCGCAGCCCGGGCAGGTGACCTTGGCGCGGGTGTCGATGTCGAGACCGCTGGTCCAGTCCTTCTCGCGGGCCTTGTCCCAGATCTGGTCGCGCTGCGCCGATGCCTGCGCGCGCGAGATCTCCTCGGCGACGCTCGGCGAGCAGCGCAGACACTGCCCGATCTCCTCGTTCCAGCACTGGTCCTGGCACATCCAGTCGCCGCAGCCGCGGCACTGGCGGAAGCTCGGGGTGATCTCCTTGACCGCCGCGGCCAGGGCTTTGTCCTTGGCGGGCGAGTTGGTGGCGCGGTCGTAGCGCCACTGGTCGGCCGAGTTGCTCAGGTCCCGCAGCGTCCCGCCGAAGAACGACCCGACGGCGCGGAGCACGCTACGCCCGGTCTCGACGTTGTCGCGCTGGAAGGCGGATCGATAGCCGTTGCCGCAGCGTTCGCACCGGAACTCGAACTGGTACCCCTGCGTGTTGGAGAGGTCCGAGAAGTTGTCCGTGAAGGGCACAGAGTCAGCCACGGCCCATCTTCGCCAGCGGCCCGCGCCCCCGGCGACGAGAGATTTGCCGACAACGACCCGGCTACCGGCCGTCACGAGGAACGAGCAGCACCAGCGGGAGCAGGGCCAGCACCCCGCCGACGACCGCGACGAGCGCGTACCCGCCGCCGGCGAAGAGCTGCCCGGAGCCCAGCCCGGCGAGCGCGGACGCCGACCAGACGACCGCGTCCACGGTGCCCTGCACCCGGCTGCGCGTCGCCGGCGCGAGGTCGCGGGTCAGCTGCGCGCTGCCGCCGACGAACACCAGGTTCCAGCCGTACCCCAGCAGGAACAACGCCACCGGCAGGCCGGACGCGTGCGAGGTCGGTGCCGCGAGCGCGGTCGCCGACGCGAGGGCGAGCACGCCCAGGCCCGCGTTGACGGTGACGCGCGGGCCCCAGCGGTCGGCGATCCGGCCGGACAGCGGCGCCAGCGCGAACATGCCGAACAGGTGCGCGCTCAGCACCCAGCCGACGACGTCGAGCCCGTGCCCCTGGTGCTGCAGCTGCAACGGCGTCATGGTCATGACGGCGACCATCGTGAGCTGCGCGGCGACCATCGCGACCAGCGGCCGCGCGACGCCGGTCGCCCGCACCGGGGCACTCACCGGCTCTTCGGCCCGGAGCGGGACGTGCCGCGGCAGGAACGCGGCCGCGAGCGCCGCGCCGGCCGTGGCGAGGACCGCGACGGCGACCGGCCCGGACAGCGCCGGCCAGCCGAAGCCGGTCGCGACGTCCGCCGCCGGGGCCATCAGCGCGGGCCCGGCGAGCGCGCCGACGGTCCCCGCCCAGACGACGTTCGAGAGCGCGCGGCCCCGGCGTTCCTCGGGGTAGAGGTCCGCGGCCAGGTAGCGCGACAGCTGCGCGCCGCCGTTGCCGAGGCCGACCAGCAGGATGCCCAGCAGGAGCGGCACGAGCGACGTCGTCAGCGCGCCGGCGAACGCGACCAGTGCCCCCGCCGCGGCGACGCCGTACCCGGCGGCCAGCACGCGGCGGCGGCCGTGCCCCGGCAGCAGCAGGCCCGCGCCGAGCGCCCCGGCGGCCGTCCCGAGCACGTTCGCGACGCTCGGCAGGCCGCTCCACCCCGGCCCGCTGCCCGCCGCGACGATCAGCGTCGCCGCCGTGCTCAGCCCGACCGTCGCCGTGTTGAGCAGCGCGACGCCGGCGAACAGCGCTCCCATGGACCGGGCCCGGCCGGTCACCGTCAATGTCCCCATGACCAGCAACTTTAGGAACTTGCGGCGATCTTTCGAAGGGCTGTTCGACGGCAAATCCGTGGCCGCGGCCGCGGTTCGGAAGGAGAATGGGGCCCATGACCTTCCGTTCGGAAAAGCCGCTGGACGACGTCGACTGGCGGCTGCTGGACCTGCTGCAGGCCGACGGGCGGCTGTCGTTCAAGGAGCTGGGCCGCCGGATCAACCTGTCGGCCCCGGCGGTGGCCGAGCGCGTGCGGCGGCTGGAGGAGACCGGGGTGATCACCGGCTACCGGGCGCAGGTCGACGCGCGGCGCGCGGGCCAGCCGCTGCAGGCGTTCGTCGAGATGCGCTGCGCGCTGAGCAGCTGCCTGCTGAAGACGTCGAAGTCCGAGGACTACCCGGAGGTCGTGGAGATCCACCGCCTGTCCGGCGACCACTGCACGATGCTGAAGATCCGGGCGGCCTCGCTCGAACACTTCGAAGGTCTGCTGGAGCGGCTGGGCAAGCACGGCGAGCTGCGGTCGTCGGTGGTGCTGTCGACGCAGTTCGAGGGCCGGCCGGTGCGGCCGCCGTCCGACGACTTCCTCCGCGCGACGACGCCTGAAGGCTGGTCCTGACCCGAAGGCTGCCCGGAAGGCGGCTGATCGCCCGGCGCTCAGCTGGTAGACGAAAGGGATGCCGATCTTCCGCGTCTTCGCCGTCGCCCTCGCCGCCTTGGCCGGTGTCGCCGTCCCCGCTCCCGCCCAGGCCGCCCCGGCTTCGGAGTTCGTCGCGCTGTCCGACGTCGCACCGTCGATCCTGCAGGACATCCGCTACGCCACCCGGCACAACTTCGTCGGGCAGCGGATCGACGGGTACCTCGAGCCCACCTGCATCCTGACCCGCCAGGCCGCTTCGGCGTTGCGGCAGGCCCAGGCGCGGGTGCTCCGGCAGGGCTACACGTTGAAGGTGTACGACTGCTACCGCCCGCAGCGCGCGGTCGACCACTTCGTGCGGTGGGCGAAGGACCTCGCCGACGAGAAGATGAAGGCCGAGTTCTACCCGAACGTCGAGAAGGACCGGCTGTTCGAAGAGGGGTACATCGCCGAGAAGTCCGGGCACAGCCGCGGCAGCACGATGGACCTGACGCTGGTGAAGCTCCCGCCGCGGCACCAGCGGCCGTACCGTCCCGGCGAGCCGCTGCAGCCGTGCTTCGCGCCGCAGGACCAGCGGTTCCCGGACAACACGGTCGACATGGGCACCGGTTACGACTGCTTCGACCCGTTGGCGCACACGGACAACCCGGCGATCACGGGCGTGGCGCGGACGAACCGCGACGTACTGCGGAACGCGATGACGGCGGCGGGATTCCGGAACCTGCCCGAGGAGTGGTGGCACTACACGCTGAAAGGCGAGCCGTTCCCCGACACGTACTTCGACTTCCCGGTGGCGCACTGCGGCTTGCGCTGAGCCGCGAAGCGCCCGCCGGTCCACTGTGGACCGGCGGGCGCTTCGCGTTCGTCAGGCCGCGGTGTTCCGGCGCCGGCGGGCGCCGAGCACCAGGCCACCACCGAGGGCCAGGGCGATCAGCGCGAGCGCGCCGAGCCCGAGCGCGTCGACGCCGGTGCTGGCGAGGCCACCGCCACTGCTTTCGCCGCCTCCGGTGCCGCCGGCCGCGCCGGTGGTCGAGGTCGGGTTGGCGGCGGTGCAGTCCGCGGGGTTGACCGGCACGGCCGGCGCCGGGGCTTCACCCTGCTCGGCGTCCACCCGCCACACGCGGTGGTTCTCCGGCGGGCCCCAGACATCGATCGACATCGGGTTGTACTGGATCTTCCAGCCCTTCGGCGTCAGGAAGAACAGCTCGTACGCCGGCCCGGGCGCGATATCGCGGAACTCGAAGTGGCCCTTCGCGTCGGTGATCCGCTCGCCGGTGACCGGGCAGTGCTGATCGGACACCAGCACGACCTTGACCCCGGCGAGGCCCTGCTTCACCTGGCCCTGGTCGTCGTACACACCGACATTGCCTTCGACGATCGCCTTCGCTCCCGGAACCGCGGCCTGCGCGCGGGCATTCGCGTGGTTCTCGGTGTCGACTTCCTCGTAGCCGAAGTCGCAGGCCGCGACCACGATGCCGCGGTTGAAGGCGGCAGCGGGCACGGCCTCGGTCACGTCGAAGGTGCGCGTCTCACCGGGGGCGATCGTCACGCCGTCGGCGGCGAGGGCGCCCCAGCCGGGGCCGCGTCCGCTCAGGATGTAGGGGTCACCGATGCGGTTGCAGGCAGCGGTGATGCCGGTGAGCGGGATCGGGCCGGAGTTCGCCAGCGTCACGGTGACGTGGGCGAGCTCGCCGACCTGATAGCTGCTCTTCGTGAAGGCCATCGACGCCTTGAGCGCACCGTTCAGCGGCGGCGCGCCCCGGACGTCCAGGTGGGTGTCCGCGCCGATCCGGACGACCCGGAACGGGATCAGCCAGCCGTCGACGACCTCACCACCGATGAAGTACTCCGCGCCCGGGACGTCGAAGACGATCTTCCCATCGGGGCCGCTCGTGGCGGTCCGGGTGCCGCTGCCGTTGACGTACCGCAGGGTGAGCTTGGCGCCGGCCAGCTCCTCGCCGGCGTCGCGCTTGCCGTTGCCGTTCTTGTCCCCGTAGACGACGCCTTCGGCGTGGCCGGGCGCCGGGACGACCTTCGCGTCCGCCGAGAACTCGCCGACACCGAAGTGGGTCGCGTCGAACACGACGCCCCGCAGGACGGTGGCGGTCTGGTCGACCTCGCGGACCTTCCCGGTGCCGTGGAGCTCGAAGGACTTGCCGGGCTCGAGATCGAGACCGGGGCCGCCGGTCGTGAGCGGACCCCAGCCCGGGTCGTACGGGACGACCAGGTCGGTCGGCTCGATGATGTGCTGGGAGACCCAGAGGCCCTTCGCGGTGGTCGAGCCGGTGTTCGTCACCTTGAACGTGAAGCGGATGTCCTCATCGGTTCGGTAGGTGTCCTTGTCGAGCGCGACCGAGATTTCGACCTGGGCGCGTTCCACCTGCGCGGCCTGTTTCGCCGGCGGCTTGCTTTCCGGCGGGCTGGAACTCGGCACGCCGGCCGTCGGCTCGGCGGAACTGCTCGGCGCCTCGGACGTGGCCGGCGCCGTGGTGGTCGGCGTCGGCTCCTCTTCCGCCCCGGCCGGGACGGCGAACCCGCCGGTCAGGAGGGCCGCGGCGGCGAGCGCGGCGAAAGTGCGCGCGATCGGTCTCGCGCTTCTGGATTTGTTCACGAACAGTCACCCCTCAGTACCCGTTGAAACGCGCAAAGCCCCCGAACCGCGTGAACCGGCTCACTCTAGCGACATTCCGGGCTGGTGGAGGTGACATTTCCAAAACGGGAAAGGCCCCCGCCGGGAAACCCGGCAGGGGCCTTTCTCAATGACTCAGCTTCAGCGGAAGTCGCGGCCGAAGTCGTAGTCGTCCAGCGGAACCGCGGCACCGGTACCCGTACCGAACACGTCCGGGGTGTAGTAGCCGTCGTCGTAGGACGGGATCGCGTACGCCGCGACCCGGGCCTCCTCGGTCGGCTGCACCTGGATGTTGCGGTACTTGTTGATGCCCGTACCGGCCGGGATCAGCTTACCGATGATCACGTTCTCCTTGAGGCCGACGAGCTTGTCCGAGCGGCCGTTGATCGCCGCGTCGGTCAGGACTCGCGTGGTCTCCTGGAACGACGCCGCCGACAGCCACGAGTCCGTGGTGAGCGACGCCTTCGTGATGCCCATCAGCACCGGACGACCCGAAGCCGGCTCGCCGCCCTCGGCGACCGCGGCCCGGTTCGTCGCCTCGAACTTGGTCCGCTCGGGCAGCTCGCCCGGCAGGAAGTCCGTGGCACCGGAGTCGATGATCGTCACCCGGCGCAGCATCTGCCGGACGATGACCTCGATGTGCTTGTCGTGGATCGACACACCCTGCGCCCGGTACACCTTCTGGACCTCGTCCGTCAGGTGCATCTGCGCCTCGCGCGGCCCCATGACCCGCAGGACCTCGTGCGGGTCCGGCGTGCCCTCGAGCAGCTGCTGACCGACGTTGACGTGGTCGCCGTCGCCCAGCGGGCCGTTCGGGGTGTTCGCGAGCCGCTGACGCTTGGACAGCTTGTCGAAGACGATCTCTTCGCCGCCGTCGTCCGGGATCAGCGTGATCTTCCAGAACCGCTCGCTCTCCTCGATGCGCACGCGGCCATCGACGTCGGCGATCGGCGCCTTGCCCTTCGGGACCCGAGCCTCGAAGAGCTCCTGGACACGGGGCAGACCGGTCGTGATGTCGTCACCGGCGACACCACCCTGGTGGAACGTACGCATCGTCAGCTGCGTACCGGGCTCACCGATCGACTGGGCCGCGACGATACCCACGGCCTCGCCGACGTCGACCAGCTGACCGGTCGCCATCGAGCGGCCGTAGCAGGTCGCGCAGATGCCGACGGCCGACTCGCAGGTCAGCACCGAGCGGACCTTGACCTTCGAGATGCCGCTGGAGAGCAGCTTCTCGATGGCCGGGTCGCCGATGTCGTCGCCCGCGTTCAGCACGACGTTGCCCTTGGCGTCCACCGCGTCCGTCGCGAGGTTCCGCGCGTAGACCGAGGTCTCGACGTGCTGGTCGCGCAGGACCTTGCCGTCGCCGATGTCCTCGCCGATCGGCATCATGATGCCGCGGGTGGTGCCGCAGTCGATCTCGCGGACGATGACGTCCTGCGAGACGTCCACCAGACGCCGGGTCAGGTAACCCGAGTCGGCGGTCCGGAGCGCCGTGTCCGCCAGGCCCTTCCGGGCACCGTGCGTCGCGATGAAGTACTCCGCCACCGACAGGCCTTCACGGAAGTTGGCCTTGATCGGACGCGGAATGTACTCACCCTTCGGGTTCGACACCAGGCCACGCATGCCGGCCAGCGACCGGACCTGCGTCATGTTGCCCGCCGCGCCCGACTTCACGATCATGGCGATCGGGTTGTCGTCCGGCAGCGCCGTCTCCATGATCTTGTGGACCTCTTCGGTGGCCTGCGTCCACACCTTGACGAGCTCGTTGTTGCGCTCGGTGTGCGACAGCTGACCACGCTGGTAGCGCTTCTCCACCTGGGAGGCCTTGCCCTCGTACTCGTCGAGGATGGCGGCCTTGCCCACCGGGGTGAGCACGTCCGAGATGGCGACGGTGACGCCCGAGCGGGTCGCCCAGTAGAACCCGGCGTCCTTCAGGCGGTCCAGGGTCTGCGCGACCTGGGTCATCGAGTACCGCTCGGCGAGGTCGTTCACGATCGCGGCCTGACGCTTCTTCGGCATCGGCTCGTTGATGAACGGGTAGTCCGCCGGCAGCAGCTCGTTGAACAGCACGCGGCCCAGGGTCGTCTCGGCCAGCCACGCCTTGCCCGGCTCCCAGCCCTTCTCCGCCAGCGCCGCTTCGTCGGCCTTCGCCGGCTGACGGTCGGTGATGCGGATCTTGATCGGGGCGTGCAGGCCCAGCGCCTTGCGGTCGAAGGCCATGATGGCCTCGGCCGGCGACGAGTACGCGTTGCCCGCGCCCTCGGCCTCCTCGTTCAGCCGGGTCAGGTGGAACAGACCCGTGACCATGTCCAGCCGCGGCATGGCGAGCGGACGGCCCGACGCCGGCGACAGGATGTTGTTCGCCGACAGCATCAGGATCCGGGCCTCGGCCTGCGCCTCGGCCGACAGCGGCAGGTGCACCGCCATCTGGTCACCGTCGAAGTCCGCGTTGAACGCCTCGCAGACCAGCGGGTGCAGCTGGATGGCCTTGCCCTCGACCAGCTGCGGCTCGAAGGCCTGGATGCCGAGGCGGTGCAGCGTCGGCGCGCGGTTCAGCATCACCGGGTGGCCGGTGATGACCTCTTCCAGCACGTCCCACACCTGCGGCCGCGAGCGCTCCACCATCCGCTTGGCGGACTTGATGTTCTGCGCGTGGTTCAGGTCGACCAGCCGCTTCATGACGAACGGCTTGAACAGCTCGAGCGCCATGTCCTTCGGCAGACCGCACTGGTGCAGCTTCAGCTGCGGGCCCACGATGATGACCGAACGGCCCGAGTAGTCGACGCGCTTGCCGAGCAGGTTCTGGCGGAACCGGCCCTGCTTGCCCTTGAGGAGGTCGGACAGCGACTTCAGCGGCCGGTTGCCCGGGCCGGTGACCGGACGCCCGCGGCGGCCGTTGTCGAACAGCGCGTCGACGGCCTCCTGCAGCATCCGCTTCTCGTTGTTGACGATGATCTCGGGCGCGCCGAGGTCGATCAGCCGCTTGAGGCGGTTGTTCCGGTTGATCACCCGGCGGTACAGGTCGTTCAGGTCGGAGGTCGCGAAGCGGCCACCGTCCAGCTGCACCATCGGGCGCAGGTCCGGCGGGATGACCGGGACGGCGTCGAGCACCATGCCGCGCGGGTCGTTGCCGGTGGCCTGGAACGCCGCGACGACCTTCAGCCGCTTCAGCGCGCGGAGCTTCTTCTGCCCCTTGCCGTTGCGGATGGTGTCGCGCAGGCTCTCGGCCTCCGCGGCGACGTCGAACTCGGTGGCCAGCTTCTGGATGGCCTCCGCGCCCATGCCGCCGGTGAAGTACTCGCCGTAGCGGTCGACGAGCTCGCGGTAGAGCAGCTCGTCGGCGATCAGCTGGCGGGTGTCGAGCTTCGTGAAGGTCGTCCAGACCTCCTCGAGGCGGTCCAGCTCGCGACCGGCGCGGTCACGCAGCTGGCGCATCTCGCGCTCGCCGCCCTCCTTGACCTTGCGGCGGACGTCGGACTTGGCGCCCTCCGCCTCCAGCTCGGCCAGGTCGGCTTCCAGCTTCTGCGCGCGGGCCTCGATGTCCGCGTCACGCTTGGTCTCGAGGTTCTTGCGCTCGACGCCGATCTCGTTCTCGAGGGTCGGCAGGTCGTTGTGGCGCAGCTCCGTGTTCACGCCGGTGATGACGTAAGCAGCGAAGTAGATGATCTTCTCGAGGTCCTTCGGCGCCAGGTCCAGCAGGTAGCCGAGGCGCGAGGGAACACCCTTGAAGTACCAGATGTGGGTGACGGGGGCGGCCAGCTCGATGTGGCCCATCCGCTCGCGGCGCACCTTGGCGCGGGTCACCTCGACGCCGCAGCGCTCACAGATGATGCCCTTGAAGCGGACGCGCTTGTACTTGCCGCAGTAGCACTCCCAGTCCCGGGTCGGGCCGAAGATCTTCTCGCAGAAGAGGCCGTCCTTCTCGGGCTTGAGCGTCCGGTAGTTGATGGTCTCCGGCTTCTTGACCTCGCCGTACGACCACTGACGGATGTCGTCGGCCGTGGCGAGACCAATGCGGAGCTCATCGAAGAAGTTGACGTCCAGCACGTCTAGATCCCCTTGGGGTTGTTTCGGCTAGAAGAGGGGGCGGGCGGGCGAGCGAGGGGCCTGCGGGAGGCCGGCCCCTCGCTCAGCTCGCGATCAGTGCACGACGTCGTCCACCGAGGGCGACTCGTTGCGGGACAGGTTGATGCCGAGGTTGGCCGCGGCGCGCTCGAGGTCCTCGTCGTCGGAGTCGCGCATCTCGATCGCCGCGCCGTCGCTGGAGAGCACCTCGACGTTGAGGCACAGCGACTGGAGCTCCTTGAGGAGCACCTTGAACGACTCCGGGATGCCCGGCTCGGGGATGTTCTCCCCCTTGACGATGGCCTCGTACACCTTGACGCGGCCGACCACGTCGTCCGACTTGATCGTCAGCAGCTCCTGCAGCGTGTAGGCGGCGCCGTACGCCTGCATCGCCCAGCACTCCATCTCACCGAAGCGCTGGCCACCGAACTGCGCCTTACCACCCAGCGGCTGCTGCGTGATCATCGAGTACGGACCGGTGGAGCGGGCGTGGATCTTGTCGTCGACCAGGTGGTGCAGCTTCAGGATGTACATGTAGCCGACCGACACCGGGTACGGGTACGGCTCGCCGGAGCGGCCGTCGAACAGCGTGGCCTTGCCGTTCTCCTTGACCATGCGCTCGCCGTCGCGGTTCGGCTTGGTCGCCCCGAGCAGCCCGGTGAGTTCCTCTTCCTTCGCGCCGTCGAACACCGGGGTGGCGGTGTTCGTGCCGGGCGCGACGTCGTAGAGCTCCTCGGACAGGTTCTTCGCCCAGTCCGGGTTGCCTTCGATCGTCCAGCCCTGCGACGCCAGCCAGCCCAGGTGCAGCTCGAGGATCTGGCCGATGTTCATCCGTCGCGGCACACCGTGGGTGTTCAGGATGATGTCGACGGGCGTGCCGTCCTCCATGAACGGCATGTCCTCGACCGGCAGGATCTTGCCGATGACACCCTTGTTCCCGTGCCGGCCGGCGAGCTTGTCGCCCGGCTGGATCTTCCGCTTCTGGGCCACGTAGACGCGGACCAGCTCGTTGACGCCCGGGGGCAGCTCGTCGTCGTCCTCGCGCGAGAACACGCGGATGCCGATGACCTTGCCGGTCTCGCCGTGCGGCACCTTCAGCGAGGTGTCGCGGACCTCACGGGCCTTCTCGCCGAAGATCGCGCGGAGCAGGCGCTCCTCCGGGGTCAGCTCGGTCTCGCCCTTCGGCGTGACCTTGCCGACCAGGATGTCGCCGTCGCGGACCTCGGCACCGATCCGGATGATGCCGCGCTCGTCGAGGTCGGCCAGGACCTCCTCGGAGACGTTCGGGATGTCCCGGGTGATCTCCTCGGCGCCCAGCTTGGTGTCGCGGGCGTCGATCTCGTGCTCCTCGATGTGGATCGACGTCAGCACGTCGTCCTGCACCAGGCGCTCGGAGAGGATGATCGCGTCCTCGTAGTTGTGGCCCTCCCACGGCATGACCGCGACGAGCAGGTTCTTGCCGAGCGCCATCTCACCGTTCTCGGTGGACGGGCCGTCGGCGATGACCTGACCCTGCTCGACCCGGTCGCCCTCGTTGACGATCGGGCGGTGGTTGAAGCAGGTGCCGTGGTTCGAGCGGCGGAACTTGTACAGCCCGTAGCTCTTCCGCGTGCCGTCGTCGTGCATGATCGTGATCAGGTCCGCCGAGAGCTCCTCGACGATGCCGGCCTGCTCGGCGACGAGCACGTCACCGGCGTCGACCGCGGCGCGCAGCTCCACACCCGTGCCCACGTACGGGGCCTGGTTGCGCAGCAGCGGCACGGCCTGGCGCTGCATGTTCGCACCCATCAGGGCGCGGTTCGCGTCGTCGTGCTCGAGGAACGGGATCATCGCCGTCGCGACCGAGACCATCTGCCGCGGCGAGACGTCCATGTAGTCGATGTCGAGCGGGTCGATCAGCTCGACCTCGCCACCCTTGCGGCGGGCCATGACCCGGTCTTCGAGGAAGGTGCCGTCGTCGGAGATCGGCGCGTTGGCCTGGGCCTTGACGTACCGGTCCTCTTCGTCCGCGGTCAGGTAGTCGACCTGGTCGGTGACCCGGCCCTCGACGACCTTGCGGTACGGCGTCTCGATGAAGCCGAACGGGTTGACCCGCGCGTAGGAGCAGAGCGAGCCGATCAGGCCGATGTTCGGGCCTTCCGGCGTCTCGATCGGGCACATCCGGCCGTAGTGCGACGGGTGGACGTCCCGGACCTCCATGCCGGCGCGCTCACGGGACAGACCACCCGGGCCGAGGGCCGACAGACGACGCTTGTGCGTCAGGCCCGACAGCGGGTTGTTCTGGTCCATGAACTGCGACAGCTGCGAGGTGCCGAAGAACTCCTTGATCGCCGCGCCGATCGGGCGGATGTTGATCAGGGTCTGCGGCGTGATCGCCTCGACGTCCTGCGTCGTCATGCGCTCGCGCACGACGCGCTCGGTGCGGGAGAGGCCGACCCGGATCTGGTTCTGGATCAGCTCGCCGACCGTGCGCAGGCGCCGGTTGCCGAAGTGGTCGATGTCGTCGGTCTCGACCGGCACCTCGAGCTCGCCCTCGCCCATCTTGTCCTCGCCGGCGTGCAGCCGGACCAGGTACTCGATGGTCGTGACGATGTCCTCTTCGGTCAGCGTCCCGGTGTCGTACGGCGTGGTCAGGCCGAGCTTCTTGTTCAGCTTGTACCGGCCGACCTTCGCCAGGTCGTAGCGCTTCGCCTTGAAGAACAGGTTCTCCAGCAGGGTCTGCGCGCTCTCCTTCGTGGGCGGCTCGCCCGGGCGCAGCTTGCGGTAGATGTCGAGCAGCGCCTCGTCGGTGCCGGCGGTGTGGTCCTTCTCGAGGGTGGCCAGCAGCGTCTCCGAGAAGGAGAAGCGCTCGCGGATCGCCTCGGTGGTCCAGCCCAGCGCCTTCAGCAGCACGGTGACCGGCTGGCGGCGCTTGCGGTCGATGCGCACGCCGACGGTGTCGCGCTTGTCGACGTCGAACTCGAGCCAGGCACCCCGGCTCGGGATCACGCGGACGCTGAAGACGTCCTTGTCGGTCGTCTTGTCGACGTCCTTCGAGTAGTAGACGCCCGGCGAGCGGACCAGCTGGGACACGACGACACGCTCGGTGCCGTTGATGATGAACGTGCCCTTGTCGGTCATGACCGGGAAGTCGCCCAGGAAGACCGTCTGGCTCTTGATCTCGCCCGTGTTGTTGTTGACGAACTCGGCCGTCACGAACAGCGGGGCGGCGTAGGTCATGTCCTTGTCCTTGCACTCCTCGATCGAGGCCTTGACCTCGTCGAAGCGCGGAGCGGAGAAGGACAGGGACATCGAACCGGAGAAGTCCTCGATCGGGGAGATCTCGTTGAGGACCTCTTCGAGGCCGCCGACCGGGTTTTCTTCACCTTCTTCGACACGGCGTTCGAACCACGCTTCGTCCCCGGTGAACCACTGGAACGACTGGATCTGGACGTCGAGCAGGTTGGGGGTGCTGAGGGGTTCGCGAATCTTTGCGAAGGAAACCCGCTTGGGCGCGCCGGGGATTCCCGTGGACTCCGAGCGAGATTCAGCCGAGGTGGTCGCAGCAGTGGCCTGGTTCGCGGGAGAGACTGCCAAGATGCGTCCTTCCGGGGACAATGAGCGGTGGCAGCCGCCATAGCAACAGCTATGAGTGACTGTCAAGGGTGCCGTGTGCCCACTATCCTAACTACCGGCTCCGGGCAGCCTGAAAGAGGGCAGCGCAAAGAGGCAGTCTAGCCCGAACGGCGCGGTCTGTCCAGGGGGCGCTCCCGATGGGGCCCAGCCTGCCTCGCGACGTCTTCAGGTATGCCTCCAGGCGAGCCGGTTGTCCCTCCCGCAAGGGCCGCCGGTTTCGCCGTCGGGAGTAAGCGTGAACCCACCGGGCCCGAGAGTCAAGATGCCACACGGGGGTCCCGCCGGTTGGCGCAGCGTTGGAGAAGGTCAGCGGAGCGTGAGCGGCCGAATAGTCTTCCAGTTACCCGCCGGTAGCGCCAGTAATAGGGGTTGGACCTGGGCGTTTCCCGCGTTTCAGGGTCGAGTCCGGGTGTGTTTCAGGCCACTTCGGACGGGACCGGTTCCGCCGTTGGCGGCGTGTCGCGCGGGTTTTCGGTAACCGGTCGGGCGGTGCCCCGGTGGCCTCAGGTGCCCCAGCCGCCCCACGGCTCGTGAGGCCGCCGGAACGGCTCTCCGGGCGCCCGTGGTCCGGTGGGCGCCGCCGGTCGCCGAGCCGCGCGAAGAGGCCCGGATACGACGACGGCCCGCGCTACTTCGTCGGCGAGGGGGACGCCGGAGCCGAGGACGGCGCCTGGGTGGCCGCCGGGACCTTGGGCGCGTTGTAGGTGTCCATGTCCGTGATCTTCCACTTGTCCCCCTGCAGCTGGGCGTTCAAGTGGAGCTGGGCGGTCCCCGCCGTCGTCTTCTTCGTGTCCGTGCGGGTCGAGGTCTGGTCGACGAAGACCATCACCTTCGCCAGGTCGCCGTTGAGCATGATCACCGCCGCGCGCGTCACCTTGCACGTCACGATCATCTTCTGGGCCGGCGCCAGCCGCTTCACCTCGCCCATCAGCGAGTTGTACTTGTTCTTGACGTCGTCGTTGGCGAGCAGGTCGTTCGCCGCGTCCTCGGTCTTCTTGATGTTGTTGAAGTCGTAGGAGAACAGCGCCTCGGCCGCCTTGGACACCGCGTCCTTGACCTGGGCCGTCTTCGCGACGTCGAGCAGGGCCGTGTTGCTGGTCGCGTCGGCGACCTTGACCTCCTCGGACTTGAACCAGAACGCCAGCCCGCCCAGGATCAGCGCCACCAGCACCAGCGCGCCCGCGACCACGTACGGCTTCTGGACCCGCGAAGCCGTCGCGGGCTCGGCCGGTTCGTCGGAGGCGACCGGGACCTCGGACTCCTCCGTCGGCTTCGCGATGCCCGTGTCGCGCTTCTTCCGCCGCGGCGCCGGCTTGGCCGGGGCCTCCTCATCGGCCTGCTCGGCTTCCGGCTCGCCGGTGAGCGCGTCGACCTGCGGCTCCTCCTCGGTGCCGACCGCCGCGAACACCTGCGTGTCCTCGGCCGACGCCGTCTCGAGCTGCCCGCTGTCGGCCTCGAACGGCTCGGCGGGCTTGGCGGCCGGCCGCGGCGCCGGACGGGGTGCCGGGCGCGGCCGCGGCTTGGCCGGGACCGCGGGGAGCTGGCCGGTCCGCTCGGCGGCGGACTCGTCCGTCGACGGCTTGCGCAGACCGGCCACGCGCGGCCGGCGCGACGGCGGGGTGCTGCTGCTGCGAGGCGGCTGGCGGCGGGAGGGGGGCACTACAAGCTCCTTAAGAGGTGACGCTACTGGCCGGCCGCGACGAGCGGGACGCTGTCGATGCCGGACAGCTTCCACTCGTCGCCGACGCGGGTCATCGACACCTCGAGGCGCAGCGGCTTCGCGCTGCTCTTGTCGCCCTGGGTGACGGTCGTGGCGATGGCGGCGAGGAAGCTGGCCTTGCCTTCGTGGTCGTCCAGCTCCTCGACGGCGATGTCCTGGACGTCGGTGACGACCTTCGTCTTGGCGTCGGCGAGCGCCTTGCGGAACGTCGGCGCCGACTGGTCGATCTGCTGCGACATCTTGTCGTCCGAAACCGACTTCTGCCGGGCGAAGAACCCGTCGAGGTCCTGGTAGTCGACCTCGGTGTAGGCCTTCAGCGCGTTGGTGCCCGCCTTGACCACGGCCTCGCGCGACGCCGCCAGGCCGGCGTTGTCGTCGTTCGCGGCCACCCACCACTGGACGCCGAAGATCGCCGCCGCGATCAGCGCGGCCAGCGCCAGCGCCGCGGCGCCGAGCACCAGGATCCGCGAGGACGGCTCCTGGGCCGCCGGAGCACCGGCGGGCTCCTCGTCCACCGCCACGGCGGCCGGCTCGTCCGAACTCATAGCACTCCAGGGTAGGTAACGGTCATCAAATCCACGTCAGGCGAGCCCGAGCAGCGAACCCAGGCTGTTCAGGCTGACGCCGGGGCTGCCGACGATGCCCGGCACGCCCCGCGTGTCGCGCTCGTTCGCCAGTTCCTCCGCCGGCCGGTTCGCGTTGGCCGCGACGTCGGCGTCGGACGGGGCGACCGGCACTCCGCCGTACGGCGCGTTCTGCGCGCCGCGGACGTTGATCGGGCTGCCCTTCGGCTCGGCACAGTACGCGTCTTCCTTCGCCGGCTTCGCCGAGAGGTCGTTGCCGGTGCGGTACTGCGAGTACGGCAGGTAGCCCTTGGTGCACGACGGCGGGTTGAACAGGTTGAGCACCAGGCCGAGGTGCGCGGTGCCGTCGCCGGGCGCCACGCTGCTCGCCGCGCCGGCCAGCGCCGGGTAGGTGACCAGGCCCTGCTCGATGCCGTCGAGCCGGGTCACGGTCAGGTTGGCCGTGGTCAGCAGGTTCGCCGTCAGGGCGCCCAGGCCCGGGCCGGACTCCTGCAGCACCTGGCTGATCTGCGTCGCCACCTGCGGCGTGATGCCGATGAGCTTGCGCAGGTCGCCGTCGGAGTTCTTCAGGGTGCCGGTCAGCTCGTTGAGGCTCTTGCTGAACGACGCGAAGTTCGCCGCCTGGTCGTTCTGCGTGTCCAGGACCTTGCCGCCCTGGTCGAGCAGCTGGATCGTCTGCGGCAGGTACTCCTGCGCGGTCGTGGTGAAGCTGCGCGCGGTGTCCAGCAGTTTCTGCAGGTCTCCGCCGGTGCCGCGGAAGGCGTCGTAGGACTCGTCGACGACCGTGCGCAGCGAGTCGACCGGGACCGACGCCGCGAGCGAGTCGAGGTCGCCGATCAGCCGCTCGGTGCTCACCGGGGTGGTCGCCTTGCTCGCCGGGATGACCGAGCCGCCCGCCAGGTACGGGCCCTTGTCGGCCTTGGGCCGCAGGTCGACGTACTGCTCGCCGACCGCCGAGCGGTTGGCGACGACGGCGTCGAGGTCGGCGGGCACCTGCGGCGCCGACGGGTCGATGTTCAGGTCGGCCTCGAGCCCGGTCGGGGTCAGCCGCATCTCCCCGACCCGGCCGATGTTGTAGCCGCGGTAGGTGACTTCGGCGTTGGTGAAGATGCCGCCCGATTCGTTGAGCTGCAGCTTGACCGTGTAGCCGTCGTTGCCGAAGACGCTGCCGAGCCCGGCGAACCGGATCAGCGCGTACACGATCGCGACGATCGAAATGACCGCGAAGGCGATCAGCTGGATCTTCGTCCGGCGGATCAGCATCAGCCAGCACCTCCCGACAGCAGCCCGAAGAGATTGCCGAGGCCCGGCTGCGCCTGCCCGGACTGCGCGGACCCGCTCTCCCCCGGGATCGGCAGCGGCGGGTTGCCCGAGGCACCCTCGGTCCCGCCCGTCAGGCCCTGCAGCGGGAGCACGCCGGAAAGGGCGTTCTGGCGGCTGTTGCCCAGGTTCTCGACGACCGTCTTCAGGTTCAGGTCCACCTTCGCGTACAGGTTGAAGTAATCGCCCTTGACGCCGTTGACGGCCTGGTCGCTGAACGGGAACGTCAGCAGGATCTGCAGCGCCCTCGGCAGGTCGTTGCCCGCCTCGCCGAGCTTCTGCAGCGTCGGCGTCAGCGCCTTGAGGTCGGCGACGAGGTCCTTCTGCGACCGGTTCACCGTGTCGGTGGCGACGCCGGAGAGGTGGTCCAGTGCCTGCAGCATCGTGACCAGCTGGCCGCGCTGCTGCTCCAGCACGCCGAGGCCGGGCCCGAGGTTGTCGACCGCGCCGACCAGCTTGTCCTTCTGGCCGTTCAGGGTCGAGGACAGCCGGTTCAGCCCGTCGATCGCCCGGGTGATGTTGCGCGACTGCTGGTCGAGGTTCGTGACCAGCTGGTTCGCGTTGTCCAGCAGCGCCTTGATGTCCGGCTCGCGGCCCGACGTGGCGTTGTTGAGCTCCTTGGTGATGGTGTTGAGCTGGTCGACCCCACCGCCGTTGAGCAGCAGCGACAGCGCGCCGAGCAGCTCTTCGACCTCGACGCTGCGGTTCGTCCTGGCCAGCGGGATGGTCGCGTTGTCGGCGAGCTTGCCCTGGGCCTGGTCGTCGCCGGGCGAGGCCAGCTCGACGTACTTCTCGCCGAGCAGGCTGGACTGCTTCACGTTGGCGATCGCGTTGGCCGGCAGCTTGATGTCGCCGTTGACCTTCAGCGTCACCAGCGCGTGCCAGCCGTCCTTGGTGAGGCCGACGTTCTCGACCCGGCCGACCGGCACCTCGTCGACCTTCACCCCGGCCTGCGGGGTCAGGTCGAGCACGTCCCGGAACTCGACGTTCACCGTGTACGGGTGGTCGCCGAGGTCGGCGCCGCCCGGCAGTGGCAGGTCGTAGATGCCCTTGAAGGCGCAGCCGGACAGCACCAGCGCGGACGCGGTGGCCAGCGCTCCGACGGTCAGCAGCTTCTTCACTGGCCACCTCCCGAGCCGTAGAGCTGCCCGGCGATGGGCAGCGGGAGCGGCGGCAGCTTGCCCGCCTGCAGCGCCTGGACGGTCTGCGCCACCGAAGGCAGCGGCACCAGCCCGTCGACGACGCCGGCGATGCCCTCGCACGCGTTGCCCAGCGCGTCCAGCGCGTCCGGGGTCTGCTTGAGCAGCCGGCAGATCATCACCAGCGGCGGCTGGGTCAGCTCGTTGAGGTTCGGCCGGGCGTCGAGCGTGCCGGACGAGCCGTTGTAGGTGTTGACCAGGTTGCTCAGGCCGACCGGCGCGACGTCCAGGATCTCGGCGAGCGAGCTGCGCTGGTCGACGAGCACCTTGGTGATCCCGGCCAGCTTGTCCACGTTGGACTTGAGCCGCTCGTGGTTCTGGTCGATGAACGACTGCACCGAGGTGAGCGTGGTGCCCAGCTGCTGCACGGTCGCGGCCAGGTTGTCCTTTTCGGACGCCAGGTAGCCGCTGACGTCGGCGAGCTGGCTCTCGAAGCCGCGGACCTGCTTGTCGGAGTCGGCCAGCGTCTGGGAGAACTTCCCGAGGTTCTCGACCGTGGAGAACAGGTCGTCCTTGTTGCCGGCCAGCGTCCCGGCCGCCTGGCCGAGCTTGGTGATCGTGTCGTGCAGCGCCTGGCCGTTGCCGTCGACGTTGGCCGCCGCGGTGTTCAGCAGGTTCGACAGCGACCCTTCCTTGTTGACGCCGTTCGGGCCGAGGGTCTCGCTGACCTTGGCCAGGCTGGCCGCCAGCTGGTCGACCTCGAGGGGCACCTCGGTGCGGTCGAGGCCGATGACCGCGCCGTCGGAGATCCGCGGGCCGCCGGTGTAGGCCGGGGCGAGCTGGACGTAGCGGTCGGACACCAGCGACGGCGCCACGATGAGCGCCTTGGCGTCGGCCGGGACGGCGACCGAGCGGTCGTACTCGAACTCGACCTTCACCTGGTTGCCCATGGGCTGGATCTTGGTGACCGTGCCCATGTCGACGCCGAGCATCCGCACGCTGTTGCCCTCGTACAGGCCGACGGCGCCGGCGAAGTACGCGGTCAGGTGGTTGCGGCCGGCGTCCTTGAGGGTCCACCAGATCCCGCCGGCGACGACGAGCGCGAGGACGATCGCGATGGTGAAGCCCCGGGTCAGGGCCTGGCCGAAGCGGGTGTCACTCATTTCGTGTAGCACCCCTCTTCGTTGATCGGGCCCATCGAGGGCAGCAGCAGACCGCAGATGTAGTTGTCGAACCAGCGCCCGTTGCCGATGGTGTTGGTGAAGACGCGGATGAACGGCGCGAACTTCTTGATCCCGTCGGCCAGGGAGTCCTGGTTGCGCTGCAGCATCGAGGTCAGCTGGTCCAGCGACGTGAGCACCGGGTCGAGCTGCTTGTCGTTGTCGTCGATCAGGCCCTGCAGCTGCGTCGCCAGCTCGCGGGAGCCGTTGAGCAGCGACGTGATCGCGTCTTCGCGCTTGGACAGCTCGTCGAGCAGCTTGTTGCCGTCGGTGAGCAGCTTCTGCACCTCGGCGTCGCGGTCGACCAGGGTCTGCGACACCTCGCGGGTGTTGGCGAGCAGGTTGGACAGCTGCTCGTCGCGCGAGGCGATCGTGTCCGACAGCTTCGAGAGGCCGGACAGCGCGCCCTTCACGTCCTGCGGCGTGTTGGCGAAGGTCTGCGAGATCGTGTCGAAGCTCTGCGCCAGCTGCTTGGTGTCGATGTTGTCGACCGTCTGCGAGAGCCCGCGGAACGCGTCGAGCACGTCGTAGGGGGCCATCGTGCGGTCGCGCGGGATCGCGGTGCCCGGGTTCAGCGAGCCCTCGCCCTGCGGATCGAGCGACAGGTACTTCTGGCCGAGCAGCGTCTTGATCTTGATCGCGGCGCTGGTGCGGTCGCCCAGCCAGGCGTCCTTGACCTTGAACGACACCTTGACCGACGCGCCGTCGAGCTCGATGTCGCTGACCTTGCCGACCTTGACGCCGGCGACCCGGACGTCGTTGTCCTTCTGCAGCCCGGAGGCCTCGCTGAACTCGGCGGAGTACGTGGTGCCGCCGCCGATGACCGGCAGGTCGTCGGAGTTCAGCGCGGCGATGAAACCGAGCGCCAGTACGGCGATGCCGACCAGCGCGATCGGGACGGGATTGCGCTTCTGGAAGGACTTCATCCCTTGCACCTCTCCCGGTTCGCCGGCAGCAGGGGCAGCGGGACGTCGTTGATCAGTGGGGGCAAGCTGACGCTCCCGGAGAACTCGCAGGCGTAGAAGTTGAACCAGGAGCCGTAGTCCGCGGTGCGGGTCAGCGTGCTCACCTTGGTCGGCAGGAACTGGATGAAGTGCTCCAGCTCCGGCTCGTTCTTGTTGAGCTGGTCCGTGAGGTTCCCGAGGGCGCTGATGTCGTTCTTCAGCGGCTCCCGGACGTCGCCCAGCAGGCCGGACGTCGTTTCGGCGAGGTTGCCGAGGCTCTCGATCGCGTCGCCGATCGGCTTGCGGTCGGCGGCGAGGCCCGAGGTCAGCTGCTGCAGCTTGACGATGAGGTCGTTCAGCTGCGGCGTGTGCGCGTTGACCGTGTCGAGCACCGAGTTGAGGTTGTCGATGACCTCGCCGATGACCTGGTCCTTGTTCGCGATCGTGGTGGCCAGCGACGCCGTGTGCGACAGCAGGCTTTCCACGGTGCCGCCCTCGCCCTGCAGGACCTGGATGACCTCGTAGGACAGCTTGTTGACGTCGTCCGGGTTGAGCGCGGTGAACAGCGGCTTGAAGCCGTTGAACAGCTCGGTCAGGTCCAGCGCGGGTGTGGTGCGGTCCAGCGGGATGGTGCCGCCGGGCTGCAGGGTCTTGCCCCCGCTGTTCTCCCCCTCGCCGAGGGAGACGTAGCGCTGGCCGACCAGGTTGCGGAACTTGATCTGCGCGGTCACCCCGGCCGGCAGCGTGCGGCCGGCGTCGACCTCGAACTCGACCTCGGCCTGGCGCTTGTCGACGATCTTGACGTCCTTGACCTGCCCGACGCGGACGCCGGCGATGCGGACGTCGTCGTTGGGCAGCAGCAGCGTCGCGTCGGTGAAGCGGGCCTTGTAGGCGTTGGTGCTGGTGGTGTTGATGTTGGCGATGCTGATCCCGAGGATCGTGGTGAACAGCACGGTGACCACCACGAAGACGCCGAGCTTGATCAGCGGCGCGAGCAGGCCTCTCACTTGACCGTCACCTCCGCGCCCCGGTACAGCGGGCCGACGAGCAGCGCGCTCCAGCTGGGGACGTCCGCCGAGTTCATGCCCAGCTGCGGGCCGAGCAGGTCCGCCAGGAAGCCCTGTTCCGCCGTCGAGTAGGCCAGGTCGCCGCCGCCCGCGCCGTTGCCGGCCGCGTCGGCCTTGAACTTGGCCGGGTTGAGGCCCTCACCGACGGTCTTCGGCGCGGCCTGGTGCTTGGTGCCGTCCTTGAACGCGCCGTCCGGCGGCTCGGACGGGAACGGCTTCGGGATGTCCTTCATGTCGTAGCACCGCGGGCCGCGCTTGTCCTCGAACCGCGGCTCCTCCTTGCCCGCTTCGTACGGCGCGCGCGGCACGATGATCTCGATCGTCGCGTGCAGGCCGGGCTGGTCGGTGCCCTTGCCGAGCGCCTGGTCGATCAGCGGCACGTTCTGGGCCATCTGGGAGATCACGCAGGGGTACTCCGGCGCGTACTTCGCCAGCAGCTCGGCCGTCGGCCGGGCGGTGTCGGCGAGGGAGATGATGTTCTCCTTGTTGTTCTGCAGGAACGTCTGCAGGTCCATCGACGCGGTCGTCAGGCTGCCGTAGAGGTTCGACAGGTTCTGCCGCTCGTCGACCACGGTCCGGGTCGTCGTGCTCAGGTTGTCGAGGCTCTGCACCAGGTCCGGCGCGGCGTCCTTGAGGTGGTCGGAGAACTCCGCGAGCGCCTTGAGGTTGTGCTGCAGCTCCGGCTCGTGCGGGTTCAGCTCGCCGATGTAGGTGCCCAGCTGCGACAGCGTGTCGCCGAGCTGGTCGCCGCGGCCGGACAGCGCCGTGGAGATCGCGGTGAGCGTCGCCGACAGCTTCTGCGGCTGCACCGCCTGCAGGACCGGCATCAGGTGGGCGAACGCCTGCTCCAGCTCGACGGCGCTCGACGTGCGGTCCTGCGGGATGACGTCACCGCTGGCGATCGTCTTCGCCGACGGGTCCTTCGGGATCTCCAGCGAGACGAACCGCTCGCCGAAGAGCGTCTTCGGCAGGAACCGCGCCGAGACGTTCTCCGGGATCAGCTTCGCCGACTCCGGCTTGAGCGCGAGCGTGAGCTCCGCGCCGTGGTCGGTGGCGACGATGTCCTGGACGGACCCGACGATCAGCCCGCGCACCTTGACGTCGGACTGCTTGATCAGCTGGTTGCCGATCTTGTCGGCCTGCAGCTTGACCGTGACGACCGGCGTGAACGCCTTGTCGTAGAGCGCGATGGACAGCGCCACCCCGCCGACCATCACGGCGATGAGCAGCAGGCCGAGCAGCCTGCGTCGGAGCGTCCTCATCCCGCGATCCTTACCGTGACGTCGGTTCCCCAGATGGCGAACCCGATGAAGAAGTTCATGATCGACACCGTGACGATGGAGAGGCGCACGGCCTTGCCGACCGCGACGCCGACGCCGGCGGGGCCGCCGGTCGCGCGGTAGCCGAAGTAGCAGTGCGACAGGATGATCAAGACGCTGAACAGCAGCACCTTGATGAACGAATACAGCACGTCCTGCGGTGGCAGGAACAGGTCGAAGTAGTGGTCGTAGGTACCGGCCGACTGGTTGTAGATGTAGATGACGACCAGCCGGGACGCGAGGTACGAGCTGAGCAGGCCGATGATGTAGAGCGGGATGACCGCGACGAACCCGGCGATGATCCGCGTCGTCACCAGGTACGGCAGGCTCGGCACGCCCATGACTTCCAGGGCGTCGATCTCCTCGGAGATCCGCATGGCGCCGAGCTGGGCGGTGAACCCGGCGCCGACCGTGGCGCTCAGGGCGAGGCCGGCGACCAGCGGCGCGATCTCGCGGGTGTTGAAGAACGCGGTCAGGAAGCCGGTGAAGGCCGACGTCCCGATCGAGTTCAGCGCCGAGTAGCCCTGGAGGCCGACGAGGACACCGGTGAACAGCGTCAGGCCGACCATCACGCCGACCGTGCCGCCGATGACCGCCAGCGAGCCGGACCCGAAGCTCACCTCGGCGAGCAGCCGGAGGACTTCCTTCGTGTAGCGGCGCAGGGTTCGCGGCGTCCACAGCAGCGCGCGGCCGTAGAACGACATCTGGTCACCGAGGGTGTCCAGCGTCTGGAGAGGACGGTTGGCGACGCGTTTCGCGCCCTGGAGGAACGTCATGGCGCTAGTCCAGCTTTCCGGGCACGATCTGCAGGTAGATCAGGGTGATCACGAAGTTCACGACGAAGAGCATGAGGAACGTGATGACCACCGACTGGTTCACCGCGTCCCCGACGCCCTTCGGGCCGCCGGAGGGGTTCAGGCCCCGGTAGGACGCGACGACGGCGGCGATGAACCCGAAGATCAGCGCCTTGAGCTCACCGACCCAGAGGTCGGGCAGCTGCGCGAGGGCGGAGAAGCTCGCCAGGTACGCACCCGGCGTCCCGCCCTGCAGCACGACGTTGAAGAAGTAGCCGCCCAGCACGCCGATGACGCTGACCATGCCGTTGAGCAGCAGCGCGACCAGCATCATCGCGAGGGTGCGCGGCACGATCAGCCGCTGCACCGCGGAGACGCCGAGCACCTCCATCGCGGCGATCTCTTCGCGGATGGTCCGGGCACCGATATCAGCACAGACGGCGGAGCCGCCCGCGCCCGCCACCAGCAGCGCGGTGACCAGCGGGCTGGCCTGCTGCACGGTGGCGAGCACGGAGCCCGCGCCGGTGTAGGACTGCGCGCCCAGCTGGCGGGCGAGCGAACCGAACTGCAGCGAGATGACCGCGCCGAACGGGATGGCCACCAGGGCCGTCGGCAGGATGGTCACGCTCGCGATGAACCACGACTGCTGGATGAACTCCCGCAGCTGGAACGGGCGCTGGAACAGGCCGCGGATGATGTCCAGGCCGAGAGCGAACAGGTTCCCGGTCTCGCGGAGCATGCCGATCCCGGGGATCTTCGCCTGTGATGCGGGAGAGCTCACCGGCCACCTGGCCCGTTGTTCGGTGGCATGCGGTGCGAGCCGGATCTCGGGGGCTGGCCGCCGGGGATCCGCGCGACCTGGTCGGCGGGCAGCTGGCCGTGGTGCTGGTTCGGCACGCCGTCGCCCTGCCGGGCGCCGGCCGGGACCTGCTGCTGTTGCTGCTGCTGGGCGTGCGCGACCTGCCGCGGGCTGACGCCGTAGTGGCGCTGCTCCTCGGGGCTCAGGGAGGCGATGATGCTCTGCTGCGCCGCGTCCGGGAGGCGGTGCATGATCTCCATGACCCGGTCCTTGCGGCGGACCGCGCCCATCCGGGTCGGCACGCCCGGCGTCGGCTGCATCTGCGGCGGCACGCCGGAGACGTCCTCGACCCCGCCCGCGTGGTGGCCGGCGTCGAACATCGCCTGCTCGGCCGCCATCTGGGCGCTGTCCTTCTCCTCGGACATGCCGATCGGGCCCTGCATCTTGCCGTTGAGGAACTGCTTGACGACCGGCTCCTCGCTGGTCAGCAGCACCTCGCGCGGGCCGAACATGACCAGTTCCTTGCGGAAGAGCATGCCCAGGTTGTCCGGGACCGTGCGGGCCAGGTTGATGTTGTGCGTGACGATCAGGAAGGTCGCGTCGATCTGCGCGTTGACGTCGAGGAACAGCTGCGAGATGTAGGTGGTGCGGACCGGGTCGAGGCCCGAGTCCGGCTCGTCGACCAGGATGATCTCCGGGTCGAGCACCAGGGCGCGGGCGAGGCCGGCGCGCTTGCGCATACCGCCGGAGATCTCGCCGGGGAGCTTCTTGTCGGCGCCGTTCAGACCGGTCATGTCGAGCTTCTCGAGAACGATCCGGCGGATTTCCGTCTCGGACTTCTTCGTGTGCTCGCGCAGCGGGAAGGCGACGTTGTCGTAGAGGTTCATCGAGCCGAACAGCGCGCCGTCCTGGAAGAGGACGCCGAAGAGCTTCCGGATCTCGTAGAGCTTGTGCTCGGAGCAGGTGACGATGTCGACGCCGTTGATCACGCACCGGCCGCGGTCGGGCTTGAGCAGCCCGATCATCGACTTGAGGAACACCGACTTGCCGGTTCCCGACGGTCCGAGCATCGCCGACACCTCGCCCGGGGGCAGCGTCAGCGTGACGTCCCGCCAGATGGCCTGCTTACCGAAGGACTTGGTCAGGCCTTCGATGACCACCTCGGCACCCATCGCACCTCCAGGAGCTGTTCCGCGTCATTGCGCCCGCTGCCACACCCATGCCGCCCCATGTCGGCGGCGGGTGCGGGCTGTGCCGCACGAACCCGCGTCAACCAGGTGCAACGAGCTGAGTGCGAACAGGTTACTCACCAGTTTTCTTTTCTGGCCAGCCCTGGACCCAACGTCATCCCGCCGTGATCGGCATCGGGAGGCACGGTAGCCCATTCGGGGCAACGACGCAGATCTCCGATGCCCGGAACCCACGATTTAGGGACCCGGGGCTATTCGGACAGCACTCCTAGGGGATCAGCGCGAAGGCGGCGACGACCAGCAGGAACACCATGGGCGCCACGACGGCGGGCAGGGAGAGCGTGAGGAGGGGCTTGCGGTCGGTCAGCTGCTGCGCGAGGAGCTCGATGTGCTCGGGGTCGGTCATGGTCGTCAGATCGTTCCGGGACGCGCCGGTGCAACAAACGGAAACGGGCGGGCACCCGGTGGGGTGCCCGCCCGTTCGCGGTGGCGCTTGCGCGCCGGAAATCACTTGATGGAGATCTTGGCGCCCGCGGCCTCGAGCTTCTCCTTGGCGGCCTCGGCGGCCTCCTTGTCGACCTTCTCCAGGAGGGCCTTGGGAGCGGCCTCGACCAGCTCCTTGGCCTCCTTCAGGCCCAGGCCCGAGACGACCTCGCGGACGACCTTGATGACCTGGATCTTCTTGTCGCCGGCGCCCTCGAGGACGACGTCGAACTCGTCCTGCTCCTCGGCGGCGGCGGCCGGGGCGGCACCCGGGGCGGCAGCGGCGACGGCGACCGGCGCGGCGGCGGTCACGTCGAAGACCTCTTCGAACTCCTTCACGAACTCGGAGAGCTCGAGGAGGGTGAGCTCCTTGAAGGCGTCGATCAGCTCGGCGGTGCTCAGCTTCGCCATGATGGCTTCCTCTCAGAAAAAACGAACTGGACGTTCGGGGGTGGGGTGGTTCAGCTCTCGGCGGGTGCTTCGGCTGCTTCGGTACCGGCGGCGTTGCGCTGCTTCTCCTCCAGCGCGGCAGCCAGGCGGGCGACCTGGGACGCCGGCGCCTGGAACAGCGCGGCGGCCTGGGACAGCTTCGCCTTGAACGCGCCCGCCGCCTTGGCGAGCAGGACCTCACGGCTGTCGAGATCGGCGATCCGGTTGATCTCGTCCACGGACAGCGCTTTGCCGTCCATGTAGCCGCCCTTGATCACAAGCGCGTTGTTGTCCTTCGCGAAGTCGCGAAGCGCCTTGGCGGCGTCGACCGCTTCACCCTCGACGAAGGCGATGGCGGTGGCACCGACGAAAAGGTCTTCGAGCCCCGTGACGCCCGCGTCTTCGGCGGCGCGCTTGACGAGGGTGTTCTTCGCGACCCGGTACTTGGCACTGGTGCCGAGAGCGCGGCGCAGCTGGGACAGCTGGGACACGGAGAGGCCGGTGTACTGGGTAACGACGGTGGCCGAGCTGTTGCGGAAGCTCTCCGCGATCTCGGCGACGGCCGCCACCTTGTCGGGCTTCGCCATGGTCGCCTCCTCTCTTGGCTAGTGTTTCCACTGGCATCGAGGAGTCCTGCGAAACGACGAAACGCCCTCGCGCAAGCAGGCGCGGGGCGTTTGGTGATGGGCACGCGTGGGTGCCCTGCCTCGTTCCTCCTGCGCGGGCCGCCCGGCGAGTTGCGGGACCTTCGTTCCCCGTTGAGGCGGGGAAAACCAGCGGTCTTCGGTAGAACCGTTGTCGAGAATACCCTGTCAAGTCGACAAGCCTTCTCCCACCCCCACCTTCGCGGCCGCGTGGGGCATCATGGTGACGTGGCGGAGCAGCGCGATGACGGAAAGCCGGGAGCGGAGATCGAACCGGCGGGCTCCAACGCGCCCGCCCCACAGCCACCGATCGATCCGGCGGACCTCGAGCAGTTCCGCCAGTTCCAGCAGTTCCAGGACTACCTGCGCTTCACCCAGACCCAGCAGGGCAACCAGCCGGCCCCACCACCGGACGCCGGGGTGGTCCAGGCCCCGCCGTCATCGCCCCAGCCCGCGGGCGGCGCCCAGCCCCCGATGATCCCGCCGGGCTACCAGCTGGTCCCGACCGAGCGCCGCCGCGCGCCGCGGTGGTTGAGCTGGCTGGGCAAGAAGGTGATCGCGTGGGTGCTGGCGATCGTGATCCTCGGCGTGGCGGGAACGTGGCTGTACAACCACTTCTTCCCCAACGACTCGGGCAAGACCTCTGCCCAGCTCGCCCAGGAGGGCGGCGGGAAGTACCAGACGAACCACATCCTCTCGACCAGCCCTTACGAAGCCGTCCGCGAGGTCTACGACGCTGTCGCGCAGAACCTCGTCCCGCAGGCGTGCGGGCGGATGGACGAGCCCATCCAGCAGAAGTTCGCCCAGGACCTGGGTTACGCGGACTGCCAGGTCGCGGTGCACGAGCTGAACCGCAAGGTCACCAACAAGAACAAGTACGCCGAGTCGATGCCGTCGTACGTCTCGGAGCCGATCCCGGGTGACCGGTTCACGATCAGCTCGTGCCAGTTCGGTATCGAGGGCGGTCCCGCGCTCGGCGCGTTCACCGTGGCGAAGGTGCCGAAGGGCCAGTGGCTGATCGTCGAGCACACCAACGAACCCACCCCCTGCCCCGCGGCACCGCCGACCAGCTGACTCAGCGAGGCTGCGGCGCGGTCAAAAACGCCACCAGGGCCTCCGAGAACACCGGCGACATCACGGCCGTCATGTGGTCACCCGGGATGCGCACCAACCGCGCCCCCGCGATGGCCGCTGCCAGCCTCTCCGGCTCTGCCGCCAGCAGGTCCTGGTCGCCCGCCAGCACCAGCGTCGGGACGCCGATCGCCGACAGGTTCAGGCTCCCCTCCTGCGACGCCGATGCCAGCGCCACCGCCGCCAGCGCCTGGCGGTCGCCGCCCACCGCGTCGGCCAGCAGGCGGAACGGGACGCCTGAGGGCGGCACCGTCGACGGGTCCTCGGCCAGCAGTGCCGAAGCGATCTCCGCCGGCTTCACCACCCGCAGGTCGACGCCGCCGAAGTCGACGATGCCCGATCCCACTCCGCCCGTCGCCAGCCTGCGGATCCGCTTGTCCGACGCTGTCGCCGCGAGCGCGATGATCGCGCCCATCGAGTAGCCGGCCAGGGACACCTCGTCCAGGGCCAGCTCGTCCAGCAGTGCCGAGATGTCGCGGGCCATGCAGTCGCCCGTGTACGCCGCTTCGTCGTGGGGCTTCTCCGAACGGCCGTGGCCGCGGGCGTCCAGGGAAATGACCGTGAGCCCGGCGGCGCGCAGGGCCGCGACCACGCCGGTGGAGATCCAGTTCGCGTTCGTGTCGGCCGCGAAGCCGTGTTGCAGCAGCACCGGGTGGTGGGCGCCGTCGCCCTCCCACACCGTGTAGTTCAACCGGAGGCCGTCGAACGACGCGAAAGTCGGCATGACCTCCATGAGACATGAAGAAAGGGCGCCCCCGCAGCAAGCGGGAGCGCCCTTTCCGGTGATGTCCGACTCAGACAGCCGCATCCTCGGCGAGGAGGTTGCGGGTCCGCAGCGGGTCGACCGGGATGCCCGGGCCCATCGTCGTGGTGAAGGTGACCTTCTTCAGGTAGCGGCCCTTCGCCGACGACGGCTTGGCGCGGAGGATCTCGTCCAGCGCCGCCGCGTAGTTCTCGACCAGCTTCTCCGTGTCGAAGGAAGCCTTGCCGATCACCAGGTGCAGGTTGGCCTGCTTGTCGACGCGGAAGTTGATCTTACCGCCCTTGATGTCCTTCACGGCCTTCTCGACCGCGGGGGTCACCGTGCCGGTCTTCGGGTTCGGCATCAGGCCACGCGGGCCGAGGATGCGGGCGATGCGGCCCACCTTGGCCATCTGGTCCGGCGTCGCGATCGCGGCGTCGAAGTCGAGCCAGCCACCCTGGATGCGCTCGATCAGTTCGTCGGTGCCGACCGCGTCCGCGCCGGCGGCTTCGGCCTCGGCGGCCTTGTCGCCGACGGCGAAGACGATGACGCGGGCGGTCTTACCGGTGCCGTGCGGCAGGTTCACGGTGCCGCGGACCATCTGGTCGGCCTTGCGGGGGTCCACACCGAGACGCATCGCGACCTCGACGGTCGCGTCCATCTTGGTCTTGGAGGTCTCCTTCGCCAGCTTCGCGGCCTCGAGCGGCGCGTACAGGCGCGCCTTGTCGACGAGTTCCGCAGCCTGGCGGTAAGCCTTGCTGTGCTTGGTCATGCTTCTGTCCTTACTTCAAAAACGGATCAGTGTGGTGTCAGAGCCAGCACTCGGCTCTCCCACGGGTGGAGCTGCAGACGTCAGGCGTCGACGACCGTGATGCCCATCGACCGGGCGGTGCCGGCGATGATCTTCGCGGCCTGGTCGATGTCGTGCGCGTTGAGGTCGGTCTCCTTGGTCTTGGCGATCTCGCGGACCTGGTCCCAGGTGACCTTGGCGACCTTGGTCTTGTGCGGCTCGCCGGAGCCCTTCTCCACGCCCGCGGCCTTCAGCAGCAGCTTCGCGGCCGGCGGCGTCTTCAGCTTGAAGTCGAACGACCGGTCCTCGTACACGGAGATCTCGACCGGGACGACGTCCCCGCGCTGCGACTCGGTCGCGGCGTTGTAGGCCTTGCAGAACTCCATGATGTTGACGCCGTGCTGACCCAGCGCCGGGCCGACCGGCGGCGCGGGGTTGGCCGCACCCGCCTTGATCTGCAGCTTGATGATCGCCGCAAGCTTCTTCTTCTTGGGTGGCATTTCTTTTCCTGTCCTGTACTACGTTCCCCGCGTACCTGCCGTGGACGCGGGGACTGCGGCCGGAAAGGCCGGCCTCAGATCTTGGAGACCTGGTTGAACGACAGCTCGACCGGGGTCTCCCGGCCGAAGATCGACACCAGGACCTTCAGCTTCTGCCCGTCGACGTTGACCTCGGAGATCGTCGCCGGCAGCGTCGCGAACGGGCCGTCCATGACCGTGACCGACTCGCCGACCTCGAAGTCGACCTCGACGGCCGGGCCGCCGAGCGGCGCGGCCGCGGCGGCCTCGCCCTTGCTGGCCTTGGCCGGGGCTTCCTTCTCGACCTGCGGGGCGAGGAACTTCAGCACCTCGTCCACGGTCAGCGGCGACGGCCGCGAGGTGGCGCCGACGAACCCCGTGACACCCGGCGTGTTGCGCACCGCACTCCACGAGGCGTCGTTCAGGTCCATCCGGACCAGGATGTAGCCGGGCAGCACCTTGCGCTGCACCTGCTTGCGCTGGCCGTTCTTGATCTCGGTGACCTCTTCGGTCGGGACCTCGATCTGGAAGATGTAGTCCTCGACGTCCAGGGTCTGGGTCCGGGTCTCGAGGTTGGTCTTCACCTTGTTCTCGTAGCCGGCGTAGGAGTGCACGACGTACCACTCGCCGGGCGCGGCGAGCAGCTCGGCGCGCAGCTTCGCGACCGGGTCCTCGTCGTCCTCGGCGGGTTCGGCGACCTCGTCGGTCACGTCCTCGTCGGCCGCGGCCTCGGCGGAAGCGTCCTCGTCATCGGAAGCGGCTGCGTCGACCTCGTCGGACACCTCGACGGGCTCCAGGTGCGCGGACTCCTCGTCACCGAGTGCCGCGTGCACCTGCTCGTCGGAAAGCTCGGTCAGGTCGTGACCGGCTGATGTGCCGTTGTCGGAGGTCACGTTCCGTCCTCTCAGTTGATCATTGCCGGGGTCAGGCCGGGACCTGAGCCCCATCGGCGCGCGCCGGGGCGCGTCAGCCGAAGATCTTGCCGATGCCCCACTTGAATGCCAGGTCGAGCACGCTCACCAGGGCCACCATGAACACGACGAAGGCCAGCACGACCGCGGTGTAGGTGACCATCTGCTTGCGGTTCGGCCAGATGACCTTGCGCAGCTCCGCCCAGACCTCGCGGATGAAGCGCATGAGCCGCGCGAACACGGAGGCCTTCTTCGCCTTCTGGTCCCGCTTCGGGGTCGGAGCGCCCTTCGCGTCGGGAGCGGTCTTCTCCCCCGACTTGCCGGCCGGCCGGGTCTTGTCGTCCGCACGTGCCGCGGACTTGCCCGCCGGGCGAGCGGTCGCACGGCGCTCACGCCGGGCAGCGGCTGTGACGGGACGGGACTGGCTCTCGGGCTTCTGCCCGGTGCCGTCCTGCTCCTGCTCGCCGCCGCTGGCGTCGCTGTCGCTCACGACCACTCCTCCGCTCCACCAGTTCCGTTACGCAGGGGTGACAGGACTTGAACCTGCAACCTGCGGTTTTGGAGACCGCTGCTCTGCCAATTGAGCTACACCCCTGTGGAGCCCCGATCGCTCGGAGCCCCGTTGGACGCATTCCATCGTCCCCACCATCCAGGCGGGGATGACCGTAGTGCGTTCCAAGTCCCGAAGTCTACGGCAAGCCTCGCGAGAGCCCGCAACCGCGCCCCCCGATCGACCGCCGTACCCCGGCCGGCCTGCGGAAAACTCCCCGCCGGCCACCTGATCATGCCAGGATGTCCGCCATGACGGACAACCCGGAGTCCCGCTCACCGGTGAGCGGGACGCGGCTGGGGCTCGCGCTGCCGCAGTACGGCTCGCTCGCCGACCCCGCGGCCGTCGCGCGCTTCGCGACCGCCGCCGAGGACCTGGGTTTCGGGTCCCTGTGGGTCGGCGACCGGATCCTGACACCGCACGCGCCCTCGGACCTCTACCCGGGCGGCGGGACGCCGGAGCACCCGTACCCCAAGGAGTTCGAGACCTTCGCGGACCCGTTCACGACCTTGGCGACCGCCGCGGCGGTGACCCGCACGGCCCGCCTGGGGATGAGCGCTCTGACCGGCCCGGTGTATTCCCCCGTGCTGCTCGCCAGGGCCCTGACCTCGCTCGACCTCGCCAGCGGCGGCCGGCTGGACGTCGGGCTCGGGCTCGGCTGGCTGCGCGAGGAGTACTTCGCGACGGGCGTCCCGTGGGAGGGCCGCGGCAAGCGGCTCGACGACGTCCTGGACGCTCTCGAGGCACTGTGGACCGGCGACCCGGTGGCGCACGAGGGCCCGCAGTGGCGGATCGCGCCGTCGACGGTCGGCCTGCGCCCGGCGCAGGCGCCGCGGCCGCCGGTGCTGCTCGGCGGGTTCTCGCCGCCCGCGCTCGCCCGGGTCGGACGGCGGGCCGACGGCTGGCTCGCCGGGTGGATGCCCAAGGAGTACCTGATCGGCCTCTGGGCGGTCGCGCTCGACGCGGCCGAGAAGGCCGGGCGCGACCCCGGCGACCTGCGGCGGGTCCTGCGGATCAACCCGCGTGCGGGCACCGGCGTCGAGACGGTCGCCGACGTCGGTCCCTGCCTGGACGTGGCCCGTGAGCTGGGCATCACCGAGGTCCTGGTCGATCTGCACTACGTCGCCAAGGACGTCGATCACGCGCTGGAGCTCGCCGCCGAGCTGGTGTGACGGAGATCATCGTCACGGAGCGGGGTTCGGCGGTTCCCCCTAGTCACCCGGATCGCCGACTTCGGAACCGGCCTCGCACCGGTAGAAACGAAGGGTGGCGAAGAACAGCGGGGGCGGCTGCCTCGTCGTCGTGCTCGTCGTCGGCCTGCTGGCCTTCGGGTACTACAAGTGGCAGCACGGCTCTTCGTCGGCTCCTCCGGACACCGGGGCCGAGACGGGGGGCGGGACGGGCCGGTATGTGGCTTTGGGCGACTCCTACACGTCCTCGCCGCACAACGGACGGCAAGCCGGTCCGCCGCCCGGGTGCCAGCGTTCGCTCGACAACTACCCGCACGTCGTCTCGGCGAAGTTGAAGCCCGCCGAACTGGCCGACGTCAGCTGCAGCGGGGCTACGACGGCGAATTTGACCTCGCCGCAGAAGACTTCCGACGGGACCAATCCGGCTCAGCTCGACGCCGTCAACTCCAAGACCACGCTCGTCACGCTCGGGATCGGCGGGAACGACGTCGGGTTCATCTCCATCGCCGCTTCCTGTGCCACCGCTCATCCCTCCGGGTCGCCTTGCCGGGATCGGTTGACCGCCGGTGGGCACGATCAGCTCGCTGAGCGGATCGATGCCGCCGCGCCGAAGGTGGGGGCCGTGCTCGACAAGATCCACCAGAAGGCGCCCAAGGCCAAGATCGTTGTCGTCGGGTATCCGACCGTCTTGCCTGATGGGGATGGGTGCTGGCCCGTTCTTCCCGTTGGTTCCGGCGATGTCGACTACTTCCGTGGGGCGCTCGGGAAGTTGAACAAGATGCTTGAAGATCAAGCCGATGCCCATCACGCCGGTTATGCCGATACCGCTGCTCCCAGCAAGGGGCATGATGTCTGCTCGGCTTCCGACACCCGCTGGGTCGAAGGCGTCATCCCCGCCTCGCGGACCGCTCCGCTGCATCCCAATGTGCGTGGTGAGCAGGGGATGGCTGATGCCGTGCTCGGGGTTTTGAAGCTTCCCTGAGTTCTCTTCCGGCACCCCGAAGCTGGTCTCGGTGCTCGTTCTCGTTGCCCCTTGCGGTGGTCTCGCTGACGCTAGGCGCGCACCAATGCCTGCGGCTTGCCCAGGACCGTCTTCCCGTCGAACTTGGCCACCAGGTCGATCCTGGCGGTTCCGTCGTCGTTGACCGCCCCCACCTTGCCGGAGAACTCCACCGTTGCTCCCTCGGGCGTGTTGGGGACCACCACCGGCCTGGTGAAGCGGGCGCTCAGGTCGATCAGCCTTGCCGGGTCTCCCAGCCAGTCCGTCACCACCCGGCCGGCCAGGGCCATCGTCAGCATTCCGTGGGCGATCACGTCCGGGAGTCCCACGCCCTTCGCGAACTCCTCGTTCCAGTGGATCGGGTTGAAGTCCAGGGACGCTCCCGCGTAGCGGACCAGCTGCTCGCGCGTCACCCTCAGCTCGATCGAGGGCAGCTCGTCGCCGACGTTCACGCGTCCTCCCCCCGGACCACCAGCTGGGCCCTCGTCGTGGCGATGTGCTCGCCGTCGCCGTCGGCGATCTCCGCTCGCAAGTTGATGAAGTCGTTGCCCGCGCGGGCCATGATCTTGTCGATGTGCGTCGTCAGCAGCAGCCTGTCGCCCACCCGCACCGGGCGGCTGTAGCTGAACTGCTGGTCGCCGTGAACCATGCGCGAGTAGTCGAGCCCGAGCTCCGGGTCGCTCACGATCGCGTTGATCGCCGCCAGGTTGACGATCGTGATGAACGTCGGTGGCGCGATCACGTCCGGGTGACCCGCCGCGCGGGCCGCCTCCGGGTCGCGGTAGACCGGGTTTTCGTCGCCGATCGCGTCGGCGAACTCGCGGATCTTCTCCCGGCTCACTTCGTAGCTGGTCTGCGGCGGGTACACCCGCCCGGTGAACGACTCGTCCAAGGGCACCCGAGGAGGCTACCAACAGCAAGAAGCCGCCCTGGTGGTCCAGGGCGGCTTCTCGAAAGCTGGGTGAACGCGCTACGTCAGCGGGTTTCCTTGTGCGTCCGGTGCGTACCGCAGTTCGGGCAGAACTTCTTCATCTCCAGGCGATCCGGGTTGTTGCGCCGGTTCTTCTTGGTGATGTAGTTGCGGTGCTTGCACTCTTCGCACGCCAGCGTGATCTTGGGTCGCACGTCGGTGGCAGCCACAGCGTTTCCTTCTCTCTCAGGTCCGGGGGCCAGCCCCGTCGTTACCGCGTAGCGGTGGCCGGACTTGAACCGGCGACACAGCGATTATGAGCCGCTTGCTCTGCCAACTGAGCTACACCGCCCTTACATGACCCAAGCCGCGACACGCTGGCGTGACGCGGCTGAGGTCGAGAGCCCCTTTACGGAATCGAACCGTAGACCTTCTCCTTACCATGGAGACGCTCTGCCGACTGAGCTAAAGGGGCCTGCCTCTCGCGAGGACTTGGAAAGATTAGCAAGGGCCGTCACCCCGTCGTGCACCCGGGGTCCGCTAACCGCAAAACCTCAGGTCAGCAGGGTAAGCACGGTCTCGGAGTGGCGGCCAGGGGAGCGCGCCGTGCGGGCCTGCAGCCACGCCTCCAGGCGGTCCTCCGGCAGCGGACGTGAGATCAGGTAGCCCTGCGCGACGTCGCAGCCCATCGCCTCCAGCTGGTCGCGCGCCACGTCCTCCTCGACGCCCTCGGCCACCACCGTCAGCCCGAGCGAGTGCCCCAGCTCGACGATCGACCGGACCACCGCGAGGTCGCCGAGGTCGGTGCCCATGCCGAGGACGAAGCTCTTGTCGATCTTCACCTGGTCGACCGGTAGCTGCCGCAGGTAGGCCAGCGACGAGTAGCCCGTCCCGAAGTCGTCCACCGCGAGCGTGATGCCGAGCGAGTGCAGCTCGCGCAGGATCGGCAGCGCCTTCTGCGGGTCGGACATCACGCCGGACTCGGTCAGCTCGAACGTCAGCAGCTCCGGCGGGATGCCGTAGTGCTCCAGCTCGCGGGCGACCTTGTTCGGGAAGTCCTCGTCGGCCAGGTTGCGGACCGACAGGTTGACCGCCACCGAAATCCGCAGGCCCTCGTCGAGCCACTTCCGGCAGCGCTTGAGCGCCTCGCCGAGCACGAAACCCGTCAGGACGCCGATCAGGCCGGCCGCCTCGATCGCCGGGACGAACTCGTCCGGGCCGAGCCTGCCGAACTCCGGGTGCACCCAGCGCACCAGCGCCTCGACGCCCTGCACCTGCCGGTTCGGCAGGGTGATCTTCGGCTGGTAGTGGACGCTGACCTGGCCGTCCTCGAGAGACTGCCGGAACTGCGTGACCATCTGGAAGCGGCGCAGGAAGATCTGGCCCATGCTCGGCACGTAACCGCGGACCTCTTCGCCGCCCTTCGTCGCCCGGACGGCGACGTCGGCGCGCTGCAGGAGGCCTTCGATGTCGACGACGTCGCCGGACTCCTCGGGCGTCGTCGTCGCGTAGCCGATCATCGCGTTCGCCTCGACCGACAGCCGGTCCACCGGGTACGGCGCGGACAGCTCTTCGCGCAGCCGTTCCGCCGCCGCGTGCGCGTCCTCCGGCGGGCAGCCGACGAGCAGCGCCGCGAAGGACGCGCCTTCCAGGCGGGCGAGCGGGACGTCGGGGCCGAGCGCGTCGCGGATGCGGCGGCCGGCGGCGATCACCATCCGGTCGGCCCACGCGTAGCCCAGCGCGTCGCTGACCGTCGAGAAGACGTCGAGGTCGATCCGCAGCACGACGGCGTTCGCGAAGTCCCGCAACGGTTCCTTCGCCACCTGCCGGAAGCCCGGCCGGTTCAGGTGCCCGGTGAGCGGGTCGTGGTAGGCGTCGTGGCGCAGGGTCGCGAGCAGGCGCCGGTTGTCCAGCGACGTCGCCAGGTGGCTGGCCATCGTGCCGAGCAGCTGGACGTCGTACTTGCCGAACCCGCGCCAGCGGGACAGCCGGTCGTGCGCCTCGACGACGCCGAGCAGCTGGTTCGCGCTGCGCAGCGGCACGACGAGCGCCTCCTGCGCGCCGCGGTCGAGCAGCGCCGCACGGACGTCGGGGTTGGCTTCGGTGATCCGGAAGTGCCGGACGTGCGCGCCGGGCAGGCGCAGCAGCGGGTCGTCGGCGGCCGGGTCGGCGACCGGCAGGTCCTCGCCGGCGACGACGACGCGCATGGCGTCCTTCGGTTCGAGCCGCAGCCGCAGCACGACGCGGCCGGCCGCCAGCTGGTCCTTGATGCGCTCGGCGATCGTGGCCCACTCGCGGACGTCGACGCCGCCGACGAGCTCGTCCGCGCGGCTGGCCGGGCGCGCCGCGGCCTGCTGGCCGGAGCGGGCGACCATCAGGCTGACGTCGGACAGCGCCTCCATGTCCCGCTGCTCGCGCAGCAGGTCGGAGTAGGCCCAGTAGAGCGCGGTCAGGCCGAGGAAGACGGCGAGCACCAGCGGCCACGCCTTGGGCGTGTTCGAAATGACGAGGTAGCCGGACAGGCCGACGGAGGCGTTGACGAACCCGACGACCAGGATCCGCGCGGTGAGCCGGACGGCGGTGCTGACCCGCATGCGGCGCCGCAGGACGCGGACCGCGGCCAGCGCGAGCAGCGTGCTCACCAGCGGCGCGGTCAGGGTGCCCGCCAGCGCGGCGACCCACGGGATCTTGTCGCCCGCCCCGGCGCCGACGGCGACCTTCACCAGCCCGGCGACCCCGAAGGCGCCGGTGATCTCGAGCAGGAACGCGCCCGCGTTGTAGAGGACGCGGCCGGCGACCTTGCGCGCGAGCAGCGTGCCGATGCCGGCGACCAGGTGCGCGGCCAGCACGACTTCGAACGGCGCGACGAAGAACCCGATGACGAGCGGGATCTCGGTGAACGAGATGGTCCACGAGATACCGCTGCGGACGTCGACGTTGATGCCGAGCTGCTCGGCGAGCAGGAACGCGACCGCGAGCACCGGCCCGATCCACAGCAGCCTGCTGTCCCAGTGGAACGGCAGCCACGAGCCGACGGCGAACGCGGCGACGAGCCCGATGCTCAGGACGGCGAAGGTGTACGCGCGGAACCGGCGTTCGTCGGTGCGGGCTTCGGCGGAGACGGGCGGTGTCCCGGAAGCGGCTCCCGGCCCGGGCTGCGCCTGCGCTCCGGCGTCGCCGTGGGCGTTGGTGTCCGGCATCCGACCTTCCCTCCCGGCTTGTCCACCGGTACTGATCCGTGACTTCGGGTGTGGACAAGGGCCATACCGTACCCCGTAGGGCGTACCCGTGTCCCTTTCGAGACAGTAGGAGATCACCCCAGGGTTAACAATGCCTCGATGGCGCTGACCTGCGTGGACCAAGGGGTGAAACAACGGGTGCACAAGCAGGGGTAAGTCCCCTGCACGCGGCGGCCCGGGTAGCGCTTCAATGAACCCATGCACAGCGACGTGATAGCCACCGAACACGCGGCCCGGCTCGCGGCGGTGGACTCCCTGCTCCCCGGTTCTTCTTCCTTCGAGGCGGCCGAAAACGCCGTGGTGCTGGAGGTCGCGACGGGTGACTCCGCCGCCTCCGCCCTCGCCTCGCGCATCCAGGTCGACCAGGACGCGCCGAACGCGCCGTGGCGGGCGCTCACCGAGCACCGGCTCGACCTCCAGCTGGCCGGCCCGCGGCCGGCCGAAGCCCTCGACGCGCTGCTCACACGATGGGATGAACATCTGCGCGCGGTCGCCGAGCGCGGCGACACCGAGACCGCGGCGATCGTGCCGCGAGCGAGCCGCGACGCCGCCGGCACGCGCGAAATGCTGCACCACGGCTTCGCGCCGCTGCGGGTGATCGCGGTCCGCCCGGCCGAGCGGATGATCCCGGCGGGCCCGCGCGGCACACCCGGCGTCAAGATCCGCCGCGCCGAGCCGCGCGACCTCGAAACCGTCGTCGCGCTGGGCCTGGAACTGCACACCTTCGACGCGCAGTACGGCACGGTCAACTTCCGCCAGGGCGTCGAGGACATCATGGCCAAGGACCTGGCGGAGCAGCTGAACCGCCCGGAGCCGCCACTGTGGATCGCCGAGCTGTACGGCCGCCCGCTCGGCATGGTCAACGTCCAGCACCCCGGCGAGACCGGCTGGATCAGCGACCGCGTGAAGGCGTCCCGCGTCGGCTACCTGTCGTCGCTGGCCGTCGCGGAGACCGCGCGGTCGTCCGGTGTCGGTACCGCGCTGGCCGCGCACGCCCACCACGTCCTGGACGAGGAAGGCGCCGACGTCGTCCTCCTGCACCACGCGGCGGCGAACCCGCTGTCGACGCCGTTCTGGTACGCGCAGGGGTACCGGCCGCTGTGGACGTACTGGCAGCGCCGGCCGGCCGTCCGCTGAACAACTGGCGGCTTACCCCGCGACGTCGGTCCTTATAGGCTTGGCCCGGGAGCAGCGAGGGGAGCCGGAAGTGACCGACCAGCGCGATTCGGCGCCGAGAGCGCCCGAGGGCGTCGACACCGAGAAGCCGTCCGCGGCCCGGATCTACGACTGGTACCTGGGCGGCACGCAGAACTGGGCCGTGGACCGCGAGTTCGGCAGGCGCATGGAGCAGCAGTGGCCGCTCGTGCGCCCCGGCTCGAAGCAGAACCGCGAGTTCATGAACCGCGCGGTCCGGGCGGCGCTGCGGGCGGGCATCCGCCAGTTCATCGACCTCGGCTCCGGCGTCCCGACGGCGGGCAACGTCCACGAGGTCGTCGAGGCGGAGCTGCCCGAGGACCACGACGCGAAAGTCGTGTACGTCGACTACGAGCCGGTCGCGGTCGCGCACGCGACGCTGATCCTCGAAGAGGAGATGGCGACGGACTGGGCGGGGATCGTCCAGGCCGACATGCGCGACGCGAAGGCCGTGCTGCGCGCCGAAGAGACGAAGCGGCTCATCGACTTCTCGCAGCCGGTCTGCCTGATGATGATGGCGGTCCTGCACTTCGTCGGCCCGGACGACGACCCCATCGGCCTGCTGAAGGCCTACCGCGACAAGCTCGCGCCGGGCAGCTGGCTGGCGATCTCCCAGATGAGCGAGGGCGACGGAACCGGCAAGTACCTGGACGGGCTGCGCTGGTTCGTCGAGCAGTACCGCAAGACGAGCAACCCGGTGTGGCTGCGCGACCGCGACGAGATCGCACCCCTGTTCGGTGACTGGGAGATCATGGAACCGGGCATCGTGCACCTGCCGGACTGGCGGCCCGACCGGAAGCTGAACGCCTTGGAGGCCGAGGCCCGGCCGTTCGCCTGGTGCGGCATCGGGGTCAAGCCAGGCGCCTGACCTGCGGTTTCGGTGATCGCTGTGGGCGAACGCACCATCGGAAACAAACGCACCCATCGGAGAGTTGAGCAAGGCAGACTCAACTACACGAGGAGTGCACATGTCCGACACCCGCCTCCTGCCCGTGCTCCCGCTCGATGACGACGTCGTGCTGCCGGGCATGGTCGTCCCGCTCGACCTCACCGACACCGAGACGCGAGCCGCGGTGGAGTCCGCCCAGGCCAAGACGCCGAGCCAGGCGTCCTTCCCCGGCATCCGGTCGACCGGCGCCACCAAGGCCGAGGTCCTGATCGTCCCGCGCGTCCACGGCGAGTACGCCGAGTTCGGCACGGTCGCGACGGTCGAGCGCATCGGCCGCGTGCCCGGCGGCAAGGCCGCCGTCCTGCTGCGCGGCACCGCCCGCGCGCTCGTCGGCCGGATCGCCGACGGTCCCGGCGCCGCCCGCTGGGTGCACGCCGAGGACGCCCCCGAAACCACCGACGACCGGACCGCGCAGCTCGCGGCCGAGTACAAGGCCGTCGTCATCTCGATCCTCCAGCAGCGCGGCGGCTGGCAGCTGATCGACGCCGTCCAGCAGGTCGAGGACGCCTCCGCGATCGCCGACCTGTCCGGCAACGCGCCCTACCTCTCCATCGACCAGAAGCTCGAACTGCTCGGCGCCCTGGACGTCACCGCACGCCTGGAGAAGTCGCTCGAGTGGAGCAAGGAGCACCTGGCCGAGCTCGAGGTGACCGACACGATCCGCAAGGACGTCGCCGAGGGCATGGAGAAGCAGCAGAAGGAGTTCCTGCTGCGCCGCCAGCTCGAGGCCATCCGCAAGGAGCTCGGCGAGCTCGACGGCACCGCCGACGAAACGGACTACCGCGCCCGCGTCGAGGGTGCCGAGCTGCCGGACGCCGTCAAGAAGGCCGCGCTGGCCGAGGTGGACAAGCTGGACCGCACGTCCGAGCAGTCCCCCGAGGGCGGCTGGATCCGCACCTGGCTGGACACCGTCCTGGAGCTGCCCTGGAACGAGCGCACCGAGGACGTCTACGACATCGCCGCGGCTCGCGCCGTGCTGGATGCCGACCACGCCGGCCTCGACGACGTCAAGGAACGCATCATCGAGTACCTGGCCGTGCGCAAGCGCCGTGCCGAGTCGGGCATGGGCCCGGTCGGCGGCCGCCGGTCCGGTGCCGTGCTCGCCCTCGCCGGTCCTCCCGGGGTCGGCAAGACGTCGCTGGGCGAGTCCGTCGCGAAGGCGATGGGCCGCAAGTTCGTCCGCGTGGCGCTGGGCGGCATCCGCGACGAGGCGGAGATCCGCGGTCACCGCCGCACGTACGTCGGCGCGCTGCCCGGCCGGATCGTCCGCGCCATCAAGGAAGCCGGCTCGATGAACCCGGTCGTGCTGCTCGACGAGATCGACAAGGTCGGCGCCGACTACCGCGGCGACCCGACCGCGGCGCTGCTCGAAGTGCTGGACCCGGAGCAGAACCACACGTTCCGCGACCACTACCTCGAGGTCGAGCTGGACCTGTCCGACGTCGTGTTCCTGGCCACGGCCAACGCGCTCGAGACCATCCCCGGCCCGCTGCTGGACCGCATGGAGCTCGTCACGCTGGACGGCTACACCGAGCACGAGAAGGTCACCATCGCCCGCGACCACCTGCTCCCCCGCGAGCTGGAGCGCGCCGGGCTGGGTGCTTCGGACGTGGTTTTGACCGACGCGGCGTTCAGCAGGATCGCCGCCGAGTACACCCGCGAGGCGGGCGTGCGTGACGCGAACCGGACGATCGCCAAGGTGCTGCGGAAGGTCGCGACGAAGGTGGCGCTGGACGAGGTCGCCCTGCCGGTTTCGATCGATGCCGCCGACCTTCCCGGCTACCTCGGACGGCCGCGGCACATCCCGGAGTCGTCGCTCCCGGCCTCGACGCAGCGCACGGCGACCCCGGGCGTGGCGACGGGCCTGGCGGTGACCGGCGCGGGTGGTGACGTCCTCTACATCGAGGCGTCGCTGGCCGACGAGGAGTCCGGCGCGTCCGGGCTGCAGCTGACCGGCCAGCTCGGCGACGTGATGAAGGAGTCGGTCCAGATCGCGCTGTCCTACCTGCGTTCGCACGGCGCGGAGCTGGAGCTGCCGGTCGGCGACCTGCGCAAGCGCGGCATCCACGTCCACGTGCCGGCGGGCGCGGTCCCGAAGGACGGGCCGTCGGCGGGCGTCACGATGACGACGGCGCTGGCATCGCTGCTGTCGGGCCGCGTGGTTCGCGCCGACGTCGCGATGACGGGCGAGGTGTCCCTGACGGGCCGCGTCCTCCCGATCGGCGGCGTGAAGCAGAAGCTGCTGGCCGCGCACCGGGCGGGGATGAAGACGGTGATCATCCCGCAGCGCAACGAGCCGGACCTCGACGACGTCCCGGCCGAGGTGCTGTCCGAGCTGGACGTCCACGCGGTGGCGAACGTGCGCGAGGTCCTGGACCTCGCCCTGACCCCGGCTTCGACGCCGGTTTCCCAGGCGGCGTAACCCCGAACGCCGCCACCCGAGAACGGCCGGTTTCCCCCCACCCCCAAGGGAAACCGGCCGTTCGTTCACACCCGGCGTGCGGCGATCAGGTAGCCGGTGCCGAGCAGGCCGGCCGCGCCGCGGGCGGTCTTCGCGTCCCGACGGATGAGCCGGTCGAGCGGCGGCACCAGCGCGGTGACGTCGTAGAAGAGCGTGTCCTGGGGCTGCAGCCCGGCCCGCCACAGCTCGTGACGCAGCCGTCGCGGGGAGTACGCCTCGATCCCGGTGCGGCGCGCGCCGTGCCGCCGCGGGAAGTGCAGCGCGTCCTCGATCCCGCCGAGCACGCGGCGCGCCGGCCAGTACAGGCCCCATTCGACCAGCCGGTACGGGCTGTGCGGGTTGAGCATGGTGACGACGGCGAGGCCGCCGGGGCGGAGCACGCGGGCGATTTCGCGCAGCGCGAGCGGAACATCGACGTATTCCAGCACGCCCATCGCGAGCACGATGTCGAAACCGCCGTCGAGGAACGGCAATTCTTCGATGTCGCCGACGGTGAAATCGGCCGCTTGCCCGGCGTTCCGCCGCGCGGCGTCGACCATCGCGGCGGAGCGGTCGCAGCCCGTCACGGAGAATTCAGCCGGCCGGCTTTCCCGAAGGTGGCGGACCATCATTCCGGGCCCGCAGCCGACGTCGAGGAGCGCGCCACCGGGGTGGCCGCGAAGCACCTGGTCGACGGCGTGGATCCGGGATCGGTGGTACCGGGCGGTGGGCCCGCGGCCGGCATACGCCTCGGCGTAGGCGGCGACGAGCCGGGCATCTGCGTACTGGACCCGCACGAGCTCGTCGCGCGTCGGGTGGTCGAGCGTCCCGGGAACCGGCATGCGTACCTCCACTGGTCTGAGTTCGGCACTTGCGGGGTCGGGACGGTCACGAAAGCCGTTACCGTTTCCCGGCGGTTTCCGGAAATGGGTTCGAAAGGACGAATGAATCTTCCATCGCACCGGCGAGGAATTGCGGCCGATTCGCGGGTTGAGTAAAGAAGAGGTTATGGCTCGCAAAACGGCCCCGCGACCTGGTGGTCGCGGGGCCGTTCCGGCTGGGTGGCGGGTGAGGGATTCGAACCCCCGTAGGCGTAAGCCAACTGGTTTACAGCCAGTCCCCTTTGGCCACTCGGGTAACCCGCCATGGTCGGTCGCACCGGCCGAGGAGAAGCTTACCCAAGGGCTCCCGGCGGGGGTCAACCGGGATACCCGGGGCTAGGCTGGGTGGCCCCTGACAAGCGAGTACGAGGTGTGAGGACACGTGGCGGATCCCTCTTTCGACGTCGTGAGCAAGGTCGACCGCCAGGAGGTGGACAACGCGCTCAACCAGGCAGGCAAGGAGCTCGGCACGCGCTTCGACTTCCGCGGCACGGGCACGACGATCAACTGGTCCGGCGAGGAGGCGATCGCGATCGAGTCCGAGACGGAGGAGCGCGCCCTGGCCGCGGTCGAGGTGTTCAAGGAGAAGCTGATCAAGCGCAGCATCTCGTTGAAGGCGTTCGAAGCGGGCGAGCCGGCGCTGTCGGGCAAGATCTACAAGATCTCGGGCAAGATCCTGCAGGGCATCGCGTCGGACAAGGCGAAGCAGATCGCGAAGTTCATCCGGGACGAGGGCCCGAAGGGCGTGCAGGCCCAGATCCAGGGTGACCAGCTGCGGGTGTCGGGCAAGAAGAAGGACCAGCTGCAGGACGTGATCGCGTTGCTGAAGGGCAAGGACTTCGAGATCGCCTTGCAGTTCACCAACTACCGGTGACGTTGGCGGGTTGACCTGCGGGTATCTGGTTTCAGGTGCCCGTGGGTACAACGTCGGTACAACCGAGCGCGGAGTCGACGAGCGTCCGCGTCTGGTCCACCGCGTCCGGCCAGTACCCGACGTAGGTGTTGAGCGTCACCGTGGGCGTGGTGTGGCCCATCGCGAGTTGGACGGTCTTGACGTTCGCTCCCCCGAAGATCAGCACCGTCGCGAAGTAGTGCCGGAGGTCACGCAGGCCGAAGCCTTCCGGCAGGCCAGCGGCCTTCACGGCCGGACGCCAGATGTACGACCAGTCGGCCCGGTGGATCGGGCGGCCGTCGCCCCGCGTGAACACGAGGTTGGCGGGCCGCCGGATCGGCCGGCGGGGGTCGGTCTCGTCGTCGATCTCCTCCGGCAGGGTCCGGAAGGTCTCCAGGTGGCCGCGCAGGGAGTTCGCGACCAGTGTCGGCAGCTCGTTGGCCCGGCGGCTGGTCTTGGTCTTCGGCGGCGCGAGGTACGGCGTCCGGCCGGACACCACGGTGAGCTGATGGCGGACCTCGACCTCCATCACGTCGAAGTCGATCGCGTCGCGCTCCAGGCCGAAGATCTCGCCGCCTCGCCAGCCACAGCCAGCCGCCAGGTAGACGATCGGCCGGTACCGCTCCGAAAGCGCGTCGTGGAGCGCGTGGACCTCTTCGGGGCGCGCGATGTAGTACTGGGTGTCGTCGATCTCCGGCAGGCGGATGCCGACGCACGGAGATGCCCCGATGCGCTTGTCGGCCACGGCCGCGTTGAACAGCGGAACGAGCGTCCCGAAGTAGACGACCGTGAGCGTGCTCGGAGCGAGCTTGGTCGCTCGATCCTTTACCCAGCCCCGAATGTGCGAGCTTCGGATCTGCGCGATGGGCAGCTCACCGAGCACAGGCACGAGGTGCCGCCGGATGACGCGCTCCGTGCGTTCGGCCGTGCTCGGGCGGTGCAGCAGCGTCTGCCGCCACTGGTCCGCGTACTCCCGGAACGTCAGCCGACCGGCTCGAGGATCGACGTACTGCCCGCGCGAGATGTCGGCGTGCATGTTCGCGTCGTGCCGGTCGGCGTCGGCGCGACGCTCGAACAGCTCGGTACGGTCCTGGCCGGTGTCCGGGTCGACCCAGCGAACACGCCAGCGCTTACCGCGTCCGTGGCGCTTCGCGCGCAGCCTCTCGCCGGTCTCCGCGTCGCGTTTGCGCAGGTACCAGAGGTCGTCAACGGCCATGCGATCCCCCGCCGTCGTCGTCCTGGCCGTCGAGCTTGCGCCGGGCGAGATGCAGTTCGGCGAACACGGCGGCAAGCCGTCGCTCCGCGTCGTTGTGGTAGCCGATGCCGGTCATGGACCAGTCGTTGACGACGGTCAGGACCTCGGTGTCGGCGATGCCCAGGGCCTCACGCTGCTCATCGAGGCGGTACTCCGCCCGGGTACGGCGGATCTGCCCGAACGTCGTCGAGTAGCGGCGCGACTTGGTCAGGAAGTGGCCCCGGAACCCGAGCATGTGCGCCCACTTCCGGAGGTTCAGCTCCCGGTACTCAGGCAGCCCGCCGAGCCGCCAGGCGGTGCGCATGAGCTGCTTGTGGTGCTCGGTGATCGGAAGCTGCTCGATGTGCTCCGCCGAGCGGATGCGGTAGTCGGAGCCCTCGGTCAGCCGGGTGCCCTTGGTGGCGTACTTGGCGACGTAGCCCGCGACGCGCCGGTCATGCCAGCCGCCTTCCGAGCCCTCCGAGGTGCCTTCCGAGGCCGCGATGGGCTCCACGTCGACCTGCTCATGCCGACCCCGGAGGAGACGGAGCTGCTCAACCTCCACGCGGGCGTGCCGGTGATGCACATGTGGGACGTCGACTACGACAAGGACGGCAGGCCACTGCAGGCCGCTCACGACGTCTACGCGGGCGACAAGCACGAGTTCATCTACGAGTGGAACGAAGGCGACATCCAGCCATGACGAGCGAGTGGCCGCGCAACTGGGCTGACCGGATCAGCGGCAAAGCCTGTGAGATGTGCCAGTCGAAGCGCTTGGACGAGGACACCTACGGTATCCGGATCTTCGAGACGTCGGATGTCGATGCCGTGCTACAGCGAGCCGACATCCAGCGCGGGTACACCCTCATGATCTGGCGTGGCCGTAACGTCGTCGAGCCGTTCGAGCTGAGCGAGTCGGAGGCGCAGGCGCACTGGAAAGCGACCTTGACCGTGGCGAAGGCGCTGGCCTCGTTCTACCGGCCGCTCAAGATGAACTATGAGACGCTTGGGAACACCGTCCCGCATCTCCACACGCACCTACTGCCGCGCTTCGTCGAGGACCCTGCTCCGGGGAGGCCGTTCCCGCTGCTGCCTCAGAGTGGCGACGAAGCCCAGATCGATCCTGCGCAACTCGCCAGCGACGCCGCAGCGCTTCGGACTCTTCTCGGTTGAGCCGCTGCCCGTGAGGCGGAGGCTTGGTGAGAACTTTCTCTACAGGGTCAAGGCGGCCCCTCCGGGGCCGCTCGGCCCCAGCTCTTTGCCCCGGCCAAGCCCTCGCGGGGGCGTGCGGCCTGGCGGCCGGTCCCCCGCGAGTCGGCCGGGGCGCGTGGGCCGAAGGGTTCGGGTAAGCCGCGGATCCGAGAAGAGATGTCCTCGCCGGACGGGCAGGTCTCCGAGATGGCCGGCAGGGCTCGCATGTTGCGTCCGTGATTGGCCAGACGGCATCTCGTCAACCTCCCGGAGGGCTATCACGCCGCGTCAAGGGGGCGGTTTCGGAATTCTGTTACCAGAGCGGAGAGGTGCCCCCTTGACCCGGCGTGATCGGGCTACGCCAGGTCGACGAGATGCCGAGCGGCCACCCACTTGATGTCGTTCACGGGTTCAAACGAGATTCAGCTAAGTCCAATCGACGCATTAGCATACTGGCAAACGCCAGATACTCCAGCGTCTCGGCGTCGTCGACTTCAATCTCTTCCCCGTGACCTCGAGGATTCCGGATCGCAGACATCGCACCCATGAACAGCAACTTGAAGCCATCACGTTCGTCATCCGCATTTCTACCGGTCGACTTCGTGATGTCGAGAGCGCCGCTTGAGAAGACCTTTCCCATAAGCGACTGTCCCGTATCACCACTTCCCGCCAGAGCCTGAACTCTAGCCTCCACCGCCTTGAACGCCTCGAAGATCGCTGAGGAGTAGTGCCTGTCGGCAAACAGAGCGCCAGCAACACGCGAAACGCCGTCGTGCATCCCTGGAAGTTCCACCCTGCGCCTGACGATCTGCGGCCTACTTACGATCAACTCCGTCTCAGCCTCGGCGTGATCAAGCTGACTAGAACCAAATGGAGACTTCAGGAAGTCAATTCGAATCACACGCCGACGCTCTTCCTTTCCATTAGGAAGCGTCCGCACTAATACATCATCGACCTCGACATCGGAATTCAGTGGAAAGTGCGCCTTATCGCGACTTATCAATCCCTTTATGGCAAATTCATTCTCTTCCCCCGAAGGCAACACTCGAAGCACAGTGAAGTTCTCGTTGTAGCGGATCATGCCACTCTGTCGCATCGACTTTGCTTAGCGTTACGAACCAACGGTAAGTCGTTACCAGCCGGGTACAAATCCGGTACAGATGGCACCAACCAGCGACGACAAACGACCACCGTCAACGGGCACAAACCCGCAGCTCAGAGTCCCCACCCCCGCCATCGCCCCAGGCCGGACGCAGTTCACCAACTACCGGTGACCCCGTCGCGGGCACCCGGTCGCCGGGTGCCCGCTCAGGACGGTGTGATCGTCCAGCTGGCCTCGTACCCCTCCACCAGCAGGTACGCCGGCCCCACGACCTCGACCGTCTTCGACAGGTCGCCGATCTCGTTGACCAGCAGGTCGCGGACCTTCTCCGAATGCACCCACACCGCCACGTTGCCGCGCGTCTTGGCCGTGAAAGCCACCGTCCGGACTCCGTCCGGGATCCGGAACACCGCGTCGCCCTTGCCTGAAGCCGTTGCGCCCGGGGCGGCCACCGGCAGGCTTCGGTAGTCCGCGATCGTTGCCGTCCAGGCCGCGTTCGCGTGGATCGTCACCTTTGTCGTCGGGCGGTCCGGTTCCGTGTTCAACCACGTCGTGCCCTTGTACTTGCCGATCGCGTTGACCAGGCCGTACTCGCCGCCGTCCGTGTCGACCATCACGTTCGACGAGCACTTCGGGCAGTCGAACGTGAAGAAGCCCAGCTGGTCCGCCGGCCAGCTCGTCGCGAACTCGCCGTCGCCCTTGCCCGTGTGCGTCTCCGGCGGGACGTCCTTCAGCACCGGGGCCGCCGACGTCGTGGGCGGCGCGACCGGAACCGGAGCCGACGCCGACGTCTCGATCGTGCCGAACCCCGTTGACGACCCGCACCCGGACACCAGGAGCAGCACCGACAGAACAGCCAGCCGAATCTTCATGAGAGCCCCCTCGCAACTACTTCACGTTACCGGTCACCCGAAAGCGCGCAGCAAACCCCTCGAACGCGCGAATGGGCCGTGTGACTGTCCACGAAGGACCCGATGGCCGTGCTGTAATCGCGCGGTCACCGCGTGGAGAGGGTCAGGATGCGCCGCTTGCTCGCCTTCGTGTTGTCACTCACCGTGATCGGTGCGACACTGGCGCCCGCGAGCGCCGCCGAGCGCAAGCTGCTCCTGCCCGGCCTCGGCTCCTACGCCCGGCTGATCCGGCTCGACTACTCGATCTTCGGTCGCGGGCACATCATCGCCTCACTGACCAGCGAAGACGCGGGCGGCAAGTTCACGCCCATCATGGAGAGCACCGACGAGGGCGAGACGTTCCACCAGATCGGCGCCATCCACGACCCCGACGGCCGGTACGGCATGTGCTGCGGCACGATCTACGAGCTGCCGCAGCGGGTCGGCCGGCTCCGCGCCGGCACCCTGCTCTGGGCCGCCTCCTACCGGCAGGACGCCGGGGCGCAGCGGCGCGTCGGCATCAAGGTCTGGGCCAGCCCGGACGGCGGCCGGTCGTGGCGGTTCCTGTCCGAGGCCGCCCGGTCGCACAACATCGACGGCATCTGGGAGCCCGAGTTCACCGTCGACGCCGGCGGCACGCTCTGGCTCCACTTCGCCGACGAGACCCAAGCCCCGAAGTACGCCCAGGTCCTCAACCGCGTCGCCTCGACCGACGGCGTGACGTGGGGCACCAAGCAGCTCACCATGGCCATCCCGCCGGACCGGGTCCGGCCGGGCATGCCGATCATCCGGCGGCTGCCCGACGGCCGGTACTACTTCGCCTACGAGATCTGCAACTTCCGCGACCGCTACTGCGACCCGTACTTCAAGATCTCCCCCGACGGCGCCAACTGGGGCAGCCCCACCGACCCCGGCACCCGCGTGAACACCGCGAACGGCAACTACTTCCAGCACGCGCAGACGATCACGCTCTTCCCCGGCGGCCCGAACGGCGTGCGGATCGTCATGGTCGGCCAGATCTACACCAACGCGAAGGGCCAGCCGCAGCCCGGCAACGGCCAGGTCCTGCTGGCCAACGACGACTTCGGCAGCGGCAACTGGTACGAGCTGCCCGCGCCCGTGCACATCAGCGGCATCCACAACAACTTCTGCCCCAACTACTCCTCGACGCTGCTGCCGGTCGACGACGGCCGCAACGTGCTGGAGATCGCCACCGAGTACAACCTCGGCTGCAAGGCCTACTTCGGCAAGGGACCGGCCTTCTAGCCGCGGACCCGGCCCGTAGGGTGGGGCCGACGCCGGATCCGAGGAGGCAGTTCATGAAGGGCATCGTGCTGGCCGGAGGCAGCGGGACACGCCTGCACCCGATCACCCAGGCGGTGTCGAAGCAGCTGCTGCCGGTCTACGACAAACCGATGGTCTACTACCCGATCTCGGTGCTCATGCTGGCCGGGATCCGCGAGATCCTCGTCATCTCCACCCCCGCCGACCTGCCGATGTTCCGCAAGCTGCTCGGCAACGGCGACCAGTTCGGCGTCTCGTTCTCCTACGCCGAGCAGCCCAGCCCGAACGGGCTCGCCGAGGCCTTCGTGATCGGCGCGGACTTCATCGGCGACGACGACGTGGCCCTCGTGCTCGGCGACAACATCTTCTACGGCCAGGGCTTCTCCGGCCGGTTGCAGACCGCCGTGCGCGAGCTCGACGGCTGTGTCCTGTTCGGCTACCCGGTGAAGGACCCCGAGCGCTACGGCGTCGGCGAGGTCGACGCGGCGGGCAAGCTGCTCACCATCGAGGAGAAGCCGGCCAAGCCGCGGTCCAACAAGGCGATCACCGGGCTGTACTTCTACGACAACCAGGTCGTCGAGATCGCGCAAGCGCTCAAGCCGTCGCCGCGCGGCGAGCTGGAGATCACCGACGTCAACCTCACCTACGTGCGCCAGGACCGGGCGTCGCTGGTCGACCTCGGCCGCGGCTTCGCGTGGCTCGACACCGGCACGCACGACTCGCTGCTCGAAGCGGGCCAGTTCGTGCAGGTGCTGGAGCACCGCACCGGCGTGCGCATCGCGTGCCTGGAGGAGATCGCGCTGCGGATGGGGTTCATCGACGCCGCCGAGTGCTACGCGCTGGGCGAGAAGCTGGCGAAGTCCGGCTACGGCGACTACGTGAAGGCAGTCGCCGTAGCCGCGGGCGCCTAGAAGAGCTGCTCGCGCAGCGTCGTGCCGCTGTACTCGGTGCGGAACACACCCTTTTCCTGCAGGAGCGGCACGACCTTCTCGACGAACTCGTCGAGCCCGGTCGGCGTCAGGTGCGGCACCAGGACGAACCCGTCGGCGGCGTCGGACTGCACGTACTCGTCGATCGTCGACGCGACGGTCGACGGCGTGCCGACGAACTGCTGGCGCGCGGTGACCTCGATCACCAGCTCGCGGATCGAAAGCTTCTTCTCCTCCGCGATCGCCCGCCACTTGCGCGCCAGCGCGAGCTGGTCCTTCTCGTGCCGGACGCGGCCCCAGGTCAGCGGCTCGGCGTCCGGGTCGGGGTCGACCTCCGGCAGCGGGCCGTCGACGTCGTAGTCCGACAGGTCGCGGCTCCACACCTGCTCGAGGAACTGGATCGCGGTGGCCGGCCGGACCTGCTGGAGCCGGATCTCGCGCGCGTGCTCTTCGGCTTCGGCGTCGGTGTCGCCGAGGACGAACGTCGCGGCCGGCATGATCAGCAGCTCGCCGGGCTCGCGGCCGTACGCGGCCAGGCGGCGCTTGACGTCGTGGAAGAACGCCTGGCCGTCTTCGAGGGTGCCGTGCCGGCTGAAGATGACGTCGGCGGCCTTCGCGGCGAACTCGCGGCCCTCGTCGGAGTCACCGGCCTGGATGACGATCGGCTGCCCCTGCGGGGTCCGCGGCAGCGTGAACTGCCCGTGGATGTCGAACTGCGGTCCACTGTGGACGAACTTGCCGGGGTCGCGCGCGAAGACGCCGTTCTCCTTGTCCCCCACCAGCGTTCCCGGCTGCCAGCTGTCCCACAGCTCGCGCACGGTGGTCAGGAACTCTTCCGCGCGCGCGTAGCGGTCTTCGCGCTTGAGGAAGCCGCCGCGGCGGAAGTTCTGGCCGGTCCACGCGTCCGGCGACGTCACGACGTTCCACGCCGCGCGGCCGCCGGAGAGGTGGTCGATGCTCGCGACCTGGCGGGCGACCTCGTAGGGCTCGTTGAACGTCGAGGACAGCGTCCCGGCCAGGCCGAGGTGCGTGGTGACGGCCGACAGCGCGGCCAGCACGGTGGTCGTGTTGGGCCGGCCGACGACGTCGGAGTCGAGGATCTTGCCCGCGTGCTCGCGCAACCGGAGGCCCTCGGCGAGGAAGAGGAAGTCGAACTTGCCGCGCTCGGCGGTGCGGGCGAGGTGTTCGAAGGACGCGAAGTCGATCTGGCTACCCGACGCCGGGTCGCTCCACACCGTCGTGTTGTTGACCCCGGGGAAGTGCGCGGCGAGCTTGATCTGCTTGGTCATCTCAGGCTCCCGGGGTGACGGCGTAGGCGTTGACGGCCCGGCCGAGGCCGAGGTGGTCGCGCAGGGTCGTACCGCGGTAGCCGTCCCGGAACGCGCCGGCCGCGCGCAGCAGCGGGACGACCTCGCCGGCGAGCAGGTCGAGGTCGTCGGGCAGGACGGCGGGCCGCAGGTGGAAGCCGGCGACCCCGGTCTCGGCGGCCCAGCGGGGCAGCTCGGCGGCCAGCTGCGCGGGAGTGCCGACGAAAGAGAGGCCTTCGGGCTCGAACGGCGTCCGCGCGTCCAGCTCGTGCTGCCGGTCGCGGGCGCCCTGCTCGGTCTCGGCGAGCACGATCGACACCGTGGCCAGGACCTTCGCGCCGGGGAACCGGACGGCGGCGGCGCGGACCGCCTCGAGGTGGTCCGCGCGGGTGATGACCACGTCCGCGCCGATCGCGTGCGGCGAATCACCGTAGACCGCGGTCACCGGGTGGCCCTGCGGCGGCCGCGGTGTGATCGACGGGCCTTTCACGCTGAAGAACCGGCCCTCGAAGTCGACGTAGTGCAGCTTCTCGCGGTCGATGAACCGGCCGGTCGCGGCGTCGCGGACGATCGCGTCGTCCTCCCAGCTGTCCCAGAGCCGGCTGATGACGTCGAGGACCTCGCCGGTCTCGGTCTCGCCGTCTTGCGGCGACGGCGCCGGGCGGCGGCCGAAGTGCGCGGCCTCGGCGGCGGTCAGCGAGGGCACGGCGAGCACGCCCGCGCGGCCGCGGCTGGCGTAGTCGAGGGTCGCGACCGACGTCGAGACGTGGAACGGCTCGGTGTGGGTGGTGGTGACCGTCGGGACCAGGCCGATCCGGCTGGTCGCCGGCGCGAGGGCGGACAGCGTGAGCAGCGCGTCCAGGCGCCCGCGCACGACCTCCTCGCCGCCGGGCTGCAAAGCCAGGGAGTCGTCGAGGGTCACGAAGTCGAGCGAAGCGGCTTCGGCGAGCTTCGCGTACTTCAGGTAGTGCCCGGAGGTGAACAGCGCGGCGGGCTCGACCGCGGAGACACGCCACGCGGCCGGGTGGTACCCGGCCCCGTCGATGGCGACGCCCAGGTGCAGCTGTGCGGAGACCATGCCTGCGCAACCCGGCGGGCGGGACCGGGATTCCCGCTCCCACCTGGTGAGAAAGCGGCACTTTCACGTGAAAGTGCGGCCTCAGAACCCGCGGCGGGCCATTTCCTCGAGCCGCGCGATGCGGTCGGCGATCGGCGGGTGCGTCGAGAACAGCCTGCTCAGGCCCTCGCCGGGGCGGAACGGGTTCGCGATCATCAGGTGCGACTGCGACACCAGCTGCGGCTCGGCGACCAGGGGCCGCGCCCGCGTGCCCGCCTCCAGCTTCCGCAGCGCCGAGGCCAGGCCCAGCGGGTCGCCGGTCAGTTCCGCGCCGGACGCGTCGGCCTGGTATTCCCGCGACCGGCTGACCCCCATCCGGATGACGGCGGCCGCGATCGGCCCGACGAAGATCAGCATCAGGCTGACCAGCGGGCTGCCGTCGCGGTTGTTGCCGCCGAAGAACAGCGCGATATTCGCGAGCACGCTGATCACGCTGGCCAGCGCGCCGGCGACGCACGAAATGAGGATGTCGCGGTTGTAGACGTGGGACAGCTCGTGGCCGAGCACGGCCCGCAGCTCGCGCTCGTCGAGCAGGTCGAGGATGCCGGTGGTGCAGCAGACGGCCGCGTGCCGCGGGCTGCGGCCGGTCGCGAACGCGTTCGGCGCGACGGTCGGGCTCAGGTAGAGCTGCGGCATCGGCTGGCGGGCGACCTGCGCGAGCTCGCGCACGATCCGGTACATCGCGGGCTGCTCGACCTCCGACACCGGCCGCGCCCGCATCGCGCGCAGCGCCAGCTTGTCGGAGTTGAAATAGGCGTAGGCGTTCATCCCCAGTGCGATGACCAGGCCGATGACCAGCGCGCCGCGGCCGAAGAGCCCGCTGATCGCGATGATGATCGCCGACAGCAGGCCGAGCAGCACCGCCGTCTTCAGTCCGTTCTGGTGCCCGTGCACGCGCGCTCGCCTCCGTCCGCTCTGGAAGTGGGTTACCCAGTGGAAACAACGCGATCGGGGGACGCGAAGTTCCTTCACGTGATGATGGCGCGGGTTAGGCTCGACGGGCGAGTTGATCACGAGCGGAGGCGCCGATGCGAGGTCGCCCGATAGGCCGGAGGACCCTGTTCGCCCTGGTCACGGCCGGTGCCGGGGCCGTTGTCCTGCCCGGGGTGGCGCGGGCGGAGGACGTCCGGTCGATCGACCTCGGCGGATCCCCGGCCGCGGTCGCGGTGAATCCCGTCACGGGGCTCGCGTACGTCACCGATCCCGAGGCCGGGACGGTGTCGGTGATCGACCCGCGCGGGGCCTCGGTGGGCGCGGTGATCAACGTCGGCGGCGCTCCGGGTGACGTCGCCGTCGACCCCAAGGTCAACCGGGTCTACGTCGCGAACCCGCCGGCCGGGACCGTCGTGGTGCTCGACGGCCGCACCCACGACCTGGTGAGCGTGATCGGCGCGGGAGCGGGCGCGTCCGCGCTGGCCGTGGACGAGCAGGCCAACCGTGTCTACGCGGCCAGCGGCGCCACCGGCACGCTCGCGGTGCTCGACGGCGTCAGCTGCACCCTGTCCGCGCTCGTGCCGGGGCCCCAGCCGAGCTTCGCCGGGATCGCCGTCGACGCCGGCCGCAAGCTCGCCTACTGCGCCAGCACCGGCACGGACTCGGTCGAGGTGTTCTCGATCGACAGCGGGAAGTTCGTCGCCAGCGTGAAGGTCGGCGCGCGGCCGACCGCCGTCGCCGTGCACGCCCAGAGCGGCTCGGTGTACGTGGCGAACTCCGGCATCCACCACATGTCCATTGTGGACTCCGCGACGCACACCGAGCGCAAGACCGTGTTGCTGCGCAGCGAATCCTCCGCGCTGGCCGTGCACCAGGGCTCGAACACGGTGTACACCAACGGCGGCCAGAACGGGCTGAGCCGGGTCGACGGCGCGAGCGGGACCCTGACCGGCGAGCTGGCGCTGGGCATCAACCCCGGCGACGTCGCCGTCGACCAGCGCACGCGCACGGTCTTCGTCACCGATCCCTTGCACGGCAGGGTTTCCCTGGTCCGCGATTTCTGACCCGCGGCTGGGGTAACTCCAGGTATACGGTCGGAAGGTATGAAACTCGGACTGCAGATCCCCGACTTCACCTGGCCGAACGGGGCGTCCGCGCTGGGCGCCGACCTGGCCGCCGTCGTCCGCGCGGGCGACCAGGCGGGCTTCGACTCCATCGCCGTGATGGACCACTTCTTCCAGATCGGCGGGGTGGGCCCCGTCGAAAACGACATGCTCGAGGCGTACACGACCCTGGGCTTCATCGCCGCGCACACCGAGCGCGCGAAGCTGCTCACCGTCGTCACCGGCGTCCTCTACCGGCACCCGGGCCTGCTGGCCAAGGCGATCACGACGCTGGACGTGCTGTCCGGCGGCCGCGCGATCCTCGGCATCGGGGCGGGCTGGAACGAGGACGAGTCCCGCGGGCTCGGCTTCCCGTTCCCGCCGGTCGCGGAGCGCTTCGAGCTGCTGGAGGAGAACCTCCAGTACGTGCTCCAGATGTGGGCCGACGGCGACGTGCCGTTCAAGAGCAAGCACTTCGACGCGGCGCGGCTGCTGAACGTGCCGCAAGCGCTGTCGGACCCGCGTCCGCCGATCATGATCGGCGGCGGTGGCGAGAAGAAGACGCTGCGGCTGGTCGCCAAGTACGCCGACCAGTGCAACCTGTTCAACGGCCCCGAGCTGGAGCGCAAGCTCGACGTCCTCAAGCGGCACTGCGAGAACGAAGGCCGCGACTACGGCTCGATCACCAAGACCGTCTACCACATCCTGGACATCGGCGAAGACGGCTCGAAGTCCGGCGAGCTGCTGCAGGAACTGGAGCGGCTGCACGGGCTCGGCATCGACGTCGCGCTGGGCATGGTCCCGCACGTCCACAACCCGGCCGTGCTGGAGAAGTTCGGCACCGACGTCATCCCGGCCGCCGAGAAGATCGGCTGATCCCGCCGGACAAAAGAACAATCAATTCCCCGCGGATCCCCTGATATCGTTTCTTCGACGTTTCGGGATCCGCGGGGGTGAAAATCATGGAATCACAGGCTCAGCTGATCGCGGTCGCGCCGGCCTGCCTCGGCACCGCGCTTTCGCCGCACGTGTTCGTGCTGGAGAAACAGGACATCCGGCTGATGCTGACGGCGGATCTGAACCGCACCCTGCGCGAACACCGCGGCGCCGTCGCCGCGGTGCCCGCTTTCACCGAAGCCGAGGTATCGGTGATCAGCTCGCTCCGCGCGGCATTTCCCGGCCAAGCCGTGCTCGGGGTCGTCGACGACGTGTCCGGATCCCAGACGTACGCCGCGATGCACGCCGGAGCGCACGGGGTGCTCAACCTCCAGCTGCCCCCGGCCCGCGCGGTGACCGTGATCCACCGGCAGGCCGCGCGCGTCGCGCTGGGCGCGCCCGAAGGCCCCGATGCCGGGCCGGCGTTGAGCGTGAGCGACTTCGCGGTCCTGGAAATGGTGATCGAAGCCCGGTCGACGCGCGAGATGGCCCGGCGGTTCTACTGCTCCGAGCGGACGATGTACCGGCGGCTGCGGGACATCTACGGCCACATCGGGGTCGACGGCCGCCGCGGGCTCCTCGAACTGCTCGCCACTCGCCAACGAGCGTTCAGCTGAACAACAGGACGCGGTCCCACGACGACGCGCCTTCGTAGCCCGCGAACGGCAGCAACGCGCAGGCCACCCCGGCCGCGCCCTCGACGAGCCCGGCCGAGTCGACCGGTACCCCGGATTCGTGGTGCCGGAACAGGAATCGCGCGGAGTCGTCCGCGGCCGCGGCGACGATCAGGGCGACGCGGCCGGCCGCCGCGAGCAGCTCCGGATCGCCGGCGGCGGTGCCGATCCGGTGCACGGCGTGCAGCAGGCCCGCGTACCCGTGGCAGACCGTCGGGCCGTCGAGGTGCCAGCCGGCCTCGGGCCGCCGGACGACCGCGCGCAGGGCGTCGACCGCGAGCCGCCGCCAGGCCGGTTCACCGAGCACGGTCCCGGCCCGGTGCAGGGCCACCGCGACCCCGGGAGTGCCGTAGCACCAAGCGCTTTTGCCCGGGATCGGGGTGTGGCCCGCCCGGGCCGGGAAGTACGGGCCGGCGGCGTCGTGCCCGGCGATGTCAGCCAGCCGGCCGGCGATGCGGTGCATCGCGTCCACCTGGCCGGGCACCAGCCGCCCGCGTTCCGCGGCGAGGGCGAGGAACGCGAGGACCCCGGCGGCACCGTGGGCCATCCCGGCGTCGGCCCCGGGCCGCAGTTCCGTGACCGCCGGCTGGACGAGGGCGTCGAGGGCCGGCGTGACGTCGGCGCCGGCGTCGAGGAGCACGCGCCCGAGCCCGGCGAGGCCGTTGACGACGTCGTAGCCGCCGCGGCGGGCGAGCAGGTGCGCCTGCGCGGCCTCGGCGTAGCCGGTCAGCCGTTCCCGCAACCGCTGGTAGCGGACGGTGCCGGCCGCGCACGTCTGCGCGGCGGCGAGCACCGCGGCCGGGCCTTCGTAGAGCCCAGCCGTCGGCGCGCCGCCCAGCGCGGCGGCCGCGGCCGCGAGGTGCCGGTGGGCCACCGGCACCCAGCGCTCGTCCGCCCGGCCCAGCTCGCCGAACAGCATCGCGACCCCGGGGTGGCCGCGGAAGAGGGACGTCGGCCGCGCGGTGATCGGCCCGGCGTCCGCGAGCCGCCGCGCGGTCTCGGTCACCAGCACCGCGAAGTCCGCGGTCACGTGTGCCGCCGGCGGCCGAGGTGGTCGAGAACCGCGGCGCGCGCGTAGCCGTGCACCCGCCGCTCTCGCTCGACGGGGCCGCCGAACAGCCGGTTGCACGTCATGTGCAGCAGGCTCGCCAGGATGTCCGCGGCGTCGTCCCCCTCCCGGACGAGGTCGCCGTAGCGGCGGACGGCCTCGTCACGCGGGCCCAGCGCTTCGACGACCGCGCGCCCCTCGGCCGTCGCGCGCAGGCCGGGCCAGCCGCCCGCCGGATCCACGACGGACCGCCACCGGACGCGGTTCCGGGCGTATTCGCGGCCCGGCGCGACCGCCGGCAGCCGGTCCGCCGCGTCGAACGCGTAGGCCAGCGCCGCCAGCGACACCGCGGCCAGTTCGTCCAGGGAGAAGCCGGTCCGCCGCTCGAGGTCCAGCAGCCGGAGCGCGAGTTCGCTGTCGGCGTGGAACACCGCCTCCGCCGCCGGCATCGCCGACGGGCCCCCGTAGCGCTCCAGCTCCGGCTCGTGGCTCGCCACCAGCCAGTCGCCGATCAGCCGCTGGTCCGTCCACTCGCCGAGGCGGGCCGCGAGCCGGGGGAACACCGACGGCCACAGCGTCGCCGGGTCGCCGTGGAACCGCAGCCGCAGCACCGGGTCCGGCTCCGCGTAGCGGACGAAGTACCAGGGCAGGCCGGCCTCGGCGGCCAGCACCGGCAGCCGGTCGCGCACGACGTCCGGACGCGGTGCGAAGACCTTGACGTAGAGCCATTCCCCGCCCGGGTGGTACCGGCGGCGGCCCGGCACCGGCCGGGGTGGCGGCGCGGTCGGCACCGGCGTCCGGCGGCTGAGCCCGACAACGACTTCGGCGGTCCGGCCGCCCAGCCAGCCGCCCGGGTCGAAGCACTCCGTGACGACCAGGCCGGCGTCCTTGCGCAGTTCGTCGCGCAGGATCGCCAGGTGCCAGGGGTCGTCCAGGTCGAGCACCAGCCGCTGGTCCCGGCTGCGCGCCACGACCCGGTCCGGCACCCGCCACGCCGTCCGCCAGCGGTCGACCGCACCCGGCCAGACGTCGTCAGGCAGGTCGCGCAGCGCGTCCAGCCGCCACACCGCCGGGCTCAGCACCGTGCGCCGGTAGCGCACGCGCGGCAGGTACGGTCCGGCCAGCGCGCTCCCCCAGTCCCACGGCTCCCACTTGCGCGTGCCGGCCAGCCCGGCGTCGTGCAGGAACCGGACGACGTTCGGCGCCTGGTCCTCGAGCCGCAGCATGCTGTGGACCACCGGCAGCAGCTCGGTCCCGGTCGGGACGTGCACGATCATCACCCGGTCGCCGTCGACCCCGACGGCGAGGTCGGCCGGGTCGATCGTGTCGCCGGGGAGGCCGACCGCGATCCGCCGTCCGGTGTGCGCGGGGGTGTTGACGACGTTTGCGCCGCGCCCATCGCGTGGCTGGTAAGCCAGGGTCACGGGCACGAGCGGAGCCAGCTCACGGGCCGCCGTGGCCGCCTCCTCGCGCAACGCGGCGTCCAGCTCGGGAAGCAGCCCGGCGAACCGGCTCGCGGTGGCCGCGGGCTGGCAGGACCCGTGGCTCGGCGCGGTGACCAGCCGGAACTCGCCGGCGGCGAGATCTTCGTGGGAAGCCGCGCACAGCTGGAAGCAGTACTCGCCGAACCGGGTGACCTGGGCCGGGCCGCCCTCGCCGGCCAGGGCATCGACGGTCTCGTCGTCGAGCAGGATCTCGCGCTCGCCGTCCCGGACCGCCTCGGCCAGCAGCGCCGCCACCCGGCGGTCCCGGGCGGTCCGCTCGAGCGGCTGCTCCGGCGGCTCCGGCCGCGCGGCCGGCCACCGGTAGCCCGCCGGGGCGCCGATTCCGGCGGTCTCGTCGAGGGCCTCCAGCAACGGGACCAGCCGTCCGGCGCCGTACCGCTCGGTGAACCGCGACCGCCAGCCGGCGAGGGTGGTCCGGGGCGGCGACATCCGCCACATCGCGGTGACCGCGGCCGCGGCTTCGGCGCGGACGTCCTCGGGCAACCGGACGCTCAGGCCGGCCCGGGTGTCGACGTGCACCGGGTTTTCGTGCGGGCGCACGGCTCGCGCGAGGGCGACGAGGCGGCGCAGCTCGGCGGCCCCTTCGCCGATCGGCCGCTTGTCGTAGGCGTCACGCGCTTCGGCGACGGCGGCGAGGGCCGCGCGCAACGGGACGTCCGCGCCTCGGCGTTCGGCCGTGGCCAGCACGGTGAGCACGTGGGTGAGCGGGTCGCCGCCGTCCAGCGGCGGGCGCAGCGACGTCAGCAGCAGGCCCCGGCGCACCAGCTCGGTGACGAGCCCGAGGACCCGGGCGGCCGGAGCTCGCACTCCGGCGACGACGTCCGCGACGGGCCGTGCCGACCGCGTGGCGGCGAGCACGGCTTCGACCGCCGGGGTGTACCGCACCGAGACGGTCCCGGAGGGCGTGTCGAGGTGCAGCCGGTCACCGCGGCGGAAGATCGTGCCATGTGCCTGGACGTCGAGGTGGGGCAGCAGGCCGGGCTCCGGTTCGGCCGCTTCGACGACCTCCCGCAGCCAGCCGAGGTCGAGCCGGGTCCGCGTGCGCGCCGGCCCGTCGTGCTCCACCTTGGGCGCGGTGTCGAAGCGGCCGGCGGACACCCCGGCGAAGAGCCCGAACGGGGTCGGCCGCGTCCGCGCCCGGAGGTCGTACTTGAGCACGGCGAGGGCGGCCCGCCGCAGCTGGGCCGGCTTGCGCGCGGCGAGCCGGCCGGCCCGCGCGTCCGCCAGGACCGCGGCGAGGCTCGGGCTGGCGATTTCGATCGCCTCCGCCAGCGCGGCCCGGTCCGCGGCCGCTCGCAGGATTTCGCGGCACGCTTCGGGATCCGCGCCGCGGGGTGCCGCCGGGAGTGGCGCGCCCGCGGGGTGCGACGGCGTGCGGACGACGAAAACGTCGTGCACGCGGAAGATCTCGTCGTCCATTTCCGGCCTCCGATGAAAACGGGGGCGGAAAACCGGAGCTACGCCGGTTTTCCGCCCCCCGTGGTGCTCAGAAGGACGAGCAGCAGTCGGTGCCGAGGATCCAGACCACGGTGTCCGGGTTGAACTCCGCCTGCACGTCGAGGTCGAAGTCGTCCGGCACGACCTGCATTTCTCCGGTTGCGTTCTGCATGATTCCGCTCCTGTCCGTGGGTTTCGGGGTGCTCACCCAGTAAATGGGCGGACCCGCGGCCGTAGCAATCGAAGAGAGGCAGGTTGGCAGTGATGGCAGGGCCGGTCAGCCGTCCTTGGCCACGACCCGGGTCAGCGCCGCGATGCCGATGCCGGCGACCGCGAGCACGATCCCGGTGATCGGGTAGCCGACCAGCACGAGGACCACCCCGGTGGCCGCGAACAGGGCGAACTCCACCAGGAAGCGGGCCGGTTCCGGCAGCCGGCGGCGGGCGCGCGGGGCGATGAACAGGCCCCAGATCGCGGCCGCCACGAGCGGCAGCAGGACCGCGTCGACGATCGCCAGCGCCACCCCGCTGCCGAGCTGGGTGCCGGCCAGTGCCAAGCCGCCCAGCAGGGCCAGCTCGGTGAGGAAGCGGACCGTCAGCACCACACCCGCGACCCCGCTCAGGCGGGGACCCGTTTCCGAAGTCATCGGGCCAGCCTAGGGGCCGGGTCCACAGTGGACGTTACGGGTCCGGACGGGTACCGTCCGTGATCTCTGCCACATTCCGCCGAACCAGGTTGCGGTTCCGAATCGGTCCACCACGGGCTCACGCGTCGCTGTAACGACGATCCACCCCTGCTCGACGTGTTAAGCGCACATCGCGACCGCGAGCCAAGGAGCCTGGTAGATGACCACATGTCGACTCTGCGGTTCGACAAACACGGCCAGCGTGGTGGACCTCGGGGCCACTCCCCCGTGTGAGCGATTCTTGACCGCCGAACAGCTCGACGAGCCGGAAGCCACCTTCCCGCTCCACCTCAAGGTGTGCACCGACTGCTGGCTCGCCCAGATCCCGCCGCTGATCGACCCCGACGACACGTTCACCGAGTACGCCTACTTCTCGTCGTTCTCGACGTCGTGGGTCGAACACGCGAAGCGGTTCGTCGACGGCGCGGTCGAGCGGCTGGGGCTCGGCGAGAAGTCGTTCGTCGTCGAGGTCGCCAGCAACGACGGCTACCTGCTCAAGCACGTCGTGGGCCACGGCATCCGGTGTCTGGGCGTCGAACCTTCGGTGAACGTCGGGCAGGCGGCGCGCGACGCCGGCGTGCCCACCCTGACGGCCTTCCTGTCGGAGGAAACCGGCCTGAAGGTGCGCGAGGAGCACGGCCCGGCCGATCTCGTCGCCGCGAACAACGTCTACGCGCACATCCCCGACGTCCTCGGCTTCACCAAGGGCCTGCGCGCCCTGGTCGCGGACGACGGCTGGGTCTCCATCGAGGTCCAGCACCTGCTCACGCTGATCGAGAAGAACCAGTACGACACGATCTACCACGAGCACTTCCAGTACTACACGGTCGAATCCGCGCGCCGGGCCCTCGCGACCGGCGGCCTGACCGTGGTCGACGTCGAGCTCCTGCCGACGCACGGCGGGTCGATCCGGCTGTGGGCGCGTCCCGACGGGGTGGCGGGCGAGCCCAGCGAGCGGATGACCGACGTGCTGGAGCGGGAGAAGTCCGCCGGGCTGCACGAGCTGTCCGGGTACACCGAGTTCGCCGAGCGCGTCACCCGCGTGCGGCTGGACCTGCTGAAGTTCCTCATCGAGGCGCGGGGCGACGGCAAGACCGTCGTCGGCTACGGCGCCCCGGGCAAGGGCAACACCCTGCTGAACCACTGCGGCATCCGGACGGACCTGCTGCAGTACACGGTCGACCGCAACCCGTACAAGCACGGCCGGTTCACCCCGGGCACGCGCATCCCGGTGCTGCCCCCGGAACGGATCGAAGCGGACCGGCCCGACTACGTGCTCGTCCTCCCGTGGAACCTCCGGGAGGAGCTGACCGAACAGCTTTCGTTCGTGGGTGCGTGGGGCGGAAAGCTCGTGTTCCCCATCCCCCACCTGGAAATCGTCGAGGTGCAGTGAAGTGAAGGTCGTCCTCTTCTGCGGTGGCTACGGGATGCGGATGCGCAACGGCGCGGCCGACGACGTCCCGAAGCCGATGGCGATGGTCGGTCCGAGACCGCTCATCTGGCACGTGATGCGCTACTACGCGCACTTCGGCCACACCGAGTTCATCCTGTGCCTCGGTTACGGCGCGGCGCACATCAAGAACTTCTTCCTGTCGTACGAAGAAACGATTTCGAACGACTTCGTCCTCCGCGGCGGCAAGGCCGAGCTGCTCTCGACCGACATCGCCGACTGGACGATCACGTTCGTGCAGACCGGGATCGAGTCGCCGATCGGCGAGCGCCTGCGTCGCGTCCGCGAGTACCTGGACGGCGACGAGATGTTCCTCGCGAACTACGCCGACGTCCTGTCCGACGTCCCGCTGCCCGACATGATCGAGCGGTTCTCGAACTCCGACGCGGGCGCGTCGATGATGGTCGTGCCGCCGCAGTCGTCGTTCCACTGCGTGGAGATGGACGAAGGCGGCAAGGTCGGGTCGATCACCGCCGTGAGCGAAATGCCGCTGTGGGAAAACGGCGGATACTTCGTGCTGCGGCAGGAAGTCTTCGACCACATCCCGGAAAACGGCGACCTGGTCGCCGACGGCTGCGCCGAGCTGGCCAAGCGCGGCCGTCTGCTGGCCTACCCGTACCGCGGCTTCTGGAAGCCGACGGACACGGTCAAGGAGCGCGCGGCCCTCGACAACGCCTACACCCACGGCGACCGGCCATGGGCGCTCTGGGAGCGCCCCGCGGCGAGCATCGCGTGATCGGGCTGCGGCCGGGCCGGCTCGGCGGCGTCGTCGCACTCGGCGCGCACTGCGACGACATCGCGATCGGCGCCGGCGGCACCCTGCTGACGCTGTGCACGTCCCGGCCCGGCCTGCGGGTCGACGCCCTGGTCCTCTCCGGCGGCGGGACGCCTCGCGAGGACGAGGAGCGGGCGGCGCTGGCGGCGTTCTGCCCGGGCGCCGAGCTCGACGTCACGGTGCTGAAGCTGCCGGACGGGCGGTTCCCGGCGCACTGGGAAGAGGCCAAGAACGCGCTTGAGGAACTGCGGCGGCGGGCCGACCCGGACGTCATCCTGGCGCCCCGGACCGACGACGCCCACCAGGACCACCGCGGCCTGGCCAAGCTGGTGCCGACGGCGTTCCGCGACCACCTGGCGCTGGGCTACGAGATCGTCAAATGGGACGGCGACCTCGGCGCCCCCTCGGTGTACCAGCCGCTCGACGACGACGTCGCCGAAGAGAAGGTCCGGCTGCTGCAGGAGCACTACGCGTCGCAGCGGCACCGCGGCTGGTACGACCGCGAGGCGTTCCTGGGGCTGGCCCGGATCCGCGGCATCGAGGCCGCCGCGAAGTACGCCGAAGCGTTCTTCGTCAAGAAACTCACTCTCGATCTGAAGGGCTGAATCCGATGCGGGTGTTGCTGACGGGGCACAAGGGCTACCTGGGGACGGTGATGGCCCCGGTGCTCGCCGCCGCCGGCCACGAGGTCTTCGGCCTGGACTCCGGGCTGTTCGAGGACTGCCTGCTCGGGCCCGCCCCGGCCGACCCGGCCGGGCACGTCGTCGACCTGCGGGACGTCAACGCTTCTCATGTCGAAGGCTTCGACGCGGTCATCCACTTGGCGGCGCTGTCGAACGACCCGCTGGGCTCGCTCGCGCCGGAGCTGACCTACGACATCAACCACCACGCGTCGGTGAAGCTCGCGAAGCTGGCGAAGGAGGCCGGCGTGCAGCGGTACCTCTACGCGTCGACCTGCTCGGTGTACGGCGCGGGCGGCGACAACCTCGTCGACGAGGACGCCCCGCTGCGGCCGGTGACCCCGTACGCGGAGTCGAAGGTGCGCGTCGAGGCCGACGTCCACGAGCTCGCCGACGACGACTTCACCCCGGTGTACATGCGCAACGCGACGGCGTTCGGCTACTCGCCCCGGCTGCGCGGCGACATCGTGCTGAACAACCTGACCGCGCACGCGCACCTGTCCGGCGAGGTCCTGGTGCTCTCGGACGGCACTCCGTGGCGGCCGCTGGTGCACGCCCAGGACATCGCGCGCGCGTTCACGGCGGCCCTGACGGCGCCCAAGGAGGCCGTGCACAACAAGGCCTTCAACATCGGCACCGAGGACAACAACGTCACCGTCGCCGAGATCGCCCAGGAGGTCGTCGAGGCCGTGCCGGGCTCGACGCTGAACATCACCGGCGAGGCCGGCGCCGACCCGCGCTCCTACCGCGTCGACTTCTCGCGCTTCCGCGCGGCCGTCCCCGGCTTCGCCTGCGAGTGGTCGGTCAAGGACGGCGCCGTCGAGCTCATCGAGGCCTACCGCAAGTTCGGGCTCACGCGGGAGTCGTTCCAGCAGCTGTTCACCCGCCTCGCGTGGCTGAAGAGCGAAGGCGAAGCCGGCCGCGTCGACGACACCCTGCGGCGGCGGTAGTGCCGGGCCCGCAGCTGCGAACGGGGGCGGAGCTGCACGCCCTGGTGGAACGGCTGTACCCGATCTGCCGCAGCATCACCGGCGACGGCGTGCGGCAGACCCTGGACATCATCGGCGAGCACATCGCGCTGGAGCGGCACGAGGTTCCGACCGGCACCGCGGTGCTGGACTGGACGATCCCGCAGGAGTGGAACATCCGGGACGCGTACGTCGCCGCTCCGGACGGCTCGCGGGTGATCGACTTCCAGGAGCTGAACCTGCACGTCGTCGGGTACAGCGTGCCGGTGCGCCGGCGGATGCCCCTGAGCGAGCTGCGGGAGCACCTGCACACGCTGCCGGACCAGCCGTCGTGGGTGCCCTACCGGACCAGCTACTACGCCCCGGCCTGGGGCTTCTGCCTGGCGCAGGAGAAGCTCGACGCGCTGCCCGACGGCGAGTACGACGTCGTCATCGACTCGACCCTCGCCGACGGCTCGCTGACCTACGGCGAGCACGTCGTCCCGGGGCGCGTCACCGACGAGGTCATCGTGTCCTGCCACGTCTGCCACCCGTCGCTGGCCAACGACAACCTCGCCGGCATCGCGGTGGCGATCTCGCTCGCCCAGCAGCTCGCTCTCGCGCAGCCGCACTACACCTACCGGTTCCTGTTCATGCCGGGGACGATCGGCTCGATCACGTGGCTGGCGCGCAACGCTTCCCGGATCGAGAAGGTCAAGCACGGCCTGGTGCTGGCGTGCGCGGGCGACCCGGGATCGCTGACGTACAAGAAGTCCCGCCGCGGCGACGCCGAGATCGACCTCGTGCTGCAGCACGTCCTGCGGTCGCGGGAGCACCGAGTCGTCGACTTCTCGCCGTACGGCTACGACGAGCGCCAGTTCTGCTCGCCGGGCTTCAACCTCGGCGTCGGCTCGCTGACCCGCACGCCGTACGCGGGCTACCCCGAGTACCACACCTCGGCCGACAACCCGGGCTTCGTGTCGCCCGCGGCCATGGAGGACACGCTGGGTGTCCTGAAGGACGCGTTCGGCGTCCTGGACCGCAACCGCCGGTACGTCAACCTCAGCCCGTACGGCGAGCCGCAGCTCGGCAAGCGCGGGCTGTACGACTCCCTCGGCGGCCGCAGCGACGCCAAGCAGGCCCAGATGGCGATGCTGTGGGTGCTCAACCTGTCCGACGGCGAGCACTCCCTCCTCGACATCGCCGAGCGCGCCGGGCTGCCGTTCGAGATCGTCGACGTCGCGGCGCGTGCGCTCCACGACGCCGGCCTGGTCAAGGAGTGAGCGACGTGGCCAACCATCGCCGTGCGCCGCGCTCGATCTTCCGGTCGGGCGCGGTGCGCGCGATGGCCGGACGGTTGAGCTGGGGCCTCGGCGACCAGGCGGTGTCCAGCTTGACCAACTTCGCGGTCGGGCTGTACGTGGCCCGCTCGCTCGGCACGTTCGCGTTCGGCATCTTCAGCCTCGTCTGGGTCACCTACGGCGTGGTGCTGAACGTCTCGCGCGGCCTGGCCACCGACCCGCTGATGGTGCGCTTCAGCGCGGTGCCGGTGGACCGCTGGCGCCTGGGGGTCGCCAGCGCGTCCGGCACGGCCATCGGCGTCGGCGTCGCGACCGGGCTGGTCAGCCTGGTCGCCGGGCTGGCCGCGGGCGGCCCGCTCGGCAACGCGTTCGTCGCGCTCGCCGTCGTGCTGCCGGGCCTGCTGCTGCAGGACGCGTGGCGGTTCGCGTTCTTCGCCCGCGGCGAGGGCAAGAAGGCGTTCTTCAACGACTGCGTGTGGGGTGTGGCGCTCGTCCCGGCGCTGTACATCGCCGCTCAGGTCCACACGGTGGTCGCGTTCGTCCTGGCCTGGGGCCTCTCCGGCGCGGCCGCGGCCGGCTACGGCTGGTTCCAGACCGGCATCCTGCCCCACCCCCGCGAGGCACTGGGCTGGTTCCGGCGGCAACGCGACCTGAGCGTCCGCTACCTGGTCGAAAACGTCAGCAACAGCGGCGCGTCCCAGCTGCGCGCATACGGTCTCGGCGCCATCGCCGGGATCACCGCGGTCGGCGCGGTCCGCGGCGCCGAGCAGTTGCTCGGCCCGTTCCTGGCCCTGCTCATGGGGCTGTCCCTGGTCACCGTCGCCGAGGGCGCGCGGGTGCTTCAGCGGGCGCCGCACCGGCTGAAGCACTTCTGCGTGATCCTCGGCGGCGGCCAGGCCGCGGCCGCGCTCTGCTGGGGCCTCGGCCTCCTGCTCCTCCTGCCCGACAGCGCCGGCCGCTGGGTGATGGGCTCGGTGTGGGACTCCTCGTCCCCGCTGATCCTCCCGGTCACCCTCGCCGTGGTCGGCGCGAGCTTCGCCACCGGCGCGGCGGCCGGCCTCCGCGCGCTCGGCGCCGCCCCGCGCAGCCTGCGTTCCCAGCTGATCGCCTCCCTGTTCTACGTCACGTTCGGCATCGCCGGCGCGTTCCTCGGCGGCGCGGCCGGGTCCGCGTGGGGCGTCGCGACCGCGACGCTCAGCGGGTCCGTCGTCTGGTGGCTGCAGCTGCGGGCCGGGCTGCGCGACTACGTGCCGCCGGGTGCCGACGAGCCGACCGTGGTCTTCGAAGCGATCAAAGAGCCGATCAAGGAATGAGGACTCCATGACCACCGTCCCGCGGCTGAGCCTCGGCCTCCCGGTGTACAACGGCGAGGAGTACCTCGCCGAGTCGCTGGACGCCCTGCTCGGCCAGACCTACGAAGACTTCGAGCTGATCATCTCGGACAACGCCTCCACCGACGGCACCGACGAGATCTGCCGCCGCTACGCCGAGAAGGACTCCCGGATCCGCTACGTCCGGCAGCCGAAGAACATCGGCGCGACGCCGAACCACAACTTCGTGTTCGACGTCTCCCGCACCGAGCTCTTCAAGTGGGTCTCCCACGACGACCTCTACGCCCGCGACCTGCTCAAGCGGTGCGTCGAGGCGCTCGACGAGCGTCCGGACATCATCCTGGCCCACTGCGACCAGGCGATCATCGACGGCGACGGCCGCATCGTCCAGCCCCTCGAGTACACGCTGAACACGGCGTCCCCGCACGCGCCGGACCGCTTCCGCAGCATCCTGTTCGAGCCGGGCGGCGACGACTTCTACGGCGTCATCCGCGCCGACGTCCTCCGCCGCGTCAAGCCGCTCGACAGCTACCACCACGCCGACCGGACGTACTCGGCCGAGATGGCCCTGCACGGCCCGTTCCACCAGGTGCCCGAGCTGCTCTACTTCCGCCGCGACCACCCGGGCCGCGCGGAACGGGCCAACCCGACCATCCGGAGCCGGTGCGCGAATCTGGACCCGCGGCGCGCGAACCGGCTCCGGAATCCCACCGTCCGCCTGCTCGGCGAGTACGTGTACGGGTTCGCCGACCTCATCCGCCGCGCGCCGATCTCGGCCGCCGACAAGCGCGAGTGCTTCGGGCACCTCGGCGCCTGGCTGACGAACCGGGCCCGCTCCGGCCACGGCGAGCGCGTCGAGGACCGCGCGCCGACCGCCTCCGACGTCGCCACGGTCAACGAGATCGTGGCCGGCCGGGAAGGCAGGCTCGCGTGAAGCGTGCCCCGCGCGTCGGCGTCTTCGGCCTCCTCGGTTCGGGGAACCTCGGCAACGACGGTTCCCTCGAAGCCGTGCTCGGCTACCTGCGCGCCGAGTACCCGGACGCGGTCCTGACCGGCCTGGTGGGCGGCCCGGACATCGTTCGCGAGCGGTACGGCGTCGACACCACGCCCCTGCACTGGAACCAGGCCGAATACGAGACGGCGTCCGGCCTCCGGTCTATCGTCCTGAAGGGACTCGGCAAGCTGGTCGACGTCGGCCGCACGGCCGCCTGGGTCCGCAAGCAGGACGTCGTCATCGTGCCCGGCATGGGCGTCCTCGAAGCGACGCTTCCGTTGCGTCCGTGGGGTTTCCCGTATTCGCTCTTCCTCCTTTCCGCCACCGGGCGCCTGTTCGGCACCAAGGTGGCCCTCGTGTGCGTGGGCGCGAACCACATCAGCGCGCGGGCGACCCGGACGCTGGTCCGCTGGGCCGGCCGCCTCGCGGCCTACCGGTCCTACCGGGACGACATCTCCCGTGACGCCATGCGCGCCATGGGTGTCGACACCAGCCGCGACGAGGTCTACCCGGACCTCGCTTTCTCCCTCCCCACCCCGGACGCCGACGGCAAGCCGGGCACCGTCGGCGTCGGCGTGATGGCCTACTACGGCGGCAACGACGACCGCGCCGACGGCGACCGCATCTACCGCCACTACGTGGACACGATGAACCGTTTCGTCGCGTGGCTCGTTGACCAGGGCAGACCCGTCCGGCTGTTCATCGGTGACCGGATCGACCGGCAGGTCGTCGACGAGATCATCGAGAAGACCGCTTCCCCGCTGGTGACGGCGGCTTCGGCGGAGACCCTGGACGAGCTGATGCACGAGATGGCGGCGGTGGACAGCGTGGTGGCCACGCGCTACCACAACGTGCTCTGCGCCCTGAAGGTCGCGAAACCGACCGTCGCGATCGGGTACGCGCCGAAGAACGACGTGCTGATGGCGGAACTGGGGCTCGACGGCTTCACCCAGCGGGCGAAGGACGTCGACTACGACCGGCTCGTCGAACAATTCACCGAACTGGAGAACCGTTCGGCGGAACTTCGCCAAACGCTCCGGGAACGGAACGAGATGAACGCGCAACGGCTCAAGGACCAGTTCGCCGCCCTTTCGGCGGCCCTCTTCGGGGGTGGGCGATGAAGGCCATTCCGGTGCCCGAGATCGAGGGCGCGTACCTGTTCGAGCCGACCCCGCACGCGGACCAGCGCGGCTTCTTCAGCCGGACGTTCGACCGCGACGTCGTGGCGTCGGTCGGCATCGACCCGGACGGCTTCGCCCAGGACAGCCTTTCCCGCTCCCGCAAGGGAGTCGTCCGCGGGATGCACCTGCGCGGCGGGGCCGGCGAGGCGAAGCTGGTGCGGTGCTCCCACGGCGCGATCTTCGACGTCGTGGTGGATCTCCGACCGGATTCGCCGACGTTCCGCAATGTCAAAACCTTCGAACTCTCCGGTGAGACGCAGGTTTCGGTGTACATCCCCGCGGGGTGCGCGCACGGATTCCAGTCGCTCACGGATCCTTCGGATGTTGCGTACCGTATCGATCGGGCGCACAATCCGTCCGAAGACATCACAATTTCGTACAAAGACCCTGAATTGGACATTTCGTGGCCACTGTCGGTCACAATGGTCAGTGACCGAGACCAACGTGCGCCGTCTCTCCAAGAGGCGTTGAAACCAACGAGGTGAGCCACGACATGGGAACGAACTTGCCCCGCTCCACGCAGGCGAACGAGCGGCTGCACCGGGTCGTCCCGGGTGGTGCGCACACTTACGCCAAGGGCTCGGACCAGTATCCCGAAGGGATGGCCCCGGTCATCTCCCACGGCCTCGGCGGCCACGTCTGGGACGTCGACGGCAACGACTACATCGAGTACGGCGCCGGGCTGAGAGCGGTCAGCCTCGGCCACGCCCACCCGCGGGTGCTCGAAGCGGTCCGGGCCGAGCTCGGCAAGGGCAGCAACTTCATCCGCCCGTCGATCATCGAGGCCGAGGCCGCCGAGCGGTTCCTCGAGAACGTGCCGACGGCCGACATGGTGAAGTTCACCAAGAACGGCTCGGACGCGACGACGGCCGCGGTCCGCCTGGCCCGCGCGGCCACTGGTCGCCGGCTCGTCGCCAAGTGCGCCGACCACGCGTTCTTCTCGACCGACGACTGGTTCATCGGCACGACGGCGATGAACGCGGGCATCCCGGACGAGACGACGGAAGCGGTCGTGTCCTTCCCGTACGGCGACCTGCGCGCCGCGGAGGAGCTGCTGCAGCGCCACGAGGGCGAGATCGCGTGCATGATCCTGGAGGCCGCGGCGGCGGTGGAGCCGCCGCCGGGGTACCTGCAGGGGCTGCGCGAGCTCACCACCCGCCACGGCGTCGTGCTGGTCTTCGACGAGATGATCACCGGCTTCCGCTGGTCCGCCCACGGCGCCCAGGGCCTCTATGGCGTCACGCCCGACCTTTCGACGTTCGGCAAAGCCCTCGGCAACGGCTTCGCGGTGTCCGCGCTCGCCGGCAAGCGGGAGCTGATGGAGCTCGGCGGGCTGCGCACCGACCGCGAGCGGGTGTTCCTGCTCTCGACGACGCACGGCGCGGAGACCCACTCGCTGGCGGCCGCGATCGCGGTGATGGACGTCTACCGCGACGAGGACGTGATCGGCCGCATGCACGCCCTCGGCGACCGGCTCGCCACCGGCGTCCGCCAGGTGGCGGCCGGGATCGGCGTGGAGGACCACGTGGTGGTCCGCGGCCGGGCGAGCAACCTGGTCTTCGGCACGCTGGACGAGCAGGGCAAGCCGTCCCAGCCGTACCGCACGCTGTTCCTGCGCGAGCTGATCAGCGGTGGGGTCCTCGGACCGTCGTTCGTGGTCAGCGCGGCGCTGACGGAGGCCGACATCGACAAGACGATCGACGTGGTCGCGCAGGCCTGCACGGTGTACCGGAAGGCGCTCGACGCCAACGACCCGGCACCGTGGATGGGCGGCCGGCCGGTGCGGCCGGTGTTCCGCAAGTTCGCTTGATCCCCCGGCCGGCCGGGGAGCGCTTCCCGGCCGGCCGGCTGGTCCGCTGCCGAGTGGCGTCCCCCGGCCGGACGGGCCGGATTCACTCCTTGGGTCCGATGAGGACACTCCAGGGTGACTGTTTTCCGGCCCGATCGTCCGTAACTTCCTGCCATGGGCAGATCTCGTGCGGTTCTCGTCGCCGCTTGCTCGTTCCTGATCGCCGTGGCCTGCCCGGTGGTCGCGCGGGCCACCGACGGGCCCGGGCCGGTGTGCGACCACCAGCCCGCGGAGCACGAGGAAGCGCCTCCCGGGGCCGTCTCCGTCGATCCGGGCGTCGACGGAGACCTCTCGGCCAAGACAGCCGCGAACCCGCCCGGCACCACGTTCTGGCTCCGCCCCGGCACCCACACGCTCGGGACCGACGAGTTCGGCCAGGTCGTCCCGAAGGACGGCGACGTCTACCTCGGCGCCCCGGGCGCGGTCGTCGACGGCCGCGGGGTCAACCGCGCCGCCTTCACCCAGCGCGCCCGCGACGTCGAGCTCCTCGGGCTCACCATCCGCGGGTTCGCCGCGCTCCAGGACCAGGGCGTGGTGAACCACGACTCCGGCGACGGCTGGCTCATCGAGAACACGACCATCGAGGACAACGCGGGCGCGGGCCTGATGGCCGGCGCGCGCCAGGTCGTCCGGCACACCTGCCTGCGGAACAACGGCCAGTACGGGCTGAACGCCTACCAGGCGGGCGACCGCATCACCGGGCTCGTGCTGGAGGGCAACGAAATCACCGGCAACAACACCGGCGACTGGGAGGCCAAGGTGCCGGGCTGCGGGTGCAGCGGCGGCGCCAAGTTCTGGGCCGTGCGCGGCGCCGACATCACCGGCAACTGGGTGCACGGCAACCACGGCGCCGGTCTCTGGGCCGACACGAACAACAACGACTTCCTCGTCGAGGACAACCTCTTCGAAGCCAACGACGCCGAAGCGCTGTTCTACGAGACCAGCTACAACCTGGTGCTGCGCGGCAACACGTTCCGCGGCAACACCCTCGTGCAGGGCCGCGCGTTCGCCTCGCGCGGCGACGGCTTCCCGGTGGCGACGGTGTACCTGTCGGAGTCGGGCGGCGAGCCGCGCGTGGCCGCGCGGACGTCGTCGATCGACATCAGCGGGAACACCTTCGAGGACAACTGGGCCGGGATCACGGTGTGGGAGAACGCCGACCGCTTCTGCAACAGCCCGGCGAACACCTCCACCGGCTATTGCACCGAGACGGCCGCCAAGTCGTCGTGCGTCGCCGGCACGATCGAGAAACCACCGGCGTACGACGACTGCCGCTGGAAGTCCCAGCGCGTGGAAGTGCACGGGAACACCTTCCGGTTCGATCCCGCGCGGGTCGGGTGCGCCGGCCTCTGCGGGCGGATGGCCCTGCTGTCGAACTACGGGACCTTCCCGGACTGGTCCCCCTACAAGGGAACCGTCGTCGAAGAGGCGATCACCTTCCGCCAGGGCAACCGGTGGCACGGCAACTCCTATGCCGGGCCGTGGACCTTCGTCGTGCATGACACCTCCAAGACGGTCGACGCTGCGGGCTGGCGGGCGGAGCCCTACTCGCAGGACGAGTGTTCTTCGTTCGACGGCGGGACCGCCGGCTGCTGATCGAGAGCTTGCCGCGAGGGTCCGACACTTTTCGCCGCGGCCCGCGCCGCCGATCGCGGTTTTCCCTGGTGGCAAAGGGAAAAATCGCGAACGGAGGATTTCGGACAGCGCACACATCACCCGTTCCAGCGATGGCGTTCGCACGCATGTTCGGTACCGTCGAAGACATGCCCACCATCCCCGCACCCCTCCACCGCGACGCGATCGACGTCGTCCTGTTCGACGCGATGGGCGTCCTCTACTCACCCGCCGACGACGTCGGCGAGCTGCTCGTGCCCTACCTCCGCAGCCACGGCTGCGCCTTGCTCCGGGAGGAAATCGCCCAGCTGTACCAGGAATGCAGCCTCGGCAAGATGTCCTCCGCGGACTTCTGGGCGATGTCCGGCGCATCCGGCGCGTCGGACGAGGAGTACTGCCGGAACCACCGCCTGACCGAAGGCGTGGTCGCGCTCCTCGCCGAACTCGACGCCACCGGAGTGCGGCTCGGCTGCCTGAGCAACGACGTCAGCGCGTGGTCGAAACTCCTGCGCGAACGGTTCGGCCTCGGCGAGTACCTGACCGACTGGTTCATCAGCGGCGACACCGGCGTGCGCAAGCCGGCCCCCGAGGCGTTCACGATCCTGTGCCGCCGCTTGGACGTGGTGCCGGACCGGGTCCTCCTCATCGACGACCGCGAGGAGAACGTCGCGGCGGCGCGATCGACCGGGCTGCAGGCCTTGCGGTACGGCACGGATCGACTGTCCACAATGGATCAGCTGCGAAAGGAACTCAGACCGTGGTGAACCGCGCACTCGGCCGGCCCCGAAGACGGCCGGCCGGCAGCCGCCGGTTGCAGAGGACCAGGAGCAGATCCTGGGCCAGGCCGGTGACCGGAGTCCCGGTGCCGAACGACCAGTCGAGGTCGTCGGCGCGCAAGCAGACGCCGGCCAGGTCCGTCCCGAAGTACTTCACCTGCTTCGGCTTGGTTCCACCGAGGACGATTTCGAGCCGCTCCAAGGGCACGCGGCGGTCCAGCCCGAGTGCGGTGGTGATGTCGAGACCGTGGATCACGTCGTGGCTGAGAGCGCCCGCCGGCCCACCGCCGGGTGGCTGCCACGGATGGTCGGCGTTGTCCCGCAGCGAGGCGATCAAGGCGTCCCGCGACAGCTCGGCGGCTCCCTGGCGGGCCGCGCGGTCCGCCATCCGGTTGAAGCGCCCGCCGGACTTCACCAGCTCACGCACGAACCGGCCGGTCGAGAACCGGAAGGGCATGGTCACGTGGGCGACGACTTCGGGAACCCGCCAGCCGGCGCAGAGGGTCGGCGACGTCCATTCGGCCGCCGACAGGTCACCGAGCAGCGCGGCCAGCTCCCGCCGCTCGGCGGCGATCAGATCACGGATCACGGGTCTCTCCTTCGCGAGTAGGTCACCCCACCGACGAACGGGCCCGCCCAGGACCGACACCCGACACCAACCGACCGGCCCGCGGCAGGTCACTCGGCTCCGGCCGCGGCCTGGCGGGGCGATCCCGGACCCGTCAGGTCGAGCCGCTGGCGGCCACTCGCTTCCCACCGGATTCGGCCGACCGGGCGTTCGCTCCCTCAGCCCGCCGGTCCCCTCCGGGGATAGCGCGGCGCTCGCCTCTCCGCCGCGCAGCACGCCAGTCCCCCTCCGGATAACGCGGCGCCCGCCACCCCCGCCGGCCAGCTCCAGACAGCCCGGCCGCCCGCCACTCCACCGCGCAGCACGCCCGCCCCCTCCAGACAGCCCGGCCGCCCGCCACGCCACCGCGCAGCACCCGGTCGCCTCCGGATAGCGCGGCGCCCGCCACGCCACCGCGCAGCACACCCGCCCCCCACCAGACAGCCCGGCCGCCCGCCACCCCGCCGCGCAGCACGCCCGCCTCCTCCGGATAACGCGGCGCTCACCAAACTCTCCCCCGCGTCCTCCGCGTCAGAGCCGATCGGCCACCCGGTCCACCAACCAGCCCGTCACCGGAACCGCGGCCAGCGCCGCGCAAAACCCGCCCACGGCGTCCGTCGGGTAGTGCGCCCCGAGCGCCACCTCGGCCCACCCCATCGCCACCCCGGCGAGCAGCGCCAGCCCCAGGACCAAGACCACCCCGGCGGCCCGCCCCAGCCCCAGCCGGTCCACCAGCAGCAACCCGATCACCAACGCCAGCGCGGTGGCCAAAGCCGTGTGCCCGCTCGGATAAGAAAGGAACTCGCCATGGATCGTGCGGCCCACGATCGGCTTCAGCACCGTCGTCACCGCCACCGTGACCACCACGCCGAGCACCGTCAACACCGCCGCCCGGAGCCGGTGGACCAGGAAACACACCGCCGCGAGCAGCGCGACCAGGACCGTCGACCCCACCGGCTCGCCACCGAAGTCGATGACCAGCGCCGCGTACCGCCACGGCGGCTGCACTCCGTCGATCGAGGGGAGCACCGCCGCGTCGAGCCCGGTCAAACCCGAGTCGTGGAAGTGGAGGATGCCGAGCGCCACCATGACCGCCGTCGCCAAGGCGGCCGTCATCGCCAGGGGGGCGCGCAACGCGGCCGGCAGGGCCGCGGGCGCCGTCCGGACCTGCTGCCTCACCCGTGCGCCTCGATCGCGGCCTCGTATCCCGCGAGCAACCGGTCGAGCCCCACCTCCGGGGTGAAGTCCTTCTCGTACCGGACGCGGGCCGCGTCGCCCATCTCGCCGTTGCGGTCACCGACCACCGCGCGGAGCCGGTCCGCCAGCGACGCGTCGTCGTTCGGCGTGTGCAGGAGGCCGGTCACGCCGTCGTCCACCAGCTCCGGGAAGGCGCCGTGGGCCGCCGCGACCGTGGGGACTCCCGCGGCCATCGCCTCGACCACCACCAGCCCGAACGCCTCGAGCCACGTCGACGGCGCCACCACCGCCACCGCGTCCGCCGTCAGGGCCCGGCATTCCGCCTTGTTCTGCAGGCCGACGTACGACACATCCGCACGGCCGGCCGCCCACGTCGCGACCTCGTCCTGCATCGGGCCGGTGCCGGCGATGACCAGCGGCACGCCCAGGGCGCCGCCGAGCCGGTCCCACGCCCGCATCAACAGCCCGACCCCCTTCTCCTCGGTGACGCGGCCGAGAAACAGCACGTGCTTGCCGTCCCCGGCGCGACGGACTCCGGGGTCGGTGACGAAGTTGTGCTTCACCGCCATCCGCTCGCCGGGCATGCCGGCCGACACCAGGAGGTCACGTTGGGCCGCCGAAATGCAGAAGAACCGCGAAACGCCCGTCCACCACCGGCGGCGGTTCGCGGCCGTGCTCGCCGCCATCGGGAGCGTCGCCACGCGCGAACCGCGGTAGCAACCGTGCTGCACCGCCGGCAGCGGCAGGCCGCCGACGCAGTCGGTGCAGATGCGGCCATCGCGGTGGAGCGTGCCGGGCGGGCAGACCATCCCGTAGTTGTGCAGCGTCGCGACCGCCGGCACCCCCGCGTCCGCGCAGGCCGCTACCACTGACGGCGACAGCAGCGGGAACGTGTTGTGGATGTGCACGACGTCCGGGCGCGACGCGCGCAGCCGGGCGGCGAGCTCCTTGCGCACCGCCGGGTTCCACGGCACGGTCAGCGGCACCGCGGCCTTGCGGACCGTCGGCATCGAGGCGATGTCGTCGCTGCGGCGTTCGAACAGCGACACCTGGTGCCCGCCCTCGGCGAGCAGGGTCACCTCGGCGTCGACGACGTTGTTCTCGCCGCTCGGCTGCTCGGACCGGTACCGGTTGTGCACCACGAGCACCTTCACGTGCCTGTCCCCTTCGCCGGGATGAATGCTTGTTCGTCGGACTGCGGCACCCCGCGGACCAGCAGCGACGCGGCCACGGCCAGGTGCAGCAGGTATGGCGACGCGTCGCCGAGACCGGCTTCGGTGTAGGAGGCCGAAATGCAGTAGGTGATCAGGAAGATCGCGCACGCGCGAGCCAGCGACGGCGGCCGCAGCACGGCCACCACCGCCAACGTGAGGAGGAACCCCGCCACCAGCGCGATCCCGACGAAACCCTGCTCGTGGTAGATCGCGAGCCAGCTGTTGTCGATCGGGAGGCCGTCGTAGGACTTGTCCGTCAGCCCGACCCCGAAGATGTACTCCGCCGTGGATCTCGGGGCCTCCAGCAGCGCGTCCCACACCTTCGCGCGGCCGGTCAGGCTGGAGAAGTTGTCCGCGCTCTGCCCGCGCAGGAACCACGTCTGCAGCGCGCCCGCCAGCACGACGCCGGCGACCCCGCCGACGCCGACCGTCCACGCGAACACCTTCCGCGCACGGGCGCTGGTGAGCAGCATCGACAGGAAGGCCACGACCAGCCCGGCGATCAGGCCGAGCGTCGCCGTGCGGGTGTGCGTGAGCATCAGCAGCCCCACCACCGGCACCACGATGAACACCGCGCTGCGCCACGTCGTGCGGCGCCCGAACCAGAGGAGGAGCGTGAGCCCGGAGATGACCGCCGCGTACTGGCCGATCTGCGGCGGGGTCAGCGGCCAGATCGCTCCCGAAAGCCGGCCGCCGTAGATGTCGGGCATCGCGTTGCCCGGGGAGATCACGAGGCCGATCGCCACCGACGCGAGCACGATGCCGTAGGTCCGGATGTGGTAGCGGACGAAGCTGAACCCGCCGTCCCACCAGCGGGTCAGCAACCAGAGCGTGGAGACGAACACCGTGAGCCGGAAGCACCGGAACAGCGCGCCGGCGCCCTCCTTGAGGTCGATGCTGGCGAGGATGCTCGTTCCCAGCAGCAATGTCAGGAGGAGCAGGTACGCGCTCGGCCGGATCCGCAGGTGCTTGTTCAGCACCAGCGCGATCACGAAGGCCGTCATCAGCGACCCCATGGTCACCAGCTGGCTGACCGACCGCGGGAGCGGGATGACCGTCTTCGCGCCGGTCGAGCCGAGAGTGTTGAGGATCAGCAGCGCCCACGCCAGGCCCGCCCACTTCGGCGTCGCCGAGGCGGGTTCGGCCGCGGCCTCGCCGCGGATGCCCGCGATGCCGGTGTGCGCCGTCATGTCAGCCCCCGCCCTGCGCGGTGAACGTGCTGCCGGTGTCCTGCGAGTACGGCGAGCCTTCCCACTCGCCGATCTCGAGGATGCGGTCGGTGGTGTAGGCGATGAACGTCCACGGGCCGGCGTAGCTGTTGTCGTGCCAGCGGTTGTCCTGCTTGTAGGTGATCGCCTCCTGGACGAGGTCGCCCTTGTACGGCGACCAGTCCGGGTAGCTGCCGAAGTTCGACAGCAGGCCCATCCGCCCGCACGAGGCCTGGCAGCCGACGACGGCCGGGTCGAGGACGAACTTGTTGTCGTGGATGTCGACGTGCTGGGTCTTCCAGCGGCAGTCGCTCAGCAGCGGCCCCCTCGCGATGGCCGGGTCCGCGCACTGCTTCACGTTCGGGACCAGCCGGGTGCAGTCGCCGGAGGAGGTGTTCGCCGGGCTGTTGCAGTAGCGGTCGGCGTTCTCCCACAGCGTGATCCCGGACCAGTTGTTCTCCAGGTAGTTGCGGGAGATCTCGATCTTCGCCGTGCGCGCCTTGATCCGCGGCTCGCCGCCGGACTCGGAGATGTAGACGGCGGCGGTGGGGAAGTTGTCGCCCTTGTCGGCGTAGCGGCGGCCGTCGACCCAGTTGTTCTTGCGGATCGTGTTGTCGCGGATGACGGCGTTGTAGCTGATCTCGTAGATGAGCGCGGCGCTGTCGTTGTTTTCGATGAGGTTGCCCTCGATGAGGAAGTCGTTGTTGTTCGTGTCGGCCCACAGCCCGGTGCCGTGGTTGTCGTGCACCCAGTTGCCGCGCACGTCGGCGCCGTTGACGTCCCAGAACTTGACGCCGCCGGTGCAGCCGCAGCCGTCGATCTTCGCTTCCCAGTTCCCGGTGTTGTTGCCGGCGATCTCGTTGCCCTCGACGACCAGCGCGGTGATCGGCGTGCTGCCGGAGAAGGCGTTCATCCCGTACTGGCCGTTGCGGCGCAGGCAGTTGCCGCGCACCTGCTGGCGCGCGCCCGCCATCAGGCCGGCGCCGTCGTTGTCCTGGATGGTCGAGTGCTCGATCACCCAGCCGTCGCCGGAGTCGTGGTTGACCACGCCCTCGTCGCGCGGCGCCGCGAAGCCCTGCACGGTCAGGTAGGTGAGCTTGACGTTCGCCCCGTGGCCGGTGAACGCGTACTGGTTGATCTTGCGGCCGTCGACGACCGCGCCGGGGGCGCCGACGTAGACGTCGCCGTCCTTGGGCGACACCTGGTCGTACTTGTCGTCGCCGAGGATGTGCTTGCCCGGCTTGAGCCAGAACGTCGTGCCCGAGCCGGCCGCCCGCGTCTTCGTGGCGAGGTCGCCCGGCACCGCCGGGTCGACGACGACCGCGCCCGGCGGCGCCGCGGCCGGGCCGGCCGGCTCCTTGTCGCACACCGCGGCGACCGACCCGCTGGGAGCCGGGGTCGCCTGCGCCGGGCCCTCGGTGTCGGGCCCGCTCGAGCACGCCGCGACCGTGAGGAGGACGCCGAGCAGCGGAGCGGCGCGGCGGAGTCGGAGGCGGCGGGCTGTCACGGGCGGGTCCTAACTGAAGCGGAGCAGGGTCGTGAGGTGTCGGGGGGTGCCGGAGCCGACGAGCGTGGTCGAGGGCTCCTTCCGGCCGAAGCCCGCGGAGTACCAGCCGAGGGGTGGCTCGATCTCACCGCGGTGGGCGGTCCACGACAACTCGGGCGGCAGTTCCATGACCGCGGTGTGCACCGGGGCCACGGAACCCGTGGCGGCACCCTGCCAGCGCAGGTGGGCCACGTTCCCCTCGAGCCGCGCGGTGATCGCCGGGCCGAGGTGGAACGCCAGGCGCCCGGCCGGGCCGAGGTCGCCGAGCACTTCGTCGACGATCTTCAGCACGTCGCCGTCGAGCTCGACCGTGCGGCGGTGGACCGCGGGTGCGTAGCCGTCGTGGGCCGCCGTCCAGCGGGAGGGGCCGTCCGGCGGGGTCTCGACGGCCAGCACCTTCGTCACCGCGTGCCGCGTCCACAGGAAGGGGCCGCCGGACACCGACTGGTCGGTCCCGCCCAGTTCGAGGGTGTTGTGGCCGAGCGTCGAGCGGAAGTACGACCGCCACCGCGGCTCGCCGTGGTAGCAGAACGTGCCGGGGTCGGCGAGGACGTCGACGCCGTCGTGGCGGACCTCGACCGACAGCGCGTCCGCGTGGGCGTGGGCGGCGATCGACAGGAAGCCGTGCGGCCCGCCGTCGCAGCGGGCCCAGACGCGGCCCGACCGCAGGATCGTCATGCCCGCGTCCCGCAGGTGCGCGGGACGCCGGGCGGGCCGGACGCCCGAAACACGCGGTGTCCGGGAGACCAGCGAAGCCAGCAGCGGCATGCGGACGTCGTCGCCGGGCACGCGCGGCCACCACTCCAGGCGGCCGAACAGCGCCTCGCCGGTCGCCAGCAGCGACGCCCAGCGGTCGGTTTCGGTGCCGTCGACGATCAGGCCGAAGCCGTCGTCGGCGTCGCCCTGCCGCGGCGGATGGACCTTGGTGTCCACAATGGACGCGAGGGCGTCGGTCATGCGGAGCAGGACGTCCCACGTCGAGTCCGGCACCGGCGTGCCCGCCGCGTCGGCCTCCACCGCCGCCGCGAGGCCGAGCTCCAGCACCAGGCCGTGGTACTCGGACGCCAGTTCGGCGTTCAGTCCCGAGGGGAAGGTGTTGCGGGCCAGCTGGACGTCGAGCGACCGCATCGCCTCGGCCCGCCAGCCCGCCGACTCCGGGAACCAGCCGAACGCACACGCCGCGGCGAGCAGCCCGGCGTCCTCGGCGATGACGTGGTTGTTGGCCGACGAGCCGTGGCTGCGCAGGGTCGCCAGCCAGTTCTGGTGGTGCCAGAGCTGGAGGTGGAAGTCCGGGTTGTCCTCGAACAGCTCGCCGACGCCGTCCCAGTTGTCGAGCAGGCGGCGGGTCCAGACCCAGGACAGGAGCCGGATGCCCAGCTCGATGCCGCTGATCCAGTGCGGGCCGCGCAACGGCGGGTTCGCCGCCCACCACGAGCGCAGGTGCGCGGCCACGCGGTCCGCGTAGACGGCGGAGCCGGTCAAGGCGAAGGCCGCGGCCAGCACGGTCAGGTGCTGGTGGCGCGACGGTTCCCAGATCTGCTTGATGTCGCCGACGGTGTCTTCCGAGCGGTACGGCACGTCGAAGGCGTACGGCGCCGAGGGTGCGCTGCGGCCGGTCTTCGGGTCGAGGAACCAGTCCGGCGCGGCCAGGTCGTCCCGGACGACGCCGAAGTACTCGGAGCGGCCGGCCAGCAGCTCGTCGGCGGTGGCCAGCAGCCGCTTGACCGCCTCGCCCGACACGGTGTCCAAGGCGCCGGCCGGCAGCACGGCGGTGAAGCGCGGGTGCGCGGGCCAGTCGGGCGGGGCCGGCAGCGCGGTCCGCCACTGCCGCTGGACGAGGGCGTGCCGAGCACGGCCGACGACCTCCGCCGGCCCCATCCGGGAAAGCCGGCGCAGGTACCAGCCGGGACCCATCATGGCCGCGCACCTGCCTCCGGCACGGGCGGTGCCGCGCTCGGCGTGGCCGGGCGCAGCACCGAGCCGCTGCTCGTCGAGGCGGGCGGCTTCCCCGGCAAGGACGCGGCCGCGCACCCCGCCGTCAGCCTGCTTGGGGCGACGCTTCTCATGCCGGGGCACCCGCCTTGGCCGGCAGCTCGATCCGGACCGGAGCCGCGTTCGCGGCGCTCGTCTGGGCCGCCAGCGTCGCCAGTGTCGTCGCCGCCAGCGAAGCCACCGAGATCGGCATCGGCCCGCCGGAGCGCACCGCCTCCAGGAACGCGTTCACCTCCGCGGCCTGGCCCTTGTCACGGCCCTTGGGAATCCGCGAACTCGCCCACTTCTTGCGCGAGTACACCGATGCGCGCACGAAGTCGTCGAACTTCAGGACCTTGCCGTCCGCCGTGAGGTCGAGGGTCTCCTTCGGGAAGCCCGACGAGCCCGTCTCGGCGTACGTGATGACCGCCGTCGAGCCGTCCGGGTAGCCCAGGGTCACCTGGAGGTCTCCCGTCGCGTACACCGAGACCGGGTCGGCGTCGAGGAGCCAGCTCACCGTGTCGATGAAGTGCCCGCCCTCGCCGGCGAAGCGGGACCCCTCGGAGTCGGTCTGGTTGTACCAGCTGCCGTGGTCGAGGCGGCCGGCGTTGACCAGGTAGCGCACGCTGGCCGGGCCGACGCGCGGGCCGAACTGCGCACGGGCCTCGTGCAGCAGCGGCGCGAACCGGCGGTTGAAGCCGACCTGGAGCCGGTCGTTGCCGGACTCCTCGATGGCGTCCAGGACCTTCTGCAGCTCTTCGGGCGACAGCGCCAGGGGCTTCTCGACGAACACCGTCTTGCCCGCCAGCAGCGCCTGCCGGGTCAGCTCGGCGTGCGAGCTGTGCCGCGTCACCACGAACACCGCGTCGATCGAGGAGTCGCCGAGGACGTCGTCGACATTGGTCGACGCCGCCGCGAAGCCGAACTTGCGGCGAGCGTTGGCGCCGGACAGGGCCGACGTCGTCGCGACGTGCTTGAGCTGCACGTCCGCGCGCTCGACCAGGTGCGGCAGCAGCATCGACGACGCGTAGTTCCCCGCCCCGACGAAGCCCAGCCGCACCGGCTGCCCGGCCGGCAGAGCCGCGGCGGAAGACGAAGCCACCGCGACCCGCGCGGACGTGACCACGGGCTCGGTCCGGGCGACCCCGTCCGGGTAGCGGAACAGCACCGCCACGGCCTTCAACGCGCCCTCGTTCAGCGACTGGTACGTCGAGACGGCGTCGGAGAAGTCCGAGACGTGCGTGATCAGCGGCTCGACGTCGAGGCGGTCGCGCGCGATCAGGTCCAGCACGCATTCGAGGTTGCGGCGCTCGGTCCAGCGGACCTGGCCGATCGGGTAGTCGCGCCCCTCCAGCTCGTAGGAGGGGTCGTAGCGGCCCGGGCCGTACGAGCGCGAGAACCGGACGTCCAGTTCCTTCTCGTAGTAGGCGTTCCACGGCAGGTCGAGCTTGCACTTGCCGATGTCGATCACCCGGCCGCGGTCGCGCGACAGCTTCGCCGCCAGCTCCACCGGGTCGTTCGTGTTGCCGCCCGCGGCGAGGTACGTCTGGTCGACGCCCGCGCCGTGGGTCAGCTCGTCCACCGCGGTGTCGACGATGCCGGACGCCGGGTGCGCGCAGGTCAGGGCGCCGAGGCTCTCGGCGAGCTTGCAGCGTTCCGGGTCGGGGTCGACGCCGACCACGCGCACGCCGGACGACGCCAGCAGCTGGACGACCAGCTGGCCGATCAGGCCGAGGCCGATGACCAGCGCGACGTCGCCGATCTGCGGCTCGCCGCGGCGGACGCCCTGCATGGCGATCGATCCGACGGTGCCGAACGCGGCGTGCCGCGGGTCGACGCCGGCGGGCACCGGCGAGTAGAGGTTCTTGGGCACCCAGTTCAGCTCGGCGTGCAGCGCGTGCTCGTTGCCCGCGCAGGCCACCAGGTCACCGACCTTCACGTCGGTGATGCCTTCGCCGACCTGCTCGACGATGCCGCACAGCGAGTAGCCGAGCGGGGTGTAGGAGTCCAGTTTGGACGTCACCTTGCGGTAGGTCGCCGAGAGGCCGTTCGTGGCGACGCTCTGCATCACCTTCGCCACCTGGTCCGGGCGGGCCTTCGCCTTGCCCACCAGGGACATGCTGGCCTCGGACACCTTCATCATCTCGGTGCCGGTCGAGATCAGCGAGTACACCGTCCGCACCAGCACGCCACCCGGCTTGCAGGCGGGCTCGGGGACCTCGAGGAGCGCCAGTTCCCCGCTCTTGTAGTTCTGGACTACCTGCTTCACTTCGCTCCCGCTCCAGACATCGCGTTCCGGTACCAGTACTCAAGGGTCAAGACGTGCCAGAGGTGCTTGCCGCGGTCTTCCTGGCCGGCGGCGTCCTCGGCGACCATGCGCTGCAACGCCTCCCGTTGCAGGAAACCCGACGAAACGAGCACGCCGTCGTTGACGACTTCGCGCACCAACGGCGCCAGGTCGCGGCTCATCCACGCCCGCAGCGGCGCGCTGAACAGGCCCTTCGGCCGGTGCACGATCTCGCCGGGCAGGATGTTCTCAGCGGCCTTCTTCAGCGCGACCTTTCCGGCGCGGCCGACGATCTTCTTGTTCCCCGGGATCTTGAACGCCGCCCGCACGACCTCGACGTCGACGAACGGCGTCCGCACCTCGGTGGACGCCGCCATCGTCGAACGGTCGGTGTAGGTCAGGTTCAGCCCGGGCAGGAACAGCCGCGAGTCGGCCAGGCACATGCGGTTGACGAAGTCGTCCAGCGCCTGGTCGTGGTAGGTGTCCGCGTGCTCGGTCAGGACGTCGTCGACGACCGGCGCGAGGTCCGGGTTCACCAGGTCGAGCAGCTCCGCGCGGTCGTACATCGTGTAGCTGCGCCGGAACGCCGTCTCCTCGGGCAGGCCCGCGAAGGACAGGAACCGCTTGGCGAACCGCACCGACCGGTACCCGCGCTTGGCCGACGCCACCGGCAGCCGGTCCACAATGGACTCCACCGGCCTGCGGACCGCGCCCGGCACCTTGTGGTAGCGCAGCGCGATCAGGTTCGCGAGGTGCTTGCGGTAGCCGGCGAACAGCTCGTCGGCGCCCATCCCGGACAGCATCACCTTGACACCGGCGTCGCGCGCGGCCGTGCAGATCAGGAACGAGTTGATCGCCGCCGGGTCGCCGATCGGCTCGTCGAGGTGGTAGGTCATCTTCGGCAGCAGGTCGAGCACCTGCGGCGCGATCTCGATCTCGTGGAGGTCGACGCCGAACTGCTGCGCCACGATCCGGGCGTACTTGAGGTCGTCCGGCATGGCCTCGAACTTGGCGTCCTCGGCGCGGAAGCCGATGGTGTAAGCCGAAATCCCGGGCCGCGAACGCGCGGCCAGCGCCGTCAGGTAGCTGGAGTCCAGGCCACCCGAAAGGAACGTCGCCACCGGGACGTCCGAGATGAGGTGCTTGGCGGTCGACTCGGCGATCACGGCGTGCAGGTCGACCTCGCCGTCGAAGGCCGCGCCCTCTTCGGCGACCTCCCGCAGCGACCAGAACCGGCCGCGGTCGACCTGGCCGTCCGGGCGGCAGCGCAGCCACGTGCCCGGCGGCAGCTTCTCCGCGCCCTGGTAGGCGCACCGGCTGTCGGGCACCCAGTAGTAGAGCAGCGACGCGATCAGCGCCCCGCTGTCGACCTGCAGCGACCCGCCGAGCTCACCGGCAAGGGCTTTCAGTTCGGACGCGAAGGCGACTCCGCCGCCGCGCTGGACGAAGAACAGCGGCTTGATGCCCAGCTGGTCGCGGACCAGGAACAGCTCGCCGGTGCCCTCCTCGAACATGGCGAAGGCGAACATCCCGCGCAGCTTGGGCAGGCAGTCGGTGCCCCAGCGCCGCCACGCCTGCAGCAGCACCTCGGTGTCGGACGTCCCGCGGAACCGGACGCCCGCGGATTCGAGCTCGGCCCGCAGCTCGGGTGCGTTGTACAGCTCGCCGTTGTAGCTCAACGCCAGGCCGTCGAGGACCATCGGCTGCGCTCCGGTCTCGGTCAGGTCGACGATCGAGAGCCGCCGGTGGCCCAGGTGGACGGACCCGCCGCCGACCGCGTGGTCGTACCGGCCGGAGCCGTCCGGCCCGCGGTGGGCCAGCGTCTTGGTCAGCCGGTCGGTGAGCGGCCCGCCGTCCGGCCAGAGGTAGGTGCCTGCGATGCCGCACATCTCGAGCGGTTCCCCTTCATTCGCGGCGCGGTGGTCAGGAGACCTCCGCGCTCTTCTCTGACTCGAGCCCGGCGTTCAGTTCGCCTTTGTGCGTCGGTTCGCCGTGGTCGCGCTTGAACGGCGTCGGCCGCTTCGGGGGCTTGACCGGGGCGAACTTCTTCGTCGGCGCGTCCAGGTGGTCGACGCTGACCTTCCCCGGCTCCGGCAGCGGCGCGGCGGGCGGTTTGGCCAGTGCGGGCGGGACGACCGGCCGGACCGGCGCGATCCGGCGCGTCGGCGGCTCGGCGACCGCGACGCGCTCGGCGATCCGCGCGGCCAGTTCGTCCATGCGGTCCTCGTTCTCGACGACGGAGACGCGGTGCACCGACGGCGCCGACTTCGCGCGGCCGCGCAGGGCCGTGTGCAGGCCGTCCCACAGCGTGCCGTCGGACTTGTCGCGCGGGTCCGGGTCGACCAGCACCACGCCGACGATCGGGATCTGCTGGTCGGCGAGCTGCCGGGCCACCGTGTGCAGCCACAGCGTGTTCGCGTGCCCGGCCTTGACGACCAGCACGGTCTCCTTGCCGAGGTGCTCCAGGTCGGTCCACGCGGTGCCCGGCGACACCGTGCCGACACCGACCCGGCGCTCGTCCGGCTCGGCGGCGGGGTCACCGGCGCCGACGACGGCGACCTCGCTCTTCGTCTCGGTGACGAGCTTGCGGACGTCCTCGTTCGGCAGGTCGTCGAGGACGCTCGCCGTGCCGTCGGCGGCCAGCTCCTCGGCGATGTCGAGGGCGAGCGCGGCGGCGACCTTGGGGGCGCCGAGCTCCAGCAGGGACACCTGGGGCTTGTCCTTCTTGATCGCGCGCACCAGCGTCGTGGCGACGCGCTTGCGTTCGGACACCGCGCGGGAGCGCCGCCACAGGCGAGCCGGACCGCGGGGCTTCGACGGCAGCTGGGCCAGCACGGACGCGCCGAGGTGCGTGGAGATCTCGCGGCGCAGCACCGGCCGGTCGCGCGAGACCGCGCCGACGGCGGCGAACGCGAGCCCCACGGCCAGGCCGAGCGCGAAGCCGATGCCCGCGTTGGTCGCGGTGGTCTTGAGGAACGCCTTGGGCAGCGCGCGCGGCGCGTCGACGATCTGGGTGCCCGCGGCGACCTGCGGGCTGCCGATGCCGGCCTGCTGGGCGCGGGAGTCGAAGTCGGAGATCTGCGACGCGAGCGCCGCGCGGCGGCCGTAGAGGCCTTCGAGGGTGCTGGCGTTGGCGTTGCGGCCCTTGCCGGTCTCGTCGGCGATCTGCTGGTCGACCTTGGTCAGCTCGTCCTGGGCGTTCTTCCGCTGGTCGAGGATGGCCTTGGACTGCGCGGCCGCGGCGGCCTGGCTGCGCTGGACGTGGTCGGCGATGAACACGTCGGCCAGCGCCTGCGCCTGCGCCACGGCCTCTTCGGTGCTCTTGGCCTTGACGGTGATCTGCATGACGTTGTTCGTCAGGCCCAGCCCGGCGTAGTTCTTCATGAACTCTTCGGGCGACTCGGTGCTGCCGAGCTTCTTCAACGCGCCCTCGGCGATCTTGGTCGTCGAGAGCACGGCGACGTCGGTGCGCATCAGCGTGCCGCTGTCGGTCGGCGAGTCGTCCTGGTGGACCACGATCACCTTGGTGACCGCGGTCGGCGGGGCCGGGAGCACGACCGCCACCGCGGCTCCGGCGATCAGCCCGAGCAGGGCCGTGGCCAGCCACAGGCGCTTGCGGCGGCGGATGGCGACGAAGAGGCGCTGGAGGTCGACCAGCGGCGCGGTTTCGGAGGTAGTCGTCACGCCGAACCTGCCAGGGCTTTCTCGGGGGCTTCCGCCGCGGGTCCGGGTTCCGCCGGCACCGCGGGCCGGACGGGATGGGTGAGGACGGCACCGACGACCTCCTGGCCGGCGTCGGCGCAGGCCTCGGCGAGCCGCACGAGCTCCCACGCGGTGCGGGAACCGGCGCTGAGCACCACCAGGACCCCCGACTCGCGGCCGGCGTCCGGCACGGTCGGGCGGTCCGCGGTGAACTCGAAGGTCCGCAGCGGCACCGACAGCCGGTCGGCCAGCTCGGCGAGCTGGCCGGCGGCCAGCTTGCCGGTCTCGTCGTCGGCGGCCACGAGCAGCAGGACGTCGGCGGGTCCGGTGGCCAGCCGGGCCAGCACGCGGCGGTAGCGGATGTCGCGGTTGACCTCGTCGGCCGACGTCGCGATCGGCGGCAGCACCCAGGGCCGGTCGCTGCCCAGCAGCCGCCGCACCTTGCCGAGGAAACCGGTCGCCGGGAGGCGGTCGCCCTCCGGGGTCGTGACGTCGACGCCGGCGAGGATCGGCGAGCCGAGCGCCGAGGCGATCTCCGGCTCGCCGCGCAGCCGCCGGTCGGCGCGGGCGGTGAAGAGGTGGCCGATGACGCCGACGAGGAAGAACAGCACCGCGCCGCCCGCGACCAGCTGCACCAGCGTCGGGGCGGCCGGCCCGGTCGGGCGCTCGGACGGCCCGAGCACGACGGTGTTGCCGATGCCGGTCGCGAGGTCGGCCTGGTTGAGGTCGTTGATGGCCTGCTCCAGCGACGTCCGCAGCCCTTCGAGCTGCGTGCGGACCTGGACGCTTTCGACGGTCAGGTCGCCGCCGACGCCCTTGGCGATGTCGCTGATCTTCTCGGTGGTCAGCTTGACCTGGTTGCGCAGCGACTCGCGCTGCTCCTGGGCCAGCTGCACCGAGGCGTCCGCGGAGTTGCTGGCCAGCTGCGTCGAGTACTTGACGAACTGCTGCGCGACCTGGTCGGCGAGCTGCTGGGCGTGCTCGGCGGTGTCGGCCGAGACGGTGATCGTCACGACGTTGCCGTTCGCCACGGACGTGGTGACCTGCTTCTTCAGGTCGGCGCCGTCCGGGTGCCAGGCCAGCTGCGCGGCGGCGCGGTCGAGCACGACCGAGCTGGTCGCGACCTCGGCCTGCGTCAGCAGCTCGTCCGCCTGCCGCGGTCCCTGCAGCAGCACGCTCGACGTCGTCTTGTAGCCGGGCGAAAGCAGCAGCGAAGCGCCCGCGCCCACCAGCGCTCCCAGGACGGCGAGGGCGGCCAGCAGCCGCCATCGCCGTTTCAGAACCTGCCCGACCAGGGCCAGGCGCACCGTGTCGTCAGTCAACGGCGGTATCTCCATTCCTGAGCCGGGTACGCCGAACGGATCTGTAGTCGATCGGCCGGTTACCCGAACCGTCGTCGGACCGGGAGCTTTGGTTACACGTCCGGTGACTTCTTGACCTAACGGCGATCAGGACTTCACAGCGTGCTCATACGCGGCGAGCAGGTTCTTGGCCGAGTTCTCCCACGAGAGCGCGCCGGCGACCCTGGCTTGCCCCAGCTTGCCCATCCGGACCCGCTCCTCCGGGTCGTCGAGCAGTTGCGAAACGAGCTTCGCGAACGCCGACTCGTCGTTGGCCGGGGCGTAGACCGCCGCGTCGCCGGCGGAGACGCGCGCCTCGCGCAGCTCGAACGAGACGATCGGCTTGCTCATCGCCATGTACTCCATGACCTTGTTCATCGTGGAGACGTCGTTGAGCGGGTTCAGCGGGTCCGGCGACAGGCAGACGTCGGCGGTGGACAGGTAGCGGACGAGGTCCTCGTCGGAGATCCGGCCGGTGAACTCGACCTGGTTGGCCAGCCCGAGCTTCGCCGACAGCGCGACCATGTCGTCGAAGGCGTCGCCGGAGCCGACGAACACCGCGTGCCAGTCGGTGCGCCCGACTTCGTCACGCAGCTTCGCGAGCGCGCGCAGGGCGTAGTCGACGCCGTCCTGCGGGCCCATCACGCCGAGGTAGGCCAGCAGATGCGGCTTGCCCTTCTTCAGCTCGGGCTCGGCCGGGACCTCGTGGAACCGCTCGACGACCGGGGCGCTGCGCACCACGAAGACGTCCTCGGGCTTCTTGCCGCCGCGGATCCGGGCGACCTCCTGGTAACTTTCGTTCGTCGAGATCACGACGTCGGCCGCGCGGTAGGTGGCGCGTTCGAGCGCGCAGACCCCGCGGTAGAGCAGGTCCTGCCCGCGGTCGAACCGCGAAAGGTAGAGCTCCGGGCACAGGTCGTGCTGGTCGAAGATGAACCGCGCGCCCTGGCGCTTGAGCACCTTCGCGACCAGGTACAGCAGGTCCGGCGGGTTGCAGGCGTGCACGACGTCGACCGGGCCGACCTTCCGCGCCAGCCGCAGCGTGTGCCACAGCGCGCTGCCGTACTCCTGGAGGTAGCCCGCGGGGCCGCCGGTCGCCGCCTTCAGCGGGTAGCGGTGGATGTGGACGCCGTCGACGACGGCTTCGGCCTCGGTGTCGCGTTTCGTGCCCTGCGGGCAGATCACGTGGACTTCCCACCCGGCGTCGCGCAGGGTCGTGGACTCCTGCCACACACGCCGGTCGAAGGGGACGGAGAGGTTTTCGACGAGGATGAGCGCTTTACCAGGCAAGGCCGGCGTATCCCTCTTCAAGGCGACGCTCGGCGGCGTCGGGCAGGCGGACGAGGTCGACGAGCACCCGGTCGCCACCGTGCGGCAGCGCCGCCAGCACGTCCGGGTCCTTGGTGCCGACGAGCAGGACGTCGGCGTGGTCCATGACTTCTTCGACGGACGCGGCGAGCAGCTGGCCGAGGTGCGGCAGGCGCCCCTCGATGTACTCGCGGTTGGCGCCCATCAGCCGCGAGAGGCTGACGTTGGCGTCGTAGATCTTCAGGTCGTAGCCCTTGCCGAGCAGCTTCTCGGCCAGCTCGACCAGCGGCGACTCGCGCAGGTCGTCGGTGCCCGGCTTGAAGGAGAGGCCGAACAGCCCGACCTTGCGCTTGCCGGTGCGCGCGACCAGGTCGAACGCGCGCTGCAGGTGGTCGGCGTTGGACGCGAGGACGTGCGACAGAATCGGCACGCTGACGTCGTTGCGGTGCGCGGCGTAGACCAGCCCGCGCAGGTCCTTCGGCAGGCACGAGCCGCCGAACGCGAACCCGGGCTTGAGGTAGGCGGGGCTGATGTTGAGCTTGGTGTCGGCGAGGAAGACGTCGATCACCTGGTGCGAGTCGAGCCCGAGCGCCCGGCAGATCGCGCCGAGCTCGTTCGCGAACCCGATCTTCAGGCCGTGGAAGGAGTTGTCGGCGTACTTCGTCATCTCCGCGACCGGGATCGGCACGCGGAACACCGGGCCGGGCAGCCCCTCGTACAGCCCGGCGACGGCGTCCCCGCTGGCGGTGTCGATCTCGCCGATCACGGTCTTCGGCGGGTCGAAGAAGTCCCGGACGCTGGTGCCCTCGCGCAGGAACTCGGGGTTCACCGCGACCCCGAAGTCGACGCCCGCCGTGCGGCCCGAGGACTTCTCCAGGATCGGGATCAGCAGGTCCAGGCAGGTACCGGGCAGCATCGTGCTGCGGAAGACGACGGTGTGCCGCTCGGTCTTGTTCGCGATCGCCTCGCCGATCTCCTCGGCGACGCGCTCGAGGTAGACCGTCGAGAGGCTGCCGTTCGGCGCCGACGGCGTGCCGACGCAGACCAGCGAGATCTCGCTGTCGGCGACGGCTTCCGCGACGTCGGTCGTGGCTCTCAGCGCGCCGCTCGCGACGACTTCGGCGGTCAGCTCGCCGATGCGCTCCTCGACCACCGGGGCCTTGCCCTGGGTGATGAGATCGATCTTGACCGGGTTGACGTCCACGCCGACCACCCGGTGCCCTTGCCCCGCCAGGCACGCGGCGGAGACACAGCCGACGTAACCGAGCCCGAAGACACTGATCTTCACGCCAAAACCTCCGCTATTCCGCGCGACCCTCAAGTTGGTCGGCGGGGCCCCCTGGATCGTTACCGGGAGGGCGGCGAACGGGGTAATGCGTGAGACAGCCGTCAGGCGTAACGGTTTTCGCGTAAAAATCGGGTCTCGAATTGCATCTTGCACGTGGGTGATCAACCCGGTGGACGCGGTTCCGGTCAGCGGCTCCCGAGGAGGCGTTTCCGTTCCGGCGTGTAGGTCCACCACGGCCGCGGCGGCGCGCCGTCGGCTTGGTCGACGGCCGACATGAACGTGTCGAGGACGCAGGGGTCGTGCCGGACGCCGTCGAGCTCGCAGAGCCGTTCGTACAGCTCGACCGCGTCACGGCCGCACAGCTGGGCGGGCTCGGTGATGCCGAGACGCGCGAAGTCCCGGACCATCGCGGGTCCGATATTGGCGAGTTTCCGCAGTTCCTTGCTCATGTCCCCCAGCACAGCAGCCGGGGCCGGCCCGTGTCTTGAACGGATCGGCCCCGGTTCGGCCGTGCCTCAGTTGTTGTTCACGAACGTGGTGGCGAGGCTCTGGCCCTTGCTCACCGCGTTGGCGTGGTTCTCGATCGGGGAGACGGTCGAGTTCTTGAAGCAGATGTAGGTGACGCCGGAGTCGGTGCCGCCGTTGGACGGGTCGGGGTTGATGCCGAGGTCCTTCGCCGTCGCGTACGAGGCTTCCCCGATGATCTGCGTCGGGCCGGTGTCGCCGATGACCGCGTACTCCACCTTGCCGTTGTAGATCACGGCGCAGGAGCCGCCGCCCTTCAGCTGGGACGAGCTGTACTTCCAGATGCTGCTCGAGCTCGGCACGACGATGTAGGGCAGCTTCGCGGCGTTGAGCGGCTTGCCGTCGGACTGGTGGAACGCCGTGTCGTCCTGGTAGCAGCAGTCGGTGTCCTCGTTGCACTGCGAGGACCGCTGGCCGTCGCAGTCGATGTCCATGTCGGCCTTCCAGAAGACCGCGCCGTTCGCGTCGCAGACCGCGACGGTCTTGGCCGAGACGTCCTCGTCGGTCTTGTACTTGCCGTTGGAGATCTGCTTGCAGCTGTTCGTCTTCGCGAGCAGCTGGGCCGCGGTCGGGGCGGCCGCGGTGGTGGCGGGCGCGGCGGGGGCCGGCGCCTGCGCGGCGGACGCGAGCGCCGAGGGCATGACGGCCGCGGCGAGCGCCATGGTCGCGAGCAGGATCAGTTTCCGCATTCCTGGTGCTCCCTTTAGTTAGGAAACTTTCCTTACGGCGGCGAGGCGATCAGGATGCACCCGGACCGGGACACGTTCAAGACCCCGCGGTGCGGGAATTTCCCATCATGCGGCCGGTCTTGACGAAAACGCTGCTCACCGGGGGCGGGTCCGGAAAATTGGTCTGGACCGCGTCCCGATCATCGGGAAGGGGTCAGTCCCGCCGGAAGAGGCGGCCCGCCCAGGTGCCCCGCCGCCGGCCGGCCGCGAGCACGCCGTCGAGTGACTCGCTGTCGAGGTCGTGACGCAGCTCGGTGCGCGCCTGCAGCCAGCCGTCGCGGCTCGCCGCGCCGCCGCCGCTCGTGTAGACGCGCGTCGCGCCCGCCTGCCGCAACCGCGTCAGCACCCGGCGGTCGTAGGCACCGAACGGCAGCGAGTACCGCCGGACCGGGCGGCCGCACAGGTCGCCCAGGAGCTTCGGGGCCTCGGTCAGCTCGCGGCTCGCCTGGCGGTCGTCGAGGCGGCGCCAGTCGCGCGGCTCCCAGCCGTGGGAGCCGATCTCCATGCCGGCGCGCGCGAGCTCGCGCAGCCCGTCCCGGTCGAGGTAGCCGCGCTGCCCGAGGCGGCCGGCGAGCGGGAAGAACTCCGCCGTCAGCCCGCGGTCGACGAGCCGGGGCAGGGCGATCTCGACGTCGGACTCGTTGCCGTCGTCGAACGTGAGGTGGACGTCGTCGCGCTCGGCGACGGACTCGAGCACCTGCTCGAACTGCTCGACCGTCACCCAGCGCTCGTCCTCGCCGGGGTCGAGCTGCCGGGCCGGCCGGCCGATCCCGTGCAGGGCGAGGTTCACCGCCACCGCTTCCACCGCCTGCCACCGCGAGTAGTCGATTTGTTACTTCGATTAATCGCCGTGGCAAACGGGTGAGTTACAGGTTTTCGCCGGCAATTACCCTTTCCGGATTTCGAGCGTGCAGCACTTCGGGCCGCCGCCGGCTTTCCGCAGCTCAGAGATGTCGACGTAAACGGGCTCGTACCCCCGGCCCGCGAGAAGTTCACCCAATCGGGTGGCCTCGACCGGGAGAACGACATTGCGGCCGTCGGACACTCCGTTGAGGCCGAAGCACTCGGCGTCATCGCGGGTGGCGAGCACGGCGTCCGGGAACAGCCGCTCCAGCACGCGGCGTGAGCCCGCCGAGAACGCCTCGGGGTAGTAGACGATCTGCGCGCGCGTCGTGTCCGTCGCCTCGGCGAGCACGAACAACGCCGTGTCGAGGTGGTAGTAGCGCGGGTCGACCAGGTGCAGCGAGACGACCGGGACGCCCAGGACCTCCTGGGCCTCGGCGTGCGCGGCGGGGTCGGTGCGGAAGCCGGTGCCGGCGAGCAGCAGGGCGCCGGTCCAGGCGAAGTCGCCTTCGGCTTCGTTGATCTTCTCCGGCATGGTGATGTCGCGGTAGCCGTGCTCGACGAACCAGCGGCGGAAGTGCTCGGCCTCGGCGGCCCGCTGCGGCGCGCGGAACCGCGAGCCGAGGACGCGGCCGTCGACGACCGTGCCGGAGTTCGCGGCGAAGACCATGTCGGGCAGGCCCGGCTGGGCGTCGATCTCCTCGACGGTGTGGCCGAGGCGGCGGTAGGTGTCGCGCAGCTCGGTCCACTGCGCCATCGCGACCTCGGCGCTGACCGGCTGGGTCGGGTCCATCCAGGGGTTGATCACGTAGTCCACCGCGAAGTGACGCGGAGGGCACATCAGGTATCGACGGGTGGTCGGTACGCGCATCGCCTGCATGGTTGCAGGGTAAGGGGCGCCTAATATCGCAATCAATCGCTGTTCGCTGCGCGTATCTGTGCTATCTGTTGCGTGTGAACACCATCGACCAGCGAATCGTTTCGTGTCTCGTGGCGAACGCGCGATCAAGCTACGCGGAGATCGGCAAGGTGGTCGGTCTGTCCGCGCCGGCGGTGAAGCGGCGGGTCGACCGGCTGCTGGAAACGGGGATCCTGCGGGGCTTCACGGCGGTGGTCGACCCGGAGGCGCTGGGCTGGGGCACCGAGGCGTTCGTCGAGGTCACGTGCCAGGGCAACATCACGCCGGCGCGGATCCGGGCGCGGCTGGAGCCGCTGCCGGAGGTGGTGGCGGCCTACACGGTGTCCGGGGCGGCGGACGCGATCGTCCACCTGCGGGCGGCGGACATCCACCACTTGGAGACCGCGCTGGAGCGGCTGCGCGGGCTGGAGATCGTGGACCGGACGGTGTCGACGGTGGTGCTGTCGCGCCTGCTGGAACGGCCGCCGACGCCGGAGAGCTGAGGCCTCCGCCCCCCGTCTTCCAGCGTATCGGCGGGGTCCGACGGTTCCGGGCCGGTGCGCGGCCGGTACCGGCGGTTGTCCACACGCCCGGCGGCTTGTGGAGTACCAGCCGGCCCGGGCCGCCGGATCCGCGCGACTGTCGGCCCCCGCCGATACGCTGGCGACCGGGGGCCGGAGGCGCGCCCTCACCCCGCCAGCCCCCGCAGCACCAGCGGCGCCTCATCCGGGTGCAGCCGCAGCTCGGTCCGCCCGCCCGCCGCGTGGAACGTCACCGCCTGCCGGTCCACCGCCTGCATCGTCAACTCCCCCGGGTCGAACGCGACCGGTGAGCCGCCCGGGACCCGCCACGTCGCCGGCCCCTCGCCCACCGCGATCCAGCCACGCAGCTCGCGCCCGGCCGTCACGTCGTCGGAGCGCACCACGCACGGCACCGAAACCGGCTCACCACGCGCGAAAGCCGCGGCCCGGGCCCGGCGGCGGCGGGCGCCGAACAGTTCCGACATGTCGATCATCGTCAGCAGGTTGCCGACCAGCACCACCAGCAGTTCCCCCACACCCCACCAATACCCTGACCCGATGACCGACAGCATCGTCAGCGAGCACTCCGACGGCATCGCGCTGCTGACCGTCGACGCCCCCGGCAGCCGCAACGCGCTCACCCTCGACCTCTCCGCCCAGCTCGCCGCCGCCGTCGAAGCCGCGGAACGCGACCAGGACGTCCACGCCGTCGTCGTCACCGGTACCCCGCCCGCCTTCTGCGCCGGCGCCGACCTCACCGCGCTCGGCCGGGCCGACGAGACCGGCCTGCGCGCGATCTACGAAGGCTTCCTCGCCGTCGCCCGGTGCAGCCTGCCGACCATCGCCGCGGTCAACGGCGCCGCCGTCGGGGCCGGGCTCAACCTCGCGCTGGCCGCCGACGTCCGGCTGGCCGGGCCGCGCGCCAGGTTCGTCGCCCGGTTCCTCGAGCTCGGGCTGCACCCGGGCGGCGGGATGACGTGGATGACGCAGCGGCTGGCCGGCCCGCAGGTGGCCGCCGCGATGACGTTGTTCGGACAGCCGCTCGACGCCGAGGCGGCCGTGCGCGCCGGGCTCGCCCTGAAGGTGGCCGAGGACGTCGTGGCCGCCGCGAAGGAGCTCGCCGCTCCCGCGGTCGCCGCGCCGCGCGAAGCGCTGCTCGCCACCAAGCGCAGCCTGCGGACCACCGCCTCGCTGGCCGCGCACGCCGACGCCGTCGACGTCGAGATCCAGCCGCAGCTGGCGTCGCTGGCCTCACCGGAGTTCGCCGAGCGGCTGGCCGTCATCCAGGCGCGCATCCGGTCCCACCCCTGATCCCAGCAGGTGGACCCCTGAGTCCGAGACCCGCATCACAACGAAGACTGGGGTCTACCCGTTACCATCGGTCACAGGTATTTGTCGGACCAGCACAGAAGAAGCGTCAGCGCAGTATTGAGGTCGTTCGGGACCCCGGGACTCTAGGAACATCGTTGTCGAGCGCGAGCTAACCTCGTGATAGGGCCTGGTGATCCGCGTGTCACGACACCGGGCAGGTGTCCGATGGCCGCAACGTCGGGAGAGAGGGAATCCCTGACCCATGAGCACGAGTGCGAACGGCAACGGCGCTGGTCACGGCTCGCTCGCCGCGACCAGGCCGACCGAGGTCAGCAAGCTCGACCGGGTCGTGATCCGGTTCGCGGGCGACTCGGGTGACGGCATGCAGCTGACCGGTGACCGGTTCACGTCCGAGGCCGCCGCGTTCGGCAACGACCTGTCGACGATGCCGAACTTCCCCGCCGAGATCCGCGCGCCGCAGGGCACCATTCCCGGCGTCTCGAGCTTCCAGGTGCACTTCGCCGACTACGACATCCTCACGCCGGGCGACCGGCCGGACGTGCTGGTGGCGATGAACCCGGCCGCGCTCAAGGCGAACCTGGGCGACGTCCCGCACGGTGGGACGATCATCCTGAACACCGACGACTTCATCAAGCGGAACCTGACCAAGGTCGGCTACGCGAACGACCCGCTCGACGACGACACGCTCGCGGCCTACCAGGTCCACCGGGTCGCCATGTCGACGCTGACGCAGGGCGCGCTGGCCGACACCGGCCTCGGCAAGAAGGACGCCGAGCGCTGCAAGAACATGTTCGCGCTCGGCCTGCTGTCCTGGATGTACCACCGGCCCACCGAGGGCACCGAGCAGTTCCTGCGCGAGAAGTTCGCGAAGAAGCCGGACATCGCCGAGGCGAACATCCTGGCCTTCCGGGCGGGCTGGAACTACGGCGAGACCACCGAGTCGTTCGCGACGACGTTCGAGGTCGCCCCGGCCAAGCTGGCCCAGGGCACCTACCGGCAGATCACCGGCAACACCGCGCTCGCCTACGGGATCGTGGCCGCCGGGCAGCGCTCCGGCCTGCAGATCCTGCTCGGCACGTACCCGATCACGCCGGCGTCGGACATCCTCCACGAGCTGTCCAAGCACAAGAACTTCGGCATCATCACGTTCCAGGCCGAGGACGAGATCGCCGGCATCGGCGCCGCGCTCGGCGCGTCCTACGGTGGCGCGCTCGGCGTCACCTCGACGTCCGGCCCCGGTGTGGCGCTGAAGTCCGAAGCCGTCGGCCTCGGCGTGATGGTCGAGCTGCCGCTGGTCGTCATCGACGTCCAGCGCGGCGGCCCGTCGACCGGCCTGCCGACCAAGACCGAGCAGGCCGACCTCCTGCAGGCGATGTTCGGCCGCAACGGCGAGTCGCCGGTCCCGATCGTCGCGCCGCTGTCCCCCGCGGACTGCTTCGACGCGGCCGTCGAGGCCACCCGCATCGCGCTGAAGTACCGCACGCCGGTGCTGCTGCTCTCGGACGGCGCGATCGCGAACGGCTCCGAGCCGTGGCTGATCCCGGACGTCGAGACGCTGCCCGACCTGCGCGTCGAGTTCGCGTCCGAGCCGAACGCGGACAACGACTCCGGCGAGTTCTGGCCGTACGTCCGCGACCCCGAGACCCTCGCCCGCGCCTGGGCGATCCCGGGCACGCCGGGGCTGCAGCACCGCATCGGCGGGCTGGAGAAGGCCGACAAGACCGGTCACATCTCCTACGACCCCGCCAACCACGACAAGATGGTCCGGCTGCGGCAGGCCAAGATCGACGGCATCGACGTCCCGAACGTCGTGGTCGACGACCCGTCCGGCGGCAAGGCGCGCGTGCTGGCGCTGGGCTGGGGCTCGTCCTACGGCCCGATCGGGGCCGCGTGCCGCCGGGTGCGCAAGCTCGGGATGCCGATCGCGCAGGCGCACCTGCGTCACCTGAACCCGTTCCCGGCCAACCTCGGCGACATCCTGCGCAGCTACGACAAGGTCGTGGTGCCGGAGATGAACCTCGGCCAGCTTTCCCTGCTGCTGCGGGCGAAGTACCTCGTGGACGTCCACAGCCACACCAAGGTCGCGGGCATGGCGTTCAAGGCCGAAGAGCTGCAGGACCTGTTCGCGGAGATCATCACCAGCGTTACTACGGAGGCGGCGAAGTGACCGCAATCGACATCGGGCTCCCGACCATCGGTGGCCTGGACCTTGTGCCCACCACCGACGAGCCGCAGAAGGCCAAGGACTACAAGTCGGACCAGGAAGTCCGCTGGTGCCCCGGCTGCGGCGACTACGTCGTGCTGAACGCGGTCCAGTCGTTCCTGCCGACGCTCGGCCTCAAGCGCGAGAACATCGTCTTCATCTCGGGCATCGGCTGCTCGTCGCGCTTCCCGTACTACCTCAACACCTACGGCATGCACTCGATCCACGGCCGCGCGCCGTCGATCGCGACCGGCCTCGCCACCACGCGGGAGGACCTGTCGGTGTGGGTCGTCACCGGTGACGGCGACGCGCTGTCCATCGGCGGCAACCACCTGATCCACGCGCTGCGCCGCAACGTCAACATCAAGATCCTGCTGTTCAACAACCGGATCTACGGCCTGACCAAGGGCCAGTACTCCCCGACGTCGGGCCAGGGCATGGTCACCAAGTCGACGCCGATGGGGTCGGTGGACACGCCGTTCAACCCGCTCTCGCTGGCGATCGGCGCCGAGGCGTCGTTCGTGGGCCGGGCGCTGGACTCCGACCGCAAGGGCCTCACCGAGGTCCTCGAGGCCGCGGCGAAGCACCGTGGGTCGGCGCTGGTCGAGATCTACCAGAACTGCCCGATCTTCAACGACGGCGCGTTCGACGTCCTCAAGGACGCCGACGAGGCCGCCACCCGGCTGATCCCGCTGCGCGCCGGCGAGCCGATCCGCTTCGGCCCGAACCAGGAGTTCGGCGTCAAGCGCGGCGACTGGGGCGGCCTGGACGTCGCGAAGGTCGCCGACATCGGCGAGGACAACGTCGTGGTGCACGACCCGTCGATCGCCGACACGTCGTACGCGTTCGCGTTGTCGCGCCTGGGCGACCAGAACCTGAACCACGTCCCGACGGGCATCCTCCGCCAGGTCGAGCGCCCGACGTACGACGACGGCGCCCGCGCCCAGGTCGCGCAGGCCCGCGAGGCCCGCACGCCGGACCTGCAGGCCCTGCTGCGCGGCAAGGACACCTGGACGGTCGCGTAGTTTCCGTCTCGCCGAAGGCCGCCACGCTCCCCCGCGTGGCGGCCTTCGCCGTTCGGGGGCTTGCCTGATTGGGACACGTGTCCTAAGTTTTGGGTCATGCGACCTTTCGTGTTCTTCGACGTCCGGACGTCCGATGTGGACGGCACCAAGCGGTTCTTCGGCGAGCTGCTGGGCTGGGAGTCCAACGGGCCACTCTTCACCGCGGACGGCGCACCCTGGGGCGGCCTGACCGAGCTGCCGCCCGGAGACGACCGAGCGCCGCAGTGGCTGCCCTACGCGCCGGTGTCCGATGTGGACGCGGCGGCGGCGAAAGCCGTGGAGCTGGGCGGAAAGGTCGTCCGCGAGCGCACGGACCTGCCCTTCGGCTCCCTGGTGGTGGTCACCGACCCCGGCGGCGCGGCCATCGTCCTGTTCCAGGGCGCCTGACGTCAGCTGAGCGGGCGGAACCCGACCCGCTCGGCGTCCTCGGCGGTCCGGAACCACACTTCGGCCACCATCTTCGGAAACTGCGCCGAGTCTTCAGTGCAGTACCGCAGCGCCGTCACGCTGGCCTTGACCTCGAACGCGTCGCTCGGCCGCCCGCCACCGGGGCGCGGCATCGCCGAGCCGGGGCCGAACGGGCCGGGCGGGACGGCGTCGCCCGCCGCCTGCCGTGCGGGCGGCGGTTCCGGCGCCGCGACGGCCGCCTGGTTCGGCTGCACCGACGGCTCGAACAGCGAACCGCTGTGGGCACCGGCCAGGTCGGCCTCGCGCCGCTCGACCGTGCGCATCGACGGCTGGATCGGCTGCGGCGTCTCGAACCCGCCGCGCAGCGCTTCGCGCGGCTGCCGCTTGGGCAGCACCTGCGTCGCTTCGGCGGGGGTCTCCGGCGGCACGTCCAGGTCGCCGTTCGCCGCGTCATCGCCGCCGAACGCGTACTGCGGCGTCTCCTCGGCCTCTTCGGGCGCTTCGCCGCCGACCGAACCGAGGTAGCGCGTGCGCTCCATCGGCTCCTCGAACGCCGACCGCTCGGAGGGGGCGTTGTCGTCGTCGAACCAGTCCGGCGCCGCCTGGTCCTCCGCCGGGGTCTGGAACAGCGAACCGGCGGCGGGCTCCGGGTCGAGCTGCTGCTCGAGCCGCGAAAGCGCCGGCGTCGCGGGCTCGGGCTCGTCCTCCGGCGTCAGGTACTCGGTCGCGGCGGCGCGGTACGGGTCTTCGGGCTCCGGCTGGGCGACCGGCGGCAGGAACTGGGTCTCCGCCGCCCGGTCTTCCGGTTCCGCCGCCGGCCGGAAGGCCTCGTCGGGGTCGTGCGTCCCCGGCGGCACCTGGGCGTCCAGCTCGGCGAAGTCCGCGTCGATGTCGTCGTGGACGTCGTCGCGGTTGAACGGCGCCGCGGCGACCAGCGTGCCGGGGTAGGAGGTCTCCTCCCGCGCCGGCACCGGCTCGGGCCGCGGCTCCGGACGGCTGTACACCTCGGTGCCCGGCGCGGCCAGCCCGGCGGCGTTCGCGGGCGTGCGCGCGGCGTCGGCGTGCGCCTGCGCCAGCGAGCTCTCCAGCTTGCGGACGTTCTTGCGGAGCGGCAGCACCAGCACCAGCCAGGTGAGCAGCACGCCGACGAAGAACGCCGCGAGACTCCACAGCCATACCTGTCCGAAAATGGACATCTCTTTCCTGCCCCTGTTTAGTGCGTGCGCGCGACCAGGTAGTCGGCGACCGACTCGCAGGCGTCCCGGGCGGGTGACGCCGGCAACGCGGCGAGCTCGGCTCGCGCGCGCTGAGCGTAGTCGGAAAGGGTGACGCGTGCGCGTTCGAGTCCGCTACTGGCCCGCAGCAGCTCCAGCGCCTCCCGCACGAGCGCGTCGTCGGCGATCGGGCCGGACAGCAGCTCGACCAGCCGGGGGTCGGTGTCCGGGTCGGCCAGCGCGTACAGCATCGGCAGCGTCCGGACGCCTTCCCGCAGGTCGGTGCCCTGCGCCTTGCCGAGCTCGTCGGACGGCGAGGCGATGTCGATGATGTCGTCGGAGATCTGGAACGCGGTCCCGATGATGTCGCCGAAGCGGCGCAGCGCCTGGATGTGCTCCTCGGCGGCGCCGGACATCATGCCGCCGAAGCGGCCGGACGTGGCGATCAGCGAGCCGGTCTTCTGGGCGATCACGGTGAGGTAGTGCGCGACGGCGTCGTCACCCGGTCCGGGGCCCACGGTCTCGCGCATCTGGCCGGTGACCAGCTCGCCGAAGGTCTCGGCGATGATCCGCGCAGCGTCCGTGCCCAGGTCGGCGACCAGGCGCGAGGCGTGCGCGAAGAGGAAGTCGCCGGTGAGGATGGCGATGGTGTTGTCCCACCGCGCGTTGACGCTCTCGGCGCCGCGGCGCATGTCGGCCTCGTCCATGACGTCGTCGTGGTAGAGCGTGGCGAGGTGCACCAGCTCGACCGCGGCGGCGGCGATCACGACGTGGTCGTCCTGCTTCGGGCCGAACTGCGCGGACAGCAGCGTGAAGAGCGGGCGAAAACGTTTGCCCCCCGCCTCGACCAGGTGCAACGCGGCGTCGTTGACGGCCTGGACGTCGCTGCGGACGACGTCGCGCAGCAGCTTCTCGACGTCGGCCAGCCCGGACGCGATCGAGCGCAGCAGGGTCTCGTCGGCGATCTGCAGGCCGACGGACGCGCGCAGGTCCTCGAGGGCGCCACCCGGCGCAGCGGGGAGGGATCCCGCCCCGGGGGCTGGGGAAGGCACAGACACGTCGGCTCCGCTCTACTCGTGCACCGGTCGGGTTATGCCTTGAGCGTAGTGGCTACCCCGCGCGGTCGTTTACCCGCTGTCCAGCGGAAACGGTGATGAACACGACACCCCCGCCCCCGCCACCGACGGGTGGTTCGCGATCCACGAAGGGGTGATCGCCGTTTTCGGGCGCAACGGACGTCTCCGGCGGGCGGATATTGCCCTCAGGGAGATCACTCAAGGAGGACTCGCAATGCGCAACACGATCGCTCGGCGGGGCGGGCTCGCCGGAACACTGCTAGTAGCCGTGCTGTGCGCGGGCGTCACACCGGCGAACGCCGAGCCGCAGCCGGGGGTGGCGAACATCGGCTCGGCATCGTTCACGAAGGCGGGTTCGACGATCACGGTGCCGACGCAGGGCCACTGTTCGGTGGACGGCCCGACGAGCGCGACGGCCCAGGTGGTGACGAAGACGGGCATCACGTTCGGCGGCGGAACGTCGTCGTGCACGACGACGGTGACGGACCCGAACACGGACGCGACCACGACGACGTCGACGGCAACGGGCAAGAACTTCGAGCTGTCGGCCTTGGTGAGCGCGGGCGGCCCGCGCGTCAAGCTGTCGACGTTCACGGTGAAGTGCGTGGCGACCCAGACGCAGACGAACGCGAATTGGAGCTACGGAGGGATGTCGGGCATCCCGAACCCGCCGAGCCCGGTGCCGGTGGGGTACGTGTCGCAGCTGAAGAAGTCGAACGGAACGGTGCTAGCGAACGCGGTGTTCAACATCCAGAACCTCCCGGGCGACGGAAGCATCGGGTTGACGATGTTGAGGATCGACTTCCTGCCGGCTTCGGGGATCAGCGGGCAGGTGGTTTTGGGCCACACCTCCTGCTCACCGACGCCATAGGTGGTCCGGGGGCCGCGGCCGGGTTGGTGCGTGCCGCGGCCCTCGTTCGTTCGGCTTTTCGGAGGCGGGAACCCTGGTAGTGTGCTGGCCGTCGGATACGCAGGGTGCAGGGGTTGAAGCACACTGCAAGCTAGGGGAGAGCTGATGACGACGGGGCCGGTTTACGACCCACACGGCACACGGCGGGCACCGTTGAAGCCGGTGACTCGGCATGCGGGGTCTTATGGGGGTTCGTCCGGGGCAGGTGCCGGCGGGGCTGGGTTCGAGTACGACGAGACCACGCTGCACGAGCTGGTGCGTGAGTGGCGGGACCTTGCAGGTGAGTTTCGCATCGACGCGGCACAAGCGGAAACACTTGCTCGCGCACAAGGACCCGGCCTGGAGTACGCGAGCACGGGTAACGCCGAACTGGTCCGCGCTTCAGGCAATGCCCTGACCGACACCTTGCGGCAGCGGGCGAAATACTGCGACGAGATGGCTGACAAGTTCGTCGCCGCACTAGGCAAGTACGCGAATGCCGAAGAGACTCACGCCATCGAGATCGGCAAAACCACGAAAGGCAACCTCTAGTGCGCCGCGTTCTGCTCTTGGCATGCGTTGGGTCGCTGCTTCTCTCCGCATGCTCGTCGGAGACACCCGGTACAGCGTCCCCGGTGAACGCGCCGAGCTCGTCCGAAGCCTCGAGTACGGGGCAAGAAGTACCTGGCCCGGGTGTGCCACCGGTCGAAAACCCGATTGATACCGCACGGTCAGCCTCAGAGCCCTGTTTCGTGTTGACCGAGTCGCAGATCAACGATCTGTTCGGTGGCCCAGTTACACCCAAACCTGATCTCAAAGCCCCTGCAGGCCCAACCTGCACTTGGGATCCGGCAGACGGTTCTGGCGCCAGTGTGAACATCATCTTTGCGACTGTCGACAACCTTGGGCTGACGGGTGTCTACCGCGCGCGAGGAACCAATTACAAGCTGTTTGAGCCGCTGGAGCCGATCGAGGATTACCCGGCGGTCATCTTCGGTACATCGGATCGCAGGCCTGAAGGAATGTGCTCGCTGGCCATCGGTACGAGTGATCATTCCACGGTCGATCTGACAGTTACACAGTCTCGCGGAAACGTCGGCAAGAGCGACCCCTGCCAAGCGGCCAAGTCTGTTGCCTCCAAAGTGGTCGTATCGCTGAAGGGGAACAAATAATGGCTACCGAAGGTCCATTGACTGCAGCCCAGATCTACGAACAGATCACCGGCGGCGAAGGCATCGGCTCCTTGTCGGATGCCGAAGTCAGTGCGAGGAACTTGACCACTCGGATGGTTGAACGGGCTCAGCGGATCAGTGCCCTCCGTGCCAAGACCCTCTCCGGCTGGAAGGGTGGCGCCGGGGAGGCGGCCGCTGATGCCACCCTCCCCCTTGTTCAAGCCGCCGCTGATGATGCTGTTCATCTCAAGACCGCTCAAACTGCCGTTGGCTCTCAAATGGATGCCTTCGGGACCGCCAAGAACTCCGTCAAGCCCGTTGCCCCTCAGCCTCCCGAACTCACCGCTCAAGACATTCTTCACGTCTTCACCGGGGACGGCACTGGCTCCTACGCCACCAAGGTCGCCACCTGGCAGGCTGACAGCCAAGCCAATATCGAAGCCTTCGGCGCCTATCACTCCGCCAGCAGTACCAACGGTGGTCAGATGCCTGCCCACTACGCCCAGCTCGGCGACTCCGGTGCCCCCGTCTCCATGAGGACTGCCGGGGATGGGACGCAAAGCAAGACCAACACCGTCGGACCCACTGATACCGGTGAGTGGGCCAGGAACACCAACCAGCCTCAGGTTCCCGCGCAGCAGAACCGGCAGAACGTCCAACCTGGACAACGGCAAGTTCAACACCAGAACCCCAGCCAGCAAGCCGGCAACACCACAACCACAACCACCAACACCGACACCACGCACGCCAACAGCTACGTCCCCCAGCCCGTCATGCCTCCCGTCGCTCAGGGTGGCTACCAGTTCGGCCCCACCGGGCAGCCCGTCAGCAACCTCGGCGACAACTACTCCTTCGGGCCCGGCGGAAGCAGCTACACCGGCGGGTTCGGCCCCGGGACCGGCGGCTACGGCAGCAACACCGGCACCGGATACCGGCCAGGCATCGGAATGGGAACGGGACCCGGCACAGGACCAGGGACAGGGCCAACGCCAGGCACACGCGGCCCAGGGGCGAACACCGGCGCCCGGCTCCCCGAAGAACGGCTCCCCGGCACCCCCGCCACCCGCGGCGCCGCCGGTCCTCGGGGTGCCAACGGCATGCCCATGGGCACCCCCCTCAACAGCCGCGGCAAAGAAGAAGACCGGGAAAAGAAAAAGGCCCCCTACCTGCAAAACCCCGACCCCGACGAAACCTTCGGCGGTTTCATCGAAAAGCCCATGCCGCCGGTGATCGGCGAGAACCGGCCCAAGAAGTGATCGACGCCGACCTCTCCCTCACCGCCCTGCTCGCCGCCATGCGCAACGTCGGCTGTGGCGACCCGCACCCCGTTCTCGCCGGTGGGCTCAGGTACGTCCCGCCCTCTGCGAAAACCCGGGAAGATCGCGCCGTCTTCGAAGAACTCAGCGAATACGGCTTCACGCAAGGCGACGGCTACACCCCCGAATTCGAAGACGTCCTCCACCGCCTCGGCAATCCCCGCTTCCACGCCTACGCCCGCGACGACACCGGGCAGATCGGCATTCTCTCCACCAACGGCGTGCTCGTGGTCTGCCGGGGCGATCGCGTGACACTCCGAAGCCACGACACCCATCCCGCCGACGCCCTCGTGGCTCATCTGCCCCCGTACCCGGCGGCGAACATCAAGCCCTTCACCCTGTCCCAAGAGGACTTCAAAGGCCCCCAGGACGTCAGCGACGTCTTCGACGACGCCCCGGCGCGCAGCCGGGAAGCCGAGGAACTCGACGCCCTCTTCCGGCGACCTCACGAAGGACTCGGGCAGCTCTACGCCGGCACCACCACCGTCAGCTACCTCGACCTCGACGAAGGGCGTGTCGGGTTGGCGCTCACCGATGGCTACATCAGCGTCGTGCCCGGGGATCGACGGCAACTCAGCCACAAACTGAAGGCCGCCACCCCCCAATAGAACCAGGGGGTGGCGGCCTTCAGAACGAAATCAGGAAGCGAAACCGCCCGCTCCGGCCCAGCCCAGTGCGAACGCCGGGACCAGGCCCAGCACCAGCGTCACCGCCGTGCCGAGGAAGATCGCCGTTCCCGTGCCGAAGCCCGGGACCGATACCGAGGGCCCGTCCGCCGCCGGCTCGGAGAAGTACATCAGCACGATCACCCGCAGGTAGAAGAACGCCGCCACCGCGCTGAACACCAGCGCCACGACCACCAGCGGGGCCATTCCGTCCGACAGCGCCGCCGAGAACACCACGAACTTGCCGACAAAACCCGATGTCAACGGGATCCCGGCCAAGGCCAAGAGCAAGAACGTGAAGACCCCGGCCAGCAACGGCGAACGCTTGGCCAGACCGGCCCACGCCGACAGGTGCGTTGCCTCGCCGGAGGAATCGCGGACCAGGCTGATCACGCCGAACGCCGCCAGCGTCGTGAAACCGTACGCCAGCAAGTAGAACAGCGTGCTCGACAACCCGTCGCGAGTCATCGCGATCGCGCCCACCAGCAGGAAGCCCGCGTGCGCGATCGACGAGTACGCCACCATGCGCTTGACGTCCGTCTGCGTCAGGCCCAGCACCGCGCCGATCACCATCGAAATGATCGCCACGCCCCAGAGCACTCCGCGCCACTCCCACGACGTCGACGAGAACGCGACCGACAGCACGCGCAGGATCCCGCCGAACGCCGCGACCTTCGTGCACGCCGCCATGAACGCCGTCACCGGTGTCGGCGCGCCCTGGTACACGTCCGGGGTCCACGTGTGGAACGGGCCGACCGAACCCTTGAAGAGGAGCCCGACCACCAGCAGGCCGAGCCCGGCGAACAGCAGCGTGTCCGACCGGTCCGACCCCGCCGCCGCGGCCGCGATGTCCGCCAGCTTCACCGAGTTCGCGTAGCCGTACAGCAGCGCCAGCCCGTACAGGAAGAACGCCGACGAGAACGCGCCCAGCAGGAAGTACTTCACCGCCGCTTCCTGGGACAACAACCGCCGCCGCCGCGCGAGGCCGCACATCAGGTACAGCGGCAGCGACAGCACTTCCAGCGCGATGAACATCGTCAGCAGGTCGTTCGCCGCGCAGAACGCCATCATGCCGCCGAGCGCGAACAGCGTCAGCGGGAACACCTCGGTCTGCATGACCGTCGCCGTCTGGGCGCGGTCCTGGACCGTGCCCGGGCGGATGCCGGCCTGCGCCACCAGCGCGCCGCCCGGCTCGACCACGCGGTCCGAGATCAGCAGCACCGCGCCGACGGCCAGGGCGAGCAGCGTGCCCCAGAGGAACAGCGCCGGCTTGTCGATCGAGATCGCGCCGCTGAACGTCTTGACGCCGCCCGCGGGCGCGCTGCCCGTCGCGTAGATGATCAGGCTGACGCCCGCCGCGACGATCGCCGCCAGGCTCAGCCCCACCTGGAGGCTGAACCGCGAGCGCTTCGAAGCGAACGCCTCGACCAGCACGCTCACGCACGCCGCGCCGAAGACGATCAGCACCGGCAGCACGGCCGGGTAGTCGACCGACGGCACCTGCACCGGCTCCGGCGCCTGGGTCAGGAGGATGTCGAGCACGGTTACTTGCCTCCCTGGACCGCGGACAGCGTCTGCTGCACCGTCGGGGTGACTGTGTCGAGCACCGGCTTCGGGTAGAAGCCGAGGACGAGGACCAGCACGACCAGCGGCGCCAGGATCGCGATCTCGCGGCCGTTCAGGTCCGTGATGGCCTTCTTGGCGCCCAGTTCCGGTGCCATGGCGGTACCGGGACCGCCGCCGACGCCGATCAGGGCGTCACCGCGGACCGGACCCTGCATGACCCGCTGGTAGAGCCACAGGACGTACGCCGCGGCGAGGACCATGCCCACCGTGGCGAGGATCGTGTAGACCGGCTGGTCCACATAGGACCCGATGAGCACCAGGAACTCCGAGACGAACGAGTTGGTGCCCGGCAGCGAAAGCGTCGAGAGACCGGCGAGGAGGAACAAGCCCGCCAGCAGCGGGGTCACCTTCGCCATGCCACCGTAGTCCGAGATCTTCGAAGACCCGCCGCGCGCGATCACCAGGCCGATCACCACGATCAGCATGCCGGTCGCGATGCTGTGGTTGAGCATGTACGTCGCCGAGCCGACCATCGCCTGCTCGTTGAACGCGAAGATGCCCAGCGAGATGAACCCGAAGTGCGCGATGGACACGTAGGCGATGAACCGCTTCATGTCCCGCTGCCCCGCCGCCAGGATCGAGCCGTAGAGGACACCGATCACCGAGAGCACCAGCACCAGCGGCGCCAGGGTCTTGCTCGCGTCCGGGAACATCGGCAGGCAGTAGCGCAGGAACCCGAACGTGCCGACCTTGTCCAGCACGCCGACCAGCAGGACGGCGACGCCGATCGGCGCCTCCCCCGCCGCGTCCGGCAGCCAGGTGTGGAACGGCACCAGCGGCGCCTTGATGGCGAAGGCCAGGAAGAACCCGAGGAACAGCCAGATCTGCGTGGACAGCGGCGCGTCGCGCACCACCGTCACCAGCGTGGCCCAGTCGAACGTGCCCTTGCCGAGCTTGTCCGACGCCAGCGAGTACGCCCCGATCGCCGACGCCAGCATGATCAGGCCGCCGAGGAACGAGTACAGGAAGAACTTCACCGCCGCGTACTGCCGGTTCGCGCCGCCGTAGCCGCCGATCAGGAAGTACATCGGGATCAGCATGATCTCGAACAGCACGTAGAACAGGAAGACGTCGGTCGCGGCGAACACGCCGATCGTGAGCGCTTCCTGCAGCAGGATCAGCGAGAGGAACCCGCCCGCGCTGCGGCCCGGCGGCAGCTTGTCCAGCGTGCCGAGCCCGCCGACGACGATCGGCACCAGCAGCGCGATCACCGCGATCATGATCAGCGCGATGCCGTCGGTGCCGAACGCGATGTGCACGCCGAACGTCGGGATCCAGTCGAAGCTCGACGTCATCTGCAGCCGGGGACCGGACGCGGAGTAGCTGAGCCAGAACGGGATCACCAGCAGGAACTCGAGGATCGAGAACCCGAGCGCGGCCAGCACCGCGGCGCGGTCGTTCCCCTTCAGGAACGCCAGCACCAGGGAGCCGGCGAGCGGCACCAGGATGAGGATGAGCAACCAGGTCATCAGGAGAACCTCACCAGCAGGAGAGCCGCCAGAAGCAGGAACGTGCCGCCCAGCATCGACAGCGCGTAGGACCGGACGAACCCGGTCTGCAGCCGCCTCAGCCGGCCGGAGCCGCCGCCGAGGCCGGCGGCGAGGCCGTTGACCGCGCCGTCGACGCCGCGGTTGTCGACGTACACCAGCGCCCGCGAGAGCCAGGTGCCCGGGCGGGCGACCAGCGTCTCGTTGAGGGCGTTGCCGTAGAGGTCCTTGCGGGCCGCGCGGGTGACGAACGAGACCCGCTGCGGCTGCTCGACCGGGATGTCACGGCGGAAGATCAGGTACGCGATCAGCACGCCCAGCACGGAGAACACGATCGCGGCGACCGAGATCACCCAGGCGTCGAACGGCGCGTGGTGCGCTTCCTCCAGCTCGCCGACCGACGGGGTCAGCCAGTGGGCGAAGCGGTCGCCGAGGGCGAAGAACGCGCCGGCCCCGACCGAGCCGACCGCCAGGATCGCCATCGGGATCCACATGACCGGCTTGGCCTCGTGCGGGTGGAAGTCGTGGCCGTCGGCGGACTTGAGGTCCTTCCAGCGTTCCTTGCCGAAGAACGTCATCATCATCAGGCGCGTCATGTAGAACGCGGTGAGCCCGGCGCCGAGCAGCGCCGCGCCGCCCATCACCCAGCCGCGCCAGCCGCCCTGGCCGAACGCCGCTTCGATGATCGCGTCCTTGGTGAAGAAGCCCGACAGCGGCGGGATGCCGATCAGGGCCAGGTAGCCGAGGCCGAAGGTGATGAAGGTGATCGGCAGGTGCTTGCGCAGGCCGCCGAACTTCCGCATGTCGACCTCGTCGTTCATGGCGTGCATGACCGACCCGGCCCCGAGGAACAGCCCGGCCTTGAAGAAGCCGTGCGCGACCAGGTGCATGATGCCCAGCGCGTACGCGATCGGCCCGAGGCCGACGGCCAGCATCATGTAGCCGATCTGGCTGACCGTCGAGTAGGCGAGGACCTTCTTGATGTCGTCGTACGCGCAGCCGATGATGCACCCGAGCAGCAGCGTCACCGTGCCGACCAGCGTGACGATCAGCCGGCCGTCCTCGGTGGCGTTGAAGATGTCCTTGGAGCGGGCCACCAGGTAGACACCCGCGGTGACCATCGTTGCCGCGTGGATCAGGGCCGACACCGGGGTCGGGCCCTCCATCGCGTCCGGGAGCCACGCCTGCAGCGGGAACTGGCCGGACTTACCGCAGGCACCCAGCAGGAGCAGGATCGCCATCGCGGTGATCGCGCCCGGCGAGAACTTGCCGTCACCGACCGCCTGGAAGACCTGCGCGTAGCCGGTCGAGCCCGCGTACTTGAACATGATGAAGATGGCCAGTGCGAGCCCGACGTCACCGACGCGGTTCATCAGGAACGCCTTCTTCGCCGCGGTCGCGGCGGACGGGCGGCCCTGGTACCAGCCGATCAGCAGGTAGGACGCGAGACCCACGCCCTCCCAGCCGAGGTAGAGCGTCACGAAGCTGTTGCCCAGCACCAGGACCAGCATCGAGGCGACGAAGAGGTTGAGGTAGGCGAAGAAGCGGTACCGGCCCTCGTCGTCGGCCATGTAGCCGATCGAGTAGTAGTGGATCAGCATGCCGACGCCGGTGATGAGCAGCACGAACGTCAGCGACAGCGCGTCGATCCGCAGCCCGAAGTCCACCTGCAGCTGGCCGACCGGGATCCACGAGTACACCTTGGTGTCCACAGTGGACGACGTGTCGGCCGTGAAGAACAGGATCAGCCCGTAGACGAAGGCGAGGGTGACGGTGGCACAGCCGAGCAGATGCCCCCAGGCCTTCGCGCGCTTCCCTGCCAGCAGGAGGATCAGGGCGCCGAGGCCAGGAAGGGCCACCAGCAGCCACGATGATGCGGTCACTCGGAGGTCTCCTAGTACTTCAGCAGGTTGGTGTCGTCGACCGAGGCCGAGCGCCGGGTGCGGAAGATGGCCATGATGATCGCCAGGCCGACCACGACCTCGGCGGCCGCGACGACCATGACGAAGAACGCCATGATCTGGCCGTCGAGCCCGCCGTTGATCCGGGCGAAGGTGACCAGCGACAGGTTCACGGCGTTGAGCATCAACTCGATGCACATGAACACGACGATCGCGTTGCGCCGCACCAGCACGCCGACCGCGCCGAGCGCGAACAGCAGCGCCGACAGCAGCAGGTAGTACGTGGGGGTCATGCCTTCTCCCCTTCCGAAGCGTCCGTGCTTTCGGAGCCGACCAGCGCGTGCGCGTCGGGGTGCGGGGTGTCGTCCGCGACGAGCTTGCGTTCCTTCGCCAGTTCGATCGCCGAGGTGGACTCGATGATCGCCGACAGCGACTCCGGGGCGACCGAGCCGTCCGGCAGCAGCGCCGGCGTCGCCACCGAGTTGGCGGTGGCGAAGACACCCGGGCCGGGCAGCGGCGACGGCCGGTCGTGCTCGCCGCGGAAGCGCAGCAGCACCAGTTCCTTCTGCGACAGCTTCCCGCCCTTGGCGTGCCGGTCGGTGAAGGCCAGCACCATCGCGCCGATCGCGGCGGTGATGAGCAGTGCCGAGGTCAGCTCGAACGGGAAGAGGTAGTCGGTGAAGATCAGCTTGCCGAGCCCCTTGGGCCCGCCGCCCGCCGGTGTCGCCGAGTCGAGCGGGGTCGCCGGGGTGACGTTCTCCATCGCGCGGTAGATGCCGGTGGCCAGCAGCGCGGCCATCCCGATGCCGAGCACGGTGGCGGCGAGCCGCTGGCCGCGCAGGACTTCGACGACCGAGTCCGAGCTCTCCCGGCCGACCAGCATCAGCACGAACAGGAACAGCATCATGATCGCGCCGGTGTAGACGATGATCTGCGTGAAGCCGAGGAACGGCGCCGACTGGATCATGTACAGCGCGCCCAGGCTCAGCATCGTCAGCACCAGCCACAGCGCCGAGTGCACGGCGTTGCGGGAGAAGATCATGCCGAGCGCGCCGAGCAGCGAAAGCGGGCCGAGGATCCAGAACGCGACAGCCTCACCGGTGGTGACACCGGCGGCGGCCCCGGTCGGGGCCTGGGCCAGGAGGGCGGCGATCACTTGACGCCCTCCCCGCGAGCCAGTTCGGGGCCGTTCACGTAGTAGTCCTGCTCGTTCTCGCCGAGCCGCATCGGGTGCGGCGGCTGCTCCATGCCGGGCAGCAGCGGGGCGAGCAGGTCTTCCTTCGTGTAGATCAGCCGCTGGCGGTCGTCGTCGGCCAGCTCGTAGAAGTTGATCATCGTCAGCGACCGCGTCGGGCACGCCTCGATGCAGAGGCCGCAGCCGATGCAGCGCAGGTAGTTGATCTGGTAGTCCGCGCCGTACCGCTCGCCCGGCGAGTACCGGGCCTCCTCGGTGTTGTCACCGCCCTCGACGAAGATGGCGTCCGCCGGGCACGCCCACGCGCACAGCTCGCAGCCGACGCACTTCTCGAGGCCGTCCGGGTGGCGGTTCAGCTGGTGGCGCCCGTGGTACCGCGGGGCGGCGGGCGCGCCGGCCTCGGGGTACTCCTCGGTGGCGACCTTCTTGAACATCATCCCGAAGGTGACGCCGAAGCCCTTGACGGGATCAAGAAACCCCATCTTGCGCTCCTTCCTTTGCGGTACCGACGGCCGCCGGCTTGCGGCGGGCCGCCTTCGCCTCGGCCTTGGCCAAAGCCTTCTGACGCGGGGTGGTCTGCGGGACCTTGAGGTCCAGCGGCGGGACCGGGAAACCGCCACCGGTCACCGGCACGGTCTCGCTCTCCTCTTCGCGGCCCGCCGCGCGGACGTAGAAGAACAGGGCGACGACGATGAAGATGGCGACCGCGGCGATGATGATGGACGCGGTGTTCCAGGCGATGACCTTCGCGAAGGTCACCATGATGATCCACACGAGGTTCAGCGGGACCAGGACCTTCCAGCCCAGGCGCATGAACTGGTCGTAGCGCAGGCGGGGCAGCGTGCCGCGCAGCCAGATGAACCCGAAGAGCAGGATGAACATCTTCGCGAAGAACCACAGCACCGGCCACCAGCCGGTGTTGAGGACGTTGTTCCCGATCAGCGACAGCGGCCACGGGGCCATCCAGCCGCCGAGGAACAGCGTGGTCGCGAACGCCGAGACGATCACCATGTTGACGTACTCGGCGAGGAAGAACATCGCGAACTTCATCGAGCTGTACTCGGTGTGGAAGCCGCCGACCAGCTCCGACTCGGCCTCGGGGAGGTCGAACGGGGCGCGGTTGGTCTCGCCGACCATCGAGATCAGGTAGATCACGAAGCTCGGGACCAGGTAGAGGAACCACACCTTGTGCTGCGCGCCGACGATGTCGGCCAGGTTCAGCGACCCGGCCTGCAGGATCACCGCGACGATCGACAGACCCATCGCGATCTCGTAGGAGATCACCTGCGCCGCGCTGCGCATGCCGCCGAGCAATGGGTACGGCGAGCCGGACGACCAGCCCGCGAGCACGATGCCGTAGACGCCGATCGAGGAGCAGGCCAGGATCACCAGCGCGCTGACCGGCAGGTCGAGCAGCTGCAGCACGGTCCGCTCGCCGAAGATCGACACGACCGGCCCGAACGGGATGGCCGACAGCGCGATCAGCGACGGCACCACGCACATGACCGGGGCGAGGAAGTACACCTTGCGGTCGGCGGTGTCCGGGATGATCTGTTCCTTGAACGGCAGCTTGATCGCGTCCGCGAGGGATTGCAGGTAGCCGCCGGGGCCGACCCGGTTGGGGCCGGGCCGGTTCTGCATCCGGCCGACCGCCTTGCGCTCCCAGACGATCAGGAAGATCGTCATGATCGGCCCGATCAGCAGGATGACCACGCACTTGAGCAGGATCAGCCACAACGGGTCGTCCGCCAGGAGCGCCGCCCGGGTGGCCGCGTCCGGGACACTGCCCACGGCGGCTTCGGTCACCATCGGAGTCACTGTTCACCCCCAGCGAGGTTCACGACGGCGCCGTGCCCGGCGCCGAGCGTCTTGAACACGGCGGAGCCGTCGGAGTTGCCCGGCAGCCACACGACGCCGTCGGGCAGGTCCGCGATCTCCACCGGCAGCGTGATCGCGCCGCGTTCGGTGCTCACCCGCACGGTGACGCCCAGGCCTTCCGCGGTCTTCGCGGACAGCCGCGCGACCGGCGTGCGCTGGGTGCCCTTGAGGTGCGGCTCGCCGTCCTGCAGGGACCCGTTGTCGATGAGCTGGCGCCAGGTCGACAGGACGGCCTGGCCCGCGCCCGGGGCCTTCGTGGCTCCGCCGGCTTGCGCTTCGACGGGACCCCAGCGCAGCGCCGAGGCCGGGCCGAGCTTCTCGAAGTCGCCGCGGGCGGCCGCCGGCGTCTGCGTGAACAGGTCCGCGTCCATCTCGACGGCGAGGGTGTCGAGCACCCGGCAGTCCGGCAGGGCGCCGGTGCCTTCGAGCGTGACGTCGAACGGGCGGGTGCGGCCCTCCCAGTTGAGGTAGCTGCCGGCCTTCTCGTCGGACGCGGCCACCGGGAGCACGACGTCCGCGCGCTCGGTCACCGCGCTGTGGCGGAGTTCGAGGCTGACGACGAAACCGGCGTTGTCCAGCGCGCGCAGCGCGAGGTCCGGGTCCGGCAGGTCGTACGGGTCGACGCCGCCGACGACCAGGCCGCCGAGCTCGCGGCCCGAAGCGGCCTGGAGGATGCCGGTGGTGTCGCGGCCCGGCGTGGCCGGGATCGGGACGCCCCAGGCGTTTTCGACGGCGACGCGGGCGGCGTCGTCGCCGACCCGGTGCCCACCCGGCAGCAGCGTCGGCACGCAGCCGGTTTCGAGGGCGCCGCGGTCGCCGGCGCGGCGCGGGATCCAGGCGAGCCGGACACCGGTGCGCTCCACCAGGTCGTGCAGGGCCGAGAACAGGCCGGGCACCTGGGCGGCACGCTCGCCGACCAGGACGACCGCGTTCTCGCCGCGCAGGGCCTCGTCGAGGTCCGGCGCGTGCTTGGCGATGCCTTCGACGGCCGCGGCCTCCTGGCCGGGGACGCAGGCGAGCAGCTCGCCGAACGTCTTGCGCACCGACGACGTCGTCCACTGTCCCAAGTGGACGACCCGGGTGCGGTTCTTGCGGGCCGCCTTACGCAGCCGCAGGAACACGATCGGGGCTTCGTCCTCGGGCTCGAAGGCGACGCACAGGACCGTGCGGGCCCGCTCGATCTCGCCGAAGGTGACGCCGGACTCCGGTGTCACGCCGACGACGTGCGAGGTGAGGAACGCGAGTTCCTCGGCCGAGTGCGGGCGGGCGCGGAAGTCGACGTCGTTGGTCCGCAGGGCGACGCGGGCGAACTTCGAGTACGCGTAGGCGTCCTCGACCGTCAGCCGGCCACCGGGCAGGACGCCGACGCCGCCGTTCGAACGGGCCGCGGTGAGGCCCTCGGCAGCGGCGCGCAGCGCGTCGGTCCAGGACGCCTCTTCCAGCTCGCCGGTCTCGGGGTTGCGGACCAGCGGACGCCGGATGCGGTCCTCGGCGCCGGTGTAGCGGAAGGCGAACCGGCCCTTGTCGCAGAGCCATTCTTCGTTGACCTCGGGGTCGTCGCCGGCCAGCTTGCGCTGGACCTTGCCGCGCCGGAAGTCGGTGCGCTCGGCGCAGCCGGACGAGCAGTGCTCGCAGACGCTCGGCGAGGACACCAGGTCGAACGGCCGCGACCGGAACCGGTAGGCCGCGCTGGTGAGCGCGCCGACCGGGCAGATCTGGATGACGTTGCCGGAGAAGTAGGACTGGAACGGCTGGCCGGACGTCGTGCGCGACGCCAGGTCGAGCACGTCCGCCGTCTCCGCGGTGCCGATCTGCTGGTGGGCGCCGCGTTCGAGGAGCTCGATGAACGGGTCGCCGGCGATCTCGCGGGAGAACCGGGTGCAGCGCTGGCAGAGGACGCAGCGTTCGCGGTCCAGCAGCACCTGCGTCGAGATCGGCAGCGGCTTCGGGAACGTCCGCTTGGTGTCGACGAACCGCGACTCGGTGCGGCCGTGGGCCAGCGCCTGGTTCTGGAGCGGGCACTCGCCGCCCTTGTCGCAGATCGGGCAGTCCAGGGGGTGGTTGATGAGCAGCAGCTCCATCACGCCCTGCTGGGCCTTGTCCGCGACCGGCGAGGTCAGCTGGGTCTTGACGACCATGCCGTCGGCGACGGTCATCGTGCAGGACGCCTGCGGCTTCGGCATCGGCCGGCCGCCCATCTCGACCTCGACGAGGCACTGGCGGCAGGCGCCGGCCGGGTCGAGGAGCGGGTGGTCGCAGAACCGCGGGATGACCGTGCCGAGGCGTTCGGCCGTGCGGATGAGGAGCTCGCCCTTGGGGGCGATGACCTCTTCGCCGTCGATGACCAGCTTGACGTGGCCTTCGGGGACCGGGGTTTCGGCCGTTTCCGGCTTGTCGGGGGCGATCGTCATGATGCCTGCGCTCCCACCAGTTCGCGCTTGTTCGACTCACAGAGAGCCAGGAATTCGTCGCGGAAGTACTTGATGCCGCTCTGGATCGGCGACACCGCGCCGTCGCCGAGGGCGCAGAACGACCGGCCGAGGATGTTGTCGCAGACGTCGAGGAGGGTGTCGATGTCCTCCTCGGTGCCGTGGCCCTCGACCATCCGCTCGAGGATCTGCGCCAGCCAGTACGTGCCTTCGCGGCACGGCGTGCACTTGCCGCAGGACTCGTGCTCGTAGAACTGGGTCCACTTCATCACGGCCCACGGCACCGACACGGTCTCGTTGAAGACCTGGACGGCGGTCGTGCCCAGCATCGACCCGGCTTCCGCCGCGCCTTCGAAGTCCAGGGGAACGTCGAGATGCTCGGCGGTGAACATCGGGGTGGACGAGCCGCCCGGGGTCCAGAACTTGAGCGGGATGCCGTCCTTCATGCCGCCCGCCATGTCCAGCAGCTCGCGCAGCGTGGTGCCGAGCGGGCACTCGTACTGGCCGGGCTTCTCGACGTGGCCGGAGATCGAGTAGATCTTCGGGCCGGGCGACTTCTCGCGGCCCATCTCGCGGAACCAGCTGGAGCCGCCGTTGACGATGAACGGCGCGCTCGCGATGGTCTCGACGTTGTTGACCGTGGTCGGCGCGGCGTACAGACCCGCGGCCGCCGGGAACGGCGGCTTGAGCCGCGGCTGGCCGCGACGGCCTTCGAGCGAGTCCAGCAGCGCCGTCTCCTCGCCGCAGATGTACGCGCCCGCGCCCGCGTGGACGGTGATCTTGAGGTCGAAGCCGGAGCCGAGGATGTTCTCGCCCAGGTAGCCCGCCGCTTCGGCTTCACGCACGGCCGCGTTGAGGCGGCGGATGCAGTGCAGCGCCTCGCCGCGGACGTAGATGAAGCAGTGGTTGGACCGCATCGCGTACGAGGCGATGATGCAGCCCTCGATGAGGGAGTGCGGGTCCGCCATCATCAGCGGGATGTCCTTGCAGGTCCCGGGTTCGCCTTCGTCGGCGTTGATCACCAGGTAGTGCGGCTTGTCGAAGTTCGGCGGCATGAAGGACCACTTGATGCCGGCCGGGAAGCCCGCGCCGCCGCGGCCGCGCAGGCCGGAGTCCTTGACCAGCTGGACGAGCTGCTCCGGCGTGCCGGCCAGTGCCTTGCGGACGGCGGTGTAGCCCTCGAGTGCTTCGTACGTCCCGATCTGCCAGGAGTTCGGCGACAGCCAGCGCTTGGTGAGGACCGGAGTGATGGGATCAGCCATTACTTCTTCTCCCCTTCTTTAGAGGGCAGAGCGGGGAGCGGAACGTCCTGGGCGACCGGGGCGACCCAGCCGCGGTCCTGCGCGAGCTTCGCGCCCCGCAGCGTCTCGACGGCCTGCGACGGGCCGTCGACGTCCCGGCGGAAGGCCGTCTCGTCCTCCGGGAAGAACCCGGCGAGCTGCAGCTCGGCACCCTTGAAGTTCGTCAGCGGGGCACCGCGCGTCGGGGCCGGCTTCTTGCCCGCCTGCAGCGCGTCGACCAGCGCGACGGCCTTCTCCTCGGTCTGGTTGTCGAAGTACTCGTAGTTGACCTGGATGACCGGCGCGAGGTCGCAGGCCGCGAGGCACTCGGCGTGCTCGAGGGTGATCGAGCCCGGCTCGTTCGGCGTGCCCGCGGTTTCGTTGTGCCCCAGCGGTTCCTCTTCGGACCCGAGGTGCGTCTGGAGCTTCTTGTAGATCGCGTCGCCGCCCATGGCCGCGCACAGCGTGTTGGTGCAGACGCTCACGAGGTGCTCGCCGCACGGCTTGCGCTTGTACATCGTGTAGAACGTCGCGACCGCGCTGACCTCGGCGTCGGACAGGTCGAGCTGCTTCGCGCAGAACGCGATGCCTTCCTGGCTGACGTACCCCTGCACCGACTGCACGAGGTGCAGCAGCGGCAGCAGCGCCGAGCGGGACATCGGGTAGCGCGCGATCAGTTCCTGCGCCTTCGCGTGGATGTCCGCGTCGAAGATGTCTTCCAGCGGCGTCTCGGTGATGATGCCGGCGGCGACTTCCGGGTCGGGCGCGATGGCGACGACGTCGGTGTCGGGCCCGGCCGCGGCGTACGTCGTCGCCGCGTCCTTCGAGCCCGGCTCGGGAACTGCTGTGCTCATCGGTCCACTCCCCCCATGACGGGGTCGATCGAGGCGATCGCGGCGATCACGTCCGCGACCAGGCCGCCTTCGGCCATTGCGGGCATCGACTGCAGGTTCACGAAGCTCGGTTCGCGCACGTGGACCCGCAGCGGCCGGGTGCCGCCGTCGGAGACCAGGTGCGCGCCCAGCTCGCCGCGCGGCGACTCGACCGACGTGTAGACCTGTCCGGCCGGCACCTTGAAGCCCTCGGTGACCAGCTTGAAGTGGTGGATCAGGGACTCCATCGACTGGCCCATGATCTTCTTGACGTGCTCGAGCGAGTTGCCCATGCCGTCGCTGCCGATGGACAGCTGCGCGGGCCACGCGATCTTCTTGTCCTCGACCATGACCGGGCCCGGCTCGAGCTTCTCCAGGCACTGCTCGATGATCTTGAGGCTCTCGTGCATCTCGTGCACCCGGATCAGGTAGCGCGACCAGCAGTCGGCACCGTTGTCCACCGGCACGTCGAAGTCGAACTCGTCGTAGCAGGAGTACGGCTCGGTCTTGCGCAGGTCCCACGGCAGGCCCGCGGAACGCAGCACCGGGCCGGTGACGCCGAGCGCGAGGCACGCGTCGACCGGCAGGTAGCCGACGCCCTTGAGCCGGTTGCGCCAGATCGGCTGGCCGGTGAAGAGCTTGTCGTACAGCGGAAGGCGCTTCTTCATCGTCTTGACGAAGTCGGTGACCTTCTCGTGGTAGTCGGCCGGCATGTCCTGCGCGAGGCCGCCGGGGCGGATGAACGCGTGGTTCATCCGCAGGCCGGTCAGGTGCTCCAGCAGGTGCAGCACCTCTTCGCGCTCGCGGAAGCCGAGCGTCATCGCGGTGGTGGCGCCGAGCTCCATGCCGCCGGTGGCGATGTAGACCAGGTGCGAGCCGATCCGGTTGATCTCCAGCAGCATCACGCGCAGCAGCTGCGCGCGGCGCGGGGCTTCGATCTGCAGCAGCTTCTCGACGCCGAGGCAGTACGCCATCTCCGTCGAGAGCGGGGCCAGGTAGTCCATGCGCGTCACGAACGTGACGCCCTGGGTCCAGGTCCGGTACTCGCAGTTCTTCTCGATGCCGGTATGCAGGTAGCCGATGACCGACCGCAGCTGCGTGACGGTCTCGCCCTCCATCTCCAGCACGAGCCGGAGCACGCCGTGCGTCGACGGGTGCTGCGGGCCCATGTTGATGACCATGCGCTCGTCGTGCTGGGCGTCGGCGACGACGTCGTCCCAGTCGCCGCCGGAGACCGTGTAGACGCGGCCTTCGGTGGTGTCGCGGGAATCCGCGTAGCTGACGTCGTCGGTGCTGTCCGAGCCGGCGGCGGTGGTGTCGGTGCCGGTCGTGACGTCGGAAAGGTTCTCGGTGCTCACGAGTACGACCTCCGCTGGTCCGGCGGCGGGATCTCCGCGCCCTTGTATTCGACCGGGATCCCGCCGAGCGGGTAGTCCTTGCGCTGAGGGTGGCCGTCCCAGTCGTCCGGCATCAGGATCCGGGTCAGCGCCGGGTGACCGTCGAAGACGATGCCGAACATGTCCCAGGTCTCGCGCTCCTGCCAGTCGGCGGTCGGGTAGACCCCGACCAGCGACGGCACGTGCGGGTCCTCGACGTCGAGGGTGACCTCGAGGCGGATCCGGCGGCGGTAGGTCAGCGACGTGAAGTGGTAGACCGCGTGCAGCCGCTGCGGGACGTCGACGCCGTAGTCGACACCGGACACCGAGGACAGCAGCTCGAAGCGGAGGCCGCCGTCGTCGCGCAGGACCTTCGCGATCTCCGCCAGCTTCTCGCGGTCGACGTAGAAGGTGATCTCGCCGCGGTCGACCGTCGTCTGCAGGATCGACTCGGCGGGGATCTTGTGGTCGGCCAGCGCCGCGTAGAACTCGTCGGCGAACTGGTCGAACCAGCCGCCGTACGGGCGCTCGGCCGGCGCGGGGCTGTAGGCCGGGAGCCGGACGCCGCCGTAGCCGGAGGTGTCGCCGGTGCCGTGGACACCGAACATGCCCTGGCGTTCGCGGCCGGTGACGACGGGCTCGGCGGGCCGGGTGCCGGTCGGCTCCAGGCCGCCTTCGGCACGCTCGGCGCTGGACTGCTCTTCGCCGGGTTGGGGGTTCTCAGTCATCGCTCTACTTCTTCGCGTACTTGATCGACGACGCGACGAGCTCGGTGCGCGCCCCGCTGGCGGCGCGGATGGCGGCGCGGCGGGCGTTGATCGGCTCGTCCTGGATCTTGGCGTGCAGCTTGAGGATCGCGTCCAGCAGCATCTCCGGCCGCGGCGGGCAGCCCGGCAGGTACATGTCGACCGGCACGATGTGGTCGACGCCCTGGACCACGGCGTAGTTGTTGAACATGCCGCCGGAGGAGGCGCAGACGCCCATCGCGAGCACCCAGCGCGGCTCGGCCATCTGGTCGTAGATCTGACGCAGGACCGGGGCCATCTTCTGCGTGACGCGCCCGGCGACGATCATCAGGTCGGCCTGCCGCGGCGTCGCGCTGAAGCGCTCCATGCCGAAGCGGGCGATGTCGTAGCGGGAGCCGCCGACCGTCATCATCTCGATCGCGCAGCAGGCCAGGCCGAACGTGGCGGGCCACAGCGAGTTCTTGCGCGCCCAGTTGACGAGGCCTTCGAGGCTGGCCAGCAGGATGCCGTTGGGGAGTTTCTCTTCGAGGCCCATGGGTCTAGTTCCAATCCAGGCCGCCGCGCCGCCACACGTAGGCGTACGCGAAGCCGACCGTCGCGATGAACAGCAGGATCTCCACCAGGCCGAACGTGCCCAGCGCGTCCGCCTGCACGGCGAACGGGTAGAGGAAGACCATCTCGATGTCGAACAGGATGAACAGCATCGCGGTGATGTAGTAGGCCACCGGCATCCGCCCGGCGCCGACGAGCGGCTGCGGGGACGGCTCGATGCCGCACTCGTAGGCGGAGAGCTTGGCCTTGTTGTAGCGGCTGGGGCCGACGAGCGGGCCCAGCAGGACCGACAGCACGGCGAACGCCAGGGCCAGGACGAACAAGATCACGATGGGCAGGTAGGGCTTGAGGCTCGGGGCCTCTTGCGCCAGCTGCACCGTTTCGGTCCGGGTCAGCAACGTCAGCACGGGTCTTCGCCATCCTTTCCGCGCCGCTGCGGTTGTGCTTGTGGTGGGGAACCGCTTGGCCTCGTCGGCACCCTAAGGGACCTGGGTCACACCGCCGAGGGTCAGGGTCTCCTTACGGCCCGTGCCCGGGCCGGAGGGTGCTTGTGAAATAGTTCACAAGCCACTCGGCGCGGATGTGAAGCGATTCACAAAGCATGGGGGGAGTGTAGGACGCGACTCACATTCTTGTCCCTAGGCCCCCGTGTTATGAGGGTGCCCTAACTTCCGGCGCCATCGTTGTCACGGCCCGATGACGGCCCGCGCGCGACCTGCGCGAAGACGCTTCAAGATCGGGTTTCGGCCGGACAATCCGGGCACCGGCCTGTGAGCTATCCCACTGACCGCACGGCCAACTTGTTAGGCCACTCGTGTGTCCGCGCGCGAGCAAGCGGAGTCAGCGGGGGCTGGGCGTGACCTTCGCGAGGGCTGAGATGAGGCGGTCGACGCCGTCGCCGCCCTTGGCGTCGTAGCAGCCCGACAGGCCCTTGTAGACCAGCGGCAGCAGCTTGTTGATGCGCAGCCCGTACTTCGTGCACGCGTGCATGATCTTCGGCTTGCCGATGATCTTCGCGAACACGTTGCCCAGCTGGTAGTAGCCGCCCATCAGCTCGCCGACGGCCCGCGGGTACGCCTCCAGCGCCCGCTCCCGGGAAGCGCCTTCGCGCCGGGCCAGGGCCTGCACGACGACCTCCGCGGCGATCTGCGCGGACTCCATCGCGGCCGAGATGCCTTCGCCGTTGAACGGGCTGACCATGCCGCCCGCGTCGCCCAGCAGCAGCAGGCCGTCGCGGTAGTGCGGGGTGCGGTTGAAGCCCATCGGGAGGCCGGCGCCGCCGACCTTGCCGATCGCGTTCTCCTCGCGGTAGCCCCACTCCTCCGGCGTCCCGTCGAGCCACTGGCGCAGCAGCGCGCGGTAGTCGGTGTTCCGGAACGACGCCGACGTCGACAGCATGCCGAGGCCGACGTTGACCGTGCCGTCGCCGAGCGGGAACGCCCAGCCGTAGCCCGGCAGCAGCTTCGGGTTCCGGGGGTCGGACTTGTCCCACAGCTCGAGGTGGCCCTCGATGAACGGGTCGTCGTGCCGCGGGCTCTTGTAGTACTGCCGCACCGCCACGCCCATCGGGCGCTTCTCGTTCTTCTGGATGCCGACGCTCAGCGCGAGCCGCGCGGAGACGCCGTCGCAGGCCAGGACGAGCGGCGCGCGGTAGTGCACCGGCGTCTTCTCCGGCCCGACCTTCGCCTCGACGCCGACCACGCGCCCGCTCGCGTTCGTGATCGCGCTGGTGACGGTGGTGCGCTCGTACAGCCGCGCGCCGGCCTTCACCGCGAGCTTCGCGAGGAGATCGTCGAAGTCGTGGCGGGTGCGGGAAACGCCGTACGGCGGGTAGCTGGTCAGGTCCGGCCAGTCGAGCTCCAGCGTCAGGTCGCCGGTGAGGATCCGCAGGCCGCGGCTGTGCACCCAGCCGGCGTCCTCGCTGGTGTCGATGCCCAGGTCGATGAGCTGCTTGACGCCGCGCGGGGTCAGGCCGTCGCCGCAGACCTTCTCGCGCGGGAACTCGGTCTTCTCGAGCAGCAGGACGTCGACGCCCGCGCGCGCCAGGTAGGTGGCCACCGTGGAACCGGCGGGCCCGGCGCCGACGACGATGACTTCGGCGTCTTGGTCTGCGGTGCGTCGCGTCATGAACGCGAGTTTAGGCAGGCTTGCGCGCCCGGTGGATCGCCACGACCCCGAATGTGAGGTTCAACCACTCGACGTCGGTCCAGCCCGCGCTCGCGATGATCTCGCCGAGCGTGCGCTGGTCGGGCCAGGCGAGCATCGATTCGGCCAGGTAGGAGTACGCCTCGGGGTTCGACGACGTCCGCTTGCCGACCCAGGTGAGCAGCTTCAGCATGAACCGCCGGTGGATGAACCGGATCGGGGGGAACGGTGGCGTCGAGACCTCGCAGATCACCAGCCGGCCGCCCGGCTTGACGACGCGGGCGATCTCGGTGAGCGCGGCCTTCGTGTCGACGAAGTTGCGCAGCGCGAGGGAGATCGTCACGGCGTCGAAGCTGTCGTCGGCAAAGGGCAGGTTGAGCGCGTCAGCCGCAACCATCGGCACGTTCCGGTGCTTGCCGGCGCGGAGCATGCCGAACGAGAAGTCCGCGGCCAGGCACCAGGCGCCGCCACGGGCGTACTCGACGGTGGAGACGCCGGTGCCGGCCGCGAGGTCCAGGACCTTCTCGCCGCGGCGGGCGTCGAGCACGCGGGCGGTGGTGGTGCGCCAGCGCCGGTCGAAGCCGAAGGTCATGAACGAGTTCGCCCGGTCGTACCCGTCCGCGACGCCGTCGAACATCGCGGCGACTTCGTGCGGGTCCTTGTCCAGGCTTGCGCGTGACATGACCTGAGATTAGTCGGGTTCGTTCAATGGAACGTGGCCAGCATCCCCGCCACCGCCGCGGGCCAGGTGAACTCCTCGGCCCGCGCTCTCGCGGCCGCCCGGCGCAAGTCCTCCGGGCTGTCCAGGAGGCTCGTCACGGCGGTGGCGAACGCGGGCGCGTGGTCGTCGACCGCCGCGCCACACCCGGGCCGGACGATCTCCCGCAGCGCCGACGACGCCGACACCACCACCGGCGTCCCCGAAGCCAGGGCCTCCAGCGCGGCCAGCCCGAACGTCTCGTGCGGACCGGGCGCCAGGGAGACGTCGGCACTGGCCAGCAGCCGGGCGACGTCACCGCGGCCGGACAGGAACCCCAGGAACGTCACCGGCAGCCCGCGCGCCCGGCGTTCGAGGGCTCGACGGCGCGGCCCGTCCCCGGCCACCACCAGCCGGACCTTCACCCCGGCATCGGTCAACGAAGCGACGGTGTCCACACTGCGTTCCACGTGCTTCTCCGGAGACAGACGTCCACAGTGGACTAGCAGGGCGTCCGCACCGGAGGCCAGGTCCGTGCGCCAGCCGTCGTCGCGCATCGCGGGCCGGAAGGTCGCCAAGTCGACCCCGAGCGGCACGCGGCGGACGTTCGGGGCGGCGATCCGGTCGAATTCCGCGCGCGCGAACGCCGTCGTGCAGACGACCGTGTCGTAGCTCGCCGCCATCCGCCGGTTCGCGACGTCGGCGACACGCCGCGCGACCGGCTCGGGCAGCAGGAACTGCTCCAGCAGGCGGTCGAGGCGCTCGTGGGAGATGACCGTGCTCGGGACGCCGTGCCGCCGCGCCCAGCCACCCATCCCCCGCAGCGTCAACCGGTCCGACACCTCCAGCCGGTCGGGTTCGAGTCTGCGCAGGACCGCGCGCACGCGATGCGGGTCGACGGCCCGGTAGCCGCCGGTGCCGGGGATCTTCGGGGCGGGCAGCGAGAACCGGCGCACGCCGGTCGGCAGGACCTCCTCGGCGTAGCGGGTGCCGGGCACGACGAGCGTCACGGCGTGGCCGCTCGCGACGTAGCCGGCGCCGAGGTGGTGCAGCGCCGTGCGCAGGCCGCCCGAGCGCGGCCCGTAGAAGTTCGCGAGCTGGACGATGTGCATGTCAGGCCGCGCAGGCGGCCCGGCCCCGCACGGCTTCGTAGTGCCCGAGCAGCTCGTGGCAGACGGCGGGCCAGGTGCGGCCCAGCACCAGCTTGCGCGCCTTCTCGCCGAGCCTCGCGCGCAAGGCGGCGTCTCGCAGGGCGTCGACCTTCTCGACGAGCGCCGGGCCGAAGCTCTCGCGGTCGGCGGGCAGCAGGTAGCCGGTGCGACCGGGCAGGACGAGGTCCTTCGGGCCGCCGGCGTCCGGCGCGAGCACCGGCAGGCCGGACGCCATCGCCTCCTGCACCGCCTGGCAGAACGTCTCGTGCGGGCCGGTGTGCACGAAGATGTCGAAGCTCGCGTACGCCCGCGAAAGCTCGTCGCCGTACTTCGCGCCGAGGAACGCGGCGCCGGGGAGCTGTTCTTTCAGCGCGGGCAGTTCGGGTCCGTCGCCGACGACGACCACCCGGATCCCCGGCACGCCGGCGAGGGCGGCCAGCCGGTCGACCTCCTTTTCGGGCGCCAGCCTGCCGACGAACCCGACGAGCAGCTCGCCGTTCGGGGCCAGCTCGGCCCGCAGCGCGGCGTCGGCGTGGTCCGGGGAAAAGCGCTCGATGTCGACCCCCCGGGCCCAGCGGTGCACGCGCGGGACGCCGTGCAGCTCGAGCTGCTCGACGGAGTCGCTGGACGGCGCGAGGGTCCGGTCGGCCCGCGAGTGCAGCCGCCGCACCCAGCGCCACGCGGCGCGCGCGGCGATGCCGAAGCCGTACGCCTGGGCGAACCCGGCGATGTCGGTCTGGTAGACGGCAATGGACGGCACTCTCAGCCGTCGCGCGGCGGCGAGCCCGCGTGCCCCGACCACGAACGGCGAGGCCAGGTGCACGACGTCCGGGCCGAACGCGGCGAGCGCGTTCAGCACGGTGCGCGTCGGCACGCCGATCGGCAGGGAGTTGACCCCGGGGAAGTCCAGCGCGGGGATCCGCACGACGGGAGCGCCGCGGTAGGAGTCCGGGCCGGGGCCGGGGGCGATGATCAGCACGTCGTGCGCGCGTTCGCGCAGGTGCTCGACGACCCGCAGGACGGAGTTGGTCACGCCGTTCACCTGGGGCAGGAAACTTTCGGTGACTATGGCGACTCGCACGTCTTGGACGATCGCACCCGTTCCTGGCGCTCGTGTGACACCGCGGCCAACGCTGCCGGAACAGATCGGCTACGACATGTCATCTCAAGGTCGTGTCCCGGAAACCAGCGGGGCCCAGACTAAGCAGGCATGACCCTCTTGTCCTCCCGGCCGCCGCGGCCCGTCGAGCCCGGCCTGCTGTCGAGGGCGCTCGAAGTGGCCGGGCGGCTGGCCAACGACGCCACCGACGTGATCACCGCGACCGCCGGCCGCGGCGCCCACCCGTCCACGCTGGACTCGCCGTTCGACTGGGTCACCGACACCGACCGCATCCTGGAGCGGCACACCCGCCGCGTGCTGACGGCGGAGTTCCCGGGCATCCCGGTGGTCGGGCACGAGTTCGGCGCGGATCATGGAGCGGACGTCGCGGAGTACCGGTGGGTGGTCGACTCGGTCGACGGCACGGCGAACTACGTGGCGGGCGTGCCGTGGTGCGCGTACAGCCTGGCGCTGGTGGACGAGGCGGGACCGGTGGTGGGGGTGGTGGCGGACCCGTACCGGGCCCAGATCTACGCGGCCGCGCGCGGACGAGGGGCCCGCGCGAACGGCAAGCCGGTCCGGCTGACGGACCGCTGCGTGACGGCGGGGGCGCTGGTGTGCACGGAGTTCGCGCGCAAGGGCCCGTGGCCGGGGATGGGCGGGTTCATCGAGCGCGCGGCGGCGGCGCACGCGGGAGTGCGGGTGCTGGGGTCGGCGGCGTTGTCGATCGCGCAGGTGGCGCTGGGCCACGCCGCGGCGGCGGTGCTGCACAGCTATCACGAATGGGACGTGGCCGGGTCGGTGGCGATGGCCATCGAGGCCGGGGCGGTGGTGCTGGACAAGCACGGCGAGGACACGGCGTTGCCGACCGACGGCCTGCTGGTCGCGGCGCCGGGGGTGGCGGACGAGGTGCTGGGCTGGTGGCAGGAGACGGCCCACGCGGGGTAATCCGGTTGCGCGCCCGGCGACGATCGACCCATGCCCACCCTCCACACCGCACGGCTGACCCTCGTGCCCCTGGCGGACGAGCACCTGGACCTGGAGTACGAGCTGGACTCCGACCCGGAGGTGATGCGCTACCTGACCGGCCGGCCCTCGACTCGCACCGAGGTCGAGCGGGCACACAAGCGCCGGCTGGACGTCGCACCCGGGTTCGGCTTCTGGATGGGCTTCGCCGAGCAAGACTTCATCGGCTGGTGGATCCTGCGCCCACCGCACGGCCCGGACCAGCCGGACGTCGAAGGAGAGGCCGAGCTGGGCTACCGCCTGCTGCGCAGGCACTGGCGCCAGGGCTACGCGAAGGAAGGCTCACGCGAGCTGATCCGCTACGGCTTCGAAGAACTGGACCTGGCCCGCATCTTCGCCCAGACAATGGCGGTCAACACCCCATCCCGGGCAACGATGACCTCGGCAGGCCTGACATTCGCCCGCGCGTTCACGTCAGCCGCAGACTACGACGACCCGATAGAGGGAGCCGAGCAGGGCGAAGTCGAATACGAGATCAAGAGGGAAAGGTGGCTGAAGACAAGGAGCCAACCCGAACACCAGAAGGCCGAAGGCCGCACCTAGACCTCCCCCGAACCTCGTCCCAGCCGCAGTCAGCACCGGAGACCCGGGGTCAAGGGTGAGCGAAGCTCATCGCGAAGCGACGCCGAAGGCGCCCTTGAGGCCGGGTTTCGGTGTTGAACAATCGAAGACGAGGAGCGGGGAACCCAAAACCCCAGGTCAAACGGCGGCTGGCTCCTCAACACGAGCGCGCTTGTTCACCCGCCGAATCCACCAAAGCAACGGCCCAGCGACGAGCCAAGTGAAGAACACAAAGCTCCCCAGCGGCAGCAGCGTCAAAGCAGCCGACCGCCCGGCAACCCGAGCCAACTCGGGATCGGAAGCGTCGTACTCGATCCGAACCAGCTGCCCAGCAGCCAGCCCATCCGGGTAGAGAACCCCGTTCGCCGGGCTGTGCACGATCCCGTCCGGAGTCTCGAAGTGGATGATCGTCCGATCGAAGGCCACCGAGTCAACCGTCGCATTGGCCGTCCCCAGCTGCGCCGAGATGGCCCCATCGTTCCGGATCGCCGCGAAGAGCAGGCAGACACACATCACGGTGAGGAGCGAGGCGACGCCGAGGGCGGTCCACCACCCGACGCGCCTCACCCGCTCACCTCTCGTGCTCACGCGGCGAGCGTAGCGGTCTCGCTCAGTGCGTGTGTTCCGCGGCGAGATTCCGGTGGTTCGCCTGGATCTGGTCGAACGACTTCGGCTTCACCGACGCCACACGCGCGGTGAAAGCCGCAGCCCCGTTCGGCCCCACGGACGGCTTACCAGCCGTGTACAGCCACGTCTGGAACAGGTCGTGCAGCGGCTTGCCCGAGATCTTCTCCGCCAACGCGATGAACTCGAGGATCCGGCCGTCCTTGCCACCCTTCTGCACCTGCCACGTCTGCAGGATCTTGAAGAACGCCTCGTCACCGACAGCCGTCCGCAGCGCCTGCAGCGTCAGCGCGCCACGGTCGTACACGGCGTTGTCGAACTGGTTGTCCGCACCCGGGTCGGCCGGGACGAGCTTCCACAGATCACCGTCGGCCGGGTTCGAGTCGTACGTGTACTGCGCCAGCTCCGCGACCGTGCCCTCGCCCTCGTGCTCCGACCAGAGCCACTCGGCGTAGGACGCGAAGCCCTCGTTCAGCCAGATGTCGCTCCAGCGGCCCAGCGAGACGTTGTCGCCGAACCACTGGTGGGCGTTCTCGTGCGCGATCAGCGTCGTGTTCGAGCCGGCGCGGAAGTTCCGGGCGCCGTAGGTCGGGCGGGTCTGGTTCTCCAGCGAGAACGTGATGCCGCTGGTCACGACGCCGCCCTCGGCCTCGAACGGGTACGGGCCGAACTGCGTCGCCAGGAACTCGTCGATCTCCGGCGTGCGCTCGACGCTGGCCTTCGCCGCGTACAGCGAGTCGCCGAGGTCGGCGCCGTACGCCGTGATGAACGGCTTGCCGTCCGGCGTCGTCGACTGGTTCAGCTCGTACTTGCCGACGATGAACGACGTCAGGTACGTGGCCTGCGGCTTCGTGCTCCGCCACTGCCAGCGGGTCCACCCCGCCCGGCTCTTCGTCGTGCGCACGAGCGACCCGTTGGAGATGGCAACGTTGTCGTCCGGGGCTTCGATGGTGACGTCGTAGGTCGCCTTGTCGGTCGGGTGGTCGTTGGCCGGGAACCACCACGCCGAGCTCTGCGGCTCGTCGATGCCGAGCGCGCCGAACGCGCCCTTCTTCCAGGCGTTGATGCCGTCCACGGTCTCGGTCGACGGCGTGTCCGAGTAGGCGACGACGACGGTCGCGGTCTGGCCCTTGAGCAGCGGCTGCGCCGGGGTGACGACGAGTTCTCCGTTGCCGGTCTGGTTCGTGAACTGCGCGGGCCGGTTGTTCACGCGCACGCTCGAGGCCTTCAGCGCGAAGTCGAGGTCGAACCGCGAGAGGTCCTGCGTGGCGGTGAGCAGCAGCGTCGTCGTGCCCGCGAGGACGTCGGTGGCCGGCTGGTAGGTCAGGCGGATGTCGTAGTGGAGCACGTCCGTGCCGCCGTTGCCGGCGTTCGGGTAGTACGGGTCGCCGACACCGGGGGCACCGGGTGCCGGGGCCGCGGCGGCGGTACCGGCGAGCAGCACCGAGACGACGCCGGCCGCGAGCGCACCGAAACCGGTGCGCGTTCTTGCACGCATTCGAATCCCTCCAACGGGTGAGGTTCAGCGCGCTCGAACGTAGCCAGCCGGGCAGCACCCAGGTACCGGCGAAGGAAGGTTCTTACCTCCTGGGACCGGTCCCGGAAAGCGCTTGACTCAGACCGCGGAGACCGCCGATGAGACCGCCGCGCGCAAGCGGCCGTGCAGGTCGCGGTGCCGCGACCGGTCCACCCGCACCTCCACGACCCGCAGCCCCGGCGCGGGCCGCAGCGCCGCGCGGAACTCCGTCAGCGTCTCCGCGACGACGTGCGGAACGCGGTAGCCGGCGCACAGCGCGCCCAGGTCGGCGCCGTGCGGCGTGCCGAACACGCGCTCGAAGCTCGCCTCGTGCTCGGGCGCACCCTGCTCCAGCAGGGAGAAGATCCCGCCGCCGTCGTCGTTGCACACGACGATCGTCAGGTCCGGGCGCTGCTCGGCCGGGCCGGTCAGCAGGCCGGACGCGTCGTGCAGGAACGTCAGGTCGCCCAGCAGCGCGTACGACGGCCCGCGGTGGACGTACGCCGCGCCGATCGCCGTCGAGACCGTCCCGTCGATGCCCGCCACCCCGCGGTTGCGGTGCACCAGGACGTCCGGGCGCAGCCGGCCCGCCAGCGCGACGTCGCGGGTCGGGTTGGACGAGCCCACGACCAGCAGCGAGTCCGGCGGGAGCGCGTCCACCAGCTCCGACGCCAGGCGTAGCCCGGAGGGCCACGGTTCGGCGGCCAGCACCGACGTGACGGCGTCGGACGCGGCCGCGTCGGCCCGGCGCCAGCTCGCCAGCCACTCCGGGTCGGCCGGCTTGGTCGGCTCGTCGAACCACTGCCCGACCTGCCGCACGTTGTGCGCGGGCGCCGGCCAGTCCGAGTCCGGGCGGACCAGCAGGACCTCGACCGACGGGTCCGAGATCACCTTCTGGATCTGCCGGAACACCGTCGGCCTGCCGAGGCAGAGCACCTGCTCCGGCTTGTGCTTCGCGATGAACTCCTCGACGCCCAGCAGCCACGCGCCGGACGAGATCGCCGTACCGCCGGACAGGCCGAGGCCACCGGTCTCCGACACGACCGGCCAGCCGTGCTGCTCGGCCCACTCGCTGGCCGCCTGGACGCCGGTGTCGCACGCGATGACCAGGCCGTGGCGCGCCGAGGGCACCACGAACGACGGCAGCGCGCCGAAGTCCGGCAGCTCGGTCCAGCGGGAGCCGTCGGGGCGGCCGTCCAGGGATTCGTACCACTCGCCGTCGTCGTCGAGGTCGGGCACGAGCGGCTCGCGGAACGGGATGTTCAGGTGCACCGGACCGCAGCGCCATTCGCCGTAGGCGGCGTTCCAGGCCCGGCAGATCTGGCTGCGCCAGTACGAGTTCTGGCCCGCCCGCCGCTCGGCGACGGCCAGCTCGTCGAAGTAGCGGGCGGCGTCACCGTAGAGCTGGTGCTGGTCGATGACCTGGGACGCGCCCGCGGCTCTCAGCTCGGGCGGCCGGTCGGCGGTCAGGACGATCAGCGGGACGCCGGCCCGGTCGGCCTCCAGGACGGCGGGGTGGAAGTTCGCGGCCGCGGTGCCGGACGTGCAGAGCACGGCCACCGGCCGGCCGGTGCGGGCGGCGATGCCGAGGGCGAGGAACGCGGCCCCGCGCTCGTCGATGCGGACGTGCAGCTGGAGCTTCCCGGCCGCCGCCGCGTCATACAGCGCGATGGACAGCGGCGCGTTGCGGGAGCCCGGGCAGAGGACGACGTGCGAAACGGTGTTGCGGACGAGTTCGTCGACGATGACCCTGGCCTGCGCGGTGGAAGGGTTCACCGGCAGGCCTCGCATCCATCGAGATCAGTTGAGTCCACAGGTCCTATTCTCCCAAACGTGGATGACGCCCGAGTTTCCGAGCTGTTCGACCCCGCCGCGTGGACCGAGGTCGAAGGTTTCGCCTTCACCGACATCACCTACCACCGCTCCGCTGAGAGCCGCGGCGGCAAACGCGTGGTGCGCATCGCGTTCGACCGCCCGGAGGTCCGCAACGCCTTCCGGCCGCACACCGTCGACGAGCTCTACCGGGCGCTGGACCACGCCCGGATGAGCGCCGACGTCGGCTGTGTCCTGCTCACCGGGAACGGCCCCTCACCCAAGGACGGCGGGTGGGCGTTCTGCTCCGGTGGTGACCAGCGTATTCGCGGACGCTCCGGCTATCAGTACGCGAGCGGCGAGACCTCCGACACGGTGGACCCCGCGCGGGCCGGCCGGCTGCACATCCTCGAGGTCCAGCGGCTGATCCGGTTCCTGCCGAAACCGGTGATCGCGGTCGTGCCGGGCTGGGCCGCGGGCGGCGGGCACTCCCTGCACGTCGTGTGCGATCTCACCCTCGCTTCGGCCGAGCACGCGAAGTTCAAGCAGACCGACGCCGACGTCGGCTCGTTCGACGGCGGCTACGGCTCGGCCTACCTGGCGAAGATGACCGGCCAGAAGTTCGCCCGCGAGATCTTCTTCCTCGGCCGCGAGTACTCCGCCGAGCAGATGCACCACATGGGCGCGGTCAACGCGGTCGTCCCGCACGCCGACCTCGAAAAAGAGGCGCTGACCTGGGCGTGGGAGATCACCCGCAAGTCGCCGACGGCCCAGCGGATGCTCAAGTACGCGTTCAACCTCACCGACGACGGCCTGGTCGGCCAGCAGCTGTTCGCCGGCGAGACCACCCGCCTGGCCTACATGCAGGACGAAGCCGTCGAAGGCCGTGACGCGTTCCTCCAGAAGCGCGACCCCGACTTCAAGGACGTCCCCTATTACTACTGAGCTGCTCCCGATCGAACTCGACAGTTCGCCGTCCGCGCTGGTCACGCTGCAGAACGCGATCGCGACCGCGTTGGACGGCGGCCCGGCCGTGCTGCCGTTCACCGATCCGGCGCTGCGGGACGCGATGGCCCCGGACGAACCCGCCGAGCCGGACACCGCCGTGGTCATCGCGACTTCGGGTTCGACCGGCGCACCCAAGGGCGTGCTGCTGTCGGCCCGTGCGCTGACCGCGTCCGCCGAGGCCACGCACGCTCGCCTCGGCGGCCCCGGCCAGTGGCTCCTGGCGACCCCGGCGCACTACATCGGCGGGCTCCAGGTGCTGGTCCGGTCGCTGCTGGCGGGCACCTCTCCGGTGTTCCTGACCGGTACCGGCTTCCGGCCGGACGACTTCGCGGCCGCGGCGGCGACCTTGAGCGGCGGCCGGCGGTACACGGCGCTGGTGCCGACGCAGCTGGTCCGGCTGCTCGACGACGGCGGCGCCGGCCTGGCCGCGGCGAAGACGTTCGACGCGATCGTGGTCGGCGCGGCGGCGACCTCGGCGGCCCTGCGTGAGCGCGCGGCCGACGCGGGCGTGGCGATCGTGCCCGCGTACGGCATGAGCGAGACGGCGAGCGGCTGTGTCTACGACGGCTTCCCCCTCGACGGCGTCCGCGTCGACGTGGCCGGGGAGCGCATCCGGATCGCCGGCGACGTCCTCGCCCACGGCTACCGGCTGCAGCCCGAGCTGACCGCGGAGTCGTTCGCCGACGGCTGGTTCACGACGTCCGACCGTGGGGTTCGTCACGACGACGGCCGGATCGAGGTCCTCGGCCGGGCCGACGACATGATCAACACCGGCGGCGTGAAGGTGTCCGCGAACGCGATCGAACGCGTGCTGGGCGCCCAGCCGGGCGTCCGGGACGCGTGCGTGGTCGGCGTGGCGGACCCCGAGTGGGGCGAGGCCGTCGTGGCGCTGGTCGTCCCAGAGGGTGAACCGCGCGAAGCGGACGAACTACGTGCCGCGGTCCGGGCCGAACTGGGCGCCGCGTCGACGCCGAAACGCGTCGAATACGCCCCTGAGCTGCCGCTTCGCGGTCCGGGCAAGATCGACCGGGCGGCCGTGAAACAGCGACTTGAGTCGGGTTTGAGCGCCTGAATGGCCGCACTTCGTTGACATGTACGGCGCGCACCCGCTTGGCTACGCACCATGACGCGCTGGATCAGAACCGCCCTCATCGGCACCGCCGTCGCCCTGGGGGTCCTCCTTCCCGCGGGTGCGGCTCTGGCAGACGGCCCCGGGGCCGACCCCAACAGCGGCCAGCTGACCTGGCAGCTGCCGACCACGAACTGACTGCCGGGCACTGATCGACATGGCGTTGAATGGCGCCATGGCGACAGTGAACGAGTGGATCGAGGGGGCCCGGCCCCGGACGCTGCCGAACGCGGTGGCGCCGGTAGTGGCGGGAGTCGGCGCGGCGATCGCGCTGGACGCGTTCTCGTGGTGGCGCTCCGCGCTGGCGCTGCTCGTCTCCCTCTCGCTGATCGTCGGCGTCAACTACGCCAACGACTACTCCGACGGCATCCGCGGCACCGACGAGAACCGCGTCGGCCCGCTGCGGCTGGTCGGTTCGGGCGTCGCCGCGCCGAAGGCCGTGCTGACCGCCGCGCTGGTCGCGCTGGGCCTGGCCGGGGTGCTGGGGCTCGTGCTCGTCCTCAGCAGCGGGCACTGGTGGCTGCTGGTGATGGGCGCGCTGTGCATCCTCGGCGCGTGGTTCTACACCGGCGGCAAGAAGCCCTACGGCTACTACGGTTTCGGCGAGATCGCGGTGTTCGTGTTCTTCGGGCTGGCCGGCGTGCTGGGCACGGTGTACGTCCAGGCGGGCCGGGTCAGCTGGGCCGGGCTGGCGTGCGCGGTCGCCGTCGGCAGCTTTTCCACGGCGGTCCTGACGGCCAACAACCTCCGCGACATCCCGACGGACATCGAGTCCGGCAAGCGCACGCTGGCGACCCGGCTCGGCGACGGCGGGACGCGCCGGCTGTACCTGGTCCTGGTGGCCGTGCCGTACGTGCTGAGCATCGTGCTCGGCGTCTTCCACCCGCTGGTCCTGATCACGCTGGTGACGGCGCCGCTGCTGCTGAAGTCGGTCCGCGCGGTCGGCGGCGGCGCGCACGGCCGTGAGCTGATCCCGGCGCTGCGGGACACCGGCCTGGCGATGCTCGCCTGGGCCGTGCTCGCCGCCGTCGCGCTGGGCTTCTAGTCCTCCGGGACGAAGAACTTCCCGGTCGTCAGGAACTCTTCGAACAACGCCGTGTGCGGCGCCAGGTCCATCCCCTGGGCCGCGATCCACTCGTCGTTGTAGTAGGTGTGCGCGTACCGCTCGCCGCCGTCGCACAGCAGCGTCACGACGCTGCCCGCCTGGCCGTCCTCGACCATCCGCGAGATGAGCCGGAACGCGCCGTAGAGGTTCGTCCCGGTCGAGCCGCCCGCCCAGTGCCCGGTGCGCTCGCGCAGCAGCCGGATGGCCGCCAGGGAGCCGGCGTCGGGGATCCGGAACATCTCGTCGATGACGCCCGGGACGAACGACGGCTCGCAACGCGGGCGCCCGATCCCCTCGATGCGCGACGGCATCCCGGTCGCGTAGTCGAGCGCGCCGGTCTCCCAGGCGCCGTAGAACGACGAGTTCTCCGGGTCGGCGACGCAGATCTTCGTCGTGTGGCGCTTGTAGCGGACGTACCGGCCGAACGTCGCGCTCGTGCCGCCCGTGCCCGCGCCCACCACGATCCACGTCGGGATCGGGTGGCGTTCCGAGCGCATCTGCGCGAACACCGACTCGGCGATGTTGTTGTTGCCGCGCCAGTCCGTCGCGCGCTCGGCATACGTGAACTGGTCGAGATAGTGCCCGCCGGACTCGGCCGCGAGCCGCTCGGCCTCGGGGTACATCGCCGGCGCCTCGTCGACGTAGTGGCACTCACCGCCGTAGAACTCGATGAGCGCGATCTTCTCCTTCGACGTCTTCCGCGGCACGACCGTGATGAAGCGCAGGCCGAGCATCCGGGCGAAGTAGGCCTCGGACACCGCCGTCGACCCGCTGGAGGCCTCGACGAGCACGGTGTCCGGGCCGATCTGGCCGTTGACGAGCCCGTAGAGGAACAGCGAGCGGGCCAGCCGGTGCTTCAGCGAGCCGGTCGGGTGGACGGACTCGTCCTTGAGGTAGAGGTCGATGCCCCACTCCGGCGGCAGTGGGAAGACGTGCAGGTGGGTGTCGGCGCTGCGGTTCGCGTCCGCCTCGATGATCCGGACGGCCTCGCGGACCCAGCTGCGGGAGTGCGGGCGGCTCATTCGGCTTGCCCGGGAGCGTCCCCGCGCAGCTGGGCGCGCAGCTCGGCACGGGCCCGGGCGCGCTTCTCGTTGCGCTTCGCGAGGCCGGCCGTGACGCGGGCGTTCAGCGGGCGGAACAGCAGCAGGCCCAGCGGCAGCCCGACGACCAGCCCGACGACCAGCGCGACCAGCAGGGGCACGCCGACCAGGGTCAGCACCCAGGCGATCACCCCGACCAGCACGAACCGCGCCAGGAGGTACAGCGTCAGGTCACGCGGCAGGGTGCCGGCCTTCTCGTCGCTCACACCAACGCAGGCTACGCCCCGCCTGACCGGTCCTTCTGCAGGCCCGCGTTGTTCGGGCGGCCCTCGAAGCGCGTCGAGAGCACGACGGTCGTGTTCGTCCGCCCGACGCCGGGGATGCGCCGGAGCCGGCCGAGGGTCCGCTCCAGCTCGTCGACGGTCGGCACGCGCACTTTGACCACGAAGGCTTCGTCGCCGGCCACCGCGTAGCAGCTCTCGACCTCGTCGAGCTCGGCGAGCGCGTCGGCGACGTCGTCTTCGGTCGCGGTGTCGGTCGGGTGGATGCTGACGAGGGCGGTGACGCCGAGGCCGACCGAGCTCGGGTCGACGACCGCGTGGTAGCCGGTGATCACGCCGGCGGCTTCCAGCTTGCCCACCCGCTCGTGCACCGACGACGCGGAGAGCCCGACGGCCCGCCCGAGGTCCGCGTAAGTGGCTCGTCCGTTGATACGCAACGCCGCGATGATCTTCCGGTCCAACTGATCCACGGGATCACTCTATGCGGTTGGACAATCCCCCATTGAGACCACGCCTCGCGGCCGATGACCCAGGCGAACGACATCTCCGCACGTCATGTCACCACGACAATAGTTGCAGAACGTAAGCAAGCTGTCCGTTTTGACCTTTAAGGGCTCTTTACTCTTGGACAACCGTTCGAGTACCCGACGGGTGAAGTGCAACGATTGCCGTGTTGGCTACCCCGGCGCGACGGGCCAGAAGGGCCCGGATTGCCTCCGGTATAGCAGTGAGGTCGTTAAGGAGGCGGAAAATGACCGCGACGATGGGCGGACGCCTGCTCACCCCTGGCGAGGTGGCAGCACTGTTCCGGGTGGACCCCAAGACGGTCACCCGATGGGCGACGGCGGGCCGGATCGGCTCGATCCGGACCCCGGGCGGGCACCGGCGGTTCCGGGAGTCCGAGGTGAACGAGCTCCTCGCGGAGCTGACCACGGACGCCAGCGAACCGGCCCGCAAGGTCTGAAGGAGTTCCGGCGAGGGGCCGCGCCGGGCATGGGGACTTCCCTCGGCCCGCGCGGCCCTTCGTCGTCTCCGCATACGTCGAGCGCGGCCGCGTTCCCCGCGAACCATCTCCGCGCCGGATCCGTATCCACGTAAAGGGGAACCATCCCCGCCCCCGCCCGCGGCCGTTCGTGTTCCGGTCGTCACCCGCTCGCCGGGGTTCGGGCCGAAACCCGGTCCGACGGGTTAACCTCGGGGGACCCACACGGAAGGATCCGGCATGCTCGCTCTGCTCGCGGCGGTCGGCGCGCTGGTCGTCGCCCTGCTCCTGTGGCGGTCGTTCGCCGGTCAGCGGATGGTCACTTCGCCGCCGCGCCGCGCCCCGATCGCTCCGGACGACGATCCCGACTTCCTGCGTCAGCTGGCCGAACAGCAGCGCAAGCGCCGGGACGAGGACGGCTAGCGGTAACCCTGCGAGAGCGGGGTCGCGAAGCCGTCGGCCACCGTCGCCGCCAGGTCCAGCAGCGCCAGCCGGGTGTCGCCGGTCAGCCGGTCCAACTCGATTTCCGCGCCCTCTTCCAGGTGCGGGTCGAACGGGATCTTGCAGACCGCGCGGACCTTCGCCCCGAAGTGGGCCGACAGCTTGTCCAGGTCGACCGAGCCACCCTTCGGGCGGACCGAGTTGATCACCGCCACCGAGCGCTTGACCAGCTCGCCGTACCCGTGCGCCTCGAGCCAGTCGAGAGTCGCCGAAGCGCTGCGAGCGCCGTCGACCGAGCCGGACGACACCACCACCAGCGCGTCCGCGACGTCCAGGACGCCCTTCATCGCCGAGTGCATCAGGCCGGTGCCGCAGTCGGTGAGCACGATGTTGTAGAAGTGCTCGAGCAGGTTGACCGTGCGCCGGTAGTCCTCCTCGGAGAAGGCCTCGGAAACGGCCGGGTCCTGCTCGCTCGCGAGGATCTCCAGCCGGCTGGCGCCCTGGGACGTGTACGACCGGACGTCGCTGTAGCGCGTGATGCGGGCCGCGTCGCGCAGGAGGTGGCGGACCGTCGCCGTCGTCTCCAGCGGGAGCTTCTGCGACAGCGTGCCGCGGTCGGGGTTCGCGTCCACGGCCACCACGCGGTCGCCGCGCAGGGACGCGAACGTCGCCCCGAGCGTCGTCGTCACCGTCGTCTTGCCGACGCCGCCCTTCAGGGACAGCATCGCGATCTTGTAGCACCCGCGCAGGGGCTGGTTGACGCGCGCGATGAGGTCGCGGCGCTGGATGTCCGCCGGGCTCTCGCCGGGGTTGATCAGCTTGCCGGAGCCGACGTAGACGGCCTTGCGCCAGCCGGACTGCGGGGGCCGCTTGACCTGCTTGACCAGGTGCGCGGTCGCGAGGTCGTGGCCGTGGCCCGGCTGCTGCGGTGCCGCGTGGCGCCCGCTCTGGGGCTGCGGCAGCCCGGAAGCCTGCTGCTGCGGCTGCTGGGGGTACTGGGCCTGCGCGTACTGCGGCTGCAGCGGCGGGAGGTTCTGGTCGTAGCCCGGGGGCACTTGGTGCGGGCCCGACACGGCCGGGTTGGGCACTTGGTGCGGCCCCGAGACCGCGGGATTCACCTGGTGCGGCCCGGACACCGCCGGGTTCGGCGGCGGCGCGACCGCCTGGGTCGGCTGCACGTCGAACGCCCCCGACGTCTCCGGGTGCGGGTGCGAGTCCGTCCGGTCGTCGGCGAACAGGCTCACCTCAGGCTGCTTTTCGGCCTGTTCCGGGTGGCCAGGAGCCGATTCTTCAGTGGGTCCGGTCACCGGTGTAAACCTCCGCGCACTCCGCCGACATCATGCCCCCTGGTGACGACGGTAGTCGGCGCTTCACGGGTCTGCTCAGCCCACCCCGGCGTACGAGTGCAAGCCCGCGGTGACGAGGTTCACGAAGAACAGGTTGAAGATCATCGCGGCGAACCCGACGATGTTGATCGCCGCCGCGCGGGCCCCGCGCCAGCCCGCGGTCGCCCGCGAGTGCAGGTAGGCCGCGTAGATGACCCAGGCGATGAACGCGACGGTCTCCTTGGGGTCCCAGCCCCAGAACCGGCCCCAGGCCGACTCGGCCCAGACGGCGCCGCACAGCACGCCGAAGGTGAAGACGGGGAAGGCGAAGATCGTCGTCCGGTAGGCGATCCGGTCGAGGACGTCGGCCGCGGGCAGCTTCGAGGCGAACCGGGCGAACTTCGTCTCGTCCTTCTCGTAGGCCGCGCGGAACAGGTAAAGAACGCTCGCGACACCCGGCACCAGGAACACGCCCGAGCCGATGATCGCCGCCGAGACGTGGATGACCAGCCAGTACGACTGCAGTGCGGGCTGCACCGGCGCCGCGGTCGTGTACAGCAGCGTCCCGTTGATGAACATCAGGATCACGACGGGCAGCAGGAGGAAGCCGGTGAGGTGGCGGACCGGGAACTTCCACATGACGACGATCCAGGTGACCACCGTGATGAAGGTGACCGCCATGCCGTACTCGTACATGTTGCCCCACGGCGCGCGGTGCACGGCGAGCCCGCGCAGCACGATCGCCGAGAGCTGCAGCAGCGCGCCGAGCACGAGCAGCGACGCGCCCATCTTGCCGATCCGCTCGGGCCGGCCGGCCGTGCGCTGCGCGGCCTGGACCTCTTCGATCGGCGGCCCGCCGGCGCCGACGAGCTCGCGCGCCCGGAGCTTGGCGCGCTCGGTGGCGAGCCGGCCCTTGGCGCCGAAGCCCTGCTCGATCAGCGTCATCATCAGCGCGACGACGTAGATCGCCGCGGCGGTGGTGTAGAGCCAGTCGCTGTAGGTCGACAGCGTCTCGTTGATCGGCATGCCTCAGCCCTTCTGACCACTGATCAGGCGTTCACTGATCCGGTGGAACTCTTCGCCGTACCCCGCCTGGTCGGTGCGGGCGAGTCCGGCGACCTCGATCACGGTACCCGGGTCGTCCTCGGTCCCCGGCTTCACCCGCACCCACAGCCGGCGGCGCTTGACCAGCAGTGACGCGCCGAGGCCGAGGAACATCGCGATGGCGAAGCCGAGCACGAACCCCTGCGTCGGGTCGTGGGAGACCTGCAGGGAGACCCAGTGGTTGACGCCGTCGAAGCGGATCTTCGTGCCGTCGTCGAGCTTGATCTCCTGGCCGACCTTGAGGTTCTCGCGGGCGATCTTCTTCAGCCTGCCGTCGTCCACGAGGGACTGGTCGATCTCGAAGACCGACTGGCCGCGCCCGGCGTCCAGGCCCAGGTCGCCCCGCATGATGTCGACGGCCACCGCGGGGTCCTTCAGCTCCGGCGCCGACGACGTCAGGACGTTGCCGTGCAGGAACGACGTCGGGGCGAACAGGCCGGTGATGGCCAGCTGGCGGGTGCGCCGCTGGACCTCGTCGGTGACGCCGGGCTGGTCGAACTTCGTCGCGCCCTCGGCGAGCATCGTGGTCGGGTCGACCGTGCGCCACTGGGTGTTCTGGGTGCGCTGGGAGCCGTCCGGGAAGGTCACCGTGAACTGCGGCGAGTAGCCCTGGCCCAGCAGGTAGACGCGGTCGCCCGCGGTCCGCAGCGGCGAGTTGACCTCGAGGCCGTACGGGCGCCAAGTGCCCGTGTCGAGGTCTGCGCCGGACTGGTACTGGATGTTCGCGTGGTAGTACTCCGGCTCGCCGGCCGGGGTGTACCGCACGGTGAAGTCGTTCACCTTCACGCAGAACGGGTCGAGGTCGGTGCCGTCGACGCGCAGGCCCGCGTTGAAGGAGTCGTAGTTGTAGATGCCGGAGTTGCAGAACGAGCTGCCGTCGGCCTGGACGATGACCTGGCCCTCGTAGCCGTAGAGCTTGCCGAGCGCGAAGAACACGATCAGGCCCAGCATGCTGAAGTGGAAGAGCAGGTTGCCGGTCTCGCGCAGGAACCCGCGTTCGGCGGAGATCGTGCGGACGCCGTCGGCCTCTTCGCGCTCGATCCGGCGCCAGCCCGACAGTTGCTTATGGACGGCCGCGAGCTCGGCCGAGACGTCCTGCTTGCCACGGCCGAGCCGGTAGTGCGGCATCCGGGCCAGGTTGCGCGGCGTCAGCACGGGCTTGGCGCGCATCGCCTTGACGTAGTCGAAGCTGCGCGGGGTCAGGCAGCCGACCAGCGAGATCATCAGCAGCAGGTAGATGGCCGAGAACCAGATGCTGGAGTAGACGTCGTAGAACTCGAGCTTGTCGAGCAGGGTGCCCCACCAGCCGTGGGCGGCGATGTACTCGTCGACCTTGGGGGCGTTGAGCTTCCGCTGCGGCAGCAGCGCGCCGGGCAGGGCGGCCAGGGCGAGCAGGAACAGCAGGACGAGCGCGGTGCGCATCGACGTCAGGCCGCGCCAGGTGTTGCGCAGGAAGGCGAAGGTGCGCTTCGCGGGCGTGGGGCCCTGGGGGGTCTTGGGCGGGGCTTCCGTGGTGGTCACAGCGGCAGCTCCAGGTTGCCCGCGAGTTCGTTGCGGAGCCAGCCCATCAGGTCTCCCCAGACGCCGGTGACCAGCAGGATGCCGACGGCCATCAGCAGCACCCCGCCGAAGATCTGCACCTGGCGGCCGTGCCGGCGCACCCAGTCGGTGGCGCGCACGGCCCAGCGGGCGCCGAGCGCGATGAGCAGGAACGGCAGCCCGAGGCCGAGGCAGTAGACGGCGATCAGCAGGTAGCCGCGGGCCTCGGCGCCGCCGGTGGCGCTGGCCAGCGTGGTGACGGCGGAGAGCGTGGGGCCGATGCAGGGCGTCCAGCCGAGCCCGAAGATCGCGCCGAGCAGCGGGGCGCCCCAGACGCCGCCGCGCGGGACGTGGTGCGAGCGGACCTCGCGCTGCAGGCCGGGGATCCAGCCGAGGAAGACGAGGGCCATGGCGATGGTGAGGACGCCGCCGATGCGCTGGAGCAGGTCCTGGTTGAGCGTGAGGGTGTCGGCCAGCCAGACGAGGGTGCCGAGGGTGGCGACGAAGACGACGGTGAACCCGAGCACGAAGAGCAGGGCGGCACCGAGGACGGCCCAGCGGCCTTTTTTGCGCTCTTCGTCGGCGCTGACGGCGGGGGCGTCCGCACCGACGAGCGCGGCGAGGTACGCGAGGTACCCCGGCACGAGCGGCACGACGCACGGCGAGGCGAAGGAGATCGTTCCGGCCAGCAGCGCGACGCCCGCGGCGAGCAGCAGCGGTCCGGAGATCGCCAGCTCGGTCACGGAGTTCACCCCGTTGAGGGTAGGCAGTGAGGTCCTGGTGAGAACTCCGGGGCCGGTTCACAGGACCTCGGTCACAGCAGTTCAGGACCTTGGTCCCGGTGGTTCGGGCGGACGACCGTGCGGTGGTCAACCACCCCGAAGCCCGATTGTGACTACGGACGGCAGCACCGCGTCAAGGCGGGAAAGATGCCTTGACCCGGCACTGCCGTCCGTGTTCTGGCTTCGGATCGGGGTGGTGGGCGGGGTCTGGGTGGGGTGCCGGTCAGGCCTTCAGCTGCCCGGAAAGACCGGCTGGCACTCCGCCCGTCGCCGGCCGGTCAGAAGTGGAGTTCTCCGCCGTCGGCGAAGACGCCGTTCACGTTGGGGCCGTAGTTGCCGTACTCCCCCGTGTTGAGCTCGGACTGGCCGTTGCTCGTCACCGTCTCGTACGTCGTGTACGGGTAGCAGCAGCTGCCGATCGACAGCTTGTCGCCGTACCGGGCGCCCGACAGGTTCGCGTGCACCTGGTTGTTGCTCGTGTTGAGCCACAGGCGCAGCGTGCGGCCGTAGCCGCTCCTCTCCTTGAGCACCGTGAACCCCTGGACCGAGGCCGGCGCCGCCGAGGCGGGCACCGACACCGTCGTGACCGCGGCGGCCGCGATCAGCGTGGCGGCCGCGAACTTCTTGAACAAGAGAATCTCCCCCTGGTCAGGTCGGAATGATCATGGGGAAATCTAGCCGGACAACCGCCCGAGCCGGTAAAAATCCGGCAAAAGCCACGCGATCAGGTCTCGGCCGCCAGGCGCTGGGTCACCGGGAGCAGGTCCTGGGCCAGCACCGGCCGCAGGAACACCGCCGCGACGCGGTGCTGCTTGTCCAGCACGATCGTCGACGGGATGATGTTGCGCGGGTAGCCGCTCAGCTTGAGCAGCACCCGCCCGTCCGGGTCGTAGATCGACGGGTACGTCAGCTTCCGGTCCCGGACGAAGTCCTGCGCCACCTCGCGCGCCGGGTCGCGCACGTCGATGCCGACCACCTGGACGCCCTGCTTGGCCACCGCCTCCATCTCCGGCACCTCGGTGCGGCACGGCCCGCACCACTGCCCCCACAGGTTCAGCACCACGACCTTGCCCGGGAAGTCCGCCAGCGACAGCTGCTTGCCCTCGTTCATCAGGTCTTCGCCCGCCAGCACCGGTGCGGCCTGGCGCTGGGCGAGGTCGTAGGTGATGTCCACCTTGCCGCCCGGGGAGACGAAGCTGAAGCTGCTGCCCTGCACCACCGCGTCCTTGCCGCTGCTGCACCCGGCCAGCGCCAGCAGCGCGACGGCGGCCAAGACGACCCTTCTCATGCCCCGGTCACCTTCGGATCCGTCGTCCCCGCGGGCTCGCTGTAGACGATCTCGCGCAGCTCGTCGCCGTCGAACACCAGCGACGTCAACGACGCCAGCGAGCACTGGCGGCGCCGGGGGTCGTGCCACAGGCGCTTGCCCTCGAGGAACCGGCGCAGCGTCCAGATCGGCAGCTGGTGGGACACGCAGAGCGCCTCGTGACCCTCCGCGGCGGAGCGCGCCCGGTGCACCGCGCCCAGCATCCGGTGCGCGATTTCGAGGTACGGCTCGCCCCACGACGGCTTGAACGGGTTCACCAGCTTCGGCCAGTGCTTGGGCTCCCGGAGCGCGCCGTCGCCGACCGCCACGTGCAGGCCTTCGAACTGGTTGCCGGCCTCGATCAGGCCCTCGTCGGTCGCGATGTCGAGGCGGTGCGCCGCGGCGATCGGGCCGGCCGTCTCCTGCGCCCGCTGCAGCGGCGACGCGACGACGTGCACGAGGTCGTGGCCGGCGACGGCCTCGGCGACCGTGAGCGCCTGCCGCTGCCCGCGCTCGGACAGCCGGTAGCCGGGCAGGCGGCCGTAGAGGATCTTCTCGGGGTTGTGCACTTCGCCGTGCCGCAGCAGGTGGACGACTGTGGTCACTGGGTCGCCTCCGCCGCCGCGCGCGCCGCCGCGGGCAGGGCCGCTTCGATCACCGCGAACGCTTCGTCGTCCATCGCCGCGTTGACGAACCAGGCCTCGTACGCGCTGGGCGGCCCGTAGACGCCCGCGTCGAGCAGCGCGTGGAAGAACGCCGGGTACCGCCACGTCTCGGACGCTTGCGCGCCCGCGTAGTCGCGTACCGGCGCTTCGCCGAAGAAGACGCTTACCAAGTTGCCCGCGTACTGGACGTTGTTCGCGACGCCCGCGTTGCTGAGCTCGCGGCGGAAGAGGTCGCCGAGCCGCTTCGCGTTGGCGTCCAGCGCCGCGTACACGGCGTGGTCGGCCGCGCGCAGCGTCGCCAGGCCCGTGGCCACCGCGACGGGGTTCCCGGACAGCGTCCCGGCCTGGTAGACCGGCCCGCCGGGGGCGAGCTTCGCCATGACGTCGGCGCGGCCGCCGAAGGCCGCCGCCGGCAGCCCGCCGGACATCACCTTGCCGAACGTGTAGAGGTCGCCGGCCACGCCCTCGAGGCCGAACCAGCCCGCGCTCGAGACGCGGAACCCGGTCATCACCTCGTCCATGATGAGCAGCGCGCCGTGCTCGTGGGCGAGGTCGCGCAAGCCCGCGTTGAAGCCCTCGTCGGGGGCGATCGCGCCCATGTTGCCGGCCGCGGCCTCGGTGATCACCGCGGCGATCTCGCCCGGGTTGTCCACAAAGGACTTCCGGACGGCGTCGAGGTCGTTGTAGGGCAGCACCAGCGTGTCGGCGGCCTGGGCGCCGGTGACGCCCGGCGACGTCGGCAGCCCGAGCGTCGCGACGCCGGAGCCGGCCTGGGCGAGCAGCGCGTCGACGTGACCGTGGTAACACCCGGCGAACTTCACGATCTTCGACCGGCCGGTGAAGCCCCTGGCCAGCCGGATCGCGCTCATCGTCGCCTCGGTGCCCGAGTTGACCAGGCGGACCCGCTCGACGGGCTCGACGCGGGCGATGATCTCCTCGGCCAGCTCGACCTCGCCGATCGTCGGCGTGCCGAACGACAGCCCGGACGTCGCCGCCGCGCGCGCCGCCTCGACGACCGCCGGGTGCGCGTGGCCCAGGATCATCGGGCCCCAGGACGACACCAGGTCGACGTAGCGGTTGCCGTCGGCGTCCCACAGGTGCGGGCCCTCGCCGCGGACCATGAACCGCGGGGTGCCGCCGACGGAGTTGAACGCCCGGACCGGCGAGTTCACCCCGCCCGGGATGGCCGTCTTCGCGCGGTCGAACCACGCCTTGGACTGCTCGGTTCCTGTGCTCACCCGTCCAGTCTCGCAAATCCCCCCGAGGTGGCCGGACGTGGCTGGTGCCGGCCTGAGGGCGGCTAGCGCGCCGCCTGCTGGGTGATGGCCTGCGCGGTGACCGTGCCGTCCTCGCCCGCCTGGCCCTGCACGACGACCGTCGCGCCCGGCTTGAGGTCGGCCAGCTTGCCCTGCTGGGTGACGCCGACCGTCGTCGAGTCCGATGTGGACACCTTGACGTCGTCGCCTTGCGCGGTCTTGACGTAGACCGTGGTGCCGTCGACGCGGTCGACCGTGCCGGTGGTGCCACGACCGCCGCCCCCGCCGCGGAAGCCGCCTTGGCCGGTGCCGCCCTGCTGACCGCCTTGAGCCGCACCGGTGGGGCGGGTGGGCGCCGAGGTCGACGACGAGCCGAAGGCCGCGTGCGTCCAGGCGCCGCCGCCGAACGCGATCGCGAGGACGACGAGCCCGGCGAGCACGAGCGTCGTGCGCGAAAACGGCTTCGCGGCCCGCCGCATTTCGGCGTTCAGGTCACCGTCGACCGCCGGGCTGGCGACGATCTCCTCCGCGCTCGGCGGTGGGGTCGTGGTGGAAGACATGCGAAGACTCCTTATTCGTGACGCAGGGCGTCGATCGGCCGCAGCTTGGCGGCCCGGTTCGCCGGGAAGCTGCCGAAGAACAGCCCGATCAGGGCGGAGACCGCGAAGGCGAGCAGGATCGACGAGGGCACCACGACGGGTGTGATCCCGGAGATGGTGAACCGGCTGCCGATCAGCCCGATCGCGACGCCGAGCAGCCCGCCGAACAGGCTGAGCATGGTCGCTTCGGCGAGGAACTGGCCGAGGATGGCCGCGCGCGGGGCGCCGATGGCCTTGCGGATGCCGATTTCGCGGATCCGCTCGGTGACCGTGACGAGCATGATGTTCGTGACGCCGATGCCGCCGACCAGCAGCGAGATCGCCGCGACCGCGGCCAGCAGCACGGTGAACGTCTCGGTCGCCGACGTCCGCGTCGCGAGCAGCTGCTCGGAGTTCTGGATCTGGTAGTCGGCGGTGCCGCCGAGCCGGATTCCGTGGCGGGCGTTGAGGATCGCGGTGATCTCCGACTGGGCCAGCGACACGGAGTCCGCGCTGGTGGCCTGGACCGCGATCTGGCTGAGGCTGCCGTACCCGGCCAGCGAGTTCTGCACGGCCGAGATCGGCGCGATGGCGACGTCGTCGGCGTTCTGCAGCCCCGTGCTGCCCTTGGCCTGCAGCACCCCGATGACGGTGAACTGGATGCTGTTGAGCAAGACGTTCCTGCCGACCGGATCGGCGGTCCCGAAGATCGACTCCGCCGTGGTCGGGCCGAGGACGACGACCTTGCGCGCGGCCGTGACGTCCTCGCTGGTGAACAGCTGCCCCTGGGCGAGCTCGCGGTTGGTCGTCGTGAAGTACGCCGGTTCGGTGCCGGCGACGCTGGAGATGTCGTACGACGTCTGCCCGTAGCTCGCGGTCGCCGTCGTGTTGACCACCGGCGACGCGGCCTTGACGTCGGGCGCGCCGATCGGGTCGACGAGCGCGTGCGCGTCCTGGACGGTCAGCGGCCGCGCCGAGGCACCCTGCCCGCCGCCGCGCGCCGGGGAGACGTTGACGACGTTGGTGCCGAGACCCTGGATGCTGGCCGCGATGGCCGCCGACGCGCCGTTGCCGACCGCGACGAGCAGGATCACCGCGGCGACGCCGATCGTGATGCCGAGCGTGGTCAGCGCCGAGCGCAGCTTGTTCGCGGTGAGCCCGCGGACGGCGAAGCGCAGGATTTCGAGGAAGTTCACGTGAGCGCTCCGGCCGCGCGGGTGATCTCGTCGGACACGATGAGGCCGTCGTCGACCCGCACCACGCGGCGCGCGTGCTCGGCGACCTCGTCCTCGTGCGTGATGACGACGATGGTGCGGCCGAGGCGGTTGAGCCGGTCGAACACCCCGAGGACGTCTTCGGTGCTGCGGCGGTCGAGGTTGCCGGTCGGCTCGTCGGCCAGCAGCATCGCCGGGCCGGTGACCAGGGCGCGGGCCACGGCGACGCGCTGGATCTGCCCGCCGGAGAGCTCACTCGGCAGGTGCTTGGCCCGGTCCGACAGCCCGACCATCTCGAGCGCGGCGAGCGCGCGGCGCCGGCGTTCCGCCCGACGGAGTCCACTGTAGACCAACGGTAGCTCCACATTGGACAGCGCGGACGTCCGCGGCACGAGGTTGAACGACTGGAAGATGAACCCGATCTTCCGGTTGCGCAGCAACGCCAGTTGCCGTTCGTTCAGCTTGCCGACGCCGAAGCCGTCGAGCAGGTACTGACCGGCCGTCGGGACGTCGAGGCAGCCGAGCATGTTCAGCAGCGTCGACTTGCCCGAGCCCGAAGCGCCCATGATGGCGACGTACTCGCCGGGCCACACGGTGAGGTCGACGCCGCGCAGCGCGTGCACCGCCGTCTCGCCGGCACCGTAGGTCTTGCGCAGCCCGGAGACCGCGATCACCGGCTTCGCGCGCGCCGGGTTCACCCGCGGCCGCCGAAGCCGCCGCCGGCGCCCGTGCCGGTGCCGCGCTGGCCGCCGCCGGGGAAGCCGCCGGTCCCGCCGCCCGGGAACCCGCCGGTGCCGCCGGTCCCGGTCCGGCCGGTGCCGGTGGTGCCGGCCGAGGCCCCGGTGAGCACGACGTTCTCGCCCTCGGTCAGCCCGGAGGTGATCTGCACGGTCGACTCGCCGCGGATGCCGACCTGCACCTGCCGCGGCACGTTCCGGCCGTTCTCCTGCACGGTGACGACGTTGGTGCTGCCGGCGGTGGTCACGGCCGCGGCCGGCACGCTCAGCGCGTTCTGCGCCTCCGCCACGGTGATCACGACGCTCGCCGACTGGCCGGGCCGCAGCCCGTCCGGTGGGTCGGTCAGCGCCAGCTGCGCGCCGTAGGAGACGACGCTGCCGCTGGTCGTCGGGGTCAGGTTGATGCTCGAGACGGTCGCCTGGATCGGCTTGTCCGGCAGCGCGTTGAGCGTGACGGTGGCCTTCTGGCCGGTCTTGACCTTGCTGACGTCGATTTCGGCGACGGAGGTGTTCACGACCAGGCCGGTCATGTTCGTGATGGTGATGAAGCCGCTGCTGCTCGTGCTCGACGACGAGACGCCGGCCGAGTTCGACGAGCCCTGCCCGCCGCCCTGGCCACTGCCGCTGCTGCTGCTGCTGCTCGACGTCTGGGAGCTGCTCGCCGAGCCGCTGGAGGACTGCTGCCCGACCGTCCCGTTGATCGCGGTGACCGTGCCGGCGCCGGGCGCGTAGAGCGTGGTGTTGTCGAGCGCCGTCTGCGCGGTCTGGACGTCGAGCTGCGCCTGGTCCAGCTTCGCCTGCGCCGAGGTGACGCTGTTCGCCGCGGACTGCGCGCTGTTCTGGGAGTTCTGCCCGGTCGCCGGGGTGTCTTCGGCGTCTTCGGCGGAGTCCAGGCCGTCCTGGGCGACCGCGAGGTTCGCCTTCGCGACCTGAAGCTGCTTCGCCGCCTGCGTGCTGTCGACGGTGGCGAGCTTCTGGCCGGCGCTGACGACGTCGCCGACCTTCACGTCGATCGAGGTGACCTTGCCCGCCGTCGAGAAGTTCGCCGCGCCGGTGTAGCTGCTGGCGAGGGTGCCGGCGGCCGAGATGGTCTCGGTGACCGTCGCGCGGCGCACCGGGGTGCTGCGCGTCTGCGCCTGCGCCGTGTTCGGTTCGGGACTGAATGCCTGGTATATCCCGAAACCCGCCCCGGCCAGCAGTACGACCAGAGCACCGTTGATCACCCATGCCTTCGAGGCACGCACGCGCGTCATGCGGCAACCCTGCTGCCGCTGCTTAGCAATTGACTGTTCGTTCCCTGTGCGGGAGCTGTGTATCAGGCCTTCGGGGCGCGGTGGCGCGCACGCACGGCGAGCAGCAGCTGACGCACCGCGTCGACCAGCAGGATCGCGGCGACCGTGCCGAGCCCGATGGCGGCGGCGAGCATCCCGCCGAAGTACCGGTGCGACTCCAGGACGGCGCCGTCGTCGGTCCGCGTGACGACGGTCGCGCGGCCGCCGTGCCAGAGGGCGTAGGCGGCCCAGCCGGCGGCGACCGCGAGCACGACTTCCACGACGGCGACGAGCGTCCGCCACGGCTTGTGCAGCCGCGCGCGCGGGCCGGGTTCTTCCGGCGGCCAGAGCTCGGCCCCGGTGGGCTGCGGAAGGTCGATCACGGAAGAGATTTTCTCATGCTTCCTTCGGCGTCGCCCGGACGAGCCGGTCCAGCGCGTCCTGCAGCGCTTCGACGTCCTTCGCCCACGCCAGGACGACCGTGCCGTCCGCGAGCTCGACCGGGAGCGAGTCGTACTTGCGCGGCACCGCCCAGCCGCCGCCCAGCACCCGGGCGCCCACCGGCGCGCCGACGTCCGTCACCGCCGCGAGCTGGTCCGCCGGGACCTTCTCCCGGCCCTGCCGCAGCTGCTTCGTCGTCACTTCCAGGGAAAGGAACCGGCGGCGCGCGTACACCCACGGCACCGTGATGACGCACAGCCCGAAGCCGACCATCAGCCAGCCCACGACGTGGACCGGCCCGCCCGTGGCCAGCTCCGCCAGCGCGCCGAGCAGGGCGAACACCGGGCCCCACACGATGGCGGCCCAGCTCACGCCCGATTCGGCGTAGAGCCGGTCGCTCACGGCTTGCTGCCGGCCTTCGGGAAGTAGTCGCGCACCGACGGCAGGTACATCAGGACCAGCGCGATGACGAACAGCAGCGTCGCGATGACCGACGGCAGGTTGCTGAACAGGGCGAACTGGAACAGCACGCACGCGATCGCGAGCCACGTGAGCACCGTGCGCGCCGAGCGGGTGCCTTCGCGGGCCTTGTAGGCGAACAGCGCCATCAGCAGCGCGAACACCACCGCCCCCACGAACAGCACCCAGACCAGCGTGGTGGTGCCGCTGGCGATCGCCGCCGCGTCGAACTGCCGGCCCGCCTCGCGGTTCTGCTTGATCAGCTGGTCGATCAGCTGCTGCTTGAGGACCAGCGTGAGCACCTGGCCGCCGATCAGCACGAGCCCGCCGACGAGCCAGAACCAGAAGGACACCTGCACGGGCCCGGGCGGCGTCACCTGCGTAGCGACCTGGCCCGGCAGCACCGGATCCGGCGAGCGGCCCAGTTTGCGCCGTTCGTCGTCGGTCAGACCCGTCAGGTCCTCTTTGTCGTCCACGGGTGGACTCTAATACGTCAGTCCAGCCAGGCAGCGGCCTCGGCGGCCCAGTACGTGAGGATCAGGTCGGCGCCCGCGCGGCGGATCGACGTCAGCACCTCGAGGACGGTCCGTTCGCGGTCCAGCCAGCCGTTCGCCGCGGCTGCCTCGACCATCGCGTACTCGCCCGAGATGTTGTACGCCGCCACCGGCACCGGGGAGATGTCAGCGGCCGCCTTGATGACGTCCAAATAGGACAGCGCGGGCTTGACCATGACCATGTCCGCGCCCTCGGCGAGGTCCAGCTCGATCTCGCGCAGCGCCTCGCGGCCGTTGCCCGGGTCCTGCTGGTAGGTCTTGCGGTCGCCCTTGAGCTGCGAGTCGACGGCCTCGCGGAAGGGGCCGTAGAACGCGCTGGCGTACTTCGCGGAGTAGGCGAGGATCGCCTTGTCGCGGTGCCCGGCCTCGTCGAGCGCGCGGCGGATGACGCCGATCTGGCCGTCCATCATCCCGGACGGCCCGAGCACGTGCGCCCCGGCTTCGGCCTGCGCGACGGCCATCTCGGCGTAGATGCGCAGGGTGGCGTCGTTGTCGACCCCGCCGTCGGCGTCGAGGACGCCGCAGTGGCCGTGGTCGGTGAACTCGTCGAGGCAGGTGTCGGCCATCAGCACGGTGGCGTCACCGAGCTCGTGGCGCAGGTCGCGCAGGGCGACGTTGAGGATGCCGTTCTCGTCGACGGCCCCGGAGCCTTCGGCGTCGCGGGTCTTCGGGACGCCGAACAGCATGAGCCCGCCGACGCCGGCGTTGACCGCATCGACGGCGGCCTTCCGCAGCGTGTCGCGGGTGTGCTGGACGACGCCCGGCATGCTCGAGATCGGCCGCGGCGTGTCGAGCCCCTCGGCGACGAACATCGGGAGGATCAGCTGGCGTGGCCGCAGCGTCGTCTCACCCACCAGCCTGCGCATGGCCGGGGTGGTGCGGAGCCTGCGGGGACGATGCTCTGGGAACACCCTTACCAAGCTACTCCGGCTGTGATCGCCGGAGTTCCGCAAGGGTGCTTGACCCGCGTCCGCGCGGACGATTCGGTACGGGGGTGACCGAGTACGTCGAACGCCTGCCCGTGCCGCGGCTGGTGCCCTTCGTGCGGACGGTCTGGTTCCAGCGCACCGGCGACGAGCCGTACGTCCAGCGGCACCTGCCGACCGGCGGGGTCGAGCTGCACTTCCCGATCGGCGGCCGCCCCCGGTTGCTGGGCCCGCTGACCGCGGCCCGGCTCGAGGTCATCCCGGCCCGCACGACGCTCGTCGGTGTCCGGTTCCGGCCGGGTGCCGCGCCCCCGCTGCCGGTGCCCCTCGACGAGCTGGTCGACCAGCACGTCGACCTGCGAGACGACCGCTTGGCCGAGGCCATCGCCGCCTCCCCGGAGCGTGCCCTCGAAACCGTCCAGGCCCGGCTGCCCGTGAGAGCGGTGGATCCGCTGGTGGCCGAGGCGGTCCGGCTGCTGATGCCGTGGCGCCCGGTCGACATCGACACCCTGGCCGGGCACCTCGCGCTCTCCCCCAGCCAGCTGCGCCGCCGCTGCCTGCAGGCGGTGGGCGTCGCGCCGAAGGTCCTGCAGCGGACGCTGCGGTTCCAGGGTTTCCTCGCGCTGGCCCAGGCGGGCGCCGGCGGGCCGGCCGGGCTGGCCGCCGACGCCGGATACGCCGACCAGGCCCACCTCGGCCGGGAGTGCCTGCGGCTGACCGGGCTCACCCCGCGGGCGTTGCTCGGCGGCAGCGTCGAGGAGTGCGCGTGCGGCCACGACCACTCGGCGTCCTACCTGCCGTTCCTGCGCGATTCGTTCAAGAACCCGCGGTTTCGGCTGCCTAGCCTGGCGCGATGATCCTCGTCACCGGCGGGCTCGGCATGATCGGTGCCCACACCGCCCGCGCGCTGCTGCACCTCGGCCACGACGTCGTCGTGACGGCCCACCGGCGCGCCGAAGTGCCGTCGTTCCTCGAGGGGCGGCTCACGGTCGAGCAGCTCGACGTCACCGACCGGGACGCGTTCCTGGCGCTCGGGTCCCGCCACGACATCAGCGACATCGTCCACCTGGCGGGCAGCATCCCGGGCGACGATCCAGTCGAGTTCTTCCGCACGGACACGACCGGCCTGCTCAACGCCCTCGACGCGGCGCGGACGTGGGGAGTCCGGCGGTTCGCGGTGGCGAGCAGCTTGGGCGTGTACATCGGCCGTCCCGAGGTCCCGTGGACGGAAGACCTCTCCCTGCCGACGGCCGACCTGCCGCACTTGATCATCGCGTTCAAGAAGGCGGTCGAGCCGCTGACGACGCACGCCTTGGCGGGCAGCGGCGTCCAGCCGGTGGTGCTGCGGATCGGCACGATCTGGGGCCCGCTGGTGGACCCGGAGTCGCCGTTCTGCCCGATCCCCTCGCTGGTCAACACAGGGACCTCGCACATGCACGCCGACGACGGCGGCGACGTCTGCTACGCCCCGGACGCGGGCCGCGCGATCGCCCTGCTGACCACGGCTGCGACGTTGAACCACGAGGTCTACAACGTGTCGAGCGGCCGCCCGTTCACGTACGGCGAGTTCGCCTCGGCGTTGGGCGTAACCCTCCAGCCGGGCGGCGCGAACGGCCCGTACCTGGACATCTCGCGGCTCACCGACGACACGGGCTTCAAGCCCGAGTTCGACGTCCCGGCCTCGGTGGCCGACTACCTGAAGTGGCGGAAGGACAACCCCCGCTGAAACGACCGAAGGCCGCCCCGATCGGGGCGGCCTTCGATGTTCACGAACTCAGGAGCGGCGGGCCCGCTTCGCCTTGCGCGGCGGCGGCAGCGCACCCTCCGCGCGAAGCCGCGCGGCGTGCTCGGCCAAAGCGTCCACCAGGTGCGGCACGTCCGCCTTCTCCGGCTGGACGTCGACCCGGAGCCCGAACTCCACGGCGGTCTCCGCGGTCTTCGGGCCGATGCACGCGACCAGCGTGCGGGTGTGCGGCTTGCCGGCGATGCCGACCAGGTTCCGCACGGTCGAGGACGAGGTGAAGCAGACCGCGTCGAAACCGCCGGTCTTGATCATCTCGCGGGTCTCGGCGGGCGGCGGGGCGGCCCGGACGGTCCGGTAGGCCGTCACGTCGTCGATCTCCCAGCCGCGGTCGCGCAGGCCGGCCGACAGGGTCTCGGTGGCGATGTCCGCCCGCGGGAGCAGCACGCGGTCGACCGGGTCGAGCACGTCGTCGTACGGCGGGAACTCCGCCAGGAGCCCTTCGGACGACTGCTCGCCGGAGGGGACCAGCTCCGGGATGATGCCGAACGAGCGCACCTTCGCCGCGGTCGACTCACCGACGCAGGCGATCTTCACGCCGGAGAACGCCCGGGCGTCGAGCCCGAACTCCTCGAACTTCTCCCAGACCGCACGGACCGCGTTGGTGGAGGTGAAGACGATCCACTGGTAGCGGCCGTCGACCAGGCCCTTGACCGAACGCTCCATCTGCGCCGGGCTGCGGGGCGGCTCGACCGAGATGGTCGGCACCTCGTGCGACGTCGCGCCGTGGCCGCGCAGGCGCTCGGCCATCTCGCCGGCCTGCTCCTTGGTGCGCGGCACCAGGACCTTCCAGCCGTACAGCGCGCGCGACTCCCACCACGACAGCTTCGAGCGGTGCCCGGCGGCCTGGCCGATCGTGACGATCAGCGGCCCGACGAGCTCGCCCGCGTCGTTGGCGACCTTCTCGAGCGTCGTGTCGAGGGTGCGCTGGGTGTTGATGGTGCCGTTCGCGGTGACCGCGACCGGGGTCGACGCCGGGACGCCGTTGCCGGTCAGCGCCGACGCGGCCTCGGCCAGGTGCGCCGACGTCGCGTGCAGCACCAGCGGGCCGGGGGACGCCGCCAGCGCCGCCCAGTCGACGTCGCCGCGGACGTCGACCTCGGTGTGCGTGCCGCCCAGCGCGACGCCCGCGTACGCCGGAACGGCCGCGCCCGGGGAGACGCCCGGGATGACGTCGAACACGGCGCTCGTGCGCGCGACCGCCTGCACCTCGGCCACCACGGCCGGGGTGGTCAGCGGGTCGCCCGCCACCAGGCGCAGCACCAGCCGGCCGGCCTTGGCCTCGGCGGTCAGGTCCTTGGCGACCTCGGCGGCCTCGCCGACGGCGGGCCGGACCTCGGCGCCCTCGGCGGCCATGGCCAGCACCGCCTGCGGGACGTCGGGGTCGGTCACCACGACCTCGGCCTTGGTCAGCAGCTCCTGGGCACGGACCGTGAGCAGGCCGGCGTCGCCGGGGCCGGAGCCCACGAACGCTACGCGCCCGGTGGTCTTTCGCGCGGGGGTCATCTGTGCGTTTCTCCTCTTGCGGCGGCCGTGCGGGATCGCACGGACGCAGGTCTCCTACACGTCTTTTCCGAAGCGCTCGCGAGAGCGCTACTGAGCGGGGCCGGAGAGGGCTCCGGCTCCGAGGTCCAGCAGCTCGGCGGCCAGGTCCTTGCCCAGCTGGGCGGCCTGGTCCTTGTCGGCGAGCGCGGAGGCCCGGACCATGTCCACCGCGCCGTTCTCGCCGTCGACCGCGGCGGTGCCGCGCAGCGAGATCCGTTCCACGACCTTGCCCTCGGCGTCGAGATCTTCGACGATCTCGGCGAGCGCGCCCACCGGCGCGCTGCACCCCGCCTCGAGCGCGGCCAGCAGGGCCCGCTCGGCCGTCACCGCGACCCGCGTGCCCTCGTCGTCCACTGTGGACGCGAGCAGCTGCTCGATGTCCACGTCCGCGGACCGGCACTCCACCGCCAGCGCGCCCTGGGCGGGCGCCGGCAGCATCTGGATCGGGTCGAGGGTCTCGGTGATCGCCTCGACCAGACCGACCCTGGCCAGTCCGGCACGCGCGAGCACCACGGCGTCGAGCTCGCCGTCGGTCACCTTGCGCATGCGGGTGTCGATATTGCCGCGAATCGGCACGATTTCCAAACCGAGACCCAGCGCGCGCAGCTGCGCGGTCCGCCGGGCGGCGCCCGTGCCGACCGTCGAGCCCGGCGGCAGCTCGCCCAGAGTCAGCCCGTCACGCGCGATCAGCGCGTCCCGCGGGTCTTCGCGCGGCGGCACGGCGGCGAGCGTGATGCCCGGCTCCGGCGCGGTCGGCAGGTCCTTGTAGGAGTGGACGATGACGTCGACATCGCCGCGCAGCAAGGCTTCCCGCAGCGCGGAGGTGAACACGCCGACACCGATCGTCGCGATCGGCGCCATCGACTTGTCACCGGGAGTGGTCACCTTGACGATCTCGACCTCGACGCCGGTGGCGCGCAGGGCGTCGGCGACGGTCCCGGTCTGGGTGAGCGCGAGCTTCGAACCGCGCGTACCCATGCGAATGACTCTGGTCACTGCTACTTCTTCTCTGGTGGGGGCTTCGGGCTCGCCACCGCGGCGGGTGCCTGCGGGTCGAGGCAGAACAGTTCTCGCAACGCGTTCGCGTAGTCGGTGTCGGCCGTCTCGGCGGCCAGCTGCTTGACCCGCACCGTGGGCGCGTGCAGCAGCTTGTCGACCACCCGGCGGACCGTGCGGCCGACCTCTTCGCGGACGCCCGGCTCCAGTTCGGGCAGGCGGTTGTCCAGCCGGAGCAGCTCGGCGTCGACGACCTCGGCCGCGCGCCGGCGCAACGCCGTCACGGTCGGGGTCACCTCGGCGCTGCGCTGCCCGGCGAGGTAGTCGCGGACCTCGTCGAGGACGATCCCGGTCGCCTTGGCCGTCTGGCGCTCGGTGGTCGGGGTGCCGGCTTCGCGCATCCGGCGCTGGATGGTGGCCAGGTCGACGACGCGCACGTCGGCCAGCTCGCCGACCGCCGGGTCGACGTCGCGGGGCAGGCCGAGGTCGCAGACGACCAGGTCACGGCCGCCGCGCGGCAGCACGTCCTCGGGGCCGAAGACGGCGTCCTGCGCGCCGGTGCAGCAGATCACGACGTCGGCGTCGCGCACGGCGTCGGCGACCCCGGACAGCGGGATCGCACGGGCCGGCACGCCCTGTTCGGTGACGTTCGCGGCGAGCCGGCGGGCGCGGGCGTCGGTGCGGTTGGCCACGGTGATCTCGCCGATCCCGGCCTTGCGCAGCTGCGACGCGCTCAGCGCGCCCATCGAACCGGCGCCGACGATGACGGCGTGCTTGCCGGCGACGTCCCCGGCCGCCGCGAGCGCTTCGGAGACGACCGACGCGCCGAGCTGGTCGAGCCCGGTCTCGGAGTGGACGCGCTTGCCGACGCGCAGCGTGGTCTGGATCAGCTCGTGCAGCGTGCGGCCGACGGTGCCGGCCTCGCGCGCGGTGGCGTAGGCGGACCGGATCTGGCCGAGGATCTGCGTCTCGCCGACGACCATCGAGTCCAGGCCCGAGGTCACCGAGAAGAGGTGCTCGACGGCGGCACCGGCGTAGTGCACGTACAGGCTGTCGTAGAGCTCGGCGGGTTCCATGCCGGCCTGGCGGGACAGCACGTCGGAGACGTCGTTGAGGCCGCCGTGGAAGGTCTCGACGACCGCGTAGACCTCGATCCGGTTGCACGTCGAGACGAGCATGACCTCACTGATGTGGGCGGCCTGCTGCAGCTCGTCGAGCACCTTGCCGATTTCGGGCGCCGGGATCGCGACGCGCTCGAGCGTGCTCAGCTCCGCACTCCGATGCGAAAGCCCGACCGCCAACACGCTCATGAGCGCACCACCATTTCCCGTCCGCCGTCCGGACCCGAACCGTTCCGGCCGCCCTTGCCATTGTCGGACGGCAGGCCGGCACCGGGTAATCCGGAATTGCCCTGATTGCCGGCGGCCGGACCTTCACTGTCCGCGCGGCGGGCCACATGGAACGAGAGTATCTGCAGCTCGACGGCCAAATCCACTTTGCGGACCTCGATGTGAGCAGGAACCTGCAACACGACGGGGGCGAAGTTGAGGATGCACTGGACACCGCCCGCGACCAGGCGGTCACACACCGATTGCGCGGCGGTGGGCGGGGTGGCGATCACGCCGATGGAGATGCCGCGCTCGGCGCAGATCCGCGGGATGTCGTCCATGTGCGACACCGGGAGGCCGCCGACGGGCACGCCGATCAGGTCCGCGTCCAGGTCGAACAGGGCCTCGACCGGGAAGCCGCGCCCCGGGAAGCCGCCGTAGTTGGCCAGCGCGTGCCCGAGGTTGCCGATCCCGACCACGGCCACCTTGTGCTGCCGGGTCAGGCCCAGGATGCGCTCGATCTGGCTGACCAGGACGCTCACTTCGTAGCCGACGCCACGGGTGCCGTACGACCCCAGATAGGAGAGGTCTTTGCGCAATTTCGCGGAATTGACGCCGGCTGCCTGCGAGAGTTCTTCACTCGAAACGGTCGTCGCGCCTTGTTCCGACATTCCGGACAGCACGCGGAGGTAGACGGCGAGGCGGGCGACGGCGGCTTCCGGGATCGACTTCGCCCGGACGGCCTCGGGGGCATCCCCGTTGCGGCCGTTCGCCTCGGCGGGCACGGCGGGCATCTCCGCGGTCGGCGCGTTGTCGGCGTCCGGGGTGTCCTGGCGGCGGGACCGTCGTGGCGGCCGGCCGGCGGAGTCCGCTCCGTCGCGCCTCCCCCGCTGTGTCACCACGCCGTCGTCTCCTGCCCGTTGTGCACCCGGCGGCCATCGCCACGGCCTTGCCGAACTGTGTCTTGACCCAGGGCGCGAGGTCCGGTTCGATGCGGACCGCCCGGGGGCGATGGTCCTACGGTAGACCACTTGTGAACGCGCGCACAAAGTCACTGGTCGGAGGCGGTTCAGGGGTGGCCACGATCATGACGCGGTGTCAGAATCCTTGTCCGCCAGGCACTTCCGAGGTCTCCCGCCGCGACGGGCCGGCGGTCAGCTCGCGTCGAGGCTCACCGAGTGCCAGCCGGTCGCGCCGTCGGGAACCGGGTCCGCGCGGTTCTCCGTCTGCGTGTAGCCGTCCTGGTCGGTCGCCCGGACGAACGCCTGGTGCGTCCCCTTCGGCACGTCCAGCTCGATCCACCACATGCGCCAGGTGTCCTTGCTCACCTCGGCCGACAGCACCGCCGGCTGCCACGCGCCCTGGTCCAGCCGGACCTCGACCTTCGCGATACCGGTGTGCTGCGCCCACGCCGTGCCGGCCAGCCGGACCTTGCCCGCGCTCACCCGCGCGAAGCCGGTCGGGGTGTCGATCCGGGACTCCGTCTTGATCGGCGCCTGCTCGGCCCAGCCGCGGCTGAGCCAGTACGCCTGCCGGTCGTCCCACTTCGCGAACTCCAGCGACTGGACCCACTTCGTCGCGGACACGTACCCGTACAAGCCGGGGATCACGATCCGCGCCGGGAAGCCGTGCTCGATCGGCAGCGGCTCGCCGTTCATGCCGATCGCCAGCATCGCGCCGCGCTGCGGGTCGAGCGCCACGTTCGCCGGGGTGCCGCACGTCCAGCCGTCGACGCTGGTGGCGAACATCTGCTCGGCGCTCGCGTGCACGCCCGCCTCGTCGAGCAGGTCGACGAGGTCGACGCCGAGCCAGGTCGCGTTGGAGATCAGCGGACCGCCGACTTCGTTGGACACGCACGTCAGCGTCACGCGCCGCTCGACCAGCGGCCGGTTGCGGATGTCGGCGTAGGAGAAGGTCACCTCGCGGTCGACCATGCCGTGCACGCGGAGGCTCCAGTCCTCGGTGCGGATCTGCGGGACGACCAGCGCGGTGTCGATGCGGTAGAAGTCGCCGTTCGGCGTGATGAACGGCGGCGAGCCGAGCTTCGCGAAGTCGGCGTCGGCGGGCAACGCCGGCGCGGTCCGCGCGGGGACGAGCGGCCCGACGGCGGCCCGGGAGTCCTCGGCGTTCTTGCTGGTCCCGGTCACCTGGCCGACGACGGCGGCGACCCCGGAGCCCGCCACGACCCCGACGCCGGCCCGCAGGAACTTCCGGCGGTCGAAGCCCCGGTCGTGCCCGACGTCCACCGGCAGCGCGAGCCGGTGCAGCCAGGTGAACACGGCGAGCCCGGCGACGAGCGCGGCGACCGGCGCCAGCAGGGAGACCTGCCCGAGGTCGCTGCGCGTGTACACGGCCGCGACCCCGGCGGCGCCGAGCAGCACGACGAGGATCTGGCCGGCGCGGGGCGTCCGGCGCGAGAGCTGCCCGGCCACCAGCGCGAACAGCACGAGCACGACGGCCAGCCCGATCTTGAGGACCGGCTTGTCCCAGGTGCCCAGCGTCCGCTCGGCCCACTTCACGATCGGAGTCGGGCTGTGGTCGATGACGTAGTTCGCGACCGCGATGAACGGCGAAGCCGTGTAGCCGACGAAGCCGGCGACGAGGTGCCCGACGCCGAGGGCGGCCGCCAGCGCGAGCAGCCCGATGAGGGTCGCGACGGGCAGCGACAGCCGCCGGGGCGCTTCGGGCGGGGCTTCCTGCAGAGTGCTCACGCCTCCATCTTCGGAGCGCGAGCGCCGCGTGGCTGCCCGGAACGGCTTACGAGCGTGTTACGGCTTGAGAGCCTTCCGCAGCCGGTCCTCTTCCACACGCCAGTAGCCGTGCTCGGCGCCGTCGACCAGGATCACCGGGACGCGGTCGCCGTACTCCGCGCGCCACTCCGGATCCGTGTCGACGTCCTCCGCGCGCCAGGAGACCCCGAGCTCGCCGCAGATCCGCGCGACCTCGGCTTCCGCGACCTCGCAGAGGTGGCAGCCGTCGCGGCCCATGACCGTCACTTCGTGCGCCATGTCCTCAGTCCTACCGCAACCGGATCCGCCGCAGCTTGCCGGTCGCCGAATGGGGCAGTGACTCGGCGAACTCGACCGCGTGCGGCACCTTGTACCCCGCGAGGTGGGCCGCGCAGTGGTCGACGACCTGCTGCTCCGACAGCGACGCCCCGGCCGCCGGCACCACGAACGCCTTGACCGCTTCGCCGCTTCGCTCGTCGACGACCCCGACGACGGCGGCCTCGGCCACCTCCGGCAGCTGCCCGATGACCTCCTCGACCTCGCGCGGGAAGACGTTGAAGCCGTTGACGATGATCAGGTCGTTGGCCCGGTCGACCAGGTGCAGGTCGCCGTCGGTGTCGAGGTAGCCGACGTCGCCGGTGCGGAACCAGCCTTCGTCGTCCGGCCCGTGCTCGCCGTCGGGCCAGTAGCCGGAGAACAGGTTGGCGCCGCGGATCGACACCAGCCCGGTCTCGCCCTCGGCTTCGAAGACGTCGTCGACGTCGTCCGGGTCGAGCGGCACGGCCTGGTCGGTGCCGTCGCTGTCGACCAGCCGCAGCTCGACCCCGGGCAGCGGCCGCCCGACCGACCCGGGCTTCGGGTAGCCGGTGACCAGCGTCGACGTCACCACCGGCGCGCATTCGGTGAGCCCGTAGCCCTCGAAGACGTCCAGGCCGGTGGCCTCGCGGATCGCGCCGAGCACCTTCGGGTGCAGCGGCGCCGCGCCCGACGTCATCCGCCGGACGGTGGTCAGCTTCGCGCGCAGCTCGTCGGGGCCGAGCGCGGCGAACTCCGTGTACATCGTCGGGACGCCGGTGATCGTGGTGACGCCGTGCTCGGCGCAGTCGTCCAGCGTGCGCTGCGCCTCGAACCGCTCCGACAGGACCGCGGTCGCGCCGACGCCGACCGCGTGCAGCAGCCCGGGGCCGAGGCCGTAGACGTGGAAGAGCGGGATGGTGATCAGCACGCGGTCGTCGTGCTCCAGCGCGCCCTCGACCTCGCCGATCTGCGCCAGGTTGGCCAGCAGCGCGCGGTGCGACAGCATCACGCCGCGCGGCGGGCCGGTCGTGCCCGACGTGTAGGAGACGACGGCGATGTCCTCCCCGGCCCGGCCGGCATCGACGGATTCGATTGCTCCATCCGGGTCGGATTCCGGAGTGAGACCCGTCACGCCCTCGGGCAGCACCTCTTCCGCGTCGCGCGTGATGACAACCTTGGCACCGCTGTGCCCGAGGAGCTTCTCGAGCTCGGGTCCCGGGGCCTGCGGCGACAGCGGCACGACGATCGCCCCGGCGCGCAAAGCGCCGAAGAACGCGACCACGAAGTCCACCGACGTCGGCAGCCGCAGCGCGACCCGGTCGCCGGGCTCGACGCCCGCGCCCGCGAGCCGCCCGGCCTGCGCCTGGACCGCGGCCTCGACCTGGCGGTAGGTCAGGCCGCGCCCGGTGCCGGTCTCCTGGACGGCCGGGTGGTCCGGCCACGTCGCCGCGGCCCGTGTGAGCAGCCCGCCGACCCCCGACTGCGTCCCCTCTGGAGCACTCACCCGCGATCCACCTCTCCTCGCCCGGCCCAAACCGTTGCAAGTCTGTCATTCGGAGCGACGTCATGGGTGCTGACCGCGAGCGTCGCGTCTGCACAACCCCGGAGCCACTACCTACTTCGCGGTAACTACACGTATGCTGCACTGCGTCGTGGGGGTGGCGGTGATCACCACCACGACCGGAGAGAGGGAGTCGCCGTGACGAACTTGCTTGCCCACGAGGTCGTGGGGCACGCGAGCCGGCCGGCCCCTGCTCGCCGGAGCTCCGGGGGTTCCGTGGCCCGCAGGGCCAGCTTCGCCGCCGGAGGTGCCGCCCGATGACCGTGCCGACCGCCGTGAGCCGCGGGCCCGTCTTCATGTTCGCCGAGCGCGTCTTCGGACGCTCGGCGTCCGTGCCGATGAGCAGGCAGGCGGCCGACGAGGAGCGCGCCGAGGCGGCGAAAGCCGAGGCCTGGGACCTGGTGCGCGCCGCGCAGGACGGCGACACGTCCGCCTTCGGCCGGCTCTACGACCGCTACGTCGACGTCGTCTACCGGTACGTGCTGTTCCGGCTCGGCGACCGCGACCTGGCCGAGGACGTCACCAGCGAGACGTTCCTGCGCGCGCTGCGCCGGATCACGTCGGTGAGCTACCAGGGCCGTGACGTCGGCGCCTGGTTCGTCACGATCGCCCGCAACCTCGTGCTCGACCACGTGAAGTCGAGCCGGTTCCGCCTCGAGGTCGTCACCGACGAGGTGACCGAGCCGGGTTCGGCGCCGTTCAGCGTCGGCGCGAGCGTCCAGGCGGGTCCCGAGCAGGAGGCGATCAGCCGCGCGACCCGCACCGAACTGCTGCGCTGCGTCGCCGAGCTGGGCGACGACCAGCGGGAATGCATCATCCTGCGGTTCCTGCAGGGGCTTTCGGTGGCGGAGACGGCCGAGATCATGAACCGCAACGAGGGCGCGATCAAGGCGCTCCAGCACCGCGCGGTACGCCGTTTGGCACAACTTCTGCCCACGGGATTGCGCTGATCCCGCGAACTTTTCTGCCCGTCGACCGAAACCGGTAACCCTGACGGCTTCTTAATCGTTACTCCTGCCAGGACCGGTGTCAGGACCGGTCCGAGGCCCGAGATGGAGCAGCGCAGTGAGGTTTGCGCGTGAGCGAGCCGAGATCGACCGGTTCGCGCGTGCCCTGGAGCCGTCCCCGGTACGCCGGGACGGTGAGTTCGCCGACGAGCTGGCTCTCGTCGGTGCCCTGCGTGAGCTCGGCGCGGCCGGGGCCCCGGACCTGGAGACCCGGCAGCGGATCCGCGCGGAGATCGCGGGCCGCCTCGAGACGGCGGCGGCCACCCCGCGTCGGAGGTGGCGGCCGCGGACCGCCGACCTGGTGGCCGCCGCGCTTTTCCTGTTCCTCGTCCTGTCCGGGCTGACGCTGATCCTCTCCCGCAACGCGCTCCCGGGTGACGCGCTCTACGGCGTCAAGCGCGCCGGGGAGTCGACGGCGCTGGGCCTGACCTTCGGCGACGAAGCCAAGGCCCGCAAGCACCTGGAGTTCGCGACCAACCGCGTCACCGAGATGGGCGAACTGGCTTCGGAAGGCGCGAGCGACGCCGACTACCGGACGGCTTACGACGACTTCGCGGCCGACCTGAAGGCCGGGGTCGCCCAGATCGCGACCGTGGCGACCAGTGAGGGCGGCGGCGCGCAGGCGTTGTCCGACGTCCGGCTGTGGGCCCGCAACCAGCAGGCGCGGCTCGCGGCGCTCCCGGCCGGCTCGGCGCCGGTGTTCGACGACGTCCGCGACCTGCTCGGCAAGGTCCAGGAGCGCACGAGCGGCCTGGCGGCGCGGATGAACTGCTACCAGATCACCACCGGGACGTCGGACGACCTGGGCCTGATCCCGGCGACCGGCGAATGCACCCAGCGGCCGGCGCCGTCCTCCGGCGGCGAGCCGACGTCGGCCTCGCCCCAGTCGTCGACCGAGAGCACCTCGCCGGTGCCGACGGGCACGCAGCTGCCGCCGTCGGACGCCGCGTCGACGCCGGGCCTGCCCGCGCCGACCGGCGGGGTCACGCCGCCGCCGGTGTACGGCCAGGTGCCGACGACCACACCGCCGCCGGTGACCTCGACCACGCCGTCGCCGCCACTGGTTTCGATCCCGCCGCTGCTCCCGGGTCTGCCACCGATCGTGATCGGCTGAGGTCCGGGCCACACCTGCGACAGCGCCGTGGGCGGCTCGCTACGCTGTGCGAAGGAGACGTCGTGGAGGCGGTGTACGTGTCAGCTTGGCGTGGCAAGGACAAGAGTCAGGAGCTCGAACGGCTCGCCGCGCTGGCGGGCGAGGCGTCGGCCGAGGCCGCCCACGCCCTTTCCGAACCCCCGGCTCCGCCCGCACCGCCGGACCTCACGGCGGCCGCGTTCTTCGACGTCGACAACACGATGATGATGGGCGCGTCGATCTTCTACTTCGCCCGCGGGCTGGCGGCGCGCAAGTTCTTCACGTCGTCGGACCTGGCCGGATTCGTGTGGGGCCAGATCAAGTTCCGCCTCGGCGGCCGCGAGAACAAGGAAGACATCAAGACCCACCGCGAGCGCGCACTGTCCTTTGTGGCCGGACGCACGGTGGCCGAGCTGACGTCGATCAGCGAAGAGATCTACGACGAGCTGATGGCGGACAAGATCTGGTCCGGCACGCGGGCGCTGGCCCAGATGCACCTGGACGCGGGCCAGCGCGTCTGGCTGGTGACGGCGACCCCGATCGAGCTGGCGGCGATCATCTCGCGCCGGCTGGGGCTGACCGGCGCGCTGGGCACGGTGGCCGAAACCCGCGACGGTGTGTACACGGGCCGGCTGGTGGGCGACCTGCTGCACGGCCGGGCGAAGGCGCACGCGGTGCGGGCGCTGGCGTCCCGCGAGGGGCTGAACCTCAAGCGCTGCACGGCGTATTCGGACTCGGCCAACGACATCCCGATGCTGTCGGCGGTGGGCACGGCGGTGGCGGTCAACCCGGACGGCGGCCTGCGCGACGTGGCCCGCGCGCGCGGCTGGGAGATCCGCGACTTCCGGACGGGCCGCAAGGCCGCGAAGATCGGCGTGCCGTCGGTGCTGGGCGCGGGCGCGCTGGCGGGTGCCGTGGCGGCGGGGATGGCCTACCGCCGCCGCTGAGCCCGCAGTCAGCCGCGGAAGACCGACTTGCGCTGGGAAAGCCGCTGGTACAGCGTCTGCTGGATCGACTCGCGCACCTGGTCGGTCAGCTGGAACACCAGCATCGGGTCCTCGACCGCCTCCGGGCCGTACGAGTCCGTCGCGATCGGCGTCCCGAACTCGATGCTCCACTTCGTCGGCAGCGGGATCGCGCCCAGCAGCCCGAGCATCGGGAAGAACGGCGTCACCGGGAAGTACGGCAGCCCCAGCATCCGCGCCAGGACCTTGATGTCGCCCAGCTTCGGGTAGATCTCCTCCGCGCCGATCACCGACACCGGGATGATCGGGACGCCCGCGCGCAGGGCCGCCGACACGAACCCGCCGCGGCCGAAGCGCTGCAGCTTGTACCGGGACGAGAACGGCTTGCCGACCCCCTTGAACCCTTCGGGCCACACGCCGACCAGTTCACCGCCGCGCAGGAGGCGCTCCGCGTCCGCGTTGCAGGCCAGCGTCTGGCCGGACTTGCGGGCGAACGAGCCCACCAGCGGCACCTGGAACACCAGGTCGGCGCCGAGGCCGCGCAGGTGACGGCCGCCCGTTTCGTCGTGGACCGCCACCGCCGTCATCAGCGAGTCGAGCGGGATCGTCCCGGAGTGGTTGGACACAAGCAGCGCGCCGCCTTCGAGCGGCAGGTTCTCGACGCCGTACGTGTCGACGCGGAACCACTTCTTGTACAGCGCGCGCAGCGGCGGCAGGAACACCGCGTCGGTCAGCTCGGCGTCGAAGCCGAACTCGTCGACCGTGTAGTCGCCGGTCAGGCGGTCGCGGAGGAAGCCGAGCGCCGACCGGGCGGCGTCGGAAAGCGGCTCCGGGGCCGCTTCCCGCTCGGCGCCGGGGAAGGCGACGACCGGCGCGTCGGCGCGTGCGGCCTCTTCCTGCCGGGGGCCCGGCTGGGCTTCCGGCTTCTCCCGGCCCGGTCCGTGCAGCGGGATGACCTGCGCCTCGGCACCGCCCACCGTCTCCGCCTCGCTTCCCAAGTCGTCCAACTCGTGCGGTTTGGTCATCGGCTCTGGCCCGTCGCCGCGGCGACGAGCACCTTGCCGGCCAGGCCGGCCAGCTTGCCGCCGTCGAGCACCGGCCTCAAGCCGCGTCCGGCGATGTAGTCGTCGAACGCCTCACGCGTCGTCCACCGCGGGGTGTAGCCGAACTCGTTCTTCAGCTTGGCGATGTCGACGACCCGGCCGAAGTTCAGCAGCCGGACCTGGTCGGCGGAGAAGTCCACGACGCGGGCGCCGCGCAGGACCTTGCCGACCGACGGCACCACGCTCCGCGGCATCGGCAGCTCGACCCGGCCCGCTCGCCGGATCGCCTGCGAGAGGGTGAGTACCCCCTCCGAACCGACGTTGAACACGCCGGGTTTGTCGTCCAGGGTCGCGCGTTCGAGCACGGCCAGCGCGTCCGAAGAGTGCAGCAGCTGGATGCGGGCGTCGTAGCCGAAGACCGTCGGCACGACCGGCAGCGCGAAGTAGCGCGAAAGGACCGTGTCGGTCTCGGGGCCGATGATGTTGGCGAAGCGGAACAGCGTCGTGGTGATGTCGGGGCGGCGCCGCACCAGGCCGCGCACGTAACCCTCCATCTCGACGGCGTCCTTCGCGTACCCGCTGGACGAGGTCGGGATCAGCTCGGAGTCCTCGGTGAACACCGCCTGCGAGCGGGCACCGGCGCCGTAGACCGCCGCCGTCGACTTGACCACCAGCTTCTTGACCAGCGGCGATCGCTGGCACGCGGCGAGCAGCCGCATGGTGCCGATGACGTTGACTTCCTTGATCGCGGTGCGCCGCCCCGGCCCGGCCGGGTGCGCGGTGCAGGACGCGTGCACCACGGTGTCCACTCCGGCCGTGCTGATCACCTTGGCGATCAACGGGTTCCGGATGTCCGCGCGGACGAACTCGGCGTGGCCCATGCGCTGCAGCACCGTCTTGTCCGGCGCCACCGTGTCGACACCGATGACCCGCTCGAAGTCGGGGTTGTTGCCCAGCCGGGCGAGGAGCTTCCCGCCCAGTTCCCCGGCGACCCCGGTGACGAGCACGATGTTCGACGGCATGCGACTCCCTGCGGCGTAGGGCGTGGTGGGGGTGGACGATCACCCGATGTGCGCGGGCCTGCACTCACTGGAAGCATCGCGCGGACGCCCTTGAGATGTTACCGCTCATCAGTGGTAGCTCCGGGCTGTCTTACGTGCTATTAACCGCAACTCCCCCGGAAAGCGACGAACGCCTCACTCGAACGGGGGCCCGGCCCACCACATGGACGTGGCCCGTCCAGAGACTGGACGGGCCACGGCTGCGCACGGCTGGGTCTTACTTGCCGGCCTTACGACGCTGCACTCGCGTGCGGCGAAGCAGCTTGCGGTGCTTCTTCTTCGACATGCGCTTGCGGCGCTTCTTGATCACAGAGCCCATGGGCGCTCCTTAGGTCGTCGTCGGTCACGCTGCCCGGCGCAGCGTCCAACGGGTGGAGCGCACAGGCACGAGCGGTTTTCCAGGTTACTCGGCACCCTTCGCGGGCCGGTCAGCGGGCACGTCGTAGCCCGGCGTGCCGCTGGCCGCGAGTGGTTTCAGCCCACGTCGTAATACGCACCCTGGAGGTACTCGTGCACTGCTTTTTCCGGCACCCGGAAGGACTTCCCGACCCTGACGGCGGGCAGCTCACCCGAGTGCACGAGACGGTAGACGGTCATCTTGGAGACCCGCATCAGCGTGGCCACCTCGGCGACCGTCAGGAACTGGACCTGCCCGACAGCCGGCAGATCCTCCTTCTTGTTCGGCGACATGTTTACCGCGTCCTTCGACACGTGTCGCGCCACGAGGCTTCCCCACCTGTGGTATCGACACGCACGTGCTCTATCGAGAGTAGCGGGACTGGTGGGACTAATGCGACGCCTGTCACCGAGATGGGCTCCTACCAGCGCTAACGCACAGGCACCCGCGCGTGCAAGACCGCGGGAATCGCCCATTACGGCGAATCCGGGCGCGCGGTACCCGGCTCGAGGGGCAGCCGCAGGGCCCGGACGGTGAACGAGATGGCGTGGTACCACCCGCAGACGAGCAGCAGGTCGAGGGCGCCGTCCTCCCCGGCCGCCGCGACGAGGTCCGCCCAGGTCCCGTCGGCCAGGTCGGCGGTCGCGTGCAGTTCGTCGACGGCGGCCAGCACCGCGCGGTCGGCCGCGTCCCAGCACTCGTCGGCCGGGCCGCCGGCGGCGAGCGAGCGCACCTGCTCGGCGTCGAGACCGGCTTTCCCCGCGAAAGTGGCGATGTGGACGCCCCATTCGTAGTCGGCGCCGCAGAGCGCGGTCGTGCGGTCGATGACCAGCTCGCGCTGCCGGACGCTCAGCGCGGACTCCCGCGAGAAGTAGTACCGCCCCCAGCCGGCGACGCCCTCGGCCAGCGCCGGACGGCGGGCCCACACGCGGAAGAGCGCGATCGGCGGCCCGAGCCGTTCGAGCACGTCGGCCGTCTCGGCGTCGAACGGCGGCTCGAGGGGCGCGATCCGCTTCGATTTCAGAGGCATACCGGGCACGCTAACATCGGTGCTTCGGAAAGGAAAGCACGATGACCCCACTCCCGGGCCGCCCCGTCCGCGGCTCGACCACCGGCCGCCCGGTCATGGCGCTGCTCGACCTGCTCGGCAGGCGGTGGACGCTGCGGATCCTCTGGGAGCTGCGCGACGACGCGAGGCTCACCTTCCGCGAACTCCAGCAGCGCTGCGACGGCGTCTCGTCGAGCGTCCTGGCCACCCGGCTGCGCGAACTCGGCGAAGCGGACCTCGTCGACCACGCCGGCGACGGCTACACCCTCACCGACCAGGGCAGATCGTTGTTCGGGACGCTGGTGCAGCTCGACGCCTGGGCGGCAGGCTGGCGGCCGCGCGCTCAGCCTTCGTGAGCCTTGCCCAGCTCGACGGACCGGTCCTTCGCCGCCTCGATGGCCGCCAGCAGGGCCGCGCGGACGCCGTGCTTCTCCAGCTCGCGGATGGCGTTGATGGTGGTGCCCGCGGGCGAGGTCACGGCCTCGCGCAGCAGCACCGGGTGCTCCTCGGACTCGGCCAGCATCTTCGCCGCCCCGACGGCCGACTGGATGATCAGCTGCCCGGCGAGCGCGCGCGGCAGGCCGAGCAGGATGCCGGCGTCGATCATGGCCTCGACCAGGTAGAAGAAGTAGGCGGGCCCGGAGCCGGACAACGCGGTCACGGCGTCCTGCTGCGCCTCGGGCACCTCGACGACCTGGCCGACGTGCGAAAGCAGGTCGCGCACGACGGCGAGGTGCTCGGCGGTGGCGTGCCGGCCGGCGGAGATGGCGCTCATGGCCTCGCCGACCAGCATCGGCGTGTTCGGCATGACCCGCACGACGGGGACGCCGTCGGCGAGCCGCCGCTCGTACAGCGAGGTGGGCAGGCCCGCGCACAGCGAGACGACGAGCGAGGTCGGCCCGAGCAGCGGCGCGAGTTCGTCGAGCACGGGCTCGATGTCCTGCGGCTTCACGGCGACGACGAGGACGTCGGCCCGCTTGGCGGCCTCCTCGACCTCGACCCCGCGGACGCCGTAGCGCGCGGTGAGCTCTTCGACGCGCGCCGGGTACCGCTCGGTGAAGAGCAGGTCGCCCGGCTCGTGGCCGCCGTGCAGCAGCCCCGAGAGCAACGCCTCGCCGATCTTTCCCGCACCCAGCACCGCGATGACCGTCATGGCGTAAAGCGTGCCAAACGCGCCTCAGGCCCCCGGTGCCGGGGCGAGGCCGAGCTGCCTGCAAGCGGCGGCAAGCCGGTTCCGGCGGCTCGGTGCCGGAACCCGCCCGTTCGACCCTCCGATGCCGGGGTGAGCCCGAACCGCCGGGCCCGCGAGCCTCGGAGCCGCGCCGGAATCCCAGGTCCGGCGGAAACCCGCCCCGGCCGCTGCCTCAGGCCCCCGGTGCCGGGGCGAGCCCCAGCTGCCGGGCCTGGCACACGAGCCGCCCCTGGGAGTCGACCACCGTCGCGTCCGAGTCGAACCACGACTCGTGCACCGACCGGGACTCCACCACCACCCGCAGCCACCCCGGGGCCGGCCGCGTGCGCAGCAGCGCCGTCAACTGGACCGTCGGGGCCCAGCCGATCCGCCCCAGGTTCATCACCACCGGCGGGTTGACGTCGGACGCCAGCAGCGTGAAGAACGGGTCGACCAGGCCGTGGCGCGGCCGCACCCACAGCCGCATCCGGGGCGGCTCGCCGGTGCGCCCGGCCAGGTACCCGGCCGTCGCCGGGTCGAGGCGGACCTCGCACCCCTTGGCCAGGTGGAACGGCCCTTCGGTGCTCTCGGCCATGGCCAGCGCGCCCGGGGACGGCTCGGCGGGCATCGAGGGCACGTCCGTCCACTCCGGCCGGCGCATCGGCAGCCGCCCGGTCGTCACGCGCGCCTCGACGCAGCTGCGGCCGCGCTGCTCCAGCCGGACCTCGACGACCGTCGCGCGGCGGCCGACCTTGCGGACGTCGGTGCGCAGCAGCACCGGGCCCAGCGCGAGCGCGTGCAGGAACTCCGCGCTGACCACCAGCGGCTCCGCGTGCGGCTCACCGCGCTCGTGCAACGCGGCGATCGCCGCGCGGGCCAGCAGGGCCAGCAGGAAACCCCCGTGCGGGTGCGAGCCGATGGCCCATTCCGCACGCAGCACCGCGGTGAAGGTGCCGTCCCCCAGCGACCGCGCCGCACTCGCCGTGTCGAAGGACACGGCGGTGCCGTCCGCTCCGCTCACGAACGCGCCGTGCCAATGGGGAAATCCGGGCAGGTGACGATCAACGAGCGCGACGGTTTCACGGTCCGAACTTTACGTGTTCGCCCCGGGTAAATGGACCCGGGAGTAGTCGTGTCCGTGGTGAACGTGCGCAATTACTGCCCGAGGTGGAATCGCGCGAACAGCAATGCCTCCGCCAGATCACGGACCCGCTGGGCGCCGGTGACGGCGTGCCGGGTGTTGATCTCCAGCACGATCTGGCCGCCGAAACCGCTGCTGACCAGCTTTTCCAGCAGCTCGGCGCAGGGTTGGCCGCCCCGGCCGGGCACCAGGTGTTCGTCCTTCGGGAGGCCGGTGCCGTCCGCCAGATGGACGTGCGAGAGTCCTTCTCCCATCCGCTGCGCCAGCGCGAGTGCGTCCATCCGGGCTGCCGCTGTGTGGGACAGGTCGAGCGTGTAGTGCCGGAAACCGACGTCCGTCGGGTCGATCGAGGGCCGGAACGCGGAGACGCGCGAATTCTTCGAACCGCCGGGCGGGCGCACCTTGAACATGTTCTCGACGGCGATTTCGACGCCGCTGGACTCCTCCAGCTCGTCGACGAGATCACCGAAGACGTCGCCGTAGCGCCGCTGCCACCGGAACGGGGGGTGCACGACGACGGTCCGCGCGCCGAGCTCCTGCGCGGCCTCGACGGACATCCGCAGCCGCACGACCGGGTCGGGCGACCAGATCCGCTGCGTGATCAGCAGGGAGGGCGAGTGGATCGACAGCACGCGCACCCCGGTCCGGCGCGACCACCGGCGCAGGGCGCTGACGTCCTGGCTGACCGCGTCGGCCCACACCATGACCTCGACGCCGTCGTAGCCGAGCTCGGCGGCGAGCTCGAAGGCGGTCCCGGCCTTGAGGGGCCACACGGACGCCGTGCTGAGCCCGACGGGGACCGGCTGCTCGTCTGTCACGCGCGCCATCCTGCCTCGTCACCGAGGGTGGGAGGAGGAAGGGGGACGCGGATCTCACCGCGTCCCCCGCGCGTCAGCGTCCGACGAGCAGCAACGCCGCCGGTGACACCGTCACGACCAGGCCGACCAGCACCGCCAGCACGGTGGTCTGCAGGTCTTCGGCGCGGCGGATCTTCCGCACGATCCAGACCAGCGCGACGACCACCAGCAGCGCCGCCACCAGCGCGGCCGCCGGGATGTTCACCCACAGCCAGTTGAAGCCCAGCCACACCGCCGCGCCGCCGACGACGCCCAGTGCCAGCTGGCCGGCCAGCGCCAGCCACGCCTTGCCCGGCGAGGCCGCGGCCTCGGGCTCCGCGACCGGCTCGGGCGCGTCGTCGTACTCGTCGTCCTCGTAGCCGTCGGCCTGCTCGTAGCCGTAGTCGTCCTGCTCGAAGTCCGGGCCGCCGTCGGGGTAGCCGTCGGCGAACTCGCGCTCGTACGGCGCCAGGTCGTCCGGGATCGGGGCCCGCGACGCGCGGTCGCCGGGTGCGAACGGCATCGGTGGCGGGTACGCGCCGGTGGGCGGCCCCGCGTCGTAGGCGGCCTGGTAGCCGCTGCTCTCCGGCGCGAAGCCGTCGGGCTCGAAGTCGTCCTCGGGGTAGCCGTTGTCCGGGGTCTCGCCGGGCACCACCGGCATGACGCCGATCTCGGTGTCCTCGAGCTGCTCCTTCTGCCGGCGCTTGCGCCAGTTCGCGAGCCCGCCCGGCGTCGACGGCTCGTCGGGCTTGGCCGGCGGCGCGGGCGGCGGCGGGGGCTGCTCGTGCGCGACCGCGTCGAACTGCTCGGTGTAGGCCTCCTGCTGGGGCTGCGGCCGGCGGGCCGGGCCGCGGCGCGGGCGCCCGGGCGCGGCCGGCGGCGTCGGGAACTTCCCGCTGGCCATCGGGGGCGGCGGGACGTCGACGTCGGCGTCCGGGGTGCCGTTGAGGCCGTCGAGCCGGGCCGACAACGGGCCGCCGGACGGCGGCGGCGTCGGGAGCTGCTGCGACGGCTGCGGCGGCGGGACCGGCAGCTGCTGCGACGGCGGGGTGGGCCGGCGCCGGACCGGCGGGACGGCCCCGCGGGTCTCTTCGGCCGCCGGCGGCGTCGGCAGCTGCTGGGACGGCTGCGGCGGCGGGACCGGCAGCTGCTGCGACGGCTGCGGGGGCGGCGGCTGGCGCCGCGGCGCGCGCGGCGGCACGGGCAGCTGCGCCGAGTCCTGCGGACGCGAGAACTGCCCCGACTCCTGCGGCGGCCGGGAGAACTGGGTCGGCTCCTGCTGCGGCGGGCGCGCGTACTGACCGGACTCGGCGCCGCCGGGAGCGGGCCGGGCCGGCGGGGGCGGCGGGACCGGCCGCGGCAGCGGCTGCGAGTCCTGCGGGACCGCGCGGGGCGCGGGCGGCGGCGGGGAGGGCGGTTCGGCGCGCCGCCGTCCGGTGGGCCGGTTCGGCGGGGGCGGCGTGCCTTCCGAGGCGACGCGGTCGATGATCGCCTGCGGGCCGGTGTCGCTCACGCCGGGACGGCGGTGCGAGCCGGTCGCGCCCGGGGTCTCCGGGGTGGCGGGCTCGTCGTCGTCATCGGCCGCACGCCGTCGGCGACGGCGACCGCCGTCGACCTGGGCACCGTGCTGGGCGAGCAGCTCGGCCACGGTCTTCTGCGGCTGGTCGCCTCCGGTCTGGTCCGTCATACCTGGTCGTCCCCTGCGCGCTCTGGGTTCTCGGCACTCGGCGAAGCGGTACCTGACGGCACGCCGGCGGCGCCGCGCGCGCTGTACGCCGTCCTCTGCATGTCCGTCACCTCTCCACCGTGCCCGTTGTCCGTCCGGGAAGTCCAGCCGCGTGCTTTCACCGGTCCTCCTGTGCGCCGAAGCGCCCCACGAGGGCGGCTCCAGTCTCATCCGCGCCGTTCGAATGGTCCAGCCGCCGCAGGATGACACCCTCTCGCAGAGCCCACGGGCAGATCTCGAGTTCGGCCAAACCGAGCGCCCGCATCGTGGCCTGCGCGACGAGCGCACCCGCCACCAGCTGGTGTGACCGGCTCGGGCTGACGCCCTCGAGCTGGGCCAGATCGGCCGACGTCATCCGCGAGATGAAGGCCAGGAGCTGGCGCAACGCGGTGTCCGTGAGCGTACGTCGGACGCGCGGGCCCGCGGCGGAGGGGGCGGCGCCGGTCAGCCGGGCGAGCGACCGGAACGTCTTCGACGTGGCGACGACGCGGTCGGGTTCACCCCATTTGGTGACCTTCCGGGTGAGGTCGGTGAGCTGGTCGTCCAGCCACGCCGACGTGGCGACGAGTTCGGAGCGCGTCGGCGGGTCGTGCTTGAAGCGGGTGCGCGTGGTGCGGCCGGCGCCCAGCGGCAGCGATTCGGCAAGGACGGGCTCTTCGTCGCGGCCCATCGCGATCTCCAGCGAGCCGCCGCCGATGTCGAGCACGAGCAGCTGGCCGGCGGACCAGCCGTACCACCGCCGGACGGCGAGGAAGGTGAGCCGGGCTTCGTCCACACCGGAAAGGACCCGCAGCTCGACGCCGGTCTTGTCGGCCACGCGGGCCAGGACCTTGGCGGAGTTCTTCGCTTCGCGGACGGCGGAGGTGGCGAACGCCATGACTTCTTCGCAGCCGAGCCGCGCGGCGGCGTCCTTGGCGGACTCGACGGCGGTGACGAGGTCGTCGGCGCCGGCCTTGCTGAGCTCGCCGTTGGGGGTGAGCTGCTCGGCCAGCCGCAGCACGGACTTCTCGGAATGCATCGGCGTCGGGTGGGCGCCACGGTGGGCGTCGACCACGAGCAGGTGGACGGTGTTGGAACCGACGTCGAGTACCCCTAGGCGCACGGGGGTCCAGGGTACCGGCCTCAGCGTCAGGTCTCGAACTTGTAACCGAAAACACTCGGTGCGGTACCGCTCCGGCGCGCCTCCACACCGGCGGTACCGCACCGAAAGGGACTTATGTCTCGAACTTGTAGCCCAGGCCGCGAACCGTGACGAGGTGCCGCGGCGAGCCCGGGTCCGGCTCGATCTTGGACCGCAGCCGCTTCACGTGGACGTCGAGCGTCTTCGTGTCCCCGACGTAGTCCGCGCCCCACACCCGGTCGATCAGCTGCCCGCGCGTCAGCACCCGGCCGACGTTGCGGAGCAGGTACTCCAGCAGGTCGAACTCCTTGAGCGGCAGCGACACCTCGGCGCCGTCCACGGTCACGACGTGCCGCTCGACGTCCATCCGGACCGGGCCGGCCGAGAGCACCAGCGGGGCCAGCTCGCCGTCCGTGCCCGGCTCGCCGCCGCGGCGCAGCACCGCCCGGACCCGCGCGATCAGCTCGCGGGCCGAGTACGGCTTCGTCACGTAGTCGTCCGCGCCGAGCTCCAGGCCGACGACCTTGTCGATCTCGCTGTCGCGCGCCGTCACCATGATCACCGGCACGGCCGAGCGCTGGCGCAGCTGCTTGCAGACGTCGGTGCCGCTCATCCCGGGCAGCATCAGGTCGAGCAGCACGATGTCGGCGCCGTTGCGGTCGAACTCCTCCAGCGCGGCCTGGCCCGTCCCGGCGACGGCCGCGGTGAACCCTTCCTTGCGCAGCAGGAAGGCGAGGGGGTCGGCGAACGACTCCTCGTCCTCGACGATGAGAACCCTGGTCACAGGTTTCCTCCATGATCTGGGCTGTCCTGCCCGGTAACCACGAGCCTCGGGGTGCGCTCGGGGGTCTTCTCCTGCCGCGGTGCCGGCGAGGTCTTGGCGGGCCGCGCCGGCTCGGTGGCCGGCTCGGGGCTGACGTGCGCGGGGATGCGCAGCGTGAACGTCGAGCCGGTGCCCGGACGGCTCCACAGCCCGACCGAGCCGCCGTGGTTGGCCGCGACGTGCTTGACGATCGCCAGGCCGAGCCCGGTGCCGCCGGTGGCGCGCGAGCGGGCCTTGTCGGCGCGGTAGAAGCGTTCGAACACGCGCTGCTGCTCGTCCTCGGCGATGCCGATGCCGCGGTCGGTGACGGCGATCTCGACCATCCCGTCGGCGAGCCGCCTGCTGATCGAGACCGGGCTGCCGGCCGGCGAGTACGCGACGGCGTTCTCCAGCAGGTTGGACAGCGCGGTGACCAGCAGCGTCCGGTCGCCCTCGATGAGCAGGCCGCTGGGGGTGTCGGTGGTGACCCGGATGTCGGCCGACTCGGCCGAGAGCGTGGTCCGGCCGAGCGCCTCGCGGACGACGGCGTCGACCTCGACGACGTTGAGGTCCGGCAGCCGCTCGGCGCCCTGCAGGCGCGACAGCGCGATCAGCTCGGTGACGAGCTGGCCCAGCCGCGTGGACTCGCGGAGGATCTTGCCGCCGAAGCGGCGGACCTCCTCGACGTCCTCGGCGGCGTCGAGCACGGCCTCGGTGAGCAGCGCGATCGCGCCGACCGGGGTCTTGAGCTCGTGGCTGACGTTGGCGACGAAGTCGCGGCGGACGGCCTCCAGCCGGATGGCCTCGGAGTGGTCGACGGCCTCGACGACGGTGAAGCCGTCGCCGAGGGGGCGCACCTGCCCGAGCACCGCTTCCGGCTGGCGGCCGCGCGCTTCGAGCGGCGAGAGATCGATTTCCAGCGGCTCGTCGGTTTCGACGACCTGTTCGGCGGCCTTGCGGGCGCGCGGGTCGGCCTGGTTGACCTTCACCAGGCCCAGCTCGTAGGCGCGCGGGTTGTGCAGCACCATGTCGCCGAACCGGTTGAGGACGACGACGCCGTTGTTCGACGACCGGACCAGCCGTTCGAGGAGTTCCGCGACGGTCGGGCCCGGCGGCCGGGCCACTTCGCGGCGGGTTCGAGCCCGCGCGGCGAGGTAGCCGACCACCGCACCGGCCACCAGTGCCCCGATGGCCAGTGCGAGGGAAACAGGCGTGGTCACAGGCCGATCGTAAGCTGAGAAGTGGCCCTTCGGCCTAGCGTTGTCCGCCTAGTCGTGAGCACCGCGACACCTGGCGAGGACATGTTCGCCGGTGCTTCAGCCCGCGTTCACCCGATCGATTCCGCGGCGAGACATTCCGGGTGAATCACCCGGCGGCGTCCAGGGTCTTCAGATCGTCGTCGGTCAGCCGCAGGGCGGCCGCGGCGACGTTCTGCTCGAGGTGCGCGACGTCGCCGGTGCCCGGGATGGCGAGCACGTGCGGTCCTTGGTGGAGGGTCCACGCGAGCCGCACCTGGGCCGGGGTGGCGTCGTGCCGGCGCGCGACTTCGGCGACGCGCGCGTCCTCGCCCGTGCCGCTCGCGACGGCGAAGAACGGCACGAAGGCGATGCCGTGCTCGGCGCACATCCGGACGATCTCGTCGTCCTCGCGGCGCGCGGTGAGGCCGTACTGGTTCTGGACGCAGACGACCGGCGCGATCTCCAGCGCTTCGACCAGGTGGTGGGGCCCGACGTTGGAGATGCCCAGCTCGCGGATCAGGCCCTCCTCGCGCAGCTCGGCGAGCGCGCCGAAGCCGTCGGCCAGCGAGCCCTCACCGCGGTCGAGCGCCTGGCCGATCCGGTAGTTGACGACGTCGAGGTGGTCCAGACCCAGCTGGCGGAGGTTCTCCTCGACCTGGGCGCGCAGCTGGTCGGGCCGGGCGGTGTAGAAATCGCCGGTGAAGTCGCGGCCCGGCCCGACCTTGGTGGTGATGGTCAGGTTTTCGTAGGGCGCCAGGGCGCTGTTGATCAGCTCGTTCGCCGAGCGCGGCCCGGCGAAGTAGAAGACGGCGGTGTCGATGTGGTTCACACCGAGCTCGACGGCGCGGCGCAGCACGGCGATCGACGTCTCGCGGGCGCGGATGCCACCGTCCGAAGTGGACATCAGGCGCATCGCGCCGAAGCCGAGCCGGTTGACTTCGAAGGAGCCGAGCTGCCAGGTGCCCGCCGCGGCGGCGGGGAGGGTGGTGTTCGTGGTCATGGCTCCAGCTTTCCGGCCGGGTGCCGGTGACCTCCGGGTTTGGCAGTTTGCTGCCACACTGGAATGCGTGGAGAGAGTCAGTGACGTCGTCGTGGTGCGCGGGGAAGCCGAGCTGTTCGAGCGGACGGCTCACCTGTTCGCGACCGCGACCGAGATCTCGTGCGCGGCCCGCGACCTGCACACCTGGTCGGTGGCGCACCCGAGCGCGCCGGACCGGGAGCAGGCCGTGCGCACGATGTCGGTGCGCAAGATGTACCTGCCCGGTGTCCTGTTCGACCCGGCGCTGGCCGAGCACCTGCGGTTCATGGCCACGCAGGGTGCGCGCATCCGGATCACCGAGCGCGAGGTCAACGAGACGATCCTGCTGGACCGGCGGATCGCGATCGTCGCGGGCGACCACGTCGGCGGAGTCCGCAGCTACACCGTCGTCAGCAGCCCGGAGCTGGTCCAGGGCATCCAGTCGCTGTTCGAGGCGGCCTGGGCGGGCGCCACCGACCTCGAGTCGTACCAGGCCCGGTTCACCGAGCTGGGCGCGCGGGAGATCCTCGAGCAGCTCGCGTCGGGCTGCAAGGACGAGACGGCGGCCCGCGCGCTCGGCGTCGGCCTGCGGACCTACCGGCGGCGGGTGGCGGAGCTGATGGAGGTCCTCGGCGCGTCGTCCCGGTTCCAGGCCGGGGCACGGGCGCGCGAGGCCGGGCTCCTGTGAGGCGAGCGCTCCTGGCGCTGGCCCTGACGACCTCGGCGTGCACGTCGGCCGTCTCCGGCACGGCCACGCCGCTCACCGGCAACCTCGCGCTCGTCAACGGGCCCGGGACGGCCGCCGCGCTCGACGCCGTGAAGGCGGCGGCCGAGGCGGTCTTCAGCTACGACTCGGCGAACCCGGCTGCGTTCGACCAGGCCGTCGCGGCGAACGTCACGGGAGCGGCGAAGGAGCAGCTCACGAAGCTGTTCGACACGATCCGGAAGAGCCCGCAGCCGGTGCGCCTGACCACCCGCGTGGTGCGGAACGCGGCGCTGGAGTTCACCGGCGACCGCGTCCGGGAACTGGCGGTGCTGGAGCAGGCCAACGGGACGTCGAAGGGCCTGGCCACGGCCGCGTTCACCGCGGCGCGGACCGGCGGCCGCTGGCAGCTTTCGGACCTCGCGCTGAACCCGGCGCAGCCGCCGCCCGCGCCGCATCCGGACGACGGCTCCCTCGCCGGCCTGCGCGACTCGGCGCTGGCCGGGGCCCGCGCGGCCGCCGCGGCGCTGCTGACGACCGACAGCGGCGACCCGGAAGGCTCCTACGCGCGGGCCGAAGCGGTCGTCGCCGAGCCGTTGCTGACCGACTACCGCGCGAAGAAGGCGACCTACGTCGCCGCGATCCGCCAGAGCGGCACGAAGGTCGTCCTCGGACCGGACCCGCTGGCCGGCGTCACCGCGCTGACCGGCGGAACGGCGACGGTGCTGTTCTTCACGACGCTGAAGGTGACCGGCCCCACCGGCACCGCCGACCGCCCGTTCACCACGGAGCTGGACTTGATCCGCGTCGGTCCGGGCTGGAAGGCGACCGCGGTCAGGACGGTCACCGCGTCGTGAAGGTCAGCGGCCCTGGTTGGCGACCGCGGCCGCGGCCTCCTTGGCGGCCTCGGGGTCGAGGTACTCCCCGCCCGGCTTCACGGGCTTGAGGTCGTCGGTGAGGTCGTAGCGCAGCGGGATGCCGGTCGGGATGTTGAGGCCGGCGATGTCGGCGTCGGAGATCCCGTCGAGGTGCTTGACGAGCGCGCGAAGCGAGTTGCCGTGCGCGGCGACCAGCACGGTCTTGCCCGCGCGCAGGTCCGGCACGATCTCGGACTCCCAGTACGGCAGCAGCCGCTCGACGACGTCCTTCAGGCACTCCGTCAGCGGGGCGTCGTCGCCGAGGTTCGCGTAGCGGGCGTCGCCGGCCTGGCTCCACTCGTCCTTCGGGTCGATCGCCGGCGGCGGGGTGTCGTACGAGCGGCGCCAGAGCATGAACTGCTCCTCGCCGAACTCGTCGAGGGTCTGCTTCTTGTTCTTGCCCTGCAGCGCACCGTAGTGGCGCTCGTTGAGCCGCCAGTCGCGCTTGACCGGGATCCAGTGCCGGTCGGCGGCGTCCAGCGCGATGTTCGCGGTGGAGATCGCGCGGCGCAGCAGCGAGGTGTGCACGACGTCCGGCAGCAGCCCGGCTTCGGCCAGCAGCTGCCCGCCCTGGCGGGCTTCGCCCTCGCCCTGCTCCGACAGCGGCACGTCCACCCAGCCGGTGAACAGGTTTTCCGCGTTCCACGTGCTCTGCCCGTGCCGCAGCAGCACCAACGTCCCGAGTTCAGCCATGGGCCCCAGCCTGCCATGACGGACCACGGCGCTCACTGGTGACCTCGCGTCCTACACAGAGTGTGTTACTACGGAGTAACACCTCACTCTTCGACAAGTCCGAGCGCCAACAACGCGCAAAATCCTCGCGTCAAACTGCACACCGTTATCGCCGCGAGTGAAGTTCACTCGAACGGACTAGTGGGTAGTCTTGTGATTACAGGTCGAGATCTGACAGGTTTGCTTACGTCCCGAGCGGCCGGATTCCACGCACTCCCCGGCCGGTTTCGGGCTCCGACCGCGGCTCGTCTCCCCCCTGCCGAGCCGCGGCCCGCCGGCCCCGTTGGCATCCCCCTCGTCACCGGGTCCTGATCGGCGGGAACTTCAGCGGGGCGGCTCGAGATCGCGACTCCCCCTCCCTCGAGCCGTCCCGCCTGTTCCACAACAGGCCACAAAGGACCGCAACAGGCCGAAGGCCGAAGGCCGCACGAGAAGGCCGAAGGCCGCACCTAGACCTCCCCCGAACCTCGTCCCAGCCGCAGTCAGCACCGGAAACCCGGGGTCAAGGGTGAGCGAAGCTCATCGCGAAGCGACGCCGAAGGCGCCCTTGAGGCTGGGTTTCCGGTGTTGAACAATCGAAGACGAGGAGCGGGAGAACTCAGCCCTCGACAGGAGACGGCCGAGAAGCCCGCCGACGCCGGTTAAGCCACCAAGCACCCCAAGCAAGCGGCCCCACGATCAGCAGGAACGGCGCCACGGCCCCAAGCACGGTCAACAACCCGCCCCCAAAGGTCAAGAACGCATCCCACCCCCCAGCCAGCCCACCAAGAAACCCACTCCGGTCCTCCGACGGCGGCGCGGGCGCAACCACACTCCGGATGCTCATCGAAACGGTCGCCATCGCGACACTCCCGGCGAGGGAGTTCCGCTGCTGCTCCAACGACTCCAAAGCCGACTCGCGGCTGGTCAATTCGCTCTCGATCGACGTGATGTCCGACACGGAAGTCGCCTGCGAGAGCAGCGCACGGATTCGCTCGACGGACTTGCGCTGCGTCGTCAGCCGCGCCTCGACATCAACCACCTGCTCAGTGACGTCCTGAGTGTTCAGCTCTCGCTTGACCAGCGAAGAGCCCAGGTGCGACAGCTGGTCGAGCACCGGGTCCAGCCGCTCGGCGGGCACCGCCAGCGACAGCGTCGCCGACTGGTCGCCCGTGCTCTCCTGCCCGGTGTAGCCACCCGCGCCCTGCGCGATCCCCCTGGCCTGCGCGACGACGTCGACGACCTTGGTGGCGGTCAGTTCCAGCCGCGCGCTGCGCGAAAGCTTGCGTTCGGTCGCGCCGGGCTGCGGGGCCGCGACCTTCGATTCGGCCTTGCCCCCGGTCCCCTGCTGTGGCGCGGCCGGGACCTTCGCCACCCCGCCGGCACTGTCCGCCGTGGACGATGCCCCGTTCTCCGCCGCCGAGCAGCCGGCCAGTGCGAAAACCGCCGCCGCGCCCGCGAGCGCCGCTCTCCATCGAGTCCGCATCCTGCGTCTCCCTCCAGTTTCGACTGGCGGTGAGACGGATGTCCGGTTCAGGGCCGTTGCACGGCCCGGGTCACGACTCGGTCAAGCCCGGGTCGCGCGGCTCCGCGAGGTGCTTGAACGCCTGGAGGTTGGCCAGCGACTCGCCGCGGGAGACGCGCCAGTCCCACTCGCGCTTGATCGACGTCGCGAAGCCGATCTCCAGCAGCGTGTTGAAGTCGCCGTCGGCGGCTTCCAGCACCTGGCCGAGGACCTTGTCCAGCTCGTCGGCGGACATCGTCTCCTTGCCGAACCTGCCGACCAGGTAGATGTCGCCGAGACTGTCCACTGTGTAGTGAACGCCGTAGAGCTTCGCGTTGCGCTGCAACAGGAACCGGTAAACGTCCTCATGGGACTCGTCGGGTCGGCGGCAGACGAAGGCCTCCACCGAGAACGCGTGGTCGCCGTCGACGAGCCAGGCGTTCGTCTGCAGCTTCTTCGTGCCGGGCAGCGTGACGAAGTACTTGCCGGGACCGCGTTTGTCGTACTTCAGCTCCGCGGAGTCCAAAGTAGACTGGATCAGCTGGTCCAAGCTCACACCGCCACCTCCGCGCGCAGTTCCAGCGCCTGCCGGAACGCGCTGGTGGCCTGAGCATAGATGTCCAGCAGCGCGTCCGTCGTACGGCGCCAGGAGAACCGCCGCGCGTGCACGACGGCGTTGGCGCCCAGTTCGGCCCGCCGGTCCGGGCGCAGGGCGACGGCGGCCAGCGCGTCCGCCCACTCGTCGGCGCCGTGGCCGGGCACCAGCAGGCCGGACACGCCGTGCGGCACCGCCACCGGCAGGCCGCCGACCTCGGCCGCGACCACCGGCGTCCCGCAGGCCTGCGCCTCCAGGGCGACCAGGCCGAACGACTCGTTGTAGCTGGGCACCGCGACGACGTCGGCGGCGCGGAACACGCGGGCGAGCGCTTCCCCCGGCTGCGGCGGCAGGAACCGCACCTGCCGCTCGATCCCCAGCGAAACCGCGAGCTCGCGCAGGGCCTGCGGCTGTTCCAGCCCGGTGCCCGACGGCCCGCCGACGACCAGCACGACCAGCCGCGGGGCCAGTTCGGGGCGCCGCCGCAGCAGGGCCGCGGCGGCGTGCAGCAGGACGTCCGGCGCCTTCAGCGGCTGGATCCGGCCGGCGAACGCCAGCACGACGTCGTCTTCGGCGAGGCCGAGGACAGCGCGCGCGGCGGCCTGGGAGCCCGGCGTGAAGCGGTCGAGATCGACGCCCGGCGGCACGGCGTGCACCGCATGGGGCTCGGCGTCGTAGAGGTCGACGAGCTGGCGCGCCTCGACCGCGGTGTTGGCGACCAGCCGGTCGGCCTCGGCGACCACCTGCTCCTCGCCGATCACCCGCAGCCGCGGCTCCGGCTTGTCGCCGTCGGCGAGCGCGGCGTTCTTGACCTTCGCCAGCGTGTGCGCGGTGTGCACCAGCGGCACCGACCAGCGGTCGCGGGCCAGCCAGCCGACCTGGCCCGACAGCCAGTAGTGCGAGTGGATGAGGTCGTAGTACCCGGGTTCGTGGAACGCCTCGGTGCGCAGGACACCGGAGGTGAACGCGCACAGCTGGGCGGGCAGCTCGTCGCGGCCCAGCGGTTCGAACGGCCCGGCCTGGACGTGCCGCACGGTCACGCCCGGCGCCAGCTCGGCGACCGGCGGCTGGTCCGACGCCGTCGCGCGGGTGAAGACCTCGACCTCGACGCCGCGGCGGGCCATCTCGGTCGCCGTCTGGCTGATGTATACGTTCATGCCGCCGGCGTCGCCGGTGCCCGGCTGTTCGAGCGGCGAAGTGTGCACGGACAGCACGGCGATCCGGCGTGGGGCGGCGTCGAACCCCCGGGTGGAGCTGGTCACCTGGTCGTCTCCTGCGTCAGCATTCCTCGGCGAACTGCCGCAGTACCGCGTCGAACTCGTCCGCGGACTCGGCGAAGGGCGCATGCCCCCCGTCAAGGAACCAACGCCCGACGGCGCCCGGAATCTTCCCGAGGGCGTGCTCGGCCGCCGAGGGCTCGATCACGCGGTCGGCCGTTCCGTGCGCGACCAGGGTCGGCTTGTCCAGCCTGACCAGCACTTCTTCGCTGCCGATGTCCCGGCGGAACAGCGCCGAACGGACCGCGGGCGGCACGCTCAACGAAGCGCCGAGGAGGGCCTGGGCCTGCGCGCCGGGCACCGGCCGGGCCACCATCCCGCGGCTGAACTCGGTCAGCGCGGGGACCGCGATGTCCGGATCGTCCGAAAGCATCGCGCGCATGTGCTCGCGCATCAGCGGGCCGACGCGGCCGCCCGGCCGGTCGCGGCCGATCTCGGTGATGGCGCCGACGAGCACGGCCCCGCGCAGCCGTGCGGTGCCGTGCACCCGGATGTGGTCGGCGAGCACCAGCCCGCCGTAGGACCAGGCGACGACGATCGCGGCCGGGCCGGCGAAGTCGAGCACCGCGGCGAGGTCGTCGGCCCAGGCCACCGGGTCGTCGTAGCCCGCCGCCGGGACGTCGGAGGCGCCGTGGCCGCGAAGGTCCATCGCGACCAGCCGGAACCGCTCGGTCAGCGCGGGGTCGGCGAGCTGCGCGGCCCAGCAGCCCGCGGACTGCGCCCAGCCGTGCACGAACACGATCGGCCTGCTGTTCTCGGCTCCTTCGACCCGCAGGCCGAGCCGGACCCCGCCGTGCCCGACGACTTCGGTGCGCACGGCTTACTTCGCTCCCAGCGACTTCCAGGCCGCCCAGCTGTAGTTCCAGTCCTTGACGTCCGAAGCCATCGGCGGGCCGAGCTTCGAGCCGGTGATCTCGACCGGGTCGCCGACCAGCGCGGAGTCGAAGTAGTCCTTGGCGTCGGCCTCCAGGAGGTTGACGCAGCCGTGGGAGTTGTTGTTCTTCCCGATGTTGGCCGCGTTGTCCTGGTTCTCGTGGATGTACTCGCCGTGGTTGGAGAACCGGCAGGCCCACTTCTTGTTGACGTTCGTGTAGCCGTAGCGGGCGTTGTCGAAGACGGCCGTCGGCTCCTTGCTCATGACCATGTAGGTGCCGTTGGGCGTGTTGCGGTCGACCTCGGCGTCCAGGCCGTTCGCGCACGGGTAGCTCTTGACCTGCGACCCGTTGCGGTAGACGACCATCTGGTGGTCCGGGGTGTTGACCTTGACCACCTGGTTCCGGCCGATCTTGAACTTCGTCGTGACGTCGGCCTTGCCGTAGGCGCCGCCGCCGAGGTCGACGCCGTAGAGCTTCGCCTCGACGTTCACGGTGATGTTCTGCGGCCAGTACTCCTTCGGCCGGTAGTCGACCTGGCTGTCCGACAGCCAGCCCCAGGCGCCTTCGATCTCCTTGTCCGTCTTCACGGAGAGGGCTTTCTCGACCGCCTTGCGGTCCTTGACCGGCGACGCGAACTTGACGCTGATCGGCATGGCCACGCCGACCTGCTGGTTGTCGGCGGGGTTGAGCGTGGCGCGGACCTGCTTGGCCGGGTTGATCGTGGTGAACGTGCCGGTGAGCTCGACCGGCCTGCCGTCGGTGCCGGTGGCCTTGGCCGCGTAGGTGTAGGTCTTGCCGTAGCCGAGGGGCTCGGAGCTGGTCCAGGTGAGCCCGTCCGGCGCGGTGTCGCCCTTGACGGCCTTGCCGCCGTCGGCGGTGACCTTGCACTCGGTGAGCTTGCCGTCGGCGACCTTGACGGTGACCGGCTGGAGGACCGAAGCGTCCTTGGCGTTGACGGCGGGTTCGGCCGTGATCTTCGCCACGGGCTGCGCGCCACCGCCGTCGGCACCGGCCGCGCCGGTCGGGAACGCCGTGCCGTCGTTCGTGCTCGAACACGCCGCGGCGACCAGGGCGGCCCCCGCCGCGAGTGCGGCCTTGAAGACCGTGCGCCGTTCGATCACCGAAACCTCCCGAGTTCCCCCACTGACCAGCAGGGCACACGCCCATAGCGCTGGTGGCCCGCTCGACGTTACCGCCCGATTGGTGAAGACCATCCGATCAGGTGGCTACGTCTTTGTCGACAAAGACGTCTCATACACGTCCAGGTTGCCCGGTTCGGCTCAAATGACGCAGTTGATCAAGAGCGGTTCGGGGTGCAACCGGACGCCGAACCGGGCGAAAACGCCGTCGCGGACCTCGCGGGCCAGCGCCAGCAGGTCGTCGGTCGTGGCGTCGCCGCGGTTGGTGAGGGCGAGGGTGTGCTTGGTCGACAGCGAGACGCGGTTCCCCGGCCCGGGGTACCCCTTGGCGAAGCCGGCGCGCTCGATCAGCCAGGCCGCCGACAGCTTGACGCCGCCCTCGGCGGGGTACTGCGGCGCGTCGGCCCCGACGCTGCCGGCGATCCGCGCCAGCACGGCCTCCGCCTCGGCCGAGGGGACGATCGGGTTGGTGAAGAACGAGCCCGCGCTCCACGTGTCGTGGTCGTCCGGGTCGAGCACCATGCCCTTGCCGCGGCGCAGCTTCAGGACGGCTTCCCGCGCGTCGGCCGCCGGGACGCGGGCGCCGATCTCGACGCCGAGGGTGCGGGCCAGTTCGGCGTAGCGGATGGGCGCGGAGAGGCCGTCTTCGCGGATCTCGAAGCGGACCGACAGGACGACGCCGGTGTCGGTGCCCTTCAGGACGCTGGTGCGGTAGGCGAAGCCGAGGTCGTCGGCCTTGAGCGTGCGCACTTCGCCCGTCCGCCGGTCGTACAGCTCCAGCGAGACGATGGATTCCGCGACTTCGCAGCCGTACGCGCCGACGTTCTGGATCGGCGTCGCGCCGACGCTGCCCGGGATGCCGGAGAGGCATTCGAGCCCGCCCAGGCCCGCTTCGACCAGGCCGGCGACGAACGCGTCCCAGTTCTGGCCGGCCTCGACCTCCACGACGTCACCGTCGCGCCGCCAGCCGGTGTTCGCCACCTCGACGAGCGTGCCGTCGAACCCCGCGTCCGCCACCACCAGGTTGGAGCCGCCGCCCAGGAGCAGCACCGGCTCGCCGGCGGCGTCGGCGTCGCGGACCGCGGCGACGAGGTCTTCGCTGGTCACGGCGCTGACGAACCGGCGGGCGGGGCCGCCGAGACGCAGCGTCGTGTACGCGGAGAGCTTCGGCGGTGCGGGAGTACGGGCGGTGTTCACGCGTCTGACGGTACTGTCCGGCTCATGGGATCCCGGATCGAGCACCGCGCTGAGTACTCCGCCGACGTCGCCGCGACGTACGCGGCGGTCGCGGGCGAAGACGCGCTGCGCGCGCGGCTCGAGCAGCTCGGCGGGCACGGCGCGGCGCTGCTGTCGTACGAGGAGTCCGGCACGGACCTGCGGTACGAGCTGCGGCAGGGCATCCAGGCGGAAAACCTCCCGCAGGCGGTCCGGACGCTGCACAAGGGCGATCTGATGGTGACCCGCACGCAGACCTGGCGCGTGAGCAACGACGGCACCGGACGGCAGGGCAACGCGACCGTCGAGGTCGGCGGCGTCCCCGGCGAGATCGCCGCGCGGACCGCGTTGCTGGCCAACGGCGCCAAGACGGTGTTCCGGACCAGCGGCGAGGTGACCATGCGGGTCCCGTTGTTCGGCAAGAAGCTGGAGGCCGTCATCGCCGAGCAGGTCATGAAGCTGCTCGAGCGCGAAGCCGAATTCGCGGCGAAGTGGCTCGCGGAAGCAAACTGAGCCCGGTCGGCGCGCCGACCCGCGGCACGACCAACCCGAACCGCCTCCGCCGGGTCGACCGGTGGATCACGTACTCCCCCGCGACGACCCGGTTGCTGCGCGCGGCGGAGTCGCCGCTGGTCGTCGACCTCGGGTACGGCGCTTCCCCGGTGACGACGGTCGAGCTGGCGCGGTGGCTGCGGCGGGTCCGGCCGGACGTCCGGGTCCTCGGTCTGGAGCTGGACCCGGCGCGGGTCGCGGCCGCTCTGCCCGCCGCGTCGCCGCCGCTGCTGGACTTCCGCCGCGGGGGGTTCGAGCTGGCCGGGACGCGGCCGGTGCTGGTGCGCGCGTTCAACGTGCTGCGCCAGTACGCGGAGGACGAGGTCGGTGGCGCGTGGGACCTCGTGCTGGCTTCGATGGCGCCGGGCGGTCTGCTGGTCGAGGGCACGTGCGACGAGATCGGCCGGCTGTCGACGTGGGTGCTGGTGTCTTCGGCCGGCCCGGTGTCCTTGACGTTGTCGCTGCGGCTGGCGGGGCTGGACCGCCCGTCGACGGTGGCCGAGCGGCTGCCGAAGGCGCTGATCCACCGGAACGTCCCGGGTGAGCGGATCCACGCGTTCCTGTCCGCGCTCGACACCTGCTGGGCGACGGCGGCGCCGCACCAGGCGTTCGGGGTGCGGTCCCGCTGGCTGGAGACGGTCCGGCTGCTGATCGCGCGCGGCTGGCCGGTCCCGGACCCGCGCGTCCGCCCGGGCGAGCTGACGGTCCCGTGGTCCGCGGTCGCGCCCGCCTGAACGTTCACCGGGGCACCCCCGCTGCGTCACCCCGAAGTGACCTGCGGTGATCACCATTGAACCGTGGAACTCCTGGGGCACGTCACCGAGCTGCTGCGCGGCGCGCTCGGCTCGCCGTGGCTGTGGGTGCTCGTCTTCGCCGTGTCGGGGCTGGACGCGCTGCTGCCGTTCATGCCGAGCGAGACGACCGTCGTCACCGTCGCGGTGCTGCTCGGGCCCGATCTCGCGGACCTGACGCTGCTCGCCGCCGTCGCCGCGACCGGCGCGTGGGCCGGTGACTGCCTCGGGTACGCCGTCGGCCGGCTCGCCGGGCCGCGGGCCATCGCGCGGCTGCAGCGCGGCGCCGACGGGCACCGGCGGTACGCATGGGCCCGTGACCAGGTGCGGCGCAACGGCGGGCTGCTGATCGTCGCCGCGCGGTACCTGCCCGGCGGCCGCGTCGCCAGCGCGCTCGCGAACGGCAGCCTCGGCTACCCGCTGCGCCGGTTCGTCCCGCTCGACCTGGCCGGCGCGGCGATCTGGGCGGTGTACAGCGTGCTGATCGGCCTGGCCGGCGGCGCCGCCTTCGCCGACGAGCCGGTGAAGGGCTTGCTGCTGTCGTTCAGCCTCGGCTTGGGCCTGGTCTTCGCCATCGAAGCGGGAAGGCGGCTACGGTCGGCGCATGCTCGAAGCGATCGACGTCCACGCGGACGCGCTGAAGCGGGCGGCGCTGAAGGCGGGTCCGGCGGCGAAGGTGCCGAACTGTCCGAAGTGGACTGTCCATGACCTGGTGACGCACATCGCGTTCGTGCACGGCCTGGTCGTGGGCCTCGCGGTGAACCGGCCGGCCGAGCCGGCTCCGCCGCCGGCGTGGGACGACGTCCTCGGCTGGTGGGACGGCCAGCGCCTGGCCCTGCGCGAAGCACTGGGCCGGGACCCCGGAGCCCCCGCGTTCTCGCCGTACCCGGGCTTCGCCGTGACGGTCGGCGACTGGACCCGCCGGATGGCGCACGAAACGGCGATCCACCGCCTCGACGCCGAATCCGCCCTCCCCGACCCGGCGCGGACCCGCTTCTCCCCCGAGTTCGCCGGCGACGGCATCGACGAGTTCCTGACCTACCTCGTCCCGCGCCGCGGCTTGACCGTCGGCGTGCGGGTCACGACGCCGGAGCGGACGTGGACCGTCGGCACCCCGGCGACCGAGGTGTCCGGCGAAGCCGACGACGTCTACCGGGCGCTGTACGGCCGCCCTCACCAGGCGGCGATCAGCGGGGACCGGCTCCCGGCGGTCTGACCGGCGCGGGGGAGAATGCCGTCGTGACCGCTCCCGAACGCCGCTACGTCATCACCTTCGGCTGCCCCGACCGCACCGGCATCATCGCCCGGATCTCCGGGTTCCTCGCCGAGCACGGCGGCTGGATCGTCGAGGCGGCCTACCACACCGACCCGGACACCGGCTGGTTCTTCACCCGCCAGGTCGTCCGGGCCGACTCGCTGCCGTTCGACGCCGACGGGCTGCGCGCCCGGTTCGCCGAAGTGGCCGCGGACCTCTCGGCGGAGTCGAACTGGCAGGTCAGCGACACCGGTGAGCGGCGGCGGGCGGTGGTCCTCGTTTCGAAGGCCGGGCACTGCCTCTACGACCTGCTCGGCCGGGTCGCGTCCGGCGAGCTGGACGTCGACATCGCGGCGGTGATCGGCAACCACGAGTCCCTCGCGGACATCACCCGCGCGCACGGCATCCCGTTCCACCACGTGCCGTTCCCGGCCGGGGGCAAGGAAGAAGCGTTCGAGCAGGTCCGCAAGCTGGTCGACGAGCACGACCCGCACGCGGTGGTGCTGGCCCGGTTCATGCAGATCCTCCCGGCCGACCTGTGCCGCGAGTGGGCCGGCCGGGCGATCAACATCCACCACAGCTTCCTGCCGTCGTTCATCGGCGCGAAGCCGTACCACCAGGCCCACACGCGCGGCGTGAAGCTGGTCGGCGCGACGTGCCACTACGTGACGGCGGACCTCGACGCGGGCCCGATCATCGAGCAGGACGTCATCCGCGTCGACCACGGCGACTCGGTCGAGGACATGGTCCGCAAGGGCCGCGACATCGAGAAGGTGACGCTGGCCCGCGGCCTGCGCTGGCACCTGGAGAACCGGGTGCTGGTGCACGGCAACCGGACAGTGGTGTTCTGACGCGGTTGCCGTGCTCTTCCTCAGGCGCCGATCGTCTTGGCGTCGATGACGAAGCGGTAGCGGACGTCGGAGTTCTCGACGCGCTCGTACGCCTCGTTCACCTGGTCGGCCGAGATCGTCTCGATCTCCGCGCCGATGCCGTGCTCCGCGCAGAAGTCCAGCATCTCCTGGGTCTCGGCGATGCCGCCGATCATCGAGCCGGCCAGCACCTTGTTGCCGCCCAGCAGCGAGAAGGCGTTGTAGTTCAGCGGCTCGCCGGGCGCGCCGACGTTCACCATCGCGCCGCCGACCTTCAGCAGGCCGAGGTAGCTGTCGATCGGCAGCTTGGCCGAGACGGTGTTGAGGATGACGTCGAACTTGCCCTTCAGGACGTCGAACGTCGACTCGTCGCTGGTGGCGTAGTACTCGGAAGCGCCCAGCTTGAGCCCGTCCTCCTGCTTCTTGAGGCTCTGGCTCAGCACGGTCACCTCGGCGCCCATCGCGGCGGCGATCTTGACGCCCATGTGGCCGAGCCCGCCGAGGCCGATCACGGCGACCTTCTTGCCGGGGCCGGCGCCCCAGTGGTGCAGCGGCGAGTAGGTGGTGATGCCCGCGCACAGCAGCGGCGCGGCGACGTCGAGGTCGATGCCTTCCGGGATGCGGCAGACGAAGGCGTCCTTCACGACGATCTGGTTGCTGTAGCCGCCGTAGGTGTTCTCGCCGTCGAAGCCGACGCCGTTGTAGGTCTGGACGTTGCCCTTGACGCAGAACTGCTCGGTGCCGGCCAGGCAGTACTCGCACTCACCGCAGGAGTCGACCATGCAGCCGACGCCCACGCGGTCGCCGACCTGGTACTTCGTGACGTCCGACCCGACCGCGGCGACGACGCCGGCGATCTCGTGGCCCGGGACCATGGGGAAGATCGCCTGGCCCCAGTCCTCCTTGGCCTGGTGGATGTCGCTGTGGCAGATGCCGGCGTAGGCGATGTCGATCAGCACGTCGTCCGGACGCAGGTCACGGCGCTCGATCGTGGTCGGCGCCAGCGGCGCGCCGGGCGCCGGAGCGGCGATGGCGTGCGTGGTGGTGCTCATGGAACCCTCCAACTTCAAGTACCGTTGCCTCGTAAGAGGCCTCTTACATGGTCTACGTAAGAGGGCTCTTACATATTTCGGACGAGAGATGTGATCCAGGTCATGGGCGGCAAGTACCACCACGGCGACCTCCGCGGCGAACTCGTGCGCGTCTCCCTGGATTTGATCGCGGAGCAGGGGTTGGCCGGCTTCTCGGTCGCGGAGGTCGCGCGGCGGGCGAAGGTCAGCCCGGGCGCGCCCTACCGGCACTTCGCCACCCGCGAGAGCCTGCTGGCCGAGGTCGCGGCGAACATCGCCTGCCAGCTCGCCGAACGCGTCGCTTCGGCGGCCGGCGAGCACGAGGATCCGGTGGACGCCCTGGCCGCGGCCGCGGGCGCGTACACGCGCTACCTGATCGAGCGCCGGGCGGGGATGAACATCATCTACGCCGAAGGCCTGCACGGCCCGGAACACGTCGTGCTGCACGAGCAGACCCGGCGGCTGACCGACGAGTTCCTGCTGCGCTGCCTGGTGGTCGCGCCGGACCCGCCGACGGCGCTGGAGCTGATGGAGCAGCTGTTCACGCAGGCTCACGGCTACGGCACGTTCCAGCTCGACGGCGTCTTCGTGAAGCACGGCTACTCGGTCGACCTGGTGGTGAAGAAGTCGTCGGAGGCCGCGCGGGTCGCCATCGCGGGCCGGAATGTCGGTGGTGGGCGCTAGCTTGGGCGCATGGGGATCATCGACGAGCACGCGCGCACGCTGATCGCGCACTCGCCCTTCGTGCTGCTGGCCACGTCGGCACCGGACGGCAGCTGCGACGTCTCACCCCGCGGCGACCCGGCGGACTCGGTCCTGGCGCTCGACGACAAGACGCTGGTGCTCGCCGACCGCCCGGGCAACAAGCTGGTCGACAGCTTCCGCAACATCATCGACAACCCGCACGCGGGCCTGCTGTTCCTGGTCCCGGGGATGAACGAGACGCTCCGGGTGAACGGCCGCGCGCGGCTGGTGTCGGACGCGCCGTTCTTCGACTCGCTGGTGGTACGCGGGAAACGGCCGAGGCTCGCGGTGGTCGTCGAGGTCGAAGAGCTCTACATGCACTGCGCGAAGGCGTTCCTGCGGTCGTCGCCGTGGGACCCGTCGACGTGGCCGGACCGCGCGACGCTACCGACGTTGGGCACGATCCTGCGCGACCAGCTGGCGCTGCCGATCTCCGCGGCGGACTTGGACGCGGACCTCAACGAACGGGCGTTGAACCAGCAATACTGAATCCATGCTGTGCGTCTTCGACGTCAACGAGACCCTGCTCGACCTGGCCGCGATGGACCCCCTCGTCGGCGGACCCGAGCTGCGGCGCGAGTGGTTCGGCCTCGCCATCCACACCGTCCTGACCGTCACGGCCGCCGGCGGCTACCAGGACTTCGCGGGCATCGCGGGCGCGGCCGCCGTCGAAGTCGCCGCCCGGCACGGGCGGGAGGTGGACCTGGCCAAGGTCGCCGCGGGCCTGCGGTCGATGCCGGCCCACCCGGACGTCGAACCCGGCCTGGCGAAGCTGCGCGAGAAGGGCCACACCCTCGTCGCGCTGACGAACTCGCCGCTCGCCACCGCCGAGGCGCAGCTGCAGAACGCCGGGCTGGCGGCACTGCTCGACCGGATCTTCTCGGCCGAGCAGGTCGGGCGCCTCAAGCCCGCGCCCGAGCCGTACCACCAGGTCCTGGCCGCCTACCCCGGCGAGCGCGCGGTGATGGTCGCGGCGCACGGCTGGGACATCGCGGGCGCCCAGGCGGCGGGCCTGGAGACGGCGTTGCTCACCCGTCCCGGCGTCCACCCGCTGCCCGGTTCGCCCGCGCCCACCTACACCGCGTCCACCCTGCCGGAGCTGGCGGAACTGCTCTAGTCGGCGATGCGGACCAGCATCTTGCCGGTGTTCGCGCCCGAGAGCAGGCCGAGGAAGGCGTCCGGCGCGTTGCGGATGCCGTCGACGAACGTCTCCGAGTACTTGATCTCGCCGGAGTTGACCAGCGGCGCGATCTCGGTGACGAACTGCTGCTGCAGGCCCCAGTGGTCGAGCACCAGCAGGCCGCGGATGGTGAGGCGCTTGGCGATGATCTGCGTGAGGTTGCGCGGCGCCGGCGTCGCTTCGGTGGCGTTGTACTGCGAAATCATGCCGCAGACGGCGATCCGGCCGTGCACGTTGCTCGCGTCGATCGCGGCTTCGAGGTGCTCGCCGCCGACGTTGTCGAAGTAGACGTCGATGCCCTCCGGCGCCGCTTCGTGCAGCTGCGAAGCGACCGGGCCGTCCTTGTAGTTGAAGGCGGCGTCGAAGCCGAGGTCGTCGATCAGGTGGCGGACCTTCTCCGCCGAACCCGCCGAGCCGATGACGCGCTTGGCGCCCTTCAGCTTCGCCAGCTGCCCGACGAGCGAGCCGACCGCGCCGGCCGCGCCCGAGACGAACACCGTGTCGCCCGGCTTGAACTCCGCCGACTCCAGCAGGCCCGCGTACGCGGTCAGGCCCGGCATGCCGAGCACGCCGAGGTACGTCGACAGCGGGGCCGCGGAAGCGTCCACCTTGACGAACCGCTTCGCGTCGAGCACGGCGTGGGTGCGCCAGCCGGCCTGGTGCAGCACGTGGTCACCCGGCTCGACACCGTCCACATGGGACTCGACAACCTCGCCGACCGCCCCGCCGGACATGACCTCGCCGACCTCGAACGGCGGCGCGTAGGACTTGACGTCCCGCATGCGGCCGCGCATGGCCGGGTCGACGCTCATGATCAGGTTGCGCACCAGGATCTGGCCCTCGCCCGCGGCGGGGATCTCGGTGTCCACGATCTCGAAGTTGTCGTGGGTCGGGACGCCGTGCGGGCGGGAAGCGAGCCGGATCTCGGTCGCCTGGGTGGGTGCGTTCACCGTCGAACTCCTCAAGTCGGTCGAAGCGGGGCAGGCGCCCCGGATTCCTCCGGGTGCAACCTACTAACCGGGGCGCACATTCCGATTGTGAGCCGTCACACGATCTCGGCGAGCTTCCCGAGCACGCCGTCGTAGATCTTCTTGAGCCCACCGGGCGCGAAGGTCTTCTCGAAGAAGCCGCCGATGCCACCAGCACCGTCCCACGAAGTCTCGATCTTCACGACACTGCGCTCACCCGCTTCGGTGACCGTCCAGGTGGTGACCATGCTGGAGTTCGCGTCGGTCTCGACCAGCGTGCCCGGCTTCGGCTCGCTGACGGTGGCCTTGACGTCCCGCACGCGCTTGGACGTCGCCTGCAGCTTCCAGCCGGCCTTGGTCCCGGCGCCGACACCGCCCTCGGTGACCTCGTAGTCGCGGTAGTGCTCGGTGAGCAGCTTCGGGCGCGTTTCGGCGTAGTCGGCGACGAGCGCGCGCACCTTGTCCGCCGGGGCGTCGATGGTGCGCTCCGCGGTGGCCGTGACCTTTCCCATTTCACTCCTTTGCCCGGGGTACCGATCGTGACCACAGTAGGCTGAGGTCCATGACCGCCACCCCGGACGCCACCCGTCGGCGCCGGTCGACGGTCGAGGTCAAGGAGGCGCTGCGCGAGCTGCGCAACCAGCTCTCCCTGCTGAACCACCAGGTCAGCGCCCGCTTGGCGCTCAAGGACGTCGACCTGGACTGCCTCGAGCTGATCGCCCGCCACGGCCCGCTGAGCCCGAGCGCGCTGGCCCGCCGCGCGGGGCTGCACCCGGCGACGATGACCGGCATCCTCGACCGCCTGCAGAAGGGTGGCTGGATCGTCCGCGAGCGCGACCCGGAGGCGGCCGACCGGCGCGCGGTGGCGGTCCGCGCGGTCCGCGGCCGCAACGGCGAGCTGTTCCGGCTCTACGCGGGCATGAACACCGCGATGGACGAGCTGTGCGCGGGCTACAGCGAAGAGGAGCTGGCGTTGATCGCGGGCTTCCTCCGGCGCGCGACGTCGGCGGGCAACACGGCGACGGGTGATCTCGCTAACGGCTGACCAGCGGTTTTCTGTGCTGTACTCGGGGGCATGTGGCAGTCAGGCGAAGCGTACGAGGCCTACATCGGACGGTGGAGCCGCCGGATCGCGGAGACGTTCGTCCGGCAGCTCGGCGTCCCGGCGAGCCGGCGCTGGCTCGACGTCGGCTGTGGCACGGGCGCGCTGACCTCGGCGGTGCTGACGGCGGCCGACCCGGCGGAGGTGACGGGCGTCGACCCCTCGGAGGGCTTCCTGAAGACGGCCCGCGGCTCGGTGACGGACCCGCGGGCTTCGTTCGAGGTGGCCGACGCGCAGTCGCTGCCGTTCCCCGACGACCGGTTCGATGTGACGGTGTCCGGGCTGGTCTTGAACTTCGTCCCGGACCCGGCCGCCGCGGCGGCCGAGATCGCCAGGGTGACCGTCCCGGGTGGACTCGCGGCGGCGTACCTGTGGGACCTCGCGGAGGGGATGGAGATCATCCGCCTCTTCTGGGACACCGCGACCGAGCTGGACCCGGGGATCGCGGACCGGCACGAAGGCCGCGAGTTCCCGCTGTGCCGCCCGGAACCCTTCGGCCGCTTGTGGACCGAAGCGGGCTTCGCCGGGGTGTCCGTGGGAGAGATCAAGATCCCGGCGGTGTTCCGGGACTTCGACGACTACTGGCAGCCGTTCCTCGGCGCGCAGGGCCCGGCCCCGGCGTACCTCGCGACTCTTCCCGAGGCACGCCGGAACCAGATCCGTGAGCTCCTGCGCAGCCGCCTGCCGACGAACTCCGACGGCTCGATCCCGCTTTCGGCCCGAGCCTGGGTCGTGCGCGGAACCGCTTAGAGACCGGCCTGCGAAAGCCAGTCCTTCGCGACGTCGGCCGCCTTCTCACCGTCGGAGTCGACGCGCTTGTTCAGGTCTCGCATCACGTCCGTCGTCAGCTTCGCGCTCACGGCGTTCACCGCGTTCGCGAAGTCGGCGCCGCGCTCGTCGAGCACCTTCTTGTTCACCGCCGGCACGACGTTCTCGGTCGGCACGATGTTCAGGTCGTCCTTGAGCACCGTGTAGTTCGAGTCGCCGGTCAGCGGGCTGACCGAGTCGACCGGGATGACCGTGACGGCACCGGACTTCAGCTGCTCGACCCGCGGCCCGGCTTCCTGGATCGTCTGGAAGGTCGCGTTGGTGAGCTTGTAGACGTCCTTGAAGCCCAGGAAGCACGGCAGCCGCTTCTCGCACTCCGGCGGCCCCGCCATGACGACCTTGTCCAGCTTCTTCAGGTCGCTGATGGACGCGATGCCCTTTTCCTTGGCCAGGTCGGACTTGACGATGTAGGTGTTCTTGTCCTCGGCCGCGGCGAAGTTCAGCAGGCCGACGCCGCTCGGCTCGAACAGCTTGGCCAGCTGCTCGTGCTCCTCCTGCGCGGTCTTGCCCGCCTCCTTGCCGAAGCCGGTGGTGATCGCCGCGCCCTGGTACTCGGGGATGAACTGCAGCTCACCGGACTTCAGCGACGGGTAGATCAGCTCCCGCGACCCGAGGTTCAGCTTGCGCGTCACCGGATAGCCCTTGGCCTCCAGGGCCTGGGCGTAGATCTCGGCGAGGATCTGGCTGTCGGTGAAGTTGAAGGACGCGACGACGATCGGCGCCCCGCCCTTGCTCTGCGCGGCGGGCTTGTCACCGCTGTCGCTGCCACCACCACAGGCGGCCAAGCCGAGCGCCGCAGCGACGGCCACCGCCACCACGGACGCGTTCCGGAACCAGCGCACGAATCCCCACTCCTTCGTCACTCGAACAGACGAAAGGACCCTAGCCCCGCCCACCGACACGCGCCCATATGTTGAGAGAAAAGCACTCGAATTCCCAGATTTCGGAATGAGTCCCCGCCAAACGGGGTAGGGTCACCAGGTGCACGTGACCCCGCTGGCCGCCGATAGCGGGCCCCCGATCTTCCAGTGGAAGTGGGTGGACCGCAACGCGGACGACATCGTCCAGCGCCTCGGCGAACACATCTCGCTGACCGCCGCCGCGCTCGGCGCCGGGCTGGTCGTCTCGATCGCGCTCGCGGTGCTCTCACTGCGGTACCGCTGGTCCTACGGCTTCATCCTGAGCGCGGCCGGGGCGCTGTACGTGATCCCGAGCCTGGGCGCGTTCGCCGTGCTGGTGCCGTTCTTCGGGCTGACGTTCCTCACCGCGATGATCCCGCTAGCGACGTACACGCTGCTGATCCTGGTCCGCAACATCGTCACGGGTGTCGACCAAGTGCCGAACGAGGTGCGCGAAGCCGCGGTCGGCATGGGGTACACGCGCGGCAAGCTGCTCTGGCAGATCGAGCTCCCGCTCGCGCTGCCGGTGGTGATCGCCGGGCTGCGCGTCGCCGCGGTGACGACGATCGGCCTGGTGACGGTGACGTCGATGCTCGGCCTCGGCGGCCTGGGCTACTTCATCCGCGCGGGCATCCAGACGGCGACGCCCAACCCGACGGAGATCATCGTCGGCGTGGTGCTGTCGGTGGCGCTGGCGGTGGTCGTCGACCTCGTCCTGTGGTTCAGCGAGCGCCTGCTGGCGCCGTGGACGCGGAAGGTGCGGGCGCGATGAGCTTCCTCGACCAGCTGAACGCGTGGCTCGCGGACCCGAACCGCTGGAGCTGGACGGACAAGGCCGGCATCCCGTACCGGACGGTGGAGCACCTCAGGTTTTCGTTGCTGGCGCTGGTGATCGCGGCCGTCCTGACGATCCCGGCCGCGTTGTGGCTCGCCCACTACCGCAAGGGCGCGTTCCTCGCGAGCAGCGCGGTGAACATCGGCCGGGCGATCCCCAGCTTCGGCCTGATCATCCTGTTCTGGTTCCTGGCCAGCCGCTGGGAGTTCGACACGACGTTCTGGCCGTTGCTGCTGGCCTTGGTGGCGCTGGCGATGCCGCCGCTGTTCACGAACACGTACGCGGGTGTGGTGTCGCTGGAGCAGGAGACGGTCGACGCGGCCCGCGGCACGGGCTACCGCGAGTGGCAGATCATGCTCCGGCTCGAACTGCCGCTGGCCTCCCCGGTGATCCTGGCCGGCGCGCGGGTGTCGTTCCTCCAGCTGATCGCGACGGTCGCGATCGGCGCGATCGTCAACGACGGCGGCGGCCTCGGCCGCTACATCGTCGACGGCTTCGCGCTCGGCGCGTCGGGCTACGGCGAGATCTTCGCGGGCGGCGTGGCCGCGGTCGTCCTGGCGCTCGTGTGCGACGGTCTCTTCGCGCTGATCACCCGTTTGGCCACACCCCGAGGTCTGGCCCTGCAGAACGCCCGCCGCGAGTCGTAGGAATCTCACCCTGCGCAGTCGCGTCTTACGATCCGTGCATGGACCGGCCGAAGCCCAACGCCCGCAAGCGCCTGCTCGCGAACAAGCTCAGACGGCTGCGCGAGGACGCCGGCCTGACGCAGGTCGAAGCCGGCGAGCCCATGCGGTTCAACAAGAACAAGATGAGCCGGATCGAGCTGGGTCACCTACCGGACTACAACGGCTTCCTGGCGCTCCTGGATCGTTATGGCGTGATCGTGTCGGACTACGACGACTGGGTCCGCCAGTACGACCGCGCTTGGGAGAAAGGCTGGTGGCACGCCTACGGCCTCGACGATCGTGGCTACGTCGCGCTGGAGGCCGACGCCGACGAAGTTCGCACCTACCAGCTCGGCTTCGTGCCCGGCCTGTTGCAGACCGAAGCCGGGATGCGCGCCACGTTCGCCGGCGCGCGGGACCCGCTGTCCGGTCGTCGGCTGGAAAACGAGATCGCAGTGCGCCTGCGCCGCCAGACCCGGCTCACCGACGACGAGCCGCTCACCCTTCACGCCATCATCGACGAGTCCGTGCTCCGGCGCCCCGACCTGCTCCCGGATGAGCAGTGCGCGCAGCTCGAACACATCGTCAAATGCGCGGAGCTGCCCAACGTCACGGTGCAGGTCGTGCCGATCAACCACGGCAGCCACTCCGGTCGGAATGGCAGCTTCACGATCCTCAGCTACCCGCGCCTGCGGGAGCCGGACATCGCCTACATCGAGCACGGTTTCGGGTCGCTCCAGTTCGAGAAACCCAAGGAAGTCAACGCTGCTAGGCTGGCTTTCCGCCACCTCGCCGATCTTGCGTACGACGAGCCGGACTCCATTCGGCTGGTCCGGCAGGTGATCGCCGAGATCTGACTGGAGGCGAACGACCGTGTCCGAACTGCGCTGGCGGAAGAGCAGCTACAGCAGCGGCGATGGCCAGCAGGGCGATTGTGTCGAGGTCGCTTTCACGCCTGGCTCGGTCGCGGTGCGGGACTCGAAGGCCCCGGCGTCCGGCACGCTTACCGTGTCACCCGAAGCATGGCGCCACTTCGGCGAAATCACCGGCTAGCCGAATCGCCGGCCCTCGGGACCGTCAGTGCGCAGCAGGCAACCGGCTGAGGTAGGCAGGCATGACCGCCCGGATGCGCCGCTCCTCGACATCCCCGGCCAGTGCTGTAACCGCCATGCGAACTCCAGGTGCGTCCGCTCCGCCAAACTGATCTCGGAGATACGCCAGCCCTCTCGTAGTCACCTCACCGACGCGATCGTCGGCCAGCAGCTTGTCGAAGACCGCGGCAACTTCCGCCACCGGAACTGCGACCATGATGCGATAGACATCTGCCGCGTCCTTGTCGGTCAGCCGGTCGGGACGTTTCGCTTGCTGTTCGAGTCGATCGTGAATCTTGTGGGCCTTGGCCACGAGCAGCGCGGCCGGTCCTGCAACATTGACGGATATCGCCCTGGAATCGCTGTCCTCCAGCGCCGTGACCGTCATCGGTGACCGATCGACCGCAGAAACCTCGAGCCCCGGTACTTTCTTCGCCGTCTTCGGGTCGTGGGGCGGTATCCGTGCCGCGCGGGTTCCCTTTTTGGGTGCCAACGTCTCGCCGACCAGGAGGTCGAGTTCGATCGAAACGGGCTCATCCAGACCAGGAATGTCCTCCGGACGCGCCCACAACCCAGGCTGGTCCGGATTCATCAGTTCGAACCCGGCTGCCCGGAGTGCCTCCGCTATCAGCGGCTCATCCTGCACCAGCTGCGGGTCGAGGCTCAGGTCACCGTCCGAGGTGAATGCCGAAGTCGCCAAGGGCACTTGAGGAGTACGCAGATAAATCGCCTGGGCGCCCACTACGGTTACTGCCTGCAGTTGCCCCTCCAGTGCAGTCAGGCCATCGAGCAGCACTCGCCGGGCCACGATGTTGAGCTGCCCGTCCTCAACGTCAGCCGGCTTCTTCGACACGCTTTCTCCACTTCGTCAAGACCGAACAGCGTACCGGGTATGCGATCCCCGAACCTCACGGCTCCAATGGACGGCGCCAGCCTTCGTCGTCGATCATCGACTTGAGCACCATCTCGCCCTCCGCCGGCATGCGGCCGCTGCCGGCAAGACTGTCGATGACGAGCTGACTGTGTGCAACGTGCGCGACACCATCCACGAGCCGATAGCGGTCGAATACCGACGCGTCGGGAGCTTGAATCAGAAGGACGTCTGCTCCCTCGTCAACGGGCAACAACCCCAGCTGCTCCACCCACCGATCAACCACGTGCGGATAATGATCGACATACAGCATCAATTGGCCGCCGACCGCATACGGCGCAATCGCACGGGCCGCATACGGGCCCGTCACAGCGATATTCGAGTCGCCTTCACCTGAAGGAGGCGGAATATCCCGCAGCAGCCGCATCACACCCGAGGCACCACTCGGCGCAACCATCGGGAAATATCCCCCTGGCCGCAGCAGGCTGTAGCTTTCCGCCCGAGCGCGTAACAAGTCCGGCCATCGAACTTCGACGATCTCGCGGCCGTCGCGGCGAATCAGCAGCTGGTCCTCGAGTTGACCGAGCAGCCGTGACACCCAAGGTGGACTCACGTTCGCCCGGTCGGCGATCTGACTTGCGCGGTACGGGGGCAGGTAGTCGGCAAGAAACCGGACTATCCGCCCAGCCCGCGGACCCGCCAACGTAATTCTTCGCGAGGGCGCCGAGAGGTCCTTCGGTGCTCGCACGGCACCTTGGGTGTAGATGCGGATGGCCGGATAGGTCACCGTCAGCGAGACATTGCCGGTCAGGTCCAAATAGGCGATGTCGTGCTCCCGGAGCACCTCCTGTACGCGAGGACTCAACCACGGCGAGATGACGATCAGGACGGAATTCGCCCGCGCCTGCCTGAGCAAGTTGACCATGGGAACAGTCCGCTCCAGGACGTCTCGCGGGCTGAAGTGCCCATCCCGTACATCGACGAGCAGCTCGACATACGGACTACTGTCCGGCGGTGTGACCTGGACCCGCGCGTCGAACACAGCCGGCCGGCTGTCGTCGACCGTGAGTTGCGTCACGGTCCAGCCGCGCCCCAGCAGCTGCTCAAGTGTGGCCAAGCCCGCCGCAAGGCTGTTGCGACTACTCTGACCTGGTGCTTGTTCGTCTGACACGGGGCGATCGTTTCACAGGATCAACCAAGGCAACAAGTCAAAGTTGCCTCATTTAGCCAGTTGCGCGACGCAGGCAACTTTGATTTTGAGGCAACTTTTACCAATATTGCGCGTTGCGCAGCGCAGGCAACATGCGCTTGTGCGCAACTTTAGCCGCTTCCCTCGCTATCGCCTCAGCGTCAGCAAGCTGCCGAAGACGCTCTTACGACAAGCAGCGGCCAGCCGCTCGACCTCCGGCCCCAGCGGCCGGTCCTCCTCCACCGGCGGCACCACCGACCGCACCCACTCGTAAGCCGCACCCAGCCCCGGCACCCCGTCGGACGCCAGGTACCGCGCCTGCGATCCGGTGACCAGCTCGCACGCCGTGATCGCGAAGAGGTGCGTCGCGGCCGCGCGCAGCTGCTCCCCCGCGGCCCACGCAAACGCTTGCACGTCCTCTTGGCCGGCCGAGGTGTCGATCGAACCGAGCGTCGCGGGGCCCGCGAGCCGCCGCAGCGCGTGCAGCTCGCCGACCGCCCGCTTGTGCAGCGGCACCAGTCCCGCCCGCGGCCCCGGGTCGGCCGTGAGCTGCGGTGGGAGGCCGCTGAAGCGCTCGTCGAGCAGGCGGTGCATCCGCTGCACCGAGATCTCGCCGAGGTGGGCCAGGGCCGCCGTCACCGCGTCCATGCGCAGGCCGAGGTCCACCGCGTGGTAAGCCGTCCCCGGGAGGAACTCCCCTTCGACGAACGACGGCGAGTCTCCCGGCATCGTCTGCCAGCGCTCGACCGTCTCGTGCAGTTCGGTGTTCACGCGGGAGGCGTGCGCCAGCGCTCGCGGCGCGACCCGCACGGAAAGCGGCGCCTGCACGACGTCGGCGCGCACGGGACCCGCGCCCACCATCCCGGTCAGGGCTTCCAGCAGCCGCCGCAGGTGGTCGTCGCCGCCCGCCATGACCGGGGCGAACACCTCGCGCGGCGCACCGAGGACGTCGATCGCCATCGCCTCGGTGAGCGTCTGCAGCTGGATGAGCTGCCGCGCTTCGCCCCACCCGCGTTGCGCGTGCATCACAGCCAGCGGAGAACCCTGAAGCAGCGAAGCGCCTTCCTTGGGCCCCAACACGTACGGCTCGGCGCCTCGGCGAGCGAGTGCGTCCGCCGCGGGGGTTTCGACGCCGTCTTCGAGGACCGTGCCGATGCCCAGGAACGTCTGGAAAGCGTGCGACAGCGGGATGATCTCGCCCGAGCTGCCGAGCCCGCCGCGCGGCACGGCGGGCGTGAACCGGTCGTTCAGGCGGTCCACCAGGAACTGCACCAGCTCGGCGCTCACCCCAGACCACGGTTGCAGGAAGTCCCGCAACCGCACCAGAAGCAGTGCGCGGACGTCCTCCGGCGGGAGCCACGGCGGGCCGCCGACCGCGCGGCCGATCAGCAGGTTCCGCTGGTGCTCGGCCTGCTGCCGCGCGTCGAGGGCGACACCGGCGAGGCGGCCCATGCCGGTGTTGACGCCGTAGACGGGCTTTTCGCGGCTTTCGAGCGCCGTCAAGAGCGCATTCCGGCGCTCTCGCAACGCTGTGACCAGCGCTTTGTCCAGAACCAACCGTTCACTGTCGGCGAACTGGCTTCCGTCGATGATCATCGGTACGGCAGCATGGTGCCGACGCCGGAAGCCTCGGCACGGGCGAGGATCATGTTCGCCACCGCTACGTCCGTTGTGGACAGTCCGCGGTGCCAGAACAGGATCCGTTCGGCGTCGTGCTCGCGGCCCGGCTTCTTCCCGGCCACGACGTCGCCGATCTCGGCGTGGACCCCGTCCGCGGTGAGGAGGCCGGCGTTGAGCTGCGGGCGCAGGGCGCCGAACCGCGGGTTGCCGGACTGTGATTCGCGCCAGTCGTCGACGACGACCTTGTCGATGTCGTCGAGCAGCGTGAGCTCCAGCGCGCTGATCGTGCCGTAGGGCACCAGGAAGGTGCCCGGCCGGAGGAACTCGCGGCGCACCAGCGCCTCGGGTTCGACCAGCCGGGAGGCCTCGACCTGGATGTCCGCGCCGTCCAGGGTCTCCTCGGCCGTGGCGCAGACGCGGACGTCCTTGCCGAGCCGCTCGGAGAGCCGGCGGCCGAAGTCCTCGCGGGACTCCGGGCGCTTGCTGGTCACGCGGATTTCGGCGAAGTCGAACAACGAGTCGAGGAGGACGACGTTCCACCAGGCGGTGCCGCGGGCACCGATGTGCCCGAGCACCCGGGAGTCCGGGCGGGCGAGGTACTTCGCGCCGACGGCGGTCATCGCGCCGGTGCGGGCCTCGGTGATCATCGTGCCGTCGACGATGGCCCGCGGCATGCCGGTGTCCGGGTCCAGCAGCAGGATCAACGCCATTTCCGAAGGGAGGCCCCGTTCGAAGTTCCCCACGAAGTCACCGACGACCTTCACGCCGCTGACCTGCTTCGCGGACAAGTGTCCGCGGAGGATGTTGAAGTGGCCCTTGCCGCCGTTGTCCGGCACGAGGTGCGTACGCGGCTCGAAGACGACCTGACCGCGGCCGTGGTCGGCGAGCACGTCCTCGACCGCGCCGACGATGTCGGCTTCGGTGACGCCGAGCGAGTCGATGTCGGCACCGGTCAGGTACCGGAGCCAGACGGACGTCACTTGGCGAGGTCCTCGATGACCTCGGCGCCGGGCAGCGAGGCGAGCGCGGTGCCGGAGATCAGCAGCTTGCTGCCGCGGATCCCGCTGCCGATGACGAGCTCGGGCGCGTCGGCGACGCGCTGGTCGATCAGGATCGGCCAGTCCGCGGGCAGGCCGACGGGCGTGATGCCGCCGTACTCCATGCCGGTGAGGGAGACGGCCTCGTCCATCGGCGCGAAGGAGGCCTTGCGGACGTCGAGGCGGCGCTTGATGACGCCGTTGACGTCGGCGCGGGTGGTGGCGAGCACGAGCGCGGCCGCGAAGCGGACTTCGCCGGCGCGTTTGCCGGCGACGACGACGCAGTTGGCGGACGCCTCCAGCGGCGAGCCGTAGGCCTCGCAGAAGGCGGCGGTGTCGGCCAGCGAGGGGTCGATCTCCGCGACGCCGACGGCATCCGGGTCGGCGAGCGCGGCCAGCGCCTTGGCGACGGGCTCGGCGAGCAGGTCAGTACGCGTGGGGGCGGGAACGACGGTGAGGCTCCCGGCGATGGTCCAGGTCACGACCCCAGCGTAGCTACCAGCTGGAGCCGCCGCGCTGGACCTCGATCAGCTTCGGCCGCACGTCCACGATGTAGACCAGGGCCGCGGCCATGGCGGGCACGTAGAAGATCATCCCGGGGCCCATCACGGGGAACAGCACCATGGCGAGCGTCGCGCCGCCGGTGATGAGCATCCACACGGGCTTGGTCTTGCGGTCGGCCGCCGAATACGCGTCGGCGCGCTGAAGCAGCGCGTGCACGAAGGCGAAGAGCCCGACCAGCGCGCTGCCCCAGTGGATGACTTCGAGGATCCAGTAGGCAACCAGCACAGCGACAGCTTACGGCAAACCGCCCGAACGACCCCGGCCCCGCCACCGGGGTCCGGTGGCGGGGCCGAAGGGTTCACGGCGTCTTTACTTGTCGGTCTTCGGCGCGGCCGGCTTCTTCGCGGCGGCACTGGTGGTCGTGCGACGGGCCGGGCTGGCCGTCTTCGGGGCCGTCTTGTTGGCGACCTTGCGGCTCGCGGAGCGGGTCTCGTGGGCGACGTCGTCACCCAGCTCCTCGATGGCGTCCGCGGCGTCGCCGGCGACCTCGGTCACCTTGCGGGCGGTCTTCTCGCCCACCGAGCGGGTGCGCTTGGTGAAGGTGCCCAGCACGCCGTCGACGCGCTCGCGGACCTCGCTGGTGACGCCCTCGACCTGGCCCTGCGCGGTGCTCAGGGCCTCCTCGAGCTGCTCGATGGCCTTCTTGACCTGCGGCTGCGCGGAGAACTTGTCCCACGCCTGCTCGCCCGACTCGGCCAGCTTGTTGTACAGCTTGAGCGCGGCCTCGGTGTACTCGTCGATGACCTTGCGCAGCTCGGCCGGGTCCAGCTTCTCGCGGAGGCTCTCGACGTCGGTCGGCAGCTCCTGCAGGTTCTTGCGGGCGGTCTCGCTGCTCTTGGTCACGTTCTCCTTGGCCTTCGCCACGGCGTCGGTGACGGCGTGGGTGGCCAGGTTGCCGGCGCCGAGCGCGGCGAGCAGCGGGGTGCGGACCTGGTCGAGGGCGGTGGTGACGGCCTTCTTGACGTCTTCGGTGGTCTTGGGGGTGGTCATGCCGACTCCTTGGTGTCTGCGGCTTGCGCGGTGTCTGTGGTGTCTGGGGTGGGAGCGGACCCGGCGGCCGGCCGTGCCGCGGCGTTCTCCCGGCGGAAGGATTCGTAAACGTCGAGCAGGACCTGCTTCTGCCGTTCGGTCAGCTCGGCGTCGGCGCGGATCGCGTCGCCCACCGGCCCGCCCGTCGGCAGATCGAGGATCCCGGCCTGCACGTACAGCGCTTCCGCCGATATGCGCAGGCCCTTGGCGATCTGCTGCAGGATCTCCGCGCTGGGCTTGCGCACCCCGCGCTCGATCTGGCTCAGGTACGGGTTGGACACTCCGGCGAGCTTCGACAGCTGGCGCAACGAAATCTTCGCGGTGTTGCGCTGCTGGCGGATGTACTCGCCGATGTCGGAAGCGATGTCCGCGACCTTCTCCATGGGACCGCCGGATCCGGGCTGGGTCCCACCGGTTTCTGCCATCCGGTCACCTCCTCGCGACACCTTCGACGGTACGCCCGAGTGCTAGCTATTGCAAGCACCCTGCTTGCAACCATCGGGTGTGATGCGCACCGCTACCGTGAGGGCATGACGCGCTCGGCCCGGCTGCGGCGGCGGCTCGTCGAGCACCTGCTCGACGAGGACGTCCTGCACGCTCCCGAATGGATCTCCGCCTTCCGCGCGGTGCCGCGCCACGTCTTCCTGCCGCGGTTCTTCGCGCCGGCGGGCGGGCTGTGGGCGGCGGTCGACCGGACCGACCCGGGCTGGCTGGAGACCGTCTACTCGCGCGACGTGCTGGTCACGCAGCTGGACGACGACCCGGACCGCTGGGAGCTCGCCCGGCGCACCGGGCCGGTGGCGGGCACGCCGACGAGCTCGTCGAGCATGCCGTCGATCATGGCGATCATGCTGGAGGAGCTGCGGGTGCGGGACGGGCAGCGGGTGCTCGAGATCGGCACCGGCACCGGCTACAACGCCGCCCTGCTGAGCCACCGCTGCGGCGCCGGCCAGGTGTCCACAGTGGACATCGATCCGGTGCTCGTCGGCGAGGCGCGCGAGCGGCTGGCGCAAGCGGGCTACCGGCCGGCGTGCGCGGTGGGCGACGGCGCGCTCGGGTTCCCGTCCGGCACGCTGTTCGACCGGGTGCTGTGCACCGCGTCGGTGTCCTCGATCCCGCTCGCGTGGCTGTCGCAGACGGTGCCGGGCGGGCTGATCGTGACGACGCTGAACCGGCCGATCGGCGCCGGGCTGGTCCGGCTCGTCGCCGGCGAGGACGGCACCGGGCAGGGTCACGTCCTGGCGCGCGACGGCCGTTTCATGCCGCTTCGCGCGCATCGGCTGCCGGAAGCGGACCGGCTGCCGATGCCGTCACGCGACGACTGGGAGCAGACGCGGCTGCCGATGTCGGCGGTGCTCCAGCCGCGCCGGCAGTTCGAGTTCTTCGCCGGGCTGGCGTTGCCCGGCGTCCGTCCGGTGCGCGACGCGGACGACAGCGTCTCGCTGGTCCACCCGGACGGCTCGTGGGTCCGCCACCGCAAGCGCGGCGGCGCGGACGAGGTCGCCCAGGGCGGCCCGCGCGCGCTGTGGGAGATCGCGGAGGCGGCGTTCGTCGAGTGGTGCGAGCTGGGCAAGCCGGACCGCGACCGCTTCGGCGTGACGGTCACCGGGGAGCGCCAGGAGTTCTGGCTCGACACCCCGGACGGCCGCACCTGGCCGCTCGGCTAGGGCAACCGGTCGCGAATCCACTTCTCGACGTGGTCGGCCGTGGCCTCGGTCGATGCCTCCGTGGTGTCGAAGAGGTGGACGCCCAGCTCTTCCGCGGACTTCTGGAGCCAGTCGTTGAACTCCAGCATCTCCTCGATCCGCGGCTCGTCCCACTCGCGCCACGCCGGGCGCGCCCGCAGGCGGCGGCCCAGCGACGACGGCGTGCTCACCAGCGCGAGGTAGTGGATGTCGCTGAAGAACGCGCGCTCCGGCAGCGGCTCGAACTCCGGGGGCGCGACCGTGCCGCACAGCACGACCGGGCGGCCGTTCTGGTGCAGCATCGCCGCCATCCGCAGCCACACCGAGCGGAACGCACCGACCTCGTCGCGCAGGGCACCGATCCAGAGGATGTCCTGGTCCAGCACGATGACGTCGCCGCCGAGCCGCTCCGCCAGCAGCGGCCCCATCGTCGACTTCCCGGCTCCGCTCGGACCGGTCAGCGCGAAGAGCGGCAGCTTCCGGAACGGCCACTCGTGGCCGCACCGGCGGCACGTGAGAACCGCGCCCGCGACGATCGGGCGGTCGCCCAGATCGCCGCAGGCGGGGCAGATCCGCAGGTCGAGACCCATTTCAGTCGAAGAGGTTCTCGAGGAAGCCGCGCTTGCGGTGGCCACCGTGCCCGTACGGCCTCGGGGAGTCCGAGTAGCCGCGGTGCGGCCGCGGCGAGTCCGCGTACCCGCCGCGGTAGGCCTTGGGCGAATCCGGGTAGGGGCGCGGCGAGTCGGAGTGACCTCGGTACGGCGGGGGCTGGTGGCCGTAGAAGGAGCTTTCCGCACCGGCGATCGCTTCGAGCTCACCGCGGTCCAGGAAGATCCCGCGGCAGGCCTCGCACTGCTCGATGTGGACGCCGTTCTTGTCCACGGTCCGCATCTGGTTCTGACACTTCGGACAAATCACACATGCGAGCCTACGCACAAATCGGTCAGCAGGCGCAGAGGCAGAAGGGGTGGCCCACCGGATCGGCGTAGACGCGGAACGTCTTCGGCGCGTCGTCCAGCAGTTTCGCGCCCACGCCGAGCACGCGCTCGTGCGCCGCTTCCAGGTCCGTGACATTGAGGTCCAGGTGCAGCTGCTGCGGGTTCTCCGCGGACGGCCACGACGGCGGCCGGTAGTCCGGCACCCGCTGGAAGGCGATCCCGGCACCGCCCGCCGGGTTGGCCAGCGTGACCCAGTGACCGTCTTCGGCGATTTCCGGCGCGTCCCACTCCAGCACGGCCCGGTAGAACTCGGCCAGCGCCGCCGGGTCCGGGCAGTCGAGGGCCACCACACCCAGGGTCGGTACCGCACTCATCGTCGCTCCCTTCGATCGCGAGTAACCAGCAAGTGGAGTATGTCGGTTAGCGCACGCGGGGGCAACCACCGGCCGCCGTACACTGGTTCGGTGCACACCGACGCCACCCTCGTCGTGGAGTTCCTCAACACGGTCAACGTCGAAGAGGGCACCGACCTGCTCGAAGATCCCGGGCAGTGGGGCGAGTGGGCGGCGAAGCGCGCGCTGGCGGCCAACCCGGTGGGCGAGGCGCGCGCGGCGCGGGACGCCCTGCGCGCCGCGGTCGGCGACCCGCGGCTACCCGGTGAGAGCCTGGACGTGGGCACGCGGATCTCCCTGACGGAAGCGGGCCCGGCACTGGTCGCGGACGACGTGGTGGGCGCGGTGTTCGCGGCGTGCGCCCGGCTGGTGGTCCGCGGCGACTGGATCCGGCTGAAGATCTGCCCGGCGGACACGTGCCTGTGGGCGTTCTACGACGAGTCCCGCAACCGCTCGCGCACGTGGTGCTCGATGCGGGTGTGCGGCAACCGCGAGAAGGCCCGCGGCTGGCGAGCCCGGGCGGCCGAGACCGCGGCGGGCTGACGCCGCGACAGGCTGACGCCAAGGGGCTCGGCCACGCCAAGGGGCTCGGCCACGCCACCAGGCTCAGCCACGCCACCAGGCTCAGCCAGGCCGCCGAGCTCAGCCACGCCACCAGGCTCAGCCACGCCACCGAGCCCAGCGACCGACCCGGCCGGCGGCCACGGCGGCACTCCTCATCCGCCGCCCAACGCCTTGAACCGCGTCATTCAGGTCATCACGGGCCGGCGCCGAGGCTCTCATCCGAGCGACGGACCCTCGAACGGCTGTGGACAACTCGGTCCCAATCCCCACATATCCACGCCCCCGCCACCCACACCCCCACACGTTGTGGACAGCGATTAGGCCATCACCGTGAAAACCTGTGGATAACCCCGGGGATAACTCAGCTTCCTGTGGACAACTGGTTTGAAGCTCCCCCAGGTGTGGTATACGCAGAACCCCTCAAAACAGCAGCTCCGCCACGGCGTAGATGACGAGTCCCGCCAGCGCACCGACGACCGTGCCGTTGATGCGGATGAACTGCAGGTCGCGGCCCACCTGGAGCTCGATCTTCCGCGACGTCTCCTCGGCGTCCCAGCGCTCGACCGTGTCGGTGATGATCGTCGTGATCTCGCGCGAGTAGTTCTTCACCAGGTACGCCGCCGCACCTTCGACCCAGCCGTCGGCCTTCGCGCGCAGCTGGTCGTCCGACACCAGCCGCGTCCCCAGCGACGTCAGCCCCAGGCGGACGCGGCGGCGCAGCTCGCTCGACGGGTCTTCCGCCGCCGTCAGCAGCATCTCCTTCGCCGTGCTCCACGCCGAGCCGATCAGGCGCTGGACCTCCTCGTGGTGCACGATCTGGCCCTTCACCTGCTCGGCGCGGGCCATCACGTCCGGGTCGGTCTGCAGGTCCTGGGCGAACTCGCCGAGGAACTTGTCCAGCGCCAGCCGCATCGGGTGGTTGACGTCCGTCTTCACCGCCCACGCGAACGACAGCACCTCGCCGTACACCTTGTCCGCGAGCATCTCGTCGACGAACTTCGGCGACCAGCTCGGCGCCCGGTCGGACACCACGCGCAGCATCGTCGTGTGGTTGTCGCGGACCCACTCGTACGCCCGGTCGCACATCAGGTCGACGAGCTTGTGGTGCGCGCCGTCGGCGAAGACGCCCTGGAGGATCTTGCCCAGCGGCGGGCCCCACGGCTTGTCGATGATCCGCCGCGCGACCGCCTGCTCCATGATCGCCTGGACGTCTTCGTCGCGGAGCACGCGCACGGCGGCGCGGACCATCGTGGCCAGCTCGGACGTCACGCGCTCGGCGTTCTCCTCCTGCGCCAGCCACGCGCCGAGGCGCCGGGCGATCTCGACGCGCTTGAGCTTGTCGCGCACGACCTCCTCGGACAGGAAGTTCGACCCGACGAAGTCGCCGAGGCTGTTGCCCAGCGCGTCCTTCTTGTTCGGGATGATCGCCGTGTGCGGGATCTTCAGCCCGAGCGGGTGGCGGAACAGCGCGGTGACGGCGAACCAGTCGGCCAGCGCGCCGACCATGCCGGCCTCGGCCGCGGCGCGCACGTAGCCGACCCAGCCCGGCCAGCCCGCCGACTGCGCCCAGCTGGTCAGCAGGAACACCAGCGTGGCACCGAGCAGGAAGGACAGCGCGACCAGCTTCATCTTGCGCAGCGCGCGCCGCTTTTCCTCTTCGCCGGCGGCGCCGCCCGGCGGGTCGGCGGGCGTCACCTTGGCGGGGGTCAGTTGCTCCACATCACCATTGTCCGTGAGGATGCTTGATCGTGCGCGAACCTGCTCTCGTCCCCCGCCTCCGGCCGTTCACCTCGACCATCTTCGCCGAGATGACCGCGCTGGCCGTCAAGCACGACGCCGTCAACCTCGGCCAGGGCTTCCCGGACACCGACGGCCCGGCCGGCATGCTCGACGCGGCCAAGAACGCGCTGTTCGGCGGGGCCAACCAGTACCCGCCGGGGCCGGGGCGGCCCGAGCTGCGGGCCGCGATCGCGCGGCACCGGCTGCGGTACGGCACCGAGTACGACCCGGACACCGAGATCCTGGTCACCGCGGGCGCGACGGAGGCCATTGCGGCAGCGTTGCTGGCGCTCACCGAGCCCGGCGACGAGGTCATCGTCATCGAGCCGTACTACGACTCCTACGCCGCCGCGGTCGCGATGGCGGGCGCCGAGCGCCGGGTCGTCGGGCTCGTCGAGGGCCCGGACGGCCGGTTCGGGCTCGACGTCGACGGGCTGCGGGCCGCCGTCACGCCGCGGACCAGGGCGATCCTGGTCAACTCGCCGCACAACCCGACCGGGACCGTGTTCACCCGCGCCGAGCTGGAGGCGCTCGCCGCGCTGTGCGTCGAGCACGACCTCATCGCCATCTGCGACGAGGTCTACGAGCACCTGGTGTTCGACGACGCCGAGCACATCCCGCTGGTCACGCTGCCCGGGATGCGGCCGCGGACGGTGAGCATCTCCAGCGCCGGGAAGACGTTCAACTGCACCGGCTGGAAGATCGGCTGGGTCTGCTCGACGCCGGAGCTGGTCGCGGCCGTGAAGGCGGCGAAGCAGTTCATCACCTTCGTGTCGGGCGGGCCGCTGCAGCCGGCCGTCGCGCACGCGCTCGACCACGAGCTGCCCTGGGTCGACGGGCTGCGCGCGTCGCTGCAGGAGAAGCGCGACCGGCTTTCGGCGGGGCTCGCCGACGCCGGGTTCACGGTGCGGCCGACGGCGGGCACGTACTTCGTCTGCGTCGACGTGCGGCCGCTGGGCTTCACCGACGCCGCCGACCTCGCGTGGGAGCTGCCCGGCCGGGTGGGGGTCGCCGCGGTGCCCGTGAAGGTGTTCACCGATCACCCGGACGAGTGGAAACACCTGCTGCGTTTCGCGTTCTGCAAGCGCAACGACGTCATCGACGAGGGCGTCACCCGATTGCGCAAACTGGTCTGACGACCGAGATCCGGCCAGCTGGCGGCGTCCCGCGGCGCCGAGCCGGTCTCGCGAGGAGGGCGCCGCGAGCCGCTGTCACGCTCCGGAGCCGCGGGCGCACAGCTCCACGGTCGGTTGGTCACCGACCGCACGCGGAACGGGTGTGCTCCGCCCCACCCGGCGAACCGATTCCCGGCACCCGGCCAAAAACTCCTTCACGAACACTGAAAGCCACCGAACAAGCACCCGTCGCGATGGGCGCTCGCGAAACATCAGGTCAACGCGCAAATGTGCAAGTTGCAGGAATCGTCCGAATGGCCGCAGAGAAACCCCCGAACGGCACTGAGAGTGATCAACTTGTCGGCCGCAGATACCTTGCCCGGTAGGGCCGTTCCGCCTTACGGGCTGGATCGAACGCGGCAGAGATGAAAGACTCCCGAGCGGTGCTAGAAAGAGTGCAGCCCCGGGGGAACTGCGACCTGGCCGGAGAAAGACCCCAGCAAGAACGGACTCGAGCGCGAAGCGTTGGAGCCACAGGCGCGGACGGTGGTGGTGGCGGTGAGCAGCACGGCGGACGCACGCCGCAGCGCCTCCGCGCAGCCCGCGTTCACAGCGGGTGAGGTAGGGCCGAGGGCCGGCGCGCAGCACCGCTCGCTTCCCGCGAGTGAGGTGGGGTCATGGGCCGGGGTAGCCGCATCCCGCCGCTCATTTTCCGCAGGTGAAGTGGCGCCGAGGGCCGGGGCAGCCGCATCCCACCGCTCACTTTCCGCAGGTGAGGCGCTCACCTCCCGCGGATCCCTTCGCGCGCGCGGGCGCGCGCCGCGGCCGTGGGCGGCCGCGCTGCAGCGGCCCGCCGCCAAGATCCTCGTCGCCGGCGGCCTGACCCTTGCCGGCTGGCTGCTCACCGGAGCGCTCTCCGGCAGCGCCGCCACCGCCGCCGAAACCGCAAGCTGCCCGCACGCCGCCGCGTCCACTGTGGAGCACGGCGGGCTGCTGCACTTCCACCACCGCACCAGCCACCGCGAAACCGCCACCTGCGCGCAGCAACCGGCCGGCACGGCGAAGACAGGCGCGCCCGAGACCGAAGCGGCCACAACCGACACGGCCACACCCGAGAGCGAAGCCACCACAACCGACACGGCCACACCCGACACGAGCACGGCCGACGCGACCACCACCGGCACGAGCACGACCGACGGCACCAAGACCGCCGAGCCCATGACCGGCACCACGAAGACCGAAACCGAATCCGTCGCGCCGGAGTCCACGAAGGACACCCAGACGACCGAAGAGCCGGCCACCGAACCCGCCACGAAAGCGACTTCGTCTGGCGGTGGCCTGCTCGGCGGGCTCGTCGGCGGCGTCGTCAACGTAGTCGGCGGCACCCTGAACACGGTCACCACCACCGTCACCGGCACGCTGAACACCGTCGGCACCCTCACGGACACGCTGTCCCACACCGTCCTCGCGCCGCTCACGCAGCCGCCCGCGGACAACCCGGACGCGCCCGTCCTGCTCCCCCTCGACGACATCCTGAACCCGATCCTCGGCGGCAGCTCGAACTCGGGCGGCGTCACGGTCACCGTGCCGGGCGTCACCACCGGCACCGCCACCCAGCCGGCCACCACCGCCGTCGTCGAGACCGTGCCCGCGGAAACCACGGCGGCGACGGCCACGACGGCCTCCCGGGTCACCGTCGTGCACCTCGTCGAGCGCCAGAACACGCGGCCCGCTCAGCAGGAGCGGCCGCGCGACTCCGGCGTCCACGCGACCGGTGGCGGCGGCGACAGCACGCCGGGCCTGCCCGGTGGCACCAGCGCCCCGAGCGCGCCGGCCCCGACCGCGGCGCCCGGCCACGACGGCCCCGGCGGCGCCCGCAACGCGTTCGCCGTCCACACCGACGACGTCACCACCACCCAGCTGAAGCTCATCGGCGCCAGCCGCGACCACGATGTCGACGGCGCGGGCAGGGAAGCCGCCCTGCCCACCACCTCCCCCGACTGACCCGAACCGGGCAGCCGGGGACACCTGCGTCCAAATCAAGATCATCAGGGCGCACCCGTACGCCGTAGCGGCGTGACGTTTCCCCTGCTCCAGCACGAAATCCGTGACTCTTTCACGTCTCGTGGCGCCGGCGCGCGCCCGACGTACCCCAGGGGCGGAAACCCATGCGAAACCACAGTCTTTCCGACCGGCCGACCGCGCCCGGCCGGGTCGGATCCCGGTCCCGGCGCCGCGCTGCCCCCGTGGCGCCGGGACCCACACCGGGCGCGCTCCGGGAGTCTTCGCTCACCGCGCCGAGCGAAGACCCGCAGTACCGAGAGCGCGCCTGAACCGCGGGCTTCCCGGCACGTCGAGGGGCTGTGCCGGGAAGCCAGCGGTTACCCGCGAGCGGGGTCACGTCCGCGAACGGGGGTGTGAACACCGGACCGGTGCGCTGGATGCACACGAACGCCGCCCATCCCTGGGAGCAGGCTCGCATCCAGCGCACCGGTTCGTTTCGTCAGGCGATCGGCGCGTCCAGCGAAGCCGGCGTGCCGCGGACGGACGCCTCCGCCGCGCTGAGCCGCCGGACCGCTTCTTCGATCCGGTCCGGTGGCAGCGAGAACGGCAGCCGGATCCAGCGCTCCAGCCCGCCGTGGACGCCGAAGCGCGAGCCCGGCGCGACCTGGACGCCGTGGCTCGCCGCCGCCACCGCCAGGCGCGAGCTCACCGGCTCCGGCATCCGGCACCACAGCGACAGCCCGCCCTTCGGCAGCGTGAACGTCCAGTCCGGCAGATACCGGTGCACCGCGCCGGCCAGCGCGTCGCGGTAGCCGCGCAGCTCCTCGCGACGGCGGTCCAGCCCGGTGTCGTCGTCCAGCAGCTCGCCGAGCACGAGCTGCTCGAACACCGGTGAGCCCAGGTCGACCGCGTAGCGCGCCGAAACCAGGCGGCCGAGCAGATCCTCCGACGCGCGGATCCAGCCGAGCCGCAGGCCGCCCCAATGCGTTTTCGACGCCGAGCCGACACAGATCGCCAGGTCGCCGGCGAACGCGGCCAGCGGCGGGGGCCCGGTCAGGGGGTCGCCTTCGAGGTCCAGTTCGACGAGCGTCTCGTCCACCACGACAGGCGTCCGCGCGCGGGCCAGCACGGTGCCGAGCCGGGACCGGCCTTCGGCGTCCAGGCGCAGGCCGGTCGGGTTCTGGAAGTCGACGACGAGGTAGGCGAACCGCGGCGCCGCCTGGCGCAGCGCGGCGTCGACGCCCGCGATGTCCCAGCCGCGGCCCCCGCCCGGGTCGAGCGCGACCGGCACCGGGATCGCGTGCGCGGCCCGGATCGCCTCGAGGGCGTTCGGGTACGTCGGCTGCTCGACGAGCACGCGGTCGCCGGGGCCGGCGAGCATCCGCAGGACCAGCACGAACGCGTGGTGCGCCCCGTTGGTGACCATGACCTGCGCGGGGGTCGTCGGCAGGCCGCGTTCGGTGTAGCGCCGCGCGATCTTCTCGCGCAGGCCGGGCAGGCCGCGTTCCTGGTAGCCGTGGTCGCCGAGGTGGTCGGCGAGCCGGACGCGGGCCGCGTCGACCGCCGCGGCCGTGCCCGGGATGGCGGGCGAGGACGCGTGGGTGAAGTCGATCGAGCCGTCGCCGGCCGGGGCGAGCGGGCCGCGGCGGCGGCGCCCGGGCGCGGCGATCCACGAGCCCGCGCCGCGGCGGCTCGCGACGAAGCCGTTCTCCCGCAACCGGTCCAGGGCCGCTCCGATCAGCGTCCGGCTGACGCCGAGCGCGTCGGCCAGCTCGCGCTCGGCGGGCAGCCGGGTGCCGAGCGGGAGCTGACCGTCCAGCACCTGCAGCTCGATGGCCGCGGCGAGGTCGGCGGCGCCCTGCCGGGAACCCTGCCGCCATGAGCCCAGCATGACGGCCAATCGCGGTCCGGAGATGCGTCCACCCAGTGGGACTGCGGCTTCCATAAGGCCAATATCCTGGAATTGGCTATGGTTTACAAGGCCACTCGCGACGGATAGTGCCGATGTGGCTCAGATCGACCTCCGGCCCGTCCGGATCTCCCGCGACCCCGTCCGCCGCAGCGTCCAGCTGGTCGGCGGCCTCACCCTCTACGGCACCAGCGTCGCCTTCGTCACCCGCGCCGGCCTCGGCCTCGAGCCGTGGAGCGTGCTGGCCGAAGGCGTCATGAAGCACACCGGCCTGACCTTCGGCACGGTCACCGGCCTGATCTCGGTGGCCGTGCTCCTGCTGTGGATCCCGCTGCGCCAGCGGCCGGGGATCGGCACGATCGCGAACGTCGTGATCATCTCGGTGATGGTCGACGTCGTCCGCGCGTTCCTCCCCGACCAGCACGACCTGGGTTGGCAGATCGCACTGCTGGCCGGTGGCGTCGTCCTCAACGGCGTCGCGACCGCCACCTACGTCGGCGCCCGGCTCGGCCCGGGTCCCCGGGACGGGCTGATGACCGGGCTCGCCGGGCGCACCGGCTGGTCGGTCCGGCTGGTGCGCACCGGCATCGAGGTCACCGTGGTCGTCGCCGGTTTCCTGCTCGGCGGGACCGTCGGCGTCGGCACCGTGCTCTACGCCCTCGCCATCGGCCCGCTCACCCAGGCGCTGCTGCCGCTGACGACCTGGCGCGAGCGCTAGCCGGCTTTGCGCTGCTGGACCGCCCGGCGCAGCGTCGGGTAGTCGGCGCCGCGCCGGGCGAGGACGTCGTCGGTGCCGCGCTGCTGGGCCAGCGCGAGCAGGATGTGCTCCTGCCCGAGGTGCTTGTCCCCCAGCCGGACGGCCTCCTTGAGGCTCAGTTCCAGGGTCTTCTTCGACTGGGCCGTGAACGGGACGTGCCCGCGCTTGGCCGGGCCCAGCCGGCCGGCGAGCGCGCCTTCGCCGTGGGTCCGCTCGGCGCTCTGCACGATCTGCTCGACGTCGATGCCGAACTCCGTGAGGGCCTCGGCATCGGCGTCGCTGACCCCGCCCCGCCGTCTCGTGCGTTCCAGCTCCGCGGCCAGGTCGTCGGTGGCGACGCCCAGCTCGGTGAGCAGCGGGAGCCCGGTCTTGAGCAACCCGGCCAGCAGGTCCACCGGCCCCACTTCCACCGAGCCGGACTGCCTCGCCGTCATCTGCGCTTCGACGACCGCGAGCCGCGCGTCCGCCGTGAACCTCTCGAACATCAGTGCCTCCCGTACTTCTTGTGCACGGCCTGCCGGCTGACCCCCAGCTCGGCGGCGATCTCCTGCCACGACCAGCCGTCGACCCGCGCGCTGCGGACCTGCACGGCCTCCAGTTGTTCCACCAGCCGCCGGAGCGCGGCGACCGCACGCAGTCCCACCCGGGGATCGCGGTCGCCGGCCCGGGCGGCCAGGTCCGTCGCTTCTGTCATGCCTGTCAACCTACGTTGACATCCACGGCTTGTCAACCTGAGTTGACAGGCCAGTCGGCGCGAAGGTCGCCCGGACCCGTCGTACAGTCGGGTGATGCCCGAGATCGTGATCGCCGAGCGGGCCGGGGTGGGCGCCGACGGCCACCCCCGCCCGACCGAAGACCACGTCGTCGTGCTGGCCAACGCGGTCCTGGTGCTCGACGGCGCGACCTCGTCGGACCCCTCGCAACCCCCGGGCGGCTGGTACGCCGAACGCCTGGCCCGGCGCCTCGCCGAGGACCTCCGCGCCGCACCCGATGCCGACCTCACCGACATCCTGACCAGCGCGATCGGCGCCGTGACCGCGGAAAACGCCTTGCGCCCGCAGCAGTCGCCGTCGAGCACGGTCGCCGCCGTGCGGTGGCTCGACGACCGCGTCGACGCGCTCGTGCTGGCCGACTCCCCCGTCGTCGGGTTCGGCGGCTTCGGCGTCGACGTCGTCTCGGACGACCGGCTCGCGCGGCTGCGGCAGCGCGGCATGCTGCAGACCGGGGCCGACGTCCGGAGAAGACGCAACGCCCACGACGGCTTCTGGGTCGCCGAAGCCGATCCGGGCGCTGCGGCGCACGCCGTGCGCCGCAGCTGGGCGCGGGAAGACGTCGACGCCGTCCTGCTCGCCAGCGACGGCGTCTCGATCGGCGTCGACCAGTACGAACTCTTCGACTGGCGCGAAGTTCTCGCGATCACCCGCGCCGACGGGCCGGACGCCGTGCTGGACGCCGTCCGTACGGCGGAAAAGCAGGATCCGGACGGTGCGCGCTGGCCGAGGCCGAAGCGCCACGACGACCAGGCCCTGGTGCTGGCCGACTTCGCATCCGGGGGAATTCAGGGTCTTCCCTGATCACGGCCGTCCCCCTTCTCCGAGAACCTGGAGAGCATGGGGACGGAACAGGGGAAGCGCACGAGACCGTGGCGGCTGGTGGCGCTGGGCGCGATCGGCTGGGGGCTGTTCACGGCGGTGGTGCTGCACATCATCAGCTCTCGCAACCCGGTGTACGACACGCTGTCGAGCTACACCGTGACCGACCGCGGCGACGGCATGCTCGCCGCGAGCGTGTTGTCGCTGGCCATCGGCTCGCTGGCGGTGCTCGGCGCGCTGCACGCGGCGGGGGTGCCGCTGTCGCGCACGACCCGGCTGCTGCTGGCGTTGTGGTCGCTCGGGATGGCCGCGGCCGCGGTGTTCCCGGCGAGCTACCCGGAGGCGCCGGACCCGGTGAGCGGCGAAATCCACCTCTACGCGTGCCTGGTCGCCTTCCTCAGCCTGCCGGGCGCCGCGATCTCGCTGCTGGAATCGCTGCGGGGGCGCCCCGAACGCGCGGCCGTCGTCAAGGCGATCCGGCTGAGCGCGGCCGCGTTCGGGTTGTTCGCGCTCAGCTTCGTGTTCGTGCGGCTGAGCGAGGCCGGGGTCGAGCCGTTCCGGGAGATCTCGGACGCGGTCCCGATCGGCGTCACGCAGCGGCTGCTGCTGCTCGCCGACGTCGTCCTGCTGCTCACGCTGCTGCGGGTCGCGACCCGGCTGGAGTCAGCCTTCGACGGCCGCCGCGAATTCGGGCGCGTAGCCGTACAGGCCGGGCATGCCGCCGGTGTGCAGGAACACCACGTGGTCGTCCGGGGCGAAGTGGCCGGCCCATTCGACCAGCGCGGCGGCCACCTTGCCGGTGTAGACGGGATCGAGCACGACCCCCTCCGTGCGGCCGAAAAGCCGTAGCGCGTTCCAGACGGCGTCGGTCGGGATGCCGTAGCCGGGGCCGAGCGTGGAGTCGCCCAGCTTCGTGTGCGCGAGCGACGGCGGTTCGACGCCGAGCAGCTTGGCCGCGCCGTCGACCAGCTCCCGCAGGTTTTCCGTCGCTTCGTCGAGCGGGTGGCTGACGCAGGCGATGCCGACGCCGAGGTGCCCGAGGAGCGCGGTGGCCAGCGCGACGCCGGCCGCGGTGCCGCCGCTGGCGTGCGGGACGACGAGGTGGGCGCGTTCGACACCGCGTTCTTCGAGCTGCTTCGCGAGTTCGTGGGTCGCCCTGACGTACCCGAGGGCGCCGAGGTCGTTGGAGCCGCCGATCGGAACGGTGAAGACCTTCCGGCCCTCCGCGGCGGCTTCGGCGATCAAGCGGTCGTACGTGCGGCCGGTCTGCTCGCCGTCGGCGCAGACGTGGACGGTCGCGCCGAAGAGCTTGTCGAGCGGCAGGTTGCCGCCGCGTTCGTAGGCTTCGCCCTCGCGCGGGACCTTCGCGGTGAGGACGAGTTCGCAGCGCAGGCCGAGCTTCGCGCACGCGGCGGCGGTCTGGCGGCCGTGGTTGGTCTGGAGCGCGCCGAAGGTGATGACGGTGTCGGCGCCGGCCGCCTTGGCCGCGCCGAGGTGGTATTCCAGCTTGCGGAGCTTGTTGCCGCCGGCGCCGAGCGGGTGGACGTCGTCGCGCTTGAGCCAGAGGTTGCGCAGGCCCAGGGCTTCGCCGAGCCGGGGCACCTCGTGCAGCGGGGTCGGCCAGCCGCCCAGGTCGACACGGGGGATCGCGGCCAGCGCGGCGTCGGGGAATCCGGCGAAGTCGAACGTCATGGACCTCAGTCTGCCGCAAGGGTGGCCGAAAACCGCCGGTATCCGGTAACGTTCGTTCGAACGAACGAGAGCCTTGGGAGGTGCCATGACCGCCACGAGCCTGGACTTCACCGGTCTCACCGCGCAGGCCGCGCAGCTCGCCGCCGGAGAAGCCACCTCCGCCGAGCTGACCGCGACCGCGCTCGGCCGCGCGCACGCCAGCCAGCCCACGCTCAACGCGTTCAAGCACCTGCGTGACGACGCGGCGCTCGCCGAGGCGGCCGAGGCGGACCGGCAGCTGCGGGCCGGCGAACGGAAACCGCTGCTCGGCGTGCCCGTCGCGATCAAGGACGACGTCGACATCACCGGCCTCCCCACGTCGTTCGGCTGCGCCGGGGAGTTCCCGTGCGCGACGGCCGACGCGCCCGCCGTCGCGCTGCTGCGCGCGGCCGGAGCTGTGATCATCGGCAAGACGAACACCCCCGAGCTGGGCCAGTGGCCGTTCACCGAGGGCCCGGCCTTCGGCGTGACGCGCAACCCGTGGCACCCCGGCCACACCCCCGGGGGTTCTTCGGGCGGGAGCGCGGCCGCGGTGGCGTCGGGGGCCATCGCGGCCGCGCTCGGGTCCGACGGCGCCGGCTCGGTGCGCATCCCGGCCGCGTGGACCGGGCTCGTCGGCATCAAGACCCAGCGCGGCCGGATCCCGACCGAAGGCGAGCTGTTCCACGGCCTGACCGTGCTCGGCCCGCTCGCCCGGACCGTCGAGGACGCCGCCCTGCTGCTGGACGTCGTCGCGGACACCGGCCGCACCTTCCGGACCGCCGCCGCGCGCGAACCGGGCCGGCTGCGGATCGGGCTGTCGACGCGGATCCCGTTCACCGCCACCAAGACGCGGCTCGACCCGGTCGTCGAAGCTTCCGTGCGCCGGCTCGCCGAGTCGTTCGCCGGGCTGGGCCACGAGATCGTCGAGGTCGAACCGGACTACGGGCTGATCGGCCTGACGTTCCTGCCGCGCTCGCTCTCCGGCGTCCGCGACTGGACGCTGCGGGTGCCCGACCGCGCCGGGCTCGACAAGCGCACGCGCAGCAACGCCGGCCACGGCCGCCTCCTGGCCGGCCCCGCACTGCGGCTCGCCCGCGCGCTGGAGCCGGGACTGCACCGGCGGATCGGCTCGGTGTTCGGCCGCGTCGACGTCCTGCTGACCCCCACGACCGCGACCCCGCCGCCGCCGATCGGCACGTTCGATGGCCTGTCCGGCTGGGAGACCGACCAGGCCATGATCGCCGCCTGCCCGTACGCTTGGCCGTGGAACGTGCTGGGCTGGCCGGGGATCAACGTCCCGGCCGGGCTCACGGCCGGCGGGCTCCCGCTCGGGGCCCAGCTGCTCGGCCCGTCGCACGCCGAGGAGCGGCTGGTTTCGCTCGCCGCGCAACTGGAAGAGGTCGAACGGTGGCCGGAGCGGCATCCCGAGACAAGCTGGTAAGCACCCGGGACGCCATCCTGCGCGGCGCGCTGACCGTCGTCGGCGAGCACGGTGTCGGCGGGCTGACGAACCGCCGGATCGTCGCCGCCGCGGGCGTTTCCCTCGGCACGCTGACCTACCACTTCCCCAGCCAGACGGCGTTGCTGCGCGAAGCGATGCTGCTGTTCGTCGAGGAGGAGACGGCGAAGCTCGGCGCGATCGTCGACGGCTACCGCTCCGAGGGGCTGAGCGTCGAGCAGGCGGCGTCGGTGGTCGAGCACGTGATCGCGCAGCTGCCCTTCGGCGCGGACGAGCTGGGCGCGCACGAGCTGTACTTGCAGTCGGCGCGGGATCCTGAACTGCAGGAAGCGTCTTCGCGGTGCTTCGCGGCGTATGACGAGCTGGCCGTGACGATCCTGACGGCCCTCGGCGTCCCGAACCCGGACCGGCTCGCCGGCCCGGTGGTCGCGCTGATCGCGGGGTTGCAGCTGCGCCGCCTGGCGACGGGCGAGACGGACACGCCGGTGGCCGAGCCGTTGATGATGCTGCTCCGCGGGGCTTGATGGACCGCCCGATCGTCCGCGGCACGGCGGCGTGGAAGTACTTCGGCGACTTCCGCGACGGGCTGCTGGCGGGGCAGGTGCTGGTGCTGCAGGTCGCGCACCCGGTGGTCGCGGCCGGAGTGCGGGACCACTCGGACTACACGTCGGACCCGTGGACGCGGCTGATGCGGACGGGCGCGTCATTGTCGATTTACGTGTACGGCGGTGCCGCCGGCGCGCGTTTCGAGGCGGATCGGTTGCGGGCGTTGCACCGGTCGTTCACGGGTGTCGCCTCGGGCCGTCGTTACAGCGCTCTGGATCCGCTGGCGTACGCGTGGGTGCACGCGACTCTGGTGAAGGTTCCGGTTGACGCGCAACGGTTCTTCGGACGGCCACTGTCCTCTTCGGAGCTTGAGGAGTACTACGCGCAGATGTGCGACGTCGGGCGGATGCTCGGGGTGCGAGCCCGGGACCTGCCGCCGGACTGGGCGGCGTTCGAGCGGTACTACGACTCGATGGTGGCCGGGTTTTCCGGGAATCCGACGATAGACCAGCTCTTCGAGACGATCCGGACGGTCCCGAAGCCGGTGCGGTGGCTGCCGGACTCGTGGTGGCGGTGGCACGGCCGGATCCAGATGTTCCTGCTCCGGGCCACTTTGCCCCCCACTTTCCGCGACCGCTTGAATCTACAGTGGACCGTTGCCGACCAGCGCCGGTTCCTGCGATTCGCCCGGCTGGTACGCATCCTGGCCACCCCGATCCCGGCGGGGGTGCGCACGGCACACATGCGCTGGATCGGCAAGCTGAACGTGTGGCTGCGCGCCAACCCACGGGTGTACGAGCGGTTGGTCGGCGGCAACGGCCCCGGCTCGGCCTCTACTCCTCGCGGCCACTGACTCGCGCGTAATGGGCTCGGGCCTTGGCCCGGTTGCCGCAGCGGGACATCGAACACCACTGCCGGTTCCGCCGCGGAGACGCGTCGCAGAACCGGATCCCGCAGTCGTCGGCCGCGCACACCCGCACCTCGGCGTCGCTTGTCGCCAAGTCGATCGCGTCCGCCGCCAGGGCCGCGAACGCCGTGGCCACCGGGTCCTTCGGGGCCGGGACCTCGCGGCGCAGGCGGCCGTCCACCAGCACCAGCCTCGGCGGGGGTGCCGGGGCCGACGCCGCCGCGTTGTTCACCAGCTCGATGTCCATCTTGTCCGGCACCTCGGGCGGCAGCAGGACCCGGTCGATCGCCTCGCGCAGGGCCTTCGCCGCCAGCACGTTCCCCGCCGTCACCGGCACCGGTCCCGTCGTGAAGCCCGCCCGTGAGAGCCACTCCGCCAGCGCGTCGGGCCCGGTCAGCAGCTCCACACCGTCGGCGTAGCGGGAACGCAGGGTGTTGACGAGGTCGAGGCACGGCCGTCCGCCGTCGAAAGCCCACTCCATGTCCTCATTCTAACCGTTGCCGACAGTTAGAAGGACGGCTACCGTCTAACCCTATGAACCGGTTAGAAGAGCAGGCCACGGTCAACGGACTCCGGATGCACTACCAGCGCGCCGGCGACGGCCCGCCGCTGTTCCTCCTGCACGGCTGGCCGCAGACGTCGCACTGCTGGCACAAAGTCCTCGCACCGCTCGCCGAAACGCACACCGTCATCGCCCCCGACCTGCGCGGGTACGGCCGCACCGACAAACCCCGGACCGGCTACGACAAGCGCACGATGGCCGCCGACGTCGCCGCACTCGCCGAACACCTGGGCTTCGCGCAGACCGCCGTCGTCGGCCACGACCGCGGCGGCCGGGTCGCGCACCGCTGGGCTCTGGACCGCCCCGACCAGGTCGACCGCGTCGCCGTCCTCGACATCGCCCCGACCCGCGCGATGTGGCAGCGCCTCGACACCGGCATCGCGAAGGCCTACTGGCACTGGCTCTTCCACCTCCAGCCCGACCTGCCGGAGCTCCTCGCCGGCCGGGACATCGCCGCCTACCTCGGCTACTTCTTCGAACGCTGGACCTACCAGCGCCACGCGCTCGACGCCGACGCGCAAGCCGAGTACGTCCGCGCCTTCTCCCAGCCCGGCGCCCTGCGGGCCGGCTTCGACGACTACCGCGCCTCCTTCCCGGACGACGCCGAGCTCGACGACGCCGATTTCGAGGCCGGAAAGCGCGTGACCCAGCCACTTCTCGCGCTCTGGGGCGCGAACGGCCTGCTCGGCACCCTGCCGACGCTCGAGATCTGGCGGGAGTACGCGCACGACGTCACCGGCGAAGCGCTGGCCGAGTGCGGCCACTTCCTGCCCGAGGAACAGCCCGAAGAAGTCGTCGCTCACCTGCGGAAATTCCTCGGCCCCTGAGACCCCTGGGGGCTCCGGTCCCCCGCGCTGGGGACCGGAGTTCCCTCCCCGCCGTGACGCCCGCCACCCACCGCCGTCGCTAGGTTCGGACCCACGATGGGGACCAAACCAAGAGTGTTCTTGCTGATGCTGCTGGCCGTGCTGGGGATCGCGGCCGGTGGCGGGACCGCGCACGCCGACGGCGCGCCGTCCGGCACCGACGTCCAGGTCGCGCAGACCCTCGGCGCGCGCGAGCTGACCGTGATCATCCGCCGGGTCGACGTCACGCCGTCGCCGCTGCGGGTCGACGTCGTGACGCACCGGGGCTCGCCGCCCGGCACGCTGCACCTGGCCGTCGCGGCCGACGGCGTGACGAGCGCGCGAACCGACGTCGTGCTCGGCGCCGAACCCGGCGTGTACGCGGGAAATCTCGAGGTCGGCAAGCCGGGTCCGTGGGAACTTTCGCTGAGCGACGGCACCGGCCCGGCCGCGACGATCCCGTTCATCGTGCCCGCCCGGGTCGTCCCGCCGTGGGAGAAGGCGACCTACGGCGGGTTCGTCGCCGCGGGTGTGTTCCTGTTGCTCGCGCTGGTCGTCGGCCTCCGGGCGAAGCGGACGGCGTTCGCGCTGGTGCCGGCGGGCGGGGCGGTCGCCGCGATCGCCGTCGCGGTCACCGGCGCACTGCTGTCGGCGAGCACTCCCCCGCCGCCCGCGCCCGGCAGCCTGCTCGACCCGACGTTCGACAACGTCACCGACCCGTACGCCACCGCGCAGTTGTCCACAGTGGACTACTCGCGGCCACCGGTGAACCTGGCGGCGCACACCGAACCCGGCGGGTTGAAGCTGGACTTCACCGACGGCGCCACCGGCCGCCCGGTCGACGACCTGCTGATCCACGACAACGCACTCGTGCACCTGGTGCTGGTGTCGCCGTCGGGGCGGATGAGCCACCTGCACCCGGTGCGCGTCGGCCCCGGCGGCTACCGCGTCCGCGTCGCCGATCCGGAAGCCGGCACGTACGCGGTCGCCGCCGAGCTGGTGCGGCGCGGCGGCGGGGTGCAGCTCGTCCGGTCCACTGTGGACCTGACCGGCACCGCCGCGCCGGCGCCCGAACCGGCCGGCGCCGGCCCGCGGACGGTCGACGGCACGGCGGTCGACCTCACCGTCACCCCCGGCACGCCGACCACCATCACCGCACACTTCGCGACCCAGGACCTGCAGCCGTGGCTGGGCATGCTCGGCCACCTCATCATCGCCGGGCCGATCACCGGGCCCGTCGGGGAAAGCGCGGCGAAGGCACCCACGTGGGCGCACGTCCACGCGATGATCCCGCCGGTCGCGGGTCAGGTGGACCGCCCGGACGAAACCGTGGCCGCGTACGGCCCGGACGTCAGCTTCACCTACACGTTCGCCGCGCCCGGCCGGTACCGGATCTGGCTGCAGGCCGAACGCGGCTACCGCGTGCTCACGATCCCCGCCGTGGTGGACGTCCCGACGACAGGAGCCGCCCGATGAGACGCCCGACGTTGCTGATCGCCGTGGTCGCCCTGCTCGTCGCGGCCGGTGCCACCTGGTTGCTCTGGCCGGGCGGCAGCGCGAAAGCCTCTACGCAGCAAGCGGTTTCCGGGCCGTACACCGTGCGGTTCTCCGCCGACGAGCCGCGCGTCGGCGGCAACGCGTTCGGCGTGGCCGTCACCGGGCCCGCGCCGGAGGCCGTCACGGTCGCGCCGGTCATGGCGCAGATGGGGCACGCGTTCCCGGCGGTCCAGGCCGTCGCGGAAGGGCCCGGCCGGTTCCGGGCCACCGGGGTCGGGCTGCCGATGTCCGGGCAGTGGGAGATCACCGTGTCGCTGCGCGGCCCCGGCGGGCCCGCCCAAGTCGTTTTTCCGTTGCTCGTCAAGTAGAAAGGTTCGGGGGAATGGATCTCACCGCATCCGGCGTGCGCACCACGCCGGTGGCGAAACAGGCGCGAACGGGGTTGCTGCCGGCGAACGTGGTGCTCGGCGGGTCGTTGTTGTCGCTGGTCGGGCTGACCTGGGACATCCAGTGGCACAGCGACGTCGGGCCGGACACGTTCTTCACGCTGCCGCACCTGTTCCTGTACGCGGGCAGCGCGGTGGTCGGGCTGGCGAGCCTCGCCGTCGTGCTGCTGACGACGGCGGCGCGGCGCGCGGGCCGTCCGGTCGACCCGCGGGTCGGCGGGCGCGTGGTCAACGTGTTCGGCAGGACGTTCGCGGCCCCGCTGGGGTACCTGGTCTCGGGCGTCGGCGCGGCGACGTTCCTGCTGTACGGCCTGTGGGACCAGTGGTGGCACGGGCTCTACGGCTTCGACGCGGTGATCGACTCGCCGCCGCACATCGGGCTGCTGCTGTCGATCACGGTGTCGCTGATCGGCACGACCGCGGTGTTCGCCGCGGCGCGCGAGCACCGCTGGGGCCGGATCGGGACGCTGGCGTCGCTGACGGTGCTGCTCACCTTCGGGCCGGTGCTCGCGCTCGGGCTGCAGCAGGTGCCCGACGACTACGCCGACGCCGTCTCGATCGGCTGCTCGATGATGGCGGTGCTGCTGGTCACGGTCGGCGCGGGTTTCCTGCGGCGGCCCGGTGGCGCGGCCGGCACCGCGGCGCTGGTACTGGCCGTCCAGGGCGTCTTCTGGTGGTTCTCGCCGTGGGCGGCCAAGGCGTACGCGGATCTGGTCGACCTGCCGTTGCGGGACGCCATTTCCGGGGTGCCGGAGATGCCGTCGCTGACGCCGCTGGCGCTGCTGCCGGTGGCCGCGCTGATGGAACTGGGGTTCCTCGCCGGCCGGCGCCGGGCGTGGCGCCCGGGCCGCGTGTCCACGGTCGTCGGCGGGATCGCCGGGCTGCTGATCGGGCTGAGCCTGCCGATCCAGCGCAGCCTGCTCTACACCGGCGCGCACGTGCCGCCGGCCTGGTACCTGACGACGACGGCCGTCCTGGCCGGCCTGTTCGGGCTGCTCGGCGGGTTCGCCGGGTGGCGGTTCGGCGGGATGCTGTGCCTGCTGGCGCCCGCGAAGAAGGGGGAAACCGCCGATGCGTAAGACACTTCTCGCCTTGGCCGCCGTCGCCGGACTGCTGTTCGCGACCGCGGCACCGGCGAACGCCTACGAGCCGGTCAACATCGTGCACACCGAGCGCGTGCAGGCCGGGCCGTACGGCCTGACGGTCGGCTTCAGCACCTGGCCGCTGAAGGCCATGCAGTCACTGGACTTCACGTTCATCCCCGACGGCGGGATCGAGGACAAGTCCGGCACGCTCATGATGCTCGGCCCCGAAGGCGCGCAGCGCCGGGCGCAGCCACTCGTGCGGCACCCGCGCAAGCGGGACGTCTGGGGGCTGGACGTCCGCTCGATGCCGCGGCCGGGTGAGTGGACGTTCCGCTTCACCGTCAACGGTCCGGCGGGGTCCGGCACCGGCGAGCTGCGCGCGCTGCCGGTGCTCGAGCAGCCGGGGCCGCCGATGGGGTTGAGCTGGGCGATCAGCACGCTGCCGTTGCTCGGGCTCGTGGTGCTGGTCGTGGTGGCCTGGCGCCGGACGCGAAGCCGGCTGCGCGGGGGCGAGCTTCCGGCAATCGGGTGAGATTGCCCTCACATTCGGCACTCAAGCGTATCCACGCCGTCGCGAAGGCCTCCTTCTCCGTTGAGGACGGGAAGGGGGCCTTCGCGATTACTGCACACGAGCGGGTGATCATGATCACCCGCGCAGGGGAGGGTTCAGGCGGGCAGGTCGAACTGCCCGGCCTTCACGGCGACCAGGAACGCTTCCCACTCGGCGGTGTCGAACACGAAAACGGGGCTGGTGGCGAGCTTGGTGTCGCGGACGCCGATCAGGCCTTCGCGGCCGAGGTTGACCTCGACGCAGCTACCGCCGTTGGGCTCGCTGGCGAAGGACTTTTCCCAGGCCGCCTCTTCGAACAGGGACACGGCCGTGTTCGGATCGTAATCCGCGAACGACGGATAATCCGCCATGGGTCGTACCTCCGAGCGTCGATGGGGGGCGCGGCCGCGACCTGGTCGAACGTACCCGCGTCCGGCTACTCAGTGTCTCAATGGAGTACGCCGCACGGCCAAGCGGGTGATCAACTAGGTCCGGCCTCGACATGAAGATTATTCCAGGAGTAGGATTAATCGCATCGGCCGGGGCGCTGGTGTCGGTGAATGACTGCCTGCATGCGGCGGGCGGTCCCCGAACGCAGGCCACTGGCTGACGACCGACAAACCACCACCGCAGGACCTCATGGGGGAGGATCAGCGTGATCGTCGAGGACAGCGCGCCACCGAGCGCGGGCACGGCCCGCCGACCGGGCGCCGGCCGTCGCACGAACGAGCTGGTCCGAATCGAAGACCGGGAAGCGCTTTCCCGGTACTGCCACCGCGACCAGAGCAGGGGGTGTGACCGATGGCCGTCCGAATGAACTCGCTGTTCCGCCGCGAGGAAGAGCACCGTGGCCGCCGGGGAATCGGGAACGAGCTGCGGAACCGCTTCGGGTTCAGCCTGATCCAGGCACCGCTGCGCAAGACGACGACCTGGGCGACGGACCAGGACCTCCCGCTGCAGCGCTACTCGGACGGGGTCCGGACCACGCGCCCGCTGGAGACCGCGATCGACCTGACGCCGCTGCTGCGCGGCCGGATCGGCTCGCGGGCCTGAAAGCCCGAACTGCCGTACCACCACAGAAGAGCCCCGGTTCCCTGATGGGACCGGGGCTCTTGCCGTTTCCGGGCTACGGTTTCCGCAGGAACAGCCGGCCCTGACGCAGCGGCCGCTCCCCCTCGACGTGCTCCCGGTACATCCGGCCCACCTCGGCCAGCCCCGCGGCGGCGGCCATCGAGGCCAGCGAGTCCAGCGGCCACGCGTACGCCGTCGTCACCTTGTGGTCGAACGACGAAACCTCTCCGGCTTCGAAGCACCCCAACAGAACGTGACCGCCGGGCGCCAACGTCCGGGTGAATTCGGCGAAGTACCGCGGCACCTCCGCCGGGGGCGCGTGGATCACCGAGTACCACGACAGGATCCCCGCGAGTGACGCGTCGGGCACGTCCAGCGCCGCCATCGAGCCGACTTCGAACCGCAACGACGGATGAGCCTCCCGCGCCAGGGAAACCATCGCGGAAGACACGTCGACGCCGAACGCGTCGACCCCCAGTGAACGCAGGTGCGCCGTCAGGTGGCCCGGTCCGCACCCGGCGTCGGCGACCGGGCCGCGGCCGCGCACGTGGTCGGCGAACGCCGTCCACGCGGCGCGGTCCAGCGGGTCGTCGTCCCAGATGTCGCGGACGAACTCGGCGTACTGTTCCGCGACCGCGTCGTAGGCGGCCGTCACGGCTTGCGGCCGAGGCCGCAGATGTGGCCGACGAACGCCGGGTCGTTCGCGAGCTTCTTCGTCGCCTTGGACTCCATCTCCTCCGGGTGCCACTCCGGCAGGTAGACGATGCCCGGCTCGACGAGCTCCAGGCCTTCGAAGAACGTCGTGAACTCCTCGCGCGACCGCAGGTGCAGCGGCGTGCTCGACTTGTTGTACTGCGCCATGATCGACTCGCGGCTCTCGGAGTCGGCCATGTTCTCGAGACCGTCGCTCGTCAGGTGCGAGGACAGGAAGTACGAGCCGGACGGCAGCAGCGACAGGTACTTCTGGATGGTCTGGGCCACCGGCTCGTCCTCGCCGAGGAAGTACAGGACACCGACGATGATCAGGCCGATCGGGCGGTTCGGGTCGAGGACGCCGGTGTCGAGCGCGCGCTTCCAGATGTCGGCCGGGTCGCGCAGGTCGCCCTGCAGCACCGCGTGCCGGTCCGCGACGCCTTCCTTCTCCAGCAGGATCTGCGAGTGCGCCACCGCGACCGGCTCGTTGTCGACGTACACGCACCGCGCGTTCGGGTTGACCGCCGTCGCGACTTCGTGGACGTTGCCGACCGTCGGCACGCCCGAGCCGAGGTCGAGGAACTGGTCGATGCCGTTGCGGGCCAGGTACCGGACGCCGCGGCCGAGGAAGTCGCGGCCGACCCGGGCCACGGTCTTGATCATCGGGAACGTCTTGACCGCCTGCTCGCCGAACTGCCGGTCGATGGCCCAGTTGGCGTCGCCGCCGAGGAACCAGTCGTAGATGCGGGCCGCGTTCGGCCGCTCGAGGTCGACGCCTTCGGGGGCCTCGGGATCCTGCGTGGTCATGTCCATCCTCCAGGCTTGCGGCCGACACCGCCGACCACGCTCGCGAGGGGGACCGTGGCGGCGCCGGGCTCGGGACGCCACTCTCCCACAGGCACGATTCCCGGCTCGACCACCTCGAAGTTACCGAAGAACGCGGCGATCTCGTCGAGCGTCCGGGACACCGCGGGCGAACTCGACCGCTCGGACAGCTTCACGAGCTTGCGGATCTGCGCCAGTTCGTCGCCCTCGACGCCGGACTCGGTCGCGTGCGAGAGGACGTAGGCCGACCCGGGTGCCAGCAGCGTCCGGTAGTCGCGGATGGCTTCGCGGACGCCGGTGACGTCCGGCAGGAAGTGCAGCACGGCCACGCTGAGCAGGCAGATCGGCCGGTCGGGGTCGAGCACGCCGGTGGCCAGCGCGGCGTCCCAGACCTCTTCGGCGTCGCGCAGGTCGGCGTGCAGGACGGCGTGGCGCTCGGGGTCGCCTTCCTCGTCGAGCAGGATCCGGCCGTGCGCGACGGCCACCGGCTCGTTGTCGACGTAGACGCAGCGGCTGTCGTCGGCGTACTCGTCGGCCACCTCGTGGACGTTGCCGGCGGTCGGGATGCCGGAGCCGAGGTCGAGGAACTGCGTGATGCCTTCGGAAAGGCAGTAGCGCACGGCCCGGCCGAGGAAGTCGCGGTTGCCGCGCGCGAGGGTCTTCGCCAGCGGAAACGCTTTCACGGCCAGCTCGCCGTACTGCCGGTCGACCGCCCAGTTCGCGGTGCCGCCGAGTGCCCAGTCGTAGATCCTCGCCACGTTCGGCCGGTCGAGGTCGACGGCGTCGGGGAGGAAGTCGGGGTCCACGATGTCCCCTTCGGGCGAAACTTCCGGTGGATTCCAGTGCAACAGACCGACTCTACCGAAAGTTGTTCACGGCCCTCGACACCTCGGACCGCCGTTCGCCCTATTGGAGCTGCTGCATCTGGGCGCGGTAACCCTCCGCAAGCTCCTTGAGGAACTGCCGCGTCTCCTGCCGCTCGAGCGCGGCTCCACGCAGCCGGTCCCACGAGTCGACGAAGATGTTGAAGTCCTTGACGTCGTCGAGGTACAGCCCGCCGGCGGAGTGCTCGATGTAGACGAAGTCCCGGGTGCGGTCCGGGAAGCGCATGATCGTGAAGTCGTTGGGCACCGCGGCCAGCCGCGCGCCGAACGGCAGTACGTGCACGTAGACGCGCGGGTGCTTCTCCAGGGAGAGCAGGTGCTCGACCTGGTCGAGCATCACCGCGGGCGCGTACCCGCCCGGCGCCCGGCGCAGCGCGCCTTCGCTGATGATGAAGCGGTAGTAGGGCGGCTGCTGCTGCTCGAACACCGCCTTGCGGTCGAGGCGGTTGCGGACCAGCGACGTCACGTCCGTCGCGCCGGCTTCGGTGAACTGCTTGAGCATGTAGTGCTCGGACTGCAGCGGGCCCGGGATGCGCTCACCGTGCCAGGTGAGGATCTCCGCGGCGGCGGGTTCCAGGTCGGTGAAGGTGCGGAACCAGTGCGGCACCACCGAGCGGTAGCCGGACCAGTGGCCGCGCTGCCCGGCGGCGGCCCGCGCCAGGTTCATCAGCGTGTCGGCCTCTTCGCCGTTGATCCCGAACGCGTTCAGCATGGATCGCACATCCCCGAGCTTCACCCCGACGGCACCGGACTCGATCTTGTTGACCTTGCCCTGGGTGCAGCCGAGGACCTCGGCGACCTGCTGCTGTGTCATCCGCGCCGCGGTGCGGGCATGCCGGAGCTCGTTGCCGAGCTGCTTCCGGCGCGAGGTGACGGTGCTGGCCATCGCCCTGCTCTCCCGGACCACTACCAAGCGACGACGGCCACCGGCCGCCGTCGCACGCGAACTATCGAACCCACCCAGGTTAGTGCTTCACCTTGCGGATCTCGATGATGACACCGCGCAGCGTTCCAGGAAACGGCGCGGAATGCCAGTCACCTGCGCAATCACTCGCCTGGACCAGCGAAATTCCGAATTATTCGGCCAACCGGCGGAGCCCGGCCTGGGGCATAGTGGGCGCCGTGACCGATCGCTCGCCCTCCGCCGCCACCGTCACCCGGCTGGCCGACCAGGTCCACGGCTACGTCCAGCCGGACGGCTCCTGGTACATCAACAACTGCGGCGTCGTCGACGCCGGCGACCACACCGTCCTCATCGACACGTGCTCGACCGAGCGACGGACGCGGGCGCTGCTCGCCGCGGTCGAAGCCGCCACCGGCAGCCCGGTGACGACGCTGGTCAACACCCACCACCACGGTGACCACACCAACGGCAACTACCTCGTCGAGGGCGCGACGGTGATCGGCCACCGCAAGACGCGCGAGCTGCTGGTCGCCGAGGGCATCCAGACCTACGAGGGCGTCTTCGTCGGCAGCGACTGGGGCGAGCTGCGGCCCCGGCCGCCGGAGGTCGTGTTCGACGACCGGCTCACCCTCTACGCCGGGGACGTCGAGGTGCAGCTGATCCACCCCGGCCACGCGGCCCACACGACCAACGACGTCCTGGTCTGGCTGCCGGAGCAGCGCGTGCTCTACGCCGGTGACCTGGTGTTCCACGGCGGCAGCCCGTTCGCGCTGATGGGCTCGGTGGCGGGCTGGCGCAAAGGCCTCGACGTCATCCGGGAGCTGTCTCCCGAAGTGATCCTGCCCGGTCACGGCGGGCCGTGCGGCCTGGACGTGGTGGACACGGTCGACCGGTACCTGGCCTTCGTCCAGCGGACGGCCGAACGCGGGAAGGCCGCCGGGCTGTCGCCGCTGGAGGTAGCGAAGGAGACGGACCTGGGCGAGTTCGCGGCGCTGAGCGAGCAGGAGCGGCTGCCGGGCAACCTGCACCGGGCGTACGCCGAGCTGGACGGCGCCGAGTGGGGCGCGCAGATCGACCTGGTCGCGGCGATCACCGACATGCTCGCCTTCAACAAGGGCCCGATCCGCTGCTTCTCCTGAACTGAGTGAGCCGTCGCTCCGTGGCCTTCCTTAGCGGCTCGATCGGACTAGTGTCTGAATCGAGCGAGACTTCGGAAGGATGCGGATGAGCAAGAAGGCGAGCATCGGGGTCACCGGCCTGGCGGTCATGGGCCGCAACCTGGCCCGCAACCTGGCCCGGCACGGCCACACGGTGGCCCTGCACAACCGGTCCGAGGAGCGGACCCGCGCGCTGGTGGAGCAGTTCGGCGACGAGGGCGACTTCATCCCGGCGTACTCCGCGCAGGAGTTCGTCAACGCGCTGGAGCGGCCGCGCCAGGTCGTGATCATGGTCAAGGCGGGCGGCCCGACCGACGCCGTCATCGAGGAGTTCGCGCCGCTGCTCGAAGAGGGCGACGTGATCATCGACGCCGGCAACGCGCACTTCGCCGACACGCGCCGCCGCGAGAAGGCGCTGCGCGAACGCGGCCTGCACTTCGTCGGCAGCGGCGTCTCGGGCGGCGAGGAAGGCGCGCTGCACGGGCCGAGCATCATGCCCGGCGGCTCGAAGGAGTCGTACGAGTCGCTCGGCCCGCTGTTCGAGGACATCTCGGCGAAGGTCGACGGCGAGCCGTGCTGCACGCACATCGGCGCGGACGGCGCCGGCCACTTCGTCAAGATGGTGCACAACGGCATCGAGTACGCCGACATGCAGCTGATCGCGGAGTCGTTCGACCTGCTGCGCCACGCCGGCGGCTACTCCCCCGCCGAGATCGCCGACGTGTTCCGCACCTGGAACACCGGGCGGCTCGACTCCTACCTGATCGAGATCACCGCCGAGGTGCTCGCGCACGTCGACCAGGCGACCGGCAAGCCGTTTGTCGACATCGTCGAGGACGCCGCCGAGCAGAAGGGCACCGGACGCTGGACGGTGCAGATCGGCCTCGACCTCGGTGTCCCGATCTCGGGCATCGCCGAAGCCGTCTTCGCGCGTTCGCTGTCCGGGTCCAAGCCGCTGCGCGCGGCGGCCCGCGGGCTCGGCGGCCCTTCGGCGGCTCCGCTGTCCGGGTCGTCGCTGGAGCGCTTCGCCGACGACGTCGAGCAGGCGCTGTACGCGTCGAAGGTGGTCGCGTACGCGCAGGGCTTCAACCAGATCCAGGCAGGCGCGACCGAGTACGGCTGGGACATCGACCTCGGCAAGGTCGCCTCGATCTGGCGCGGCGGCTGCATCATCCGCGCGAAGTTCCTCAACGACATCACCTCCGCCTACGCCGAGGAGCCGCAGCTGCCGACGCTGCTCACCTCGGGCGGCTTCCGCAAGGCGGTCGAGGACGCGCAGGACTCGTGGCGTTCGGTGATCTCGACGGCGGTCCAGCTCGGCATCCCGACGCCGGGCTTCTCGACGGCGCTGGCGTACTACGACGGCCTCCGCGCCGACCGGCTGCCGGCGGCGTTGGTCCAGGGCCAGCGCGACTTCTTCGGCGCCCACACCTACCGCCGGGTGGACCGCGAAGGCTCGTTCCACACGGCCTGGGCCGCCGACGGCCGCCCGGAGTCCGAAGCCTGACCGGCCGCTGCTCTGGCCGGGAAGACCCCCTGGTCCCACCCGGTCAGAGCAGCGTCACCAGGACCACCGCGAGCAGCGCGGCGGCCAGCAGGAGCCTCACTGCCCCCGGGCGGCGAGGAGTTCCGCCAGCACCTCCACGATTTTCGCCTCGGCCTTGTCCTTCTTGACCCCCAGGCCGTCGAGCACCTCGAAGCCACTGCCTTCGCCCTGTTCCAGCAGGGCCAGCAGCATGTGCTCGGTGCCGATGTAGTTGTGCCCGAGCCGCAGGCCTTCACGCATGGTCAGCTCGAGGGTCTTCTTGGCGGCGGCGGAGAACGGGACCACGTTGGGCACCGGGTCGACCGGCTCGGGCAGCCGCGCTTCGGCGGCTTCGCGGACGGCGTCCAGCTGCACGCCCTGGGCCAGGATCGCCCCGGCCGCCAGCGCGGCGGGCTCGGTCAGCAGGCCCAGCACGATGTGCACGGTGTCGATCTCCGGGCTGGCGTGCTCGACGGCCGCCTTCTGGGCCTCGACGACGACGTGCCGCGCCCGGTCGGTGTAGCGGCCGTAGACGCGCTCGATCGTCCCGGACGGGTCGCCGCCCGGATCGACCTTGGGCACGAACCGCTTCTGCGCGGCCTGCTTGGTCACGCCCATGCTGGCGCCGATGTCGGTCCAGGACGCCCCGGACCGCCGGGCCTGGTCCACGAAGTGGCCGATGAGGTGGTCGGCAACCTCGCCGAGGTGCTGACCCACGTACACGGCGTCGGTCAGCTGGGCGAGGGCGTCCTTTTCGTTGTTGCTCTTGATCGCGCTGATGAGGTCGTCGAGCTTGATCTGGGTGGGTTCGGTCATGCCGTCAACTGTAGGTTGACGCACTCACCGCGTCAACCGTGGGTTGACGATCTCAGGCGAACGGCAGCCCGACGTAGTTCTCGGCCAAGCTGGTCGCCGCCGCGCGCGACGACGTCGTGTAGCGCAGCTGCGACAGCTGCAGCTGCCGAGCGAAGCCGTCGGCGTGCGGGTCGGTGTGCAGCATCGTCGTCATGAACCACGAGAAGTGCTCGGCCCGCCAGACCCGGCGCAGGCAGGTGTCCGAGTAGGCCGCGGCCAGGGACTCGTCCCCGCGCAGCAGCGCTTCCAGGGCCCGGGACAGCACCCGGACGTCGGCGATCGCCAGGTTCATGCCCTTCGCGCCGGTCGGCGGGACGATGTGGGCCGCGTCGCCGGCCAGGAAGAGGTGGCCGTGGCGCAGCGGCTCGGCGACGAAGCTGCGCATCGGCGTGATGCCCTTGTCGAGGATCGGGCCTTCCCGCAGCGTGAATTCGCCCTCGACCTCCAGGCGGGCCGTCAGCTCCGCCCAGATCCGGTCGTCGGACCAGTTCGCCAGGTCGTCGTGGGGATCGACCTGGAGGTAGAGGCGGGTGATCTCCGGCGTCCGCATGCTGTGCAGCGCGAACCCGCGTTCGTGGTGGACGTAGATGAGTTCGTGGTGCGACGGCGGGGTCTGCGCCAGGACTCCGAGCCAGGCGAACGGGTATTCGCGCTCGTACACGGTCAAACTGTCCGCGATGGACGGACGCGAGCTGCCGTGGAAGCCGTCGCAGCCCGCCACGGCGTCGCAGTCGATGGTCCGCGAAACCCCGTCGGAGTCCCGGTAGCGCACGACCGGCCGCGCTGTGTCCACATCGGACAGAGTGACGGCCGAGACCTCGTAGGAGATCGGCCACCCGCGGGCCTCGTGGGCGTCGATGAGGTCCTTGACGATCTCCTGCTGGCCGTACACGGTGATGCGCCGTCCGGTCAGCTCGGTCAGCGCGATCCGGTGGTCGGCGCGGTCGAACCGCAGCGACAGGCCCTCGTGCGGCATGCCTTCGGCGGCCAGCCGGTCGCCGAGGCCCAGCGACGTCAGCAGCTCGACGGTCGGCTGTTCGCACACCCCGGCCCGCACGCGCTGCCGGACGTACTCGCGGTCGCGGGCTTCCAGCACCACGCAGTCGATCCCGGCTTCGTGCAGGAGGAAGGACAGCAGCAGCCCGGCCGGGCCGGCGCCGATGACGGCGACCTGGGTGCGCATCACGCCGCCCGCGTCTTCAGGTGCGCCTTCAGGTCGAACGCGCTCGCTTCGAGGTCCGCGTACGCGGGTTTCGGGTCGGCGGTGAACAGGCGCCGCGCGGCGATGTGGTCCGCCGGCCGGTTGACCGACTCGACGGCGATGAGGACGTCGTCCCGGAAGGACAGCACGGAGAACTTGCCCGCGGCCCGGTCACCCGCGACGACCGTCTTGTCGGCGCCGGACAGGATCCCGGCGATCTGCAGCTTCGCGCCCGCCTGGTCGGTCCAGAACCACGGCAGGCTCGTGTACGGCTCCGGCGTGCCGGTGATCGCCGCGGCCACGCAGCGGGCCTGGTCGACGGCGTTCTGCACGGACTCCAGCCGGGTCGCCGCGCCCGCCTGCACGCACGGGAAGTTGGCGCAGTCGCCGATCGCGAAGATCCGCGGGTCCGCGGTGCGCAAGTGCTCGTCCACGACGACGCCGTTGTCCACGGGAAGGCCGGCTTCGGCGGCGAGCGTCGTCTCCGGCACGACGCCGACGGCGACCACGACCAGGTCGGCGGGCAGCCGGGTGCCGTCGGACAGCTCGACCTCACGCACTCGCGAGTCGCCGTGCAGCGCCGAGACGCCCTGGCCGAGCAGGACGGTGTGCCCGGCTTCGCGGTGCAGCGCCGCGAAGTAGGCGGAGATCTCCGGCGTCGCGACGCGGTTGAGCAGCCGGTCCTGGGCCTCGACGATCGTCACCGGACGGCCGGCGTGCGAGGCGAACTCCAGCCCGATGAACCCGCCGCCGACCACGACGACGTTCTCCGCGCCCGCCAGTGATTCGCGCAGCTTGTCGGCGTCGTCACGGGTGCGCAGGGTCAGCACGCCCGGCAGGTCCGCGCCGGGCACGGGCAGCGTCCGGTTGCGCGCGCCGGTGGCCAGAACCATGTGGTCGTAGGCCAGTTCGGTGCCGTCTTCGAGGCGGACCTTCGACGCGGGCCGGTCGATCGCGGCGACCCGCCCCCCGAACAGCGTGATGTCCTTCTCCGTGAAGAAGTCCTCGCCGCGCAGGTGGAGCTGCTCCAGTCCGGCGGTCCCGGCCAGGTAGGCCTTCGAGAGCGGCGGCCGCTGGTACGGCACACCCGGCTCGTCCCCGATCAGCACGACCCGGCCGTCGAAGCCGCGGTCCCGCAGCGACGCGACGGCCTGGAACCCGCTCTGCCCCGCTCCGACGACGAGGACCGTGTTCTGTGCACCCATGCCTGCCATCCGACCACAAGCGTCTCAAGCCGTCGAGGAGTCGCCTGAGGACCGCAGCGCCCGGGGCGCCCCGAGCACCCGCGAGATGCCGCGCGCGGCGGCCCGGACGGCCGGGACCAGCGTCCGCGGGTCCGTTCCCTCGGCCGGGACGACCACGGAGATGGCCGCGACGACCTCGTCCGTCGAGTCGTGGACCGGAGCCGCCACCGAAAGGGAGACGAGCTCGACCTGGCCGTCGCTGATCGCGTAGCCGTCGCGGCGGACGTCGGCCAGCACGCGCCGCAGCTGCGCGGCCGCGGTGACCGTCTTCGGCGTGAACGTCTTGAGCGGCCCGGCCAGGACCTCCTCCTGCACCTCGGCGGGGGCGTGCGCGAGCAGCACCTGGCCGACGCCGGTGGCGTGCGCGGGCAACCGGCCGCCGACGCGGGTCAGGACGTTGACCGCGCCGCGGCCGGAGATGCGCTCGACGTAGACGACCTCCGGCCCGTCGAGCACCGCGAGCTGCACGTTCTGGTGCGTGGCCTCGTAGAGGTCCTCGAGGAACGGCATCGCGCTCTCCCGCAGCTCGGCGCCGTGCGGGGCGAGCGACGCGACCTCCCACAGCCAGAGCCCGACGCGGTAGCCGCCTGCTTCGTCGCGGACGAGCGCGCCGCGCCGGGTCAGTTCGCCGGCGATCCGGTGGGTCGTCGAGAGCGGCAGCCCGGCGCGGCGGCTGAGTTCGGACAGCGTGAGCCGCGGCCGTTCGGCCGTGAACGCGCCCAGCAGGTCGAGGACGCGGTCCACGACCGACGGCGGCCGCTTCGCGCTGTGTCTCACTTCAGAGGTCGTCGTCCGGGAGCAGCGGGCGCATGAACGACCGCCGGTACCGCACCACGCAGCCGCTTTCGTCGCGGATCTTGTCGGCCTCGACGAAGTCCGGGTCGACGCCGAACAGCGTCCGGTAGCGCTCGTACGCGGCGAGGCTCTCGAAGCTGAACAGCGCGCGGGCCTCGTCGCTCGCCCCCTCCGACGGCAGGAAGTAGCCGTGGTGGATGCCGCCTTCGCGCTGCACCAGCCGCATCCACGCGGCGGCGAAGCGTTCGAAGTCGGCGAGCTTCGCGGGGTCGATGACGTAGTCGACGACGCAGGTGATCACTTGCCGCCCCACACGCGGTCGGCCGTGGCCACGATCAGCTCGAGCTTGCGCAGCTGGTCGTCCGGGGTGAGGTCGTTGCCCTCCTCGGTCGAGGAGAACCCGCACTGCGGCGACAGGCACAGCTGGTCGATGTCGACGTACCGCGACGCCTCTTCGATCCGCCGCACCAGGACGTCCGGGTCCTCCAGCTCCGGGCGCTTGGTCGTGACCAGGCCGAGGACGACCTTCTTGTCCTTGGGCACGAACCGCAATGGCTCGAAGCCGCCGGAGCGTTCGTCGTCGAACTCCAGGAAGAACCCGTCGACGGCCAGGTCGCCGAACAGCGCCTCGGCGACGAACTCGTAGCTGCCCTCGGCCGCCCACGACGACCGGAAGTTGCCCCGGCACAGGTGGGTCGTCACGGTCAGGTCCTCGGGTCGGCCGTCCAGGGCCGCGTTCATCGTCGCGATGTTGCGCAGGTGCTGGGTGTCCGGGTCGCCGCCCATCCGCGCGACGAGCTCCCGCTGCGCCGGGTCGTTCAGGTAGGCGAGGCTGGTGTCGTCCAGCTGCAGGTACCGGCAGCCGAGGCCGTGCACCGCGCCGACCTGCGCCTGGTAGGCGGCGCTGAGGTCGGCGAAGAACTCTTCGAGGTCCGGGTAGACGCTTTCGCTGACCGCCGCCCGGCCGCCGCGGTAGTAGACCATGCTCGGCGACGGGATGGTCAGCTTCGGCGTCACGCCGGGGTCCACATGGGACTGCAGGAACTCGAAGTGCTCGGCGAAGATCGGCTCGTCGAGCCGCACCTTGCCGTCGACCTGCAGGCCCGGCGGGCTGAATTCGAGGTCGCCCGCCAGGTTGTGGAACTTGACGTGCAGCCGCTCGTCGCTCTTCGAGATGCCGCCGAGCGAGTAGATGAAGTCCATGTGCCAGGAGGCACGCCGGAATTCGCCGTCGGTGGCCGAGCTCAGCCCGGCCGCCTTCTGCATCTTGATGACGTCGCGGATCGCGTCGTCCTCGACCGCGCGGAGCTGCTCCGCACCGATCTCGCCGCTTTCGCGCCGCCGCCGCGCGTCACGCAGCACCGGGGGCCGCAGGAGGCTCCCGACGTGATCGGCGCGAAACGGCGGGCCCACCTGGGAAATACCGCCCGAAGTCATGCACCGATGGTCACACATTCCCGGCTTCCGCGCCGCCCCCCTGAAACAAGTTCATGACCCAGGGGACTTGCCACCGTCACGTCCTGCCCTTCTACTGTGCCGGGGAAAGGGGCCTGTGCATGACGAAACACCCGGTCGACGAAGTCCTGCCCGCCGGGCGGCTGGCGCTGCTCGGCCTGCAGCACATGTCGATCATGTACGCCGGTTCGGTCGCGGTACCGCTGATCGTCGGCAGCGCGCTGAAGCTGGACCCGGCGACGATCGGGCTGCTGGTCAACGCGGACCTGCTGGTGGCGGGCATCGCGACGCTGATACAGGCGATCGGCGTCGGGAAGCTGCTCGGCATCCGGCTGCCGGTGGTGGCGGGTGCGACGTTCAGCGTCGTGAACCCGATGATCCTGATCGCCTCGCAGTACGGCCTGCCCGCGGTCTACGGCGCGATGCTGGCGTCCGGCGTGTTCGGGCTGCTCATCGCCAGACCCTTTGCGCGGCTGATCCGGTTCTTCCCGCCGCTGGTCACCGGGACGCTCCTGCTCGTCATCGGCGTCTCGCTGCTCGGTCCGGGAGCGGGCCTGATCGCGGGCAACGATCCGACCGCGTCCGACTACGCGGCCCTGTCGCACATCCTGCTCGCGTTCGGCGTGCTCGCGCTGCTGATCCTGTTCACGCGGGTGCTGCGCGGGTTCGCCAACCAGATCGGGCCGCTGCTGGCGCTGGCGATCGGGCTGGTGGTCGCGATCCCGATGGGGCTGGTGCACTGGGACGGCCTCGGCGCGGCGAGCTGGTTCGGGCTCGCGTCGCCGTTCCACTTCGGCGCCCCGACGTTCCCGGTCGCCGCGGTGCTGTCGATGTGCGTGGTCATGCTGGTGACGTTCACCGAGTCGACCGCCGACATGATCGCCGTCGGCGAGATCACCGGGCGGCCGCCGACGGACTCCGACCTCGCGCGCGGCCTCGCCACCGACGGCTTCTCGGCCGTGCTCGGCGGCGTCATGAACTCGTTTCCCGACACGGCGTTCGCGCAGAACGTCGGGCTGGTGAGGATGACGGGGGTGCGCAGCCGCTGGGTGGTCGCGGTGACCGGCGGGATCTTGGTGCTGATGGGCCTGGTGCCGAAGATCGGCGCGTTCATCGCGGCGATCCCGCAGCCGGTGGTCGGCGGGGTCGCGGTCGTCATGTTCGCGATGGTCGCCGCGGTGGGCGCGCAGAACCTGCGCACGGTGGAGTTTTCCGGCAACCACAACACGTTCATCGTCGCGGTCGCCCTGGGCGTCGGGCTGCTGCCGGCGTTCGCGCCGAAGATCTTCCAGCACTTCCCCGCGTGGCTGCAGACGATCTGCGGCAGCTCGATCACGGTGGCGGCGGTGCTGGCGTTCGCGTTGAACCTGCTGTTCAACCACCTCGGCCGTCGGTCGGAGCCGGATCTGCTGGAAGCGCCCTGAGCAACCGCTCGACGAGCCGGGCCCCGATGCCCGGCTCGACCGGGCGCTTGAACAGCACGCGCAGGTAGAGCGGGGCCAGGACGAAGTCGAGGAGCTCGTCGACCGTCGGCACCTCCTCGCCACGCGCCGCGGCCCTGTCGAGCGTCGCCTGCAGGTCTTCGCCGCGGGCCTTGAGGTACTCGGCCGGTTGCTGGTCCGGCCCCAGGGTGGCGACGAGCGCGCGCAGCAGGATCTGGCCGCGCGGGTCGCACATCGAGCGTTCGATGCCCTCGACCCAGCCGAGCAGGTCGCCGCGCAGCGAGCCGGTGTCCGGGATCGGTGACGTCGCGCGCAGGCGCGTCACGGCGGCGTCGAGCAGCAGCTGCTCGCGGCTGCCCCAGCGCCGGTAGACGCTCGTCGGGTTCACGCCCGCCCGCTCGGCGATCTTGGGGATCGCCGCGTTGATCTCGCCGATCGCGAGCAGCTCGACGACGGCGTCGTGCACGGCGTCTCGGACGCGGGCGCTGCGGCCGCCGGGTCGGGTCACGGGACCAGCCTAAAGCAAACGTGCTTGCTTTTGCAGTCCGGCCGTGGCTACCGTTAAGGCAAATCGGATGGCTTTAGGGAGGCCTCGGTGCCCCGCAAGATGACAGTCGAAGAGCGTGAAGAGTTCCTCGCCCGGCCGCAGGTAGGCGTGCTCAGCGTTGCCGCCGAGCCCGGCCGGGCCCCGCTGACCACGCCGATCTGGTACCGCTACGAGCCGGGCGGCGACGTCGTCGTGATGACGTCACCGGGCTCGCGCAAGAACCGGCTGATCGAGGCGGCCGGCCGGTTCGCGCTGTGCGTCCAGCAGCAGGACGGCGACTACAAGTACGTCTCGGTCGAGGGCCCGGTGGTGAAGACGTGGCCCATGACGAAGGCGGAGCGGCACGAGATGGCGGCTCGTTACCTACCCTCGGGCATCAGCGAGGCCTACACCGACGCGACCGACGGCACCCACGGGAAGAACATCGCGATCGTGATGCGCCCGGAGCGCTGGAACACGCGGGACTTCAGCGATTTCGCGGAACAGCTGACCTGATCACCAGCAGATGATCAGGATGCACGACGGCTTCGGCTTCGGGGTCGTCGTCGTGTGCGGCGGCTGCTGGCCGCCGGGCGGGATCGTCGAGGTCGGGGTGACCGAGCCGGACGGGTCGCCGCTGGTCGGCGTGGTGGTCGTCGTCGCGGGATCGGCGCTGCTCTCGGGGGGCGAGTCGCGGCCCGGCACCTCGGTGACGGTCTCGCGGGGCACGCCGGCGCCCGGGACGACGTCACCGCCGCCGGTGCCGCCCTCGGGCGGGGAGTCCGTGGCCTGGTCGGCGCCACCCAGGCCGGTGGTGCGCTGCGGGAACGGGATGACCTGGATCTGGTCGACGGGGGACGCGTTCTCGGTGCCCTTGCCGCCGAGCCCGACCAGCACGGCCGCGGCGCCGCAGCCGATGACGACGGCGAGCATCACCGCGAGCACCCGCCACCGCGACTGCCCCGGTCCTGAACGCTCGCCCCAGCCCTCGCGCACGAGCAGCTCGGCGACCGATACCTCGTCGTTCACCCCGGCAGACCTTCCCGAGAGGCCTTTCGGCCGACATCGTGGCCGTATTTTTACCGCACAAGCCCCCCGAACGGGTGAGATTCTGGCAAAAACTCGTCACGTAACGAAAACCTTGACTGTGGGTGACATTCCACAGCGGATTCACAGCTGCGGTTCGGCATGCTCCCAGCATGACCGGCGAAGCTCAGAGCATGCTGCTGAAAGCCGATCGGCCGGTCCCCCGGATCGCCGTCCCGCGCCGGTGGCAGCTGATCCCGAACCCGAAGTCGACCCCGTTCACGTTCGGCTACCTCGTTCTGTTGCTCGGCACGACGCTGGTGATCGAGTTCGCCGACCCGGAGCTGACCGGGCGGCTGCTCCAGCTGTCCAGCACCGACGCCCACAACCTGTGGCGGCGGCCGCTGACCTCGCTGCTGACCAGCGCGCTCTGGCTGTCCGACGAAGGCTGGCTGGCCTACGTCGTGATCTTCACGATCGCCGTCGCGCCGCTGGAACGCCGGTTCGGCGCCCGCCGCGCGGCGACCGTGTTCTTCTCCGGCCACGTGCTGGCCACGCTCGTCACCGAGCTGCCGGTGATGGCCTTGATCAGTGCCCACGTCCTGCCGGGCTCGGCGGGGCACTGGCTCGACATCGGCGTCAGTTACGGCTTCTTCACCACGGCCGGCGCGCTCGTGTTCCTGCTGCGCGGCCGCGCCCGGCTGGTGGCGCTGGCCGTCATGGAGGCGTTCATCGCCGTGATCTGGCTGAGCGACGACCCGATGACGCTCGATTCGATCGTCACGCTGCTCGGCCACGCGTTCGCCGCGCACTTCGGCCTGCTGTTCTGGGGGCCGCGGCTGCGCGGCGCTTCCGCAGGCCGGGCCGGGGTTTCGGCGGGTAGGCAGGCGCCGGAGTCGGTGGTGTAATCGACCGAGCCACACGCCGACTGCCGGGGGGACGGACGCTCATGCAGGCAGACTCCCTCGCCGAACTGGTCGAGCTGAGTCCGGACGCGATCTGCGTCCACGAGAACGGCGTCCTCACCTATGCCAACCGCGCCGCGCTCGAGACGTTCGCCGCGTGCTCGGCCGACGAGGTCGTCGGCCGCCGGTTCACCGACTTCGTCGCCGAGGAGTCGCGGGCGGCCGTGGTCGGGAAGCTGGCGAGGCTGACCGAACCGGGGCAGGCGAGCGAGCCGGTCGAAGCGCTGATGTCGCGGCTGGACGGGAGCAAGTTCGCCGTGGAGACGGTGTCGGTGCGCCTCGGCGGACCGGCCGCATACCAGGTCGTCATGCGGGACATCACGGCGAAGAAGGCGGCCGCGGACGCCCTGCGCTACCAGGCCGCGCTGGTGTCGCACGTCAGCGACGCGCTGATCGCGACCACCGGCGAAGGGGTCGTGACCAGCTGGAACCCGGCCGCGGAAGCGGTGTACGGCTGGACCGCGGCCGAAGCCGTCGGACGGCGGGCGAGTGAGCTGGTCGGCGCGCCGCTGGACCTGAGCGGCGGCGGGGTCACCGAGGCGGTGCACCGGCGACGGGACGGCGCGCCCCTGGCGGTCCGCGTTTCGGCAGCGGAGATGAACGACGGGTACGTGCTCGTGTGCGCGGATGAAACCGCGCGGCGGCGGGCCGAGCAGAACTACCGCACGGTCGTCGCGTCGCTCGACGAAGGCGTGCTGGTGATGGGGCCGGGCGGGCTCATCGAGGCCGCGAACCCGGCCGCGTGCCGGATCATCGGCGTCGCCGAAGCCGACCTGATCGGCGTGCCGTGCCACACGCTGGTGCTGTTCACCGAGGCCGGGCACTGGATCCCGCCGGACGAGACGCCGTCGGTGCGGACGCGGCGGACCGGCGTCACGCACAACGGCCTGGTGGTGCGGTTGCGCCGGCCCGACGGCCGCGACGTCTGGGTGTCACTGACCTCGCGGCTGCTCAACCCCGACGACCCGGCGGCGCTGGCGGTGGTGACGTCGTTCACCGACATCACCGAGACCCGCGCGATCAGCGCGCAGCTCGCGCACGACGCCACCCACGACCCGCTGACCCGGCTGGGCAACCGGACGCTGGTGCTCGACCGGCTCGCCGCCGACCGGCGCGGCGCGGTCACCGTGCTGTTCCTCGACCTGGACAAGTTCAAGGTCATCAACGACTCGCTGGGGCACTCGGTCGGCGACCAGGTGCTGCGGATCGTCGGCGAGCGCCTGCGCCGCTGCTCCGGCCGCGACGACCTGGTCGGGCGGCTCGGCGGCGACGAGTTCGTCGTCGTGACCGGCGAAGTCACCGAGCCCGGCGAGGTGCGGGCGCTGGCCGAGCACCTGCGTTCCGCGCTGGCCGAGCCGATCGGCGTGCTCGGCAGGCAGCTGCACCTCGACGCGAGCATCGGCGTCGTGCTCGTGCCGACCGCGGACCGCCGCAGCGCCGAGGACCTGCTGCGCGACGCGGACGTGGCGATGTACCAGGCCAAGACACTCGGCCGCGGCCGGCACCACTTCTTCGACGTCGGCCTGCGCGAGCGGATGCAGCGGCGGCTGCGGATGGAGCAGGACCTGCGCGACGCGGTGCACGACAGCCAGCTCTGGCCCGCCTACCAGCCCGTCGTCGACCTGCGGACCGGGGAGATGGTCGCGGTCGAGGCGCTGCTGCGCTGGACGCACCCCCGCCACGGCGCGATCTCGCCCGCGGAGTTCATCCCGCTGGCCGAGGAGAGCGACCTGATCAACGTGATCGGCAAGGAGATGCTGCGCGCGACGACGCGGGAGCTGGCCGCGCGGCGGGCCGGGCAGGGCTTGGACCTGACGTTGAAGGTCAACTTGTCGACGCGCCAGCTCGACGACCCGCACCTGGTGCCGGCGGTGCGGGACGCGCTGGCGCACACCGGGCTGCCGGCCGGCGCGCTGTGCCTGGAGGTCACCGAAAGCGCGTTGATGCGCGACCAGGAAGCGGCCGCGGAGGTGCTCGCGTCGTTGAGGTCGCTGGGCGTGCTGCTGGCGATCGACGACTTCGGCACCGGCTATTCGTCGCTCGCGCAGCTGCGACGGCTGACGCTGGACACGCTCAAGATCGACCGTTCGTTCATCACCGGGATCGCGGAGTCGCGGGACGCCGAAGCGATCGTCACGAGCATCATCGCCATGGCGCACGCGGTCGACCTGACGGTGATCGCCGAGGGTGTCGAATCCGCGGAGCAGGTGGATCTGCTGCGCGCGCTGGGGTGCGACCAAGCGCAGGGCTACCACCTCGGCCGTCCGGTGGCGGCGGCCGAGCTGTTCGGTCAGTAGACCTCCAGGAGGCGCTCCAGCTCGTCCGGCGTCAGTTCGATGCCGAAGTCCTTGAGGGTGGCGTCGAGCTCGTCGGGGCCGATCGTGGTGGTTTCCCTGGTGCCGCCGGGCTTTTCGACGGTGAGTTCGCGTCCGAGGAGCTTGCGGCTGACGCCGGGTTCGAGCGTCATGATCACCAGCCGGCCGGTGAACGGCGACTTCGGGTGCGTCGAGGTGTAGTGGTGGTAGACCTCGTAGTCGATGGGGTGCATGCCGTCGAGCCGGAAGTCCAGCAGGTCTTCGTCGCCCTTTTTGAGCGTCCACCAGCCGTTCTGTTCGGCGAGCCGGTGCGGCCAGCCGGCCTGGTCGGTTTCCTGGCCGTCGACGAGCGGCATCGGGGCCAGGATCCCGGCGCCGAAGCCGACATCGGCGTGAAAGCGTTTCCCGTCGGCCTCGGCCACGAGCGTCATGTGGGTGTAGGGCCCGGGCCGCCGCGGCTGGACGCGCGCGGCGAGCCGGTGGACGCGGTAGCCGAGCTGCTCGAGGACGGCGGCGAAGAGGCCACTCTGCTCGTAGCAGTAGCCGCCCCGCCGCCGTCCGACGAGTTTCGCGTGCACGACGTCGAGCGAAATCCCCTGGTGCTGCCCGAGAACGACGTCGACGTTCTCGAACGGGATGGTCCGGACGTGGGCGCGCATCAGGTCGGTGAGCGCTTCTTCGGACGGCGGCCGTCGTCGTTGCCCGACCCTGGTCAGGTAGGCGTCCAGGTCGACGGCATCGGTGCCCCACTCGGTGGTCATGCGTCCAGCGTGCACCCTCGACCTTGATCGAGGTCAACCCTCGTGGACGACCTTCCGCACTTCGACGGCGGTGTACTGGGCATCGGGGATGAGGGCGGCGAGTTCGACGGCGCGCGCCTCGGTCTCGACGTCGACGAGGTAGTAGCCGCAGAAGAAGGCTTCGGTCTCGATGAAGGCACCATCCCGGACGTCGGCGGCGCCGTCCTTGACGCGCACGGTCTTGGTCTCGGCCGGTTCGGCGAGTGCTTTGGTCCCGGCCATTTCGCCGGTGCCGGTGATGAGCTTGATGAAGTCGCCGTGTCCTTCGTAGACGCCGTTCTTCTGGTCGTCGGTGAGGGTGGCCCAGAGGGTGGGGTTCATGTGGAGGGCAAGGAGGTATCGCACGTCGGCTCCCCGGTGCAGGTGGCGGCCCGGGCCGGGCTGCCGTTCGCCGGGTGGTCGTCGCGGGTCTCCGGGACCGGACACGGCGGTTTCGGGTTCACTCGTTCGGCCTAGTACCGGCTGAGGAGGAGGTACCGCTGGTCGTCGATTTCCTTGCCCCAGAGGGCGGGGTCGTCGAGCACCCGGACGTCGGCCTCCTGCCGGTGGGCTCGGACGAGGGCTCGGCATTCGTCCGTGGTGAGCCCGGCACCGGTGAACCAGCGGCCTTCGACGAGGACGAGGCGGCCCCCGGGGTTGAGCAGCCGGACCCATTTCCCGACGGCGGCACCCGGGTCGGGCATGGCCCAGAGAACGTGCCGCGCGAGGACGACGTCGAAGGTTCCGGTGACGGGCGGGTCGGCGACGTCACCGAGGCGGAAGTGGACAGCGCCCTTGGCTTTTTTCCTTGCCACGTCGAGCATCCCGGCGGAGGAGTCGAGGCCGAGGACGGCGTGGCCGGCCTCGGCGAGGAGAACGGAGAGGCTCCCGGTGCCGCACCCGAGGTCGACGATCTCGGCGTTCCCCGCCGGCATCAGCGGGAGGAGGAGGTCGGCCCAGGCTTTCCGGACGACGGGGTCGCCGAGACCGTGGTCGGGTTGCTCGTCGAAGGAGGCGGCCTCGGCGTCCCAGGGGTTCGGCGTCACGGTGGAATACTCTCGCGGTGCGGAACAAGGCGGCCGCAGGACCGGCCCTCCGCGCGCCGACGACTACCTCGCGAACGCGTTCGTCCCACCCCGGACCGCCGGCTCCGGCCTCGCGTCCTTCGCGCTGCGTGGCACCACACCGGGAGCGCTCGTGTCACCGGCGGTGGGGTGCTGGCTGATCGTCGACGACGCCGGCCCGTACCGGATCGAGGAGGGGACGGTCGTCGTGGTCACCGAGGGCCCGCAGCCGGTCGGGGACTTCCACGTCGAGGAAGTCCGCCCATGAAAAAACCGCCCCGAGTCTTCGGGGCGGTTTTCGTTGCGGTGGCCAGGGCCGGGGTCGAACCGGCGACCTTCCGCTTTTCAGGCGGACGCTCGTACCAACTGAGCTACCTGGCCGGGAACGCCGGCGAGGAGCCGAACGATCTTGCGACCCTGACGGGACTCGAACCCGCGACCTTCGCCGTGACAGGGCGACGCGCTAACCAACTGCGCCACAGGGCCTTGCATCTATCCACTACAGTACTGCGTACTCCCAACGGGATTCGAACCCGCGTTGCCGCCTTGAAAGGGCGGAGTCCTAGGCCGCTGGACGATGGGAGCCCGGCCGGTTTCGGGTGACCGACCGACCGCGCTCTCAGGTCCCCCCGGGAGCGATTACAAGCATAGGGCACGCCGCCACCGCTTTGCAGCGGGGGTTACTTAAGTCCCGGGCGCCGCCACGACCTGCGCAAACAGCTCCGCCAGCCGGCGATCGAGCTCCGCGCGCTCCGGCTCGGTCAACGCCGACTCGATCAGCTCGCCGATCCGGTCGTCGGTGAGGGCCTCGGCGCGGTGCCAGCGGTCGCGCAGATCGGGCTTGCGCTCGGCCGCCGCGACGAGCTCGTCCGCGGCCTCCGCCGGCCACGCCGTGCGCAGCAGCCGCTCGCGACCGCCCTCCGGGTCCGCGATCACCGCTTCCGGCACGGTCAGCCCGACCGCCCGCAGCGCCGCGAAGTGCAGGCCGCCGCGCAGTTCGCGGAAGAGCATGAGCGCGAACCCGAGCCGCTCGACGTCGCCCGCCGGACGCTCCGCGTGCTGCCAGCCGGCGAACAGCGCCAGCCCGCTGGCGTCCGCGGTGTCGGCGACGCGGAACAGCAGCTCCGCCAGACGGCCGGGCTCCGATACGGCCGAAAGGTTGACGCGTGACCACCGAGCCGATGACTCGGCGTAGGCACGGACGGACGCAGGCGCGTCGAGGGCCGCCGCCGCGGGCGGCAGGACGAACTCGAACAGCCAGTGCGGGAAGATCCCGAACAGCTCCGCGGCGACCTTCGGCGGGACGTCCCCGAGCACGGCCGAGCGACCCCGGACGTAGAGCGAGCGCGCCGGCAACCCGGCCTCCGCCTCGACCGCCGCCAGCTCCGGCGACGTCATGAACTTGCCGCCCAGCACCTGGACGACCGGCCGGATCCGGTTGGCCAGCCCCGCCGCGCCTTCGATCGTCGTCATGTCCGTCCCCTTTCGACCCGGCAAACGTAACACTGTTACGAAACCCGCGTCAAGGAACGCCGACGACCTCGCGAATCACTCACCGGAAACGGCGACAACCAGCAGGAACATCACCGGACAGGCCCGGCGGAACACCGCCGGGCCCCGACCTCAACGCTGGACCGGCGCCTGCCCGTCCTCATCCAGATTCAACCCCAGCATCTCCAGCAACTGCGCACAGTCCTCGACCCCCAGCGCACCATTCGCCACCGCCAGCCGAGCCCGCCGGACCTGATCATCCGACACCCGCTGCGCATCCGCGGCACCACTCCGCTGAGCCGGCAACCCCCCGGCAAACGGAGCACTCCCCCCATCGGCACCTTCGTACCGAAGGAGGAACTGCCGCACTTCAACAGACCCGCTCATAGCCCCTCCACACGGCTCACAACAGCTTGGCCGCGAGGCTAACCAGCACCGGCCGCCACACACAGCCCCCCGGAGAGTGAACCTGAGGCCACGCTCCGCTCAACGCAGCGCAACCGGCACAACGGAAGAAGCCCACCACCCGAACGACGGTCACCTGGGCCGGAAGTGACACCCCACGCGGAAATTTCCCGCTCTCCACTCGCCCAGGCGCAGAACTCGTGCAACAATCGAAGTGCTGACACACCCCCGGTCAGCGCCTGTGGAGATCCCCTCCGACCCCCGCGTTCCTCCCCCTGGCGCGGGGGTCCTCCATTTCTCGGGCCTGCTCGGGCTTCGCCCTTCGCCTGCCCGATTCATTCCGGTGTGCCGACCCGGGGGGCCGAGCCCCCCGGACCCCCCACGGTGCGTCTCTCGCGGCTTTTCGGGGCGGCCGGGATCGCCTCGGGCGCTTCGCGCCCTGGCGACCTTTCCTGCGTCTCCCGGTTGCCTCGCCCTGGCGACCTTTCCTCCGTTTCCTGGTTGGCTCGCCCTGGTCGGCCGCCTCTCTCGTTGCGGCTCGCGTCTTCCGCCCTCGCTCTGGCGCCGCCTCGCTCGGCTTTGGTGCGTCGCTCGGCGCGCATCGGTGGCTCTCGGCCGTGCCGCTCGGCAGCCTCTATTTGCCGCTCGCCGCTCCGCCTTGGTGCCTTGCTTCCGTTGCTCGATTGAGCGTGCGCGGGCTTGCTACCTCGGTGAACCGCGCTTCTTTGCCTTGATCGACCCTTTGCGTTAGGGGGCTGTTGCGCTGCGTTTTCTTGCGCTAGTCCGTTCGGGGAGCCGCTGGGCTGATCGGGGCGACCGCTTGGCGTGTTGTGGCTCACAGTGGTTTGTGTGGTGAGACCTAACCGTTATCGTGGCTGGCGTGCCTCTTCCCTCCCTTGGCCGCTTGAGCAGCCGGACGAACCTCAAAGCCGCGTCCCCCGGACGCCATCGTGGTGCCGCGAAGCCTGCGGATGATGGCGTTGTCGAGGACAAGGAACTCACCTCCTACCTCGCCGCACTCGCGCCCGATGCCGACAACGAGAGCACTGGCTCCGGCAAGCGCTTCGGCGAGGCGCAGGTCATCCAGCTCCGGATGAGCCTCATCGCCAACCAGCAGCTGAAGGACATCGCCGCCGAGCGGGAGATCTCGCCCCAGGCGCTCGCCCAGGAATGGATCCTCGAGCGGCTCAACTGGGAAGGCCAGGCGACCTCGCTGCAGGACCAGCGGCAGCAGCACGCCGGCGACCTCAGCGACCTCACCGACGAGTTCCACTTCCCCGCCGACGCCTTCGACGCGCCGGCCCTCGGACGGCGCTGACGAGACGGCGCTGACGAGACGGCGCTGACTAGACGGCGCCGACCAGAACACGAGAAAGGGCCCCCGGCGATCGAATCGCCGGGGGCCCTTCGCTCAGGCCTTTGAAACGCAGAGGGCCTGGTTGTCAGATCGCGCGGACCTTCTGGGCCTGCGGACCCTTCTGACCCTGGCCGACCTCGAACTCCACCCGCTGGTTCTCCTCGAGGGTGCGGAAGCCGCGGCCCTCGATCTCCGAGTAGTGAACGAACACGTCGCCTTCGCCGCCGTCCTGCGCGATGAAGCCGAAGCCCTTCTCCGCGTTGAACCACTTCACAGTGCCTTGCGCCACCGCTGTACTCCTCGTTACACAGATCCGCTTCGAATGCCACCGAAGCGGCACCCCGACCGTCCCGGGCGGTTCCAACGAGTCGAGTCAAGAGCGGTTCGGCTCCATGGCTCGCGTCAGAAGTTCCGCGAGTGTGAAGCCACTAACACGCAAAACGACGGCCTGAGAGCAGACTACCGGGATCTGGCCAAAGTTGAACCCCGTGATCGAGGCGAAAACCGCCTGTCCGGGCCAAGGTCACCGGAACGTCGTAGGGCTCCCGGCACGTTCTGTCGGACCCACCGGATAGTCTTGCGCAGCACAGCGACACCGTGATCACCGGATACGGCTCGGAGTCGCCCGTGCCCCCTCAGTGAAAGGCCTCCCGGACCTTTGTGACCTTCGTCACGCGACTGTTGCTCAACGTCGCCGGTCCACGGGACGTCTCGATGAGGGGAAGCACCAAAGGGGCAAAGGGGAATGGGTGTGACGGTGAGGACTTCCACGCGGCGCCGGGGCGCGGCAGTGGCACTGGGCTTGGTCGCGGTACTCACGCTGGGGGCGTGCAGCAGCGAACCGACGGTGTCGGCGAGCGGGACGTCGGGCGGGGGCCCGACCCAGTCGCCCGCGCCCACCGCGCAGCCGGCGAAGCTGACGGTGACGCCGGCGGGCGGCGCCCAGGACGTGCCGCCCGGCGAGCCGGTCGAGGTCAAGGTCGACAGCGGCACGATCGTCTCGGTCACGCTGACCAACCCGGACGGCAAGCAGGTCCAGGGTCAGACGTCGGCGGACAAGAAGAGCTGGAACACCACCGAGCAGCTCGGCTACGGCAAGACCTACACGTGGTCCGGCCAGGTCAGCGGCTCCGACGGCAAGAACGTGCCGATCAGCGGCGCGTTCACCACGGTGAAGCCGAAGCGGCAGATGTCGGCCAGCCTGAACGTCGGCGACGGGCAGACGTACGGCATCGCGATGCCGATCGCGCTGAGCTTCCCGAGCCGCGTCACCGACAAGGCGTCGGTCGAGAAGGCGCTGTCGGTCGAGACCACGCCGAAGACCGAGGGCTCGTGGGGCTGGACCGACGGTGACACCTCGGTGCACTGGCGGCCGAAGGAGTACTACAAGCCGGGCACCACGGTGAAGGTCAACGCCAAGATCTACGGCGTCAAGGTCGGTGAGGGCACCTACGGCAAGCAGGACGTCTCGGCCAGCTTCACCATCGGCCGCTCGCAGATCGTCAAGGGCAACACCCAGCAGCACACCATGCAGGTGATCCGTGACGGCCAGCAGATCGCCGACTACCCGGTGAGCTACGGCCTCGACTCCGACCCGGGCCGGGTCACCCACAGCGGTGTGCACGTGGTGATGGGCAAGCAGGCGACGTACGCGATGAGCAACCCGAAGTACCACTACGAGAACGTCGTGGTGCCGTGGGCGGTCCGGATCTCCAACAACGGCGAGTTCATCCACGGCCTGGCGGCGTCGGTCTGGGCGCAGGGCAAGAAGAACGTCTCGCACGGCTGCCTGAACCTCTCGCCGGCGCGGGCGAAGGAGTACTACGACGGCGTGCTCACCGGCGACCCGGTGGAGATCACCGGCAGCACGCAGACGCTGAGCGCGAAGGACGGCGACTACAGCGACTGGACCTACGACTGGGCGAGCTGGCAGAAGCTGTCCGCGCTCGCGGGCTGACACCACCGAGGCAGCACCGGGCGGCCGGGAAGTCCATCGCGGGCTTCCCGGCCGTTCGCGTTCCACGGCCGGAAAATCCGATGCAACCCCGGTGATCACCCACCGCATGACTAGGGGCAGAGGCGCGGCGATCCCGGTCGCGCCGCGAGAAGAGGAGCTGTCTTGCGCATCCGCATCGCCCTGACCCTCGGCGCGCTCGTGCTCGCCGGTGGCGCCCTGACCGGTGGTATCGCCCTGGCCGACCAGGCCGCGCCGGCGCAGCCGTCCGCCACCACCGCGCCCCAGGCGCCGTCCGCGGTCCCGACCACCAGCCGGCGCCCCCTGCCGCCGACCGCCGCGCCCGCGCCGCGGGAGACGACCCGCGCCCCGCGTACGGGTCCGGCCCAGCGCGTTCCGCGTGCCGTGCCCGCCGGCCCGACCGGTGACCTGCACCTGCCGGCCATCGAGGTGGTCCGGTAGCCAGGTGATTTCTCGCTCCCGTCCGTCGACCGGGCCGGGCTCGCCGTGGGACGGCGAGTTCGCCCGGTACTTCGGCGAGCGCGCGCACAGCCTGCGGTCGACCGCCTTCCTGCTCTGCGGGGATTGGCACCAGGCGGAGGACCTCACGCAGGCCGCGCTGCTGAAGCTGTACCTCGCCTGGCCGAGGCTGTCGCGCCACGACGCCTTGGACGCCTACGCCCGCAAGGTCGTGCTGCGCACGTTCCTCGCCGAGCACCGGCGCAGCAGGTGGAAGCGGGAGCGGCTCACCGACACCCCGCCGGAGCTGCCGGCGGAACCGGCCGCCGGCGACCAGGACGAACTGGTCCGGCAGGCCCTGGCCGTACTGGCCCCCAAGCAGCGCGCCGTGCTGGTGCTGCGGTACTTCGAGGACCTGAGCGTCGAGGAGACGGCGAAGGCGCTCGGCTGCAGCACCGGCACGGTGAAGAGCCAGGCTTCCCGCGGCCTGGCGACGCTGCGCAACCGGCTCGGTCCGCACTACGGTGCGCTGACGTTCAGCGCGACCACGGAGGGGAGGTGACGAACATGGACCCCGAAGACGACGTCCGCGCGTTCCTGACCGGCGCGGCCGGTGGCGTGCGGCCGCCGATGCGCCTCGATGCCGCCGACGTGATCGAGCGCGGTGGCCGGGTCCGGCGACGACGCAAGCGCTTCGCCGTGGCGGGCACGTCGGCCGCCACGGCGGTCGTCCTGGCGGTGGCCGGTTTCCTGGCCGGTCACCGCGCCGGGCCGCCGGAACCGGTGGAGCCGGCCGGTCCCGGGCTGTCCACGATCGGCACCAGCGCCCCCTCGCTACCGCCGTCCCCGGAGGTCGCGCCGGCGACGTCGGTCCCGCCGGCGGCCGAGCCGAGCCGCGCGTCGTCGCGCTCGACGCGGGTTCCGCAGCCGCCGTCGGCGGCGGGCCGGACGACGCAGCGGGCTTCACCGCCCGCCACCAGCCGGCCTTCCTCGGGACCGACCGAGACGAACGCGCCGACGGCGAGCACGTCCCGCTGACGTTTTCGCAGCTCAGGGCCTGTGCCGCAGATCACCGCGGCGATGTGGGTTTCTGACGAAATACCCGCCCGGGTTGGGGCGATATGTCGTGTGGTGTTCCGATCGGACACCGCAGGAACTGCTCAGCCGGTCGCTTCGCGCCGGCCCGAGAACCCGAGGAGGAAGCACATGGTGCTCGCCGCACTGATCGTCGAAACCGGAATCGCTGTCGTGGCTGCGGGTGCGCTCGCCGCTTGGTCCCGCAAGCGCTTCACTCCTCGCAGCGAAGCGAACTGACCCACGGCGCACGTGTGCCCCGCCCGGTGATCCGGGCGGGGCACACGTCTGTCCGGCGGCCGTTCAGCGCTGAGCGGCCGCGGAGGCCAGCTTGCCGCCGCTGTCCTCGGTGTCGATCTGTTCCATCGGCACCTGCGACGTCTCCGGGATCTTGATGATCGGGATGATCGCGATCAGGGCCGCCGCCATCAGGTAGTACGCCGGCCAGTCCTCGTTGCCGGTGCTCTTGATCAGCGCCGTCACGATGACGCCGCACGTGCCGCCGAACAGCGACGTCGAGACGTTGTAGCCGATCGCGAAGGAGCCGTAGCGCACGCGCGTCGGGAACATCGCCGGGAACGTCGAGCCGATCACGGCCAGCATGAACACCAGCAGGATCGCCACGATCAGGAACCCGACGAACAGCCACAGGATGCTGCCGGACTGCATCAGCTTCAGGCACGGCCAGCTCAGCACGAGGAACCCGATGGCCGCGGTGAGCAGCAGCGGTTTCCGGCCGATCCTGTCCGACAGCGCGCCGAGCGGGATGATGATCGCCATCTGGATGACTTCGACCGCGATGATGATCAACGTCGAGGTGTTGTCGTTGATCTTCAACGTGTCGGTGAAGTACGTCGGCATCGTGGTCAGCAGCAGGTAGTCCGCGACGTTCAGCAGCAGCACGATGCCGATCAGGTTGAGGATCATCCGCCAGTTGCGGACGAAGATCTCCTTGAGCGGCGCCTTCTTCGGGGCCTCGCCAGCGGCTTCCATCCGGCGGAACTCGGGGGTGTCCTCGAGCTTGTTCCGCAGGTAGAGCCCGATCAGGCCGAGCGGCAGCGCGACGAAGAACGGGATCCGCCAGCCCCAGGCGTCGACCTGGTCGGCCGTCATGGACAGCGTCACCGACAGCACCACGAGGTTGCCGAGCACGTAGCCGCCCAGCGTGCCGAGCTCGAGGAAGCTGCCGAAGAAGCCACGGCGTTTCGTCGGGGAGTACTCGGCGATGAACGTCGCCGCTCCGCCGTACTCGCCACCGGTGGAGAAGCCCTGGATGATCCGCAGCAGCAGGATCGCGATCGGCGCCGCGATGCCCATGCTGTAGCCGCCGGCGTAGGTCGGCAGGACGCCGACGAGGAACGTGCAGCCGGACATCAGCAGGATCGTGATGGCGAGGACACGCTTGCGGCCGATCTTGTCGCCGAGCGGCCCGAAGAACGCCCCGCCGAACGGCCGCACGATGAACCCGACCGCGAGCAGCGCGAGCGACTTCAGGACGGCGTTGCCCTCGCCGGGGAAGAAGAGCGTCCCGATGCTGGTGGCGATCGCGCCCGAGGTGAAGACGCCGTAGTCGTACCACTCGGTGGCGTTGCCCATGGCGGACGCCCACACGGCTCGCTTGACGGTTCTCTCGTCCACTGACGGTTTGCCCGTCGTTGCTGCTGGTTCGCTCATGCCGGCGACGACCTCCTCCGTGCAGTGCCCATTGGGCCGTTCGAGCTCATCAGCCCAGTCTTAACCGGCTCTCCGGGCTCGGCAGCCTGAGCCGCGAATCTTCTACGGTGGGGAACTTTCCGGCTACTGAGAGGTATACGTTGCCTGATTACGCCGCGGGCCGCGCGCGGCGGGCCGCTACCGGCGAGTTAACGTCAGCGCATGAGTCGTGTTTCTCAACCCTGGCCGCCGGTGCCGGTGGAGCCGGCCGTGCCGCACCCGAAGGCGCCGGCACCGGGCACCGAGCTCGGCGTGCACTTCAGCGAGTGCTTCGGCTGCGGCGACGAGGCCGACGCGGGCCTGCACCTGCGGTCGGCGGTCGGCGAAGGCCAGGTGATCCACTCGCGGTTCACCGTGACCGCGGCGCACCAGGGCGCGCCCGGGCTGGCCCACGGCGGGTTGCTGGCCTGCGCGTTCGACGAGGCGCTCGGCTCGACGGTCGGCAACCTGATGCGCCGCCCGGCGGTGACGGGCAAGCTCGAGACGGACTTCCGGCGCCCGGTCCCGGTCGGCTCGACGTTGTTCATCGAGGCGCGGCTGGACGGCATCGCGGGCCGCAAGATCTACGTGAGCGCCGACGGCCACCTGGACGCCGAGGACGGCCCGATCGCGGTGAGCGCGCGGGCGCTGTTCATCGTGGTGGGGTTCGAGCACTTCAGCACGCACGGCGACCCGGAGGCGCTGGAGAAGCTGGCGGCGCAGCACGAGAAGAACCGGCAGCGGCAGCGCGACTGGGAGATCAACCCCTAGGTCAGGGTCCGCGGCCGGATGGCGTTGGCGCGGTCCACGAGCTTGACGCGCTCGTCGACCGTGCTCGCCAGCCGGGCCAGCGCGCGGTAGCAGCGTTCCAATCCGAACCGCAGCTCCCGTTCCTCCAGCCGGCAGCCCAGCACGCGCGCGCCCGGGGTCGGTTTGCCCTGCTTGAGCCAGTCGTGCGCGGCTTCGAGCACGCCGGCGGACAGCCGGGTCTGGCGCTCGAGGTCCAGCCGGAGCCGTTCGAGCCGGGATGACGCGTCGAGCAGGTCGTGCTCGGTCACCGGGGTCTCGCGGCCGTTGGCCTTGGTCGCCGTCGTCTTGATCTTGATGGCCGCGACCTGCGCGTCCACGTAGTGGGTCGAGGACGGCGGGACCGTCTCGAGCACCTCGACGGCGCTGTTGCGCGCGCCCTGCGCGAGGTACACGCGAGCCAGGCCGAACGCCGCGCTGACGTAGTTGCGGTCCGTGCGCCAGACGAGCTCGTAGAAGCGCGCCGCGGCGAAGTAGTCGCCGACGCCTTCGGCGCTGATGCCCAGCGCGAGCTTCGGGGCGATCTCGCCCGGCAGGTCGTCGTAGACGGATTCGAACGCGACCTGCGCGACCCGCGAGCGGCTGCCGGCCAGCTCGATCAGGCCGCGGTACCAGTCGATCCGCCAGTCGTGCGGGAAGCCGTTCTTGATCGCCAGGTACTGCGCCGCCTGCAGCTGCCGCTGCGCTTCGGACAGCTCGCCCAGCTCGATCCGGGCGCGCACGATCCGCAGCCGCACCTCGATCGACTCGCGCGGCGCGCCGGCCAGTGCCTCGATGGCGCCGCGCGGGTCGAGCGCGGTCGTCGTGGCGAGCACGCCCGCGGCCGGGTCGTCGGTGTCGACCTGCGGGATGGGCAGGCCGGCGACGACTTCGTCGGAGCCGGGCAGCGGCACGCTCTGGCCTTGTTCCGGCACCACGAGCTGCACGCCGAAGGTGCGGCTCTCGGGGCCGAACACCGTCGACGCGCCGGGCCGCGGCTTGCCGGTGCCGAGCGCCATGATTTCGCGCAGCACGCCGGTCAGCTGGTCGCCCATCTCCTCGGCGGAGAGGAACCGCCGGTCCGGGTCGGCGTGCGTCGCTCGGCGCAGGAACCGGTAGTAGGAGCCGAAGAGCGCGAACAGCGGGACCGCGTCCGGGCCGGGCAGGGTGGTCTTGAACTTGGTGGTGTAGCCGGTGAATTCGAAGCTGAGCACGGCGAGCGTGCGCCCGACGGTGAACAGGTCCGACGCCACCGAGGCGCCCTGCTTCGCCAGCTCCGGCGCGCTGTAGCCGGTGGTGAAGAACAGCGGGCTCTCGTAGTCGTCCATCCGCCGGACCGCGCCCAGGTCGATCAGCTTGAGCTGCTCGTTGGTCTGGATCACGTTGTCCGGCTTGAGGTCGCAGTAGAGCAGGTTCTGGCTGTGCAGGTAGCCGAGCGCGGGCAGGATCTCCAGCCCGTACGCGATGACCTGGCCGATCGGCAGCGGCTCCGGGCGGCGGCTTTCGCGGTGGTGGGCCAGCGCGAGCTGCCGCAGCGACTGACCGCCGACGTACTCCATGACGATGTAGCCGACCATCGTGCCGCTGTGCGCGTCCGGGTGCTGCACGAAGTTGTGGATCTTGACGATGTTGGGGTGCTCGACCTCGGCGAGGAACCGCTGTTCGTTGGCCGCGGCCGCCATCGCCGTCTGGTCACCGGTGTCGATCAGTCCTTTGAGGACGACCCAGCGGTCGGACACGTTGTGGTCCTGGGCCAGGTAGATCCAGCCGAGGCCGCCGTAGGCGAGCGCGCCGAGGACTTCGTACTGGCCGCCGACGAGCTCGTTCGGCTGCAGCTTCGGGACGAACGAGAACGGCGCGCCGCAGTTTTCGCACTTCCCTTCCGCGGCACCGGGTTTGCCGTCCTTGCCGCGGCCGACCTTCGCGCTGCAGTTGCCGCAGAACCGCTTTTCCTCCGACACCACGGGGTTCTTCAGCACCGCCGACGCCGGGTCGCGCGCGGGGACCGGCGGGACCTCGACCAGCCCGGCGCCGAGGCGGCCGCGGCGGGAGCGGGACGTCCGCGACGACGTCCGCCGCGAGGTGCCGGGGAACGAGCCGGAGCCCGAACCGCTGCCGGTGCCGGTGCCGGTGCCGGTCCCCGTTCCGGTGCCGGTGTGCCTGCCTTCGCTGCTGCGTTCGGGCAGCACGCTTTCGGTGCCCGGGTCGGGCAGCGGCGTGTCCGGACCGGTGTCCGGCCGCGGCGCCGGCGGCATGATGCTCTGGGTCTCCGGGGCGGGCGCGGCGAGCACGCTCGTCGGCTGCGGCGCGTTCGGGTCCGGGCGGACCGCCTGCGTCGGGGGCGCCACCGCCTGCGTGGCCTGGACCGGCGGCAGGACGGGGTTGATGCTGCCCGGGGGCCGGGTCGGGTCTTCGGCGCCCGGGATCGTCCCGCGGACGGCCGCGGGCTGGCCGCCCGGCGGGGTCGGCGGACGGCGGACGGGCGCGTGGATGACGGTCTCCTCGCCGCGAGAAGGCGCGCCGTCGTCGAGGCGGCCCGAGATCGACGGCTCGGGTGTCTCCCACCGCACCGGTGGCGGCGGCTGCCAGCTCGGCGTGGCCCGCTGCGGCTCCTCGTCCGGCGCGGCGTGCCGAGGACGGCGCGGCTCCTCCGACACTGCTTACCTCCCAGATCCCCGGCCTGCGGGGACCAATCCTAGTCGCGACGCGCTCACCGGTACTGCGGCGACGGCGGCGACGCCGACCCGAGCGACGGCTCGACCCACTTGCGGTAGCTGTCCTGCCAAACGCCGGTGCCGCGGATCTCGTCGAGGACCGCGTTGACGTAGCGGACCATGTCCTCGTTGTCCTTCGGGATGCCGATGCCGTAGTTCTCCTGCGTGAACTGCTCGCCGACGACCTTGAGCGTCGGGTCCTGCGCGGCCATCCCGGCGAGGATCGTGTCGTCGGTCGACACCGCGGCGACCTGGCCCTGCTGGAGCATCACCAGGCAGTCGGACCAGTTGTCCACCGAGACCGGCACCGGCTTGGCGGGGTCCGTCGCGATCTTCGCCAGCGACGTCGACTTCTTCGCCGCGCACACCCGCTTGCCGCTCAGGTCGGCCAGCTTCTCCACCTTCGACTCCTTCGCGACCAGGATCCGCTGCCCGGCCACGTAGTACACCGAAGAGAACTGCACCGACTCCCGGCGCTTGCAGGTGATGCTGTAGGTCCGGACGACGATGTCGACCTGGTGCTTCTGCAGGACGTCCTCGCGCTGCGACGACGGGATCGCACGGAACTGGACGTGGCCCTCGGAGGTGCCGAACAGCGCGCGGGCGACCGCGTTGACCATGTCGATGTCGAAGCCCTCGAGGTTGCCCGAGGTCGGGTTGCGGAACCCGAAGAGGTAGGTGGTCTGGTCGACGCCGGCGATCAGCTTGCCGCGTTCCTTGATCTTCGCCATGGTGGAGTCGCTGGCGATGGTGCCGTTCGCCGGCAGGCTGGCCAGCGGGTTGCAGCTGGTGTCGGTGGCGCCGCCCGCGGTCGAGTCGGGCCCGCCGACGTGCGCGGGCTGCGGCCAGCCCGCGTTGCTGACCGGGGCCGGGTCGACCGGTTTCCCGGGACTGCCGCACGACGCCGCGAGCAGCGCGACGACCGCCAGCACGCCCGCCCGGACCGTGTTCCCCCGCCTGCTCACCGGTACTCCCTCAGTCGCTCCCGGATTCCCATGGTGACACCCGCCGCGGCGACCACCGCGAGGACGGCGAGGCCGGGCGCCAGCAGCGTCAACGCGGCGTCGCCGTCGTGGGTGTCGTCGAGGAACTGCTGCCTGCCGACGTCGATCGCCGACTGGAGGCTGTCGTCGAGCCGCCGGAACGCCGGGGCCGAGCCGGTCTTGCGGTCCTCGAGCACGGCGGTGTCGACGGCTTCCTGGTACTGGCCGGAGTCGTCCTGGCTGCGGACCTGCTTGTGCGCGGCCAGCCAGTCCTGCGCGGCCTTGCTCGCGTCGGCGACCTTCTTGGCGCCTTCGCCGTCGGTGATCAGGCCGCGGGCTTCGCCCAGGAGGCCGCCTTGGCCGTCGGGGCCGACGAGCTGGGCGGCGTTGGCGCCGAAGTCCTTCTCGTAGGCCGCGCCGTCGCCGCGGGCGACCAGCGTCAGCGTCTCGTCGGCGCGGGCCTGCAGCGCGGCGATCCGCGCGCGGACGAGCACGTCGACGCGGTGCGAGCCGTCGTCCTGGCCGCTGCCGACGAGGCTGCCCTGCACGATCAGCGCGACCGAGCCCCACAGCAGCGACACGACGACGGCGGCCGTCGCGACGACCAGCCCGATGTTGAGCACCCGGTTGGTCCGCCGGGTCAGGTAGACCTGCGCGACGACGAGCGCGGCCAGCAGCGCGACCATCAGGATCGCGGCGAGCCACGGGAAGCCGGTGGAGGTGTCCTGTTCCTCGATCAGCCGCTCGGTGTCGACGCGGTAGAGGTCCTGGGCGCCGGGCAGGATCTTCGCGCGCATCAGCTCGGAGGCCTCGCGCAGGTAGGACGCGCCGACGGGGTAGCCGAGGCGGTTGTTCGCGCGGGCGGTCTCGACGAGCCCGGTGTAGACGGGCAGCGACTGGTTGAGGACGTCGACCGGGGAGGCCGCGGCGGCGACGTCGGAGGAGTCGGAGGCGGCCTTGGCGAGGGCGGCGCCGGCTTCGGCGATGTCGCGCTCGTAGCGGGAGCGCAGCTCGGGCGGCTCGGTGCCGATGGAGAGGAACGCGCTGGCCGCGGTCGCGTCGGCGTCCGAAAGCGATTTGTAGACCTGCTGCGCGGCGGCGGCCAGGGGTTCGCGGTGGTCGATGACGCCGCTGATCGTGTCGTCGCGGTCCTGCACCGACAGCGTCGCGACCGTGCCGGCGACCAGGGCGAGCAGCACCAGCGCGACGGCGATCACGGTGAGCCTGCCGGGGGTGGTCGCGGCGGACCGGACGATCGCGCGGACCGCCTGGCCGGGCAGGTCCAGCAGCCCGAGGAGGCCGCTGCGGCCCCCGCGATCACGGCCATCCGGCGGCGGCGGTGGGGGTCCCGGCGCGGGCGCCGTGGGACCCGGGGCCGTCGCAGTGCTGGTCATTCCCCGATTCCTCCCCGAAAGCCTTACCGCAAGAAGGTAGCCGAGTGGCCAGGCGCGCGGGCATGGGCACCACCCGCCGTCACCAGCACGTGATCTCTCAGCCCGTGATCTCCGCTACTACGCGCCAGTAACCGTCCTCGGCGCCCGATTCCAGCGTGCCACCGGCGAGGGCGAGCCGCTCGCGCATGCCGGCCAACCCGAAACCTTCACTCGTCCGAGTGAATTCGCTCAGCTCGTTGCGTACATCGAGCCGGACCTCTTCGGCGGCGTACTCCAGCCGCAGCTGGACCTCCTCGCCGGGCGCGTGCTTGCCCGCGTTCGTCAGCGCTTCCCGCGCCACGCCGACCAGCGCGACGACGGCGGCGGACGGCAGCGGCCTGGGTTCGCCCGCCGTCGTGAAACCGACCTCGACGCGGTGGTTGGCGGCGTGCTCGGCGGCCACCGCGGCGAGCGCCTCGGCCAGCGGCGGGACGTCCCGGCGCAATGCGGCGACGGCGTTGCGCGCTTCGGCGAGCCCGTCGGCGGCCAGGCGGCGCGAGCGCCGGACCGACCGCAGCGCACCGTCCACATCGGACCGTTCGGCGAGGAGGGCTTCGGCGAGTTCGAGCTGGACTCCCAGCGCTCCCAGTGAATGCGCGAGGACGTCGTGGATCTCGCGGGCGATGCGGGTGCGTTCGTCGAGCGCGGCGGCGCGCGCGTGTTCGGCCTGCGCGAGCCGGGTTTGTTCGAGCAGCGCCTCGGCCTGGCCGGCCTGGACTTCGTACTGGCGGCGGTTGAGGCCGACCAGGACGAGCAGCAGCATCACGGCGGCGTCGGCGAGCGCGGCGCCGAGGGAGTGCCCGGCGACGAGGTGCGCCGTCACCGCCAGCGCGACCTCCAGGAGGCCGGTCCCGACGATGGCGCCGACGCTGACCGTGGTGAGCGCCGCGAGCCGGCCGAGCGGGATGACGGCCATCAGGATCGCCGAGGAGTCCGCGGCCCGGCCGACAAGCGCCGCCGGCAGCGCGCCGGCCACGGCGAGCAGCACGGCCGCCGTCTTCGGCCGCCGGGACGCGAGCGCGACGAAGCCGAGCCAGCAGGCGCTCGAGACGCCGTACGCGGCCCAGATCCACGGGTTCGGCTCGCGCGCGGTGAGCAGGGTCCCCGCGACGAAGAGCGTGCCGAGGACCTGCACGACGAGCCAGCTCGGCGCGATGGTGTCCGGGAGCAGGGGGCGGTTCGGCACGGCCCCATCCTCCCGGGTGTGATCAGCCGCGGATGGCCGGGGCGAGCGAGTGCGGCAGCACGGCTTCGGGGCTCGGCGGCCGCCGGACCAGCACTTCGACGTCGTCGGCGAAGCGGTAGGGCTTCGCGCCGAGGATGCCGCCGAAGTGGCGGCGCAGCCGGGACATCTCGGCGCGGACGGTGACCGCGCGGCTGGCGTCGCCGAAGAGGTCCGAGGACAGCTCGGACGCCGAGCGGCCGTCGCGGTGGCTGGCCAGGACGTACAGCATTTCGGCGTGGCGGGGGCTGAGCCGGTGCGTCCAGGTGCCGGCCTCGCCGACGACGGTGAGTTCGGGGGCGCGCGGCGACCGGACGTCGAGGACGACCCGGGTCGGCGAGGCCGCGTCGGTCTCGGTGGGGCGGATCAGCCAGCCGCCGGGGACGGGCTCGACCGCGCAGTGGCCGTACGCCGGCAGCCACACCCCGCCGGGCGCGAGGTTGGCGGGCAGGGCGATCCGGTCGACCGGGGCGAGCCCGGCGGCCGCGGCGACCCAGCCGTGTTCGTCGGCGACGACGGCGCGGCCGCCGACCTTCGCGAGCACGGGGACGGCGAAGCCACGCAGGCGTTCCAGTTCGGTGAGGTGGGTGGTGCGCAGCTGGGACTCGGCGAGCCGCGTCACGGCGTCGACCAGCGCCAACGTCGTCGCGTGGACGGTCGAGGCGGGGCCGGAGAGGTCGACGACGCCGAGCAGCCGCCCGTCACGCGGGTCGTGCAGCGGCGCGGCGGCGCAGGTCCAGGAGTGGTGCGAGCGGACGTAGTGCTCGGCGGCGTACATCTGGACCGGGCGGCGCGCGACGAGGGTGGTGCCGATGGCGTTGGTGCCGACGGATTCTTCTTGCCAGTCGACGCCTTCGACGAAGCCGAGGCCGTCGGCGCGGCGGCGGATCGCGGCGCTGCCGTCGCGCCAGAGGACTTTGCCGCCCGCGTCGACGATCACCATGATGTGCGCGGCCTGCTCGGCGACGCTGGTCAGGCCGCCGCGCAGCGTCGGCAGCGCTTCGGCGAGCCCGCTGGCCCGACGGCTCGCTTCCAGCTGTTCGACGGTCAGGACGGGCGCGGCGGCGCGGCTGTCGGGGTCCATGCCGAGGCGGCGCATGCGCTGCCAGGAGGCGTCGACGACCGGCCGCGGCCTGCTGGGCAGTTCCTTGCCCGACAGAGCCGCTTCGTGCACCTGGGCGAGGACACGGGCGTGCCGCCGGGGGTCCGCCCCGGCCGGCAACGCTGCCTCGAGGTCTCGCTGACCCAAACCGTCGCTCCTTGCGCTCCGCCTCAGTCTGCCTTTTCGGTCCGCTGATCGGAAGGTGGCGACAATCTCGCCGGGGACTCAGCGCCGGTACTCCACGACCGCCTTCGCCGCGTTGACGACCTTCTGCGCGTCGGGGATGTAGAGGTCCTCGAGCGCGTCGGAGAACGGGACGGGCGTGTGCGGCGGCGTCACCATCTCGATCGGGGCCCGCAGCGAGCCGAACGCCTCCTTCGCGACGAGCGCGGAGACGTCCGTGGCGAGGTTGCAGCGCGGCGAGGCTTCGTCGACGACGACCAGGCGTCCGGTGTTCTCGACGCTGTCCAGGATCGTCTCGGTGTCGAGCGGGCTGGTGGTGCGGGGGTCGATGATCTCGGCTTCGATGCCGTTGCTCTGGAGCTCGTCGGCGGCCTCTTCGGCGATGGCGACCATGCGGCCGAACGCGACGATCGTGACGTCACCGCCGTCGCGGACGACGTTCGCCTCGCCGAACGGGATCGTGTAGCTGTCCTCGGGCACGTCGCCGCAGGTGTCGTAGAGGGCCTTGTGCTCGCAGAAGATCACCGGGTCGTCGTCGCGGATGGCCTGGATGAGCAGGCCTTTCGCCTCGTACGGGCTCGACGGCACGACGACCTTGAGGCCGGGGATGTGGGTGAAGATCGGGTACAGGCACTGGGAGTGCTGCGCGGCGGCGCGCAGGCCGGCGCCGTACATCGTGCGGATCACCACGGGGGTGCGCGCGTTGCCGCCGAACATGTACCGGAACTTGGCGGCGTGGTTGAAGATCTGGTCGAAGCAGACGCCCATGAAGTCGATGAACACGAGTTCGGCGACCGGCCGTAGCCCGCGCGTGGCGGCGCCGATCGCCGCGCCGACGAAGGCGGACTCGGAGCTGGGCGTGTCGAGGACGCGGCCGGGGAACTTGTGGAAGAGGCCCTTGGTGACGCCGGGGACGCCGCCCCAGGCGTCGTCTTCGCCGGGGCTGCCCGCGTTGTCCTCGCCCATGACGATGACCGACTCGTCGCGTGCCATCTCCTGGGCGAGCGCCTCGTTGACGGCCTCGCGGTAGCTGATCGTGCGTGCCATGGCCTGCTCTTTCAGTACGAGACGTAGACGTCGGTTTCGAGGTCGTCCTTCGTCGGTTTCGGTGCGGCTTTCGCGTCGGAGACGGCGTCTTCGATGAGCTTCGCGACCTCGGCGTCGATGTCGTCGAGGATGTTCGGGGCCAGCTCGCCGCTGTCGGTGACGCGGTCCCGGAACCGCTTGAGGCAGTCGAGGTCGCCTTCGAAGTGCCCGAAGTGGCGGGTGAACTTGACCTCGATGAGCGTCGGGCCTCCGCCGTCGCGGGCGCGTTCGATGGCTTCGCCGGCGGCTTCGTGGACGGCGAAGAAGTCGAATCCGTCGACGATCACGCCGGGCATCCCGATCCCGGCGGCGCGGTCGGCGATGTTGTCGGAGGCGACGGACCAGGTGCTGGCCGTGGCTTCGGCGTAGCCGTTGTTCTCGGCGATGAAGATCGCGGGCAGGTCCCAGACCGAGGCGAGGTTGAGGGCTTCCAGGGTCGTGCCCTGGTTGCCGGCGCCGTCGCCGAAGAAGGCGACGCCGACGCCGCCGGTGTGCTGTTGTTTGGCGGCGAGGGCGGTGCCGCAGATGAGGGGCGGGCCACCGCCGACGATGCCGTTCGCGCCGAGCATGCCCTTCGAGAGGTCGGCGATGTGCATCGAGCCGCCCTTGCCTTGACAGGATCCTGTCTTGCGGCCGTAGATTTCGGCCATCATGGCTTTGACGTCGACGCCCTTGGCGATGCAGTGGCCGTGGCCGCGGTGGGTGCCGGCGATGGCGTCGCGGTCGTCGAGGTGGGCGCAGACCCCCGCGGCCGAGGCCTCCTCACCGGCGTAGAGGTGCACGAACCCGGGGATTTCGCCGGTCGCGAACTCTTCGTGCACGCGTTCTTCGAAGGCCCGGATGGTGCGCATCACGCGGTACGCCTCCCGCAGGGTGTCCGTCATCTTCGGCGCTCCTTCCCCAGCTCGGTTTCCGTGCGCAACAGCCCTTTCCTGGCGGCCTCCGCCATCGCCGCCCGGACGTCCACGACCCACGGCCCGTCCGGTTTCAGCTCGACGAAGGCGCTCTCGCCGGTCTTGAGTTCGAGTTCGCGCTCGCCGTCGAGGGCGATGACACCTCCGGCCGCGGCGAGCTCGACGCGCACGCCGGGTTCGAGAACGCCCCACCCGCGGACGCCGACGGGCCGCACGAGCCCGGGCGCGATGGGGGCGTGCACGACGTAGGGCGTCTCCCCGACGGGCCCGAGCTGCAGCGCGACGCCGTCCGGGCTCGACCGCGGGCTCGGGCAGAGTTGCCCTGGAACGCTCGAGAGGCCGATGCCGTCGGGTTCGGCGAAGGTGCAGTAGAGCTCGGTGAGCGAGGAGGGATCCCACAGCGCCCGCGCCCCGATGTGCCGGCTGAGCGAGACGCAGACGTCGACGAGGGCGATCTCCCGCCGGGCTTTGGTGACGACTTCGAGCACGCTGACGCGGTGGGTGACGAGATCGGGATCGACCTGTCCGGAGGCGATGAGCCCGGCCGCCAACCCGGCGACGGTCGCCTCCCGCATCTGCGGGAACGCGTTGTTGGTCCCGGTGGAGAGGGCGAGGATCGGAACGTCCTCGCAGGCAGCGGCGGCAACACGGGCCGTGCCATCCCCACCGAGGACGACGATGACCCCGGCCCCGGCATCGACCATCCGCCGCACGGCGTTGGTCGTGTCGGCGGCGGTGCCGGTGAGGGGGTAGTCGTCGCAGAATTCGACGTCGGGCCAGGTCCCGCCGCGCCCGAGAGCTTTGAGAACGGCGGCGGAGACGCCCCCGAGATCGGTGGAGACGAGCACCCGGTCGAGCCGGGTGACGGCGAAGGCGGCCAGCAGCCGCTGGACCATGTTCGCCTTTTCCGCGGTGGGGAACACGGAAGCCTGCGCGACCAGCCGGCGGATGTCCCGCCCCGAAGCCGGATTCGCGACGATCCCCGCCACCGTTTCGCCCAACCTGACCTCCTGAGACCACACTGGAGGACAGGAGATACTGGGGGCAGGTGGTAGCGGAAGGGTTGCAGGGCGTTGCAGTGTGCAGGTTGAGGGCACTGCACCGACCGCGCGGCTTGGGTCATCGCCGCATCGATCTGCTGTTCGCCGCAGCTTCGGGTGCGGTCGTGCAACTCGCGGCCGCCGCAGCTCCGGGTCCGGTCGTGCAACTCGCGGCCGCCGCAGCTCCGGTGCCAGCCGCATTGCCTCTATGGCCGCCGCGTCATCTTCGCCGCGCCCACGCGTACCGCTGTCGCCGCAGCCAGCCGTTATGCCTTCCGCAACCAGCCGTTGTGCCCGCCAGTGCCAGCTGTTATGCCCGCCGCAGCCGGCCGCTCTGCCCGCCAGTGCCGGCCGCTGTGCCTGCTGCAGCAGCCCGCCCCTGCTCGCCGGAGCCACTTTTTCGGCGCCAGCCGCGCCACAACCCCGCGCGGACCTGGCCCACTAGCCGAAGCGGGGTCGCTGAGCGGAACGTCACACCGGCGTGTCGATCTCCAATGGACTGTCCAACCTGGAGAGCGGACCGCCGGAGAAGAACCAACTGATTCCGAGCCCCAACGGCGGGCTACGAGACGAGGCTCGCCGTGCCTTCGTAGGTGAAACCGGCCTCGTCGACCGCGCCACGCACGTCGTCCTCCGCCAGCGCCGTCTCGGCGCGGACGATCACCCGGCCGGTCGCGACGTCGACGTCCACTTCGGTCACTCCCGGCAGGCCGGTGAGTTCTTCGGTGACCGACTGGGCGCAGTGTCCGCAGCTCATCCCGGAGACGGTGTAACCGTGCTCGATCATGGTGCGCAGCATACGAAAAGGGCCGCCACCCCGAACGAGTGACGGCCCTTTCCCAAGATCAAAGTCAGATCACGGTGACCGACGTGGCCTGCGGGCCCTTCTGGCCCTGGCCGATCTCGAACTCGACGCGAGCGTTCTCCTCGAGGGTGCGGAAGCCGTTACCCTGGATCTCGCTGTAGTGAACGAAGACGTCGCCGCCACCGTTGTCGGGGGTGATGAAGCCGAACCCCTTCTCGGAGTTGAACCACTTCACAGTGCCCTGAGTCATCAAAAATCTCCAAATGCAACACCAAAACAGGAAGCCACTTCGGCGACCCGGGTCAACACCCGGACGGTTTGCTTCCTCGGCGAGGAGACACTACGCCCGCTGAGTTCTGCGAGCGTGACTCATCACGAACACAAAAATCGAGACCTTGAGCAGTAAAGCACACCTTGAGCAGGGCGGACAAGCTGTCTTCACCCGGGCGGGGTGAGCTATTCGCCACTCGCCGGACGCAGCCCTTCCGCGCCGAACGGCGACCGCCAGGCGGTGTCGTGCTCCGCCGCGACGACGGCGTCGTCGTGGGCCTCGGCACTGGCGCTGAACAGCACCGGCACGACGCCGGAGGACTTCCGCGCTGCTTCGGATGCGTGCTGGTGATCGGTCACGTCGAAACTCCCCTCGTTCCCTACCCGCTTCCCTGCGGGTGATGACCGCGATGGTGCCATGCGGCACCGACAGAAACCGGTTGTCTCCCGCCGGGACCCGGCCGGGAACGTTCAGCGGCGAACCACCACCGGAACACCGTCAGGTTACCCGAGCCATCGCTGTGCTACCACACAACTTTCCCGGCGTTTCCCGAAGCGAAACCGAGCAAAACCCTTACTGGGCGGGAGGTTGCGGACGGGCCTGCCCGAGCAGGGCCGAGAGCCGCACGTCCGGGGTCACGACGTCCGGGTCCGTGCGCACGTCGATGACGCACGGCCGCTGCCGCACCAGCGCGCTGGCGATGATCGGCTCGAGTTCTTCCCGGTCGTCCACCGTGTACCCGGCCGCGCCGAGTCCACGCGCCCACGACGCGAAGTCGGTCAGCGGGATGGACACCCCGGACAGCCGCCCGTGCATGCGGGCCTGGTGCATGGCGAGGGCGCCGTGCACGCCGTTCTGGAAGACGACGACCATCACCGGCGCCCGGTACCGGACGGCCGTTTCGATCTCCTGTCCCGTCATCAACGTACCGGCATCGCCGACCATGGCGACGACGGTCCGCCGCGGCTCGGCCAGCTTCGCCGCCACCGCGGCCGGCACGGCGTAGCCCATCGCGGCGTTGCTCGGCCCGAGCTGGCTGCGCGGCGCGGTGAAGCACCAGTACCGGTGCATGAACTGCGCGAAGTTGCCGGCGTCACTGGTGACGATGGTGTCCTCGGGCGCGAGCTTCCGCAGCGCGCGGACGACGTCGACGGGGTGCACCCGCGTGTTGCCGCTGGTGTCCGGAGGCGTCATGAAGGTGTGGACGGCGGCGTTGGCCGCCGACGCGCGTCGCGTCCGCGGCGACGCGACCTCCCGCAGCTCTCGCAGGAACGGTTCGACCTCGGAGTCAACCCGGAAGGTGAGGCCGCGCCGCTTCGGGCTGACATCGATGCCGGTGCCGACCATGACCAACGTCTGCTGCGGCGTCGGGTAGCGGTAAGCCTGGGTCGTGACCTCGTCGAGCTGCGTGCCGAGGGCGAGCACCAGGTCGGCGCGTTCCAAGGCGTCCAGCTGCCGCGCGGGGATGCCGAGCCCGAGGTGGCCGGCATATCGCGCGTGGTTCTCGGGGAAGGCGTCTTGCCGCCGGAAGGCGTTGTAGACGGGCAGCGCGAGCTCGTCGGCGACCGCGATCAGCTCGTCACGCGCGGACCGCGCCCGCCCGCCGACGATGACCACGGGGTACTTCGCCTCGTCCACCAGCTGCGCGACGGCGTCCGCCGAACGGCCCAGCGTGCCCGAAGCCGGCGGCCGGACCCGCGCCATCGGCTTCGCCGCGTCGTAGGGCATGCCCCAGACGTCGCAGGGCACGCCGAGCACGACCGGCCCCGGCCGCCCCTCCTGCGACGTCGTCAGCGCGTGCGCGAGCAGGCTCGGCAGGCTGTCCGGGTCGGTCACACGCAAAGTCGACTTGGCGATCGACTCGAACATGGCTGTTAAGTCCGAGGTAGGCAGCTCCCCCGACGACGACGGCACCGGCGCACTCGCCGGCGTCTCCAGCAGTACCACCATCGGCGTCTCGTCCTGGTACGCCGTTTGGACTCCGATCGCCAGGCTCGCCGCGCTCGGCCCCCGGCTGGCGAGCAGCACGGCAGGCCGTTCGGTGAGCTTGCCTTCGGCCTCGGCCATGAAGGCCGCGCCCGCGTCGTGGCGCGCCGAGACCACGGTGATCTCCCGCTCGCGCTGCAGGGCGTCGAGCAGCTCGAGGAAGGACTCACCGACCACCGCGTACACACGGCGGACACGCGCCTCGGTCAGGATCCGCACGGCCGTCTGGGCGACGGTCGCTCCCAGTTGGTATCTAATGAGGAGAGCTTAGGCGGGCACCGTTCAGTGCAGTCAAGTGATCTTCGCCGAAACCCGGTAAGGATGGACTGAATGTCCGCTTTGACCGACTGCTAGCCGATCAAGGGAGCGAGGACCGCAGTCTTGACCGCGACCGAACATGAAACCGTTTTTACTTATGGCGCACCGGCGTTGAAGTACGGAACCGGCGCCAGCGACGAGATCGGCTACGACCTGACCCAGTACGGCGCGCACCGCGTGCTCGTCGTGACGGATCCGCGGGTAGCCGCGACCGGCTGGCCGCGCCGCATCGCCGACGGAATCGCGGGCTACGGCATCGAGACCGAGATCTTCGACGGCGTACACGTCGAACCCACCGATGTCAGCATGCAGAAGGCGGTTGACTTCGCGCGCGGAACCGGCCCGTACGACGCCTTCGTGGCTGTCGGTGGCGGGTCGGCGATCGACACGGCGAAGGCCGCGAACCTGCTGACCAGCAACGACGGCGAGCTGATGGACTACGTCAACGCGCCGGTCGGCGGTGGCCGCGCGCCCGATCGCCCGCTGAAGCCGCTGGTCGCGGTCCCCACCACCACCGGCACCGGTTCGGAGAGCACGACGGTCTGCGTCCTGGACGTGCTTTCCCTGCGCGTCAAGAGCGGAATCAGCCATCTGCGGCTGCGCCCGGCTCTCGCCGTCGTCGACCCCCGGCTCACCGTCAGCCAGCCGGCTGGCGTGACCGCCGCCAGCGGCATGGACATCCTCTGCCACGCCGCGGAGAGCTACACAGCGAAGCCGTACACCGAGTTCGAGCGCAAGCGCCCGGAGCAGCGCGTGCCGTACTGCGGCTCGAACCCGCTGGCCGACATGTTCGCCGAGCAGTCGCTACGGCTGCTGTCGTGGGCCCTCCCCGCCGCCGTGCGTGACGGCGAAGACCTCAAGGCGCGCGAAGCCATGGCCTTGGCCGCGACGTTCGCCGGGCTCGGCTTCGGCAACGCCGGCGTGCACATCCCACACGCCAACGCCTACCCGATCGCCGGCCAAGTGCGCGATTTCCACCCGGACGGTTACCCGGGCGAAGAGCCCATGGTGCCGCACGGCATGGCCGTGTCGCTGACCGCGCCCGCCGCGTTCCGCTTCACCTTCGACGCGGCACCGGACCGCCACTTGCGCGTCGCCCGCCTGCTGGCGCCCGACTTCGAGTGGCCCGGCGACTTCGCCGACCACCTGCCCGCGGTGCTGATCGACCTGATGCGGCAGATCGGCATCCCGGACGGCATCGGCGCCGTCGGCTATTCGGAGTCCGATGTGGACTCGCTGGTCGAGGGAACGCTGAAGCAGCAGAGGTTGCTGGCAACCGCACCCCGCGAGGCGTCCGCGGACGACCTGTCCGGCATCCTGCGCGAGTCGGTGTCGCTGTGGTGAACGGGTACCCGCACTGGCAGACGGTGCCGTTGCGCTGGAAGGACAACGACGTCTACGGGCACGTCAACAACGTGGTGCACTACTCGCTGATGGACACCGTGATCAACACGTGGCTGATCGAGCAGGGCGGCCTCGACATCGAAGCCGGGGAGGTGATCGGGCTGTGCGTCGAGTCGCACTGCGGATATCACTCATCGGTTTCCTTTCCTGGAGCGTTGCGGGTGGGATTGCGCGTGGCGCACCTCGGGAAGTCGAGTGTGCGCTACGAGATCGGCATGTACGCCGCCGACGAGTCCCTGGTCGCGGAAGGGCACTTCGTGCACGTCTTCGTGGACCGAGAGTCCCGCCGGCCGACACCGCTCTCCGGCAAGCTGCGGGAGGCGCTGGAAGCACTGCAGTCCGGATGAAAACCACCGCCGGCATTCACCTCCTTATCGACGGTGCCGGTTTCTTCCCGCGCTTTCGATCATGCACGACGGCACCGACAGAACCGATCGATCATCGCGAGTTGTCCACAGGCACCCCGAAGATCGGCGAGTTGTCCACAGATTCGCGTCGAGGGCTTCCGTACCCCCTCGACGCCGATAAAGTGGAAAGCGCACAAGATCGGTCCATAGTGGACGGGCGGTCAGCTCACTCGAGCGGCTCGCGACACGGATGGCGACCTAGGCGTCGATCCGGTGGCACCGTTGTGAGAGGGCGGCCCGGGCGCAAGTTCGTCGCCGGCAGGCATGTCGGCCACGGACCCTGTGTCCACCCGCGGACCAACTGCAGCTGCAGCCCCGTCGCCGGAAGGCGCCCCGGCGGCGGTCGCAGCTGATGTGCCCAGTGACGGAGGCGCACTGGATACGGGTTCATTGCCGGTAGGCGCCCCGCCAACGAACCCAGCACTGCCTGCAGGCCGCCGGCCCCCGGTACCGGGGGCCGGTCGGTCGCCTGCCTTCCCCGCCGAACCGGCCCCGGTGGCTGGATCCCCAGTCACCGGGGCCGCCCAGGCCTGCATGAGCTCCGCGTACCGCGCCGACCTGCTCATCAGGTCGGCGTGGCGACCCAAAGCGGTCTCACGGCCGTCCATCACGAGCACCCGATCCGCACGCAGAGCCGACGAGAGCCGGTGTGCGATCACCACCAGAACGCCACCCCGCGCGGCGAAGGCCCGTTCCGCGCGGGCTTCCGACACCGGATCGAGATGGGAGGTGGCTTCATCGAGGATCACGAATTCCGCCGAACTGGCGTAGACCCTGGCCAGCGCGAGCAGCTGCGCTTCGCCTGCGGAGATTCCTTCGCCGCCGTGACCGATCTCGGCGTCGAGACCGCCCAGGCGCTGCAGCAACGCGCCCGCGCCCACCGCGTCCAAAGCTGACGACAGCGTGTCGTCCGAAGCGGACAAAGCAAAGAGGCCGACGTTGTCCCGCACGGTTCCCGCGAAGACATAAGCCTCCTGGGGGATCAGCGCCACGAGCTCGTGGCGGAGTGCCGGGGGCACGTCCCGGACCGGGACGCCGCCCAGCAGTACCCGGCCCTCCTGCGGCGTCAGCATCCCAGTGAGCAAACCGGCCAATGTCGACTTGCCGATGCCACTCGGCCCGACGACCGCGAGGTGCTCCCCCGGTCGCAGACTCAGGTCCAGCCCACGGACCACCGGCTCGGCCGTCGCACCCCAGCCGAACGTCAGGCCGTGAACCTGGACGTCGGTGCCGCGCGGGGTCGCCGTGCCGTCCGACACCTCAGGCAGCTCGGCCGTCTCCGCCAACCTGCGGAGGGCGACGAGCAACCGGAGGACGACGGTGCCGGCGGTGGCCGCAAGGCCGCGAAGGGCCGGCTGCATCGTCGTGGCCAGGTACACCAGTGCACCCAGCGCCGCGCCCGCGGTCAGTTCACCGCGAGCCACTAGGCCTGGCGCCAACGCGAGCGCGAGCAACAGGGGAACGAACCCGCCGAGCGAAATCACCAGCGCCCGGAGGGCGCTCGACCGCGCCACGCGGATCGCGGCGTCCGCCTGTTTGTCGACCGCGTCGTACATCGCCAGCGCGGCGATGGGCTCGGCGCCACAGGCCACGATGTCGCGCATCCCGGCCAGGGACGCACCAGCCGTCGCGGCAGTGTGCTCGTCGGCCAGTGCCAGCGCGCGCTGACGACGGGCAAGGGACGGAAGCAGGCAGACGAAAGCGATCAGCGAAGCGGCCACGGGCACCGCGACGGGGACGACAAGCGCGCCGGCGACCGTCACGAGCCCGGCTAGTGCGGAGGCCGTCGTCACCAGCATGCCCCGGGCCTGGACCAGCAGGCCGGCGGTCGCGTCGCGGACCACCTCGACGTGCTGGGTGATCCGGGCGACACCGCTGGAGTCCGGCTGGTTGCGTGGCGGACACTCGTCGTGCAGCACGCCGCGGACGACGGCGGTTACCAGGGCATCGCGCAGCGGCTCGACCACCTTGCCGAGCTGGTGCCACACCATCCGCGCGCCGAACGCACCGAGCACGGCAGCCAGGCCGAACAACGCCAGCCAGCCGAGGCCGACGGCCGGGTCACCGACCGAGAAACCACGGTCCACGGACAGCTCGACCAACCGTCCCGAGAAGAAGGCAGGCACGCCTTCGAGCAACGAACAGACGAGCAGCACGACACCGCCACGCCATTGCCCGGCGAGAGCGGACCAGTACAACCGGCGCAGGCTCACTCGTCGTCCTCCATGAAGACGCTCCGGTAGCCGGACTCTTGCCACAGCGCGGCGTGCGGAGCCACCGCGCGGATCCGGCCCTCCTCGAGCCAAACCACCAAATCGGCCCGGGCCGCCGTGCTAGCGCGGTGGGTCACGACGACGCGCGTACGGCCGGGCAATGCGCCGGCCACGGCGCGCTCGACCGCGGCCTCGGTGACCGTGTCGAGGCTGGCTGTGGCGTCGTCGAAGATCAGGACGCGCGGGCTGTGCACGATCGCGCGGGCCAGCCCGAGGCGCTGGGCTTCGCCGCCCGAGAGTGGTGTCTCGGTCAACGGCGTGCGGTAGCCGTCGGGCAGGCGGACGACGACCTCGTCGACCTGCGCTATTCGGCAGGCGTTGCGGATGGAGGACTCGCCGGCCCAGGAGCCGTAGCCGACCGCGTCGGCGACCGTGGCGCCGAGCAGCGCGGGCCGCTCGAAGGCGTAGCCGACGACCGCGCGCAGCTCCTCGCGACGAATGCGCTCGAGCGGCCGGCCGTCGAGGAGGACCTGGCCTTCGTCGGGTGTGATCAGGCCGCCGAGCACACCGGCCAGCGCGGACTTACCGGCGCCCGACCGGCCGACGACCGCGAGGAACGTTCCACCGTCGATGCGGAGGTCGACCTGCGTCAGCGCGCCCGCGACACCGACGTGGCGGAGGTCGACAGAACCGTCGCCAGGCAGAAGGGAAAGCTTGCCGGGTACGGGCTCAGGTTCGTCGAGGACCTCGACGAGCCGTTCGGCGCAGCCGCGCGCCCGGGACAGCATCGTGAGCAGTGGGATCTGGGTGACCAAGCCGAGGCCGAGGGCGACGTAGCCGAGCGTGGCCACGACGTCGCCGATGCTGAGCCGGCCCGCGAGGACGCCGAACCCGGCCGCGGCCAGCACGGACAGCTCCACTGCCGGCGTCAGCAGTCCGGCGCGCCAGACCATCCGGGCCTGGGTGCGCCAGAGGCCTTGGCCGGCGAGCGTCAGCTTCGGCAGGGGGCGCAGAACTCGCTCGGCTTCGCGGTCGGCGGTGCCGGACGCGGCGATCGTGCGCAGGCCGGCGACCGCGTCGACCATCCGGGCCGCGAGTTCGCCGGAAACCCGCTGGTAAGTGAGCACGTCGTCGGCCGTGCGGCGGAGATGGCTGCGGGCCAGCAGCAACGCGAACGGAATGCTGCCCAGGAAAACGAGCGCGAGCCGCCAATCGAGGAGCGCGAGCAGGACGACGGCGCCGGACGAAATGACCAGCATCGAGCCGCACTGGATGACGATCGTGACGATGCCGCCGGCTCCGACGCAGTCGCCGGTGAGGCGGCTGATCGCGTCGCCCTCGGCGAAGCGTGAACGGGTGCCGAGCGCGAAGAGTTTGTCGGACACCGTGCGGCGCAACCACGCGGACGCCGTCGCCGTGACGCGGGTGGTCAGGATGCCGCCCACGACGTCGGCCGCGATCTCCGCGCCGCCGACGATCAGCAGCCAGGAGACTTCGGGCCAGCTCCGGCGGCCCGCGACAACGCTGTCGACCGCTGCCGCGAGCGCGCCGGGAAGGAGCAGGCCGGCCGCGGTGGCGACCAGCGCGGTACCCACGACGGCGGCCAGCCGGGGGCGATCGAGTCCGGCCACCCTGGCCAGCAACCGATCGGCGGGGCCGCGCATCTCACTCCTTCGGACGAGGTACCGCCGAGGCGGTACCGGGGCCAGAATGAAGAGGCGGGAGCGGCGCACTTGGCCTGTGCCGCTCCCGCACCCTTCACCTCGGCACTACTTGCCGGCGATCCGCCAGGTCAGTGGCAGGTCAGCAGGCTGATGGTGCTGTCGGCGCAGGAGGCCAGCAGGCTGAGGTTCGACGTGCCGCCGCCACCGCCACCGTGGCCGCCGTCGAGCACCTCGGGGGTCTCCATGGCCTGCAGGTCCAGAACGAGTTCCATCGGTGTTCCTTCCTTCGTTTCTTCGGGGTCCGCCGGTCAGCGACCGGTGGTCTGGGGGGACGGCGTGCCGCCCAGGAAGGGAAGCACTTCCTTGCCGTCCAGGAGGGCGGCGAGCGCGAGGAGGATTCCCGCGCTGCCGGTCTTGACGTCCATCGACAGGCGCAGCAGCTGGTTGCCGGGGAAGGCGAGGCCGCCCTTGAACGGCACCGCGTACCAGGCGAGCCGCGCCAGGTGGAGGTCGATCGCCGCGCGGATCGGTGGGGATGGATCCGGGTCCATGCCCAGGGCGACCGCCAGCCCGCACCGGCCGAAGAGCAGGCCGGGATGGATGACGAACTCGCCGCGGCACGATTCGCGCAGGCCGGGGAGGCTCTCGCAGGCTTCGGCGTCCGGGCGGTGCCGGGCCAGCTGCTCGGCGACCAGCAGGATTCCGCTGCTGCCGATGCCGGCGTAGGGCAACGTGCGGGCCGCGCCGTCGCGGACTTGGAGTGAGCCGTCGTCGGACTCGACGCATTCTTCGAGGTCGCGGGTCAGCGCCTGGTCGGCGAAGGACAGCCATGCCGGCTCGCCTGTGCGCTCGAAGAGCCGGATGAACAGCAGCGCCGGCCCGGACCAGCCGGACAGCAGGCCGGCGCGGGCGAAATTGCCCGGTGGCGCCGCCGTCTCCAGGGCCTCGGCCAGCCGGACGGCCGTGGCCAGCGCCTGGCGGCCGAACTCGTTGTCCTGGCGGACCGTCGCGAAGTGCAGCATGGTCAGCCCGATGCCGGCGAGGCCGCCCTCCAGGGCGTGGTCGGTCGTCTGCTCGACGAGCCGTGCGGACGACGTCAGCAGCTTGGTCGCCTCCGCGTGGTGACCGAAGTTCTCCAGGACGTAGGCGATGCCGTAGCTGCCGTCGAAGAAGCCGGGCCGGGTCGGCGGGTCACGGCGGACCGAATCGATCAGCCAGCGCTCGTGCTCGGGGAACCGGCCGGCGCCGATGACGTCGAGGGCGTGCAGAACGCCCGCGGCGCCGACGCCGAAGCAGGCGCCGCCGACCCGGAACTGCTCGATGTCGCCGGGGAACAGCCGGTCCTGGCGCTCGGGTGTGGCGCTGGCCAGGATCGCTTCGGCGATCTGCTTGCGGACCAGGGGCCAGTCGGGTTTCTCCTGGTCGAGCTCGGTGTGGACCGGTGCCGGCTCCGCGGGAGCGTCACGCGGGGCCAGCACCGCGACTGCGGTGTCCGCGTAGCCCGCGGGCAGCGCGAACCGGCGTTCGACGAAGTCGGCGATGCCGCGAAGCTTGGACGGCGCGAGCTCCGTCAGCTGCGAGAGCGGCAGGAACAGCCACAGCCGCAACGCCGCGAGCGCGTGCTCGTCGATCTCGAAGCCGGTGCGGTCGGCCGGGGCGCGGAACCCCGGCGCGCCCAGTGCCGGGCGGTCGCCGGACTCGACGTCGAAGGCCATTTCGAAGTCGATGAGGGAGATGCGGCCGTCGTCGTCCTCGTCGATGAGGATGTTCAGCGGGTGCAGGTCGCCGAAGACGACGCCGTGGGCGTGGATCGCCTCGATCGTCCGCTCGACGCGGGCGATGACGTCCAGCGCGCGCCCGGCGTAGGCGGCGAGGTCGGCGTCCGTCGTGCCGCGCCTGGTCAGCGGGTAGTTGCGGGCCAGCCAGTTGCCCAGCGAGGTGCCCGGCATGTACTCCATGGCCAGGTAGTGGTGCTCCCAGACCGTGAAGTGCTCGAACACCCGGGGCACGCCGGGGACGTCGGCCAGCCGGTCGAGCACGTCGTGCTCGCGGCGCAGCCGTTCGACGGCGTCGATGCGCGCTTTGTCGAGGCCGGCGTACGGCCGGGCTTCCTTGAGGACGACCTCGTCGCCGCCCGCCTTGGGGTCGGCGAGGTAGACGCCGCCGCCGTTGGAGAAGTGCAGGGAGCGCGTCACCCGGTAGGGGAACTGGGCCGGGTCGCCGCCCTTGCGCGCGGCGACGCTGCTCTGCAGACAGGCGGGAATCTTCACCCAGTCGGGGACCGAGAACGTCGGTTCCCGCTTGTCGGGTACAAGCCTGCCGTCCGGCTTGCGGATCGCGAGGACGCGGTTGCCGTCGTGCTCCACCCACTGTTCGGCGAATCCGCCGTAACGGACGTAGAGCGGGCCGGCGCCGTATCTGAGGTCGCTCAGGATATAGGCTCCGTGCTCACCTTCGAGCCGGGCCGCCAGATCCTCCAGAACACGCTCCAGCTCGTCTTCGTCAGCCGGATAAATGGTGATCAGCTTGGCGCTGCCGTCACGGGGAGCGTATTTCGAATTCCGGGCGAGCAGGATCATCGGCGAGCGGAGGTGCTTGTAGGAGATCCGGTGCTCGAGGCAGTACTCGTGCACCTGCACGAGCACGCGCCGCGCGTTGTCCAGACCAGCGGAAACGTGGATTTTCCAGCCTTGACCGGGAAGCAGGCAGCCCTCGGGACGCAGTGCTCGCCAGACGCCGCGGTCGGCGGTGATCCAGCCGTCCGGCGCGGGCAGCGCTTGCGCGAAATCGTCGACCGGCGCACCGATTTCCTGTTGTTCGTCATAGAACAACGGGTCGGCGAAGCAATAAGCTTCGTAGCGCAGGTCCATCGGAAGATACCCCTTCGTGTGTTCTCCCGGGGCGTCGCGGCTCCGGGACGAGGAATATTCCCCCACGCCGGACGGCCTCGCGCCTATCCGCCAACCCGGGGGTTCAACTGGGCTATCCGAGGTAGGCAAAAAGGTCACTTACCTGCCGGTAGCCGAACCCAGCGTGATTCTTGACTGATCGCCAACCACTCTGTCGGGGTGTAACACGAAGCTTTTTACAACATTCCCCCAGGTCCACACAGAGATTACCCGGAATAGACCGCCGAATTGGCAGAATGCCATCAAGACCATCCGGTGATCAATTTTCCGGACGCCGCCACACCTCGTTGGCCGAGACTGTCCATTGTGGAGTGACGCAGGTGGCCCACGCCACGCCCCGGGCACCTCGGCAGACGGACCCACCGGCGCTACGGAGTAAGTTGGCGGCCGGCGGACCGGAAGGAGGAACCGGGTGATCTTCGGATTCGCCGTGACGGTCGCCGGGGCGGCGACGCTCGTCGCGCTCTGGAGCTTCGTCCAGTCGGCCCGCAACCGGCTGCCGGACAACCCGCTCCTGATCGGGGTCGCGGTCGTCGAGGCGCTGCTGGTCGTCCAGCTGGTGATCGGCATCGTGCTGCTCGCCGGCGGCGACCGGCCGGGCAGCCTGGCGACCTACCTGGCCTACCTGATCGGCTGCCTGGTCGTGCTGCCCGTCGGGGCCGCCTGGGCACTGGCCGAGCGGAGCCGGTCGAGCACCGTCGTGCTCGGCATCGCCTGCCTGGCCATCCCGGTGATGGTGCTGCGACTGAACGAGGTGTGGAGTGGAGCAACAGCGTAGGACGGCCTCCGGCCCCGGACGGGTGCTCGTCGCCGTGTACGCGATCTTCGCGCTGGCGGCGACGTCGCGGGCCGGCGTCCAGATCGGCACCAAGTTCCACGAGGCGCCGCTGGCCTACCTGCTCTCGGCGTTCGCCGCGGTCGTCTACATCGTCGCGACGATCGCGCTGGCCAAGCGCGGCGACGCCTGGTGGCGCGTCGCGCTGGCCGCCTGCTCGATCGAGCTGCTCGGCGTGCTGACCATCGGCACGCTCAGCCTGGTCGACGCGGCCGCGTTCCGGCACCCGACCGTCTGGTCCGTCTACGGCGAGGGCTACCTGTTCATCCCGCTGGTGCTGCCGGTCGTCGGCCTGTACTGGCTGCGCCGGACCGCCCCGGCCAAGGTCACGGCCTGATCCCGCAGTCGAACAGCACCCCGGCTCCGGCGGCGTCCGGGCCGATCCGCGCCGGCGGCACCGGACGGCAGTGCTTCGCCTCCCACCCGATCCGCCCGGTGAGCTCGCCGGCGTCGGTCGCGGCGGCCACCGCCGTCCGCTGCTTGGCGGCGCCGCGGCCGATGTCGACGAAGACCTGCGGCAGCAGCACGTACCGCAGCCGCCCGGCCGCCACCCACCGCGGCAGGTCGGTCGCCGACGGCGCCGGGTCGAAGCCGAGATAACCACCGAGGGGCGCCACCCGGGCGTCGGTGTTCAGCAGGAACGGGTCCGCGCCGTACGTGCCGCCCTCGACCGCCAGCGTGATCTCCGTGGACGACGTCTGCGCGTACGCGAGCACTTCCCGCTGCCCCGCGCTGAGCTGGTACGCGCTGTCGATGAACCGGACGTACCCGGCTTCCGCGCCCTGGCCGGTGTTGATGCCGACGACCGTGCGCACCGCGGAAGTCGCCGGTGGCCCGGCCCCCGGATCGGCGGTCTCCAGCACGCTGACCGGCCGCACCGCGGTGTCGACGACGAAGGCGGCCGGACCTGCGACGACGGCCACCAACCCGACCACCGCCGTCACGCTCGGAGCCCGCAGAAGCGCCGTGACGACGGCAAGCAGCGCCAGCGCGAGAACGGTGTACCGCAGCCACGGCAGCCACTCGGGCGTCCGGTCGAGGAGGACGAACGCGAGCACCGCCGTCCCCGCGGCGGCGGCCGGCAGGAGCGATCGAGGAGCCCAGCGGTACGCCGTCACCAGCCCGGACGCCGCCAGCGCCGCGATGGCCGGAGCGAGCTCGGCGGTGTAGTACGCGTGGAAAATGCCGCCGGTGAACGAGAAGACCAGGGCGCCGACGACCAGCCAGCCACCCCACAACGCCCAGCCGGCCTTCACCTGCGGCGCGGCACCCCGGGCGCGGCACGCGGCGACGACCAGCGACACGACGGCGAGCGGGAGCAGCCACGCGATCTGCCCGCCGACCTCGGCGTCGAAGAGCCGCAGTGGACCCGGGCCGCCGCCGAGCGCCGCGCCGACCGTGGCGCCGTAGCCGCCGCCGATCCCGCTCGATCCGCCGACCAGCCGCGTCACGCCGTTGTAGCCGAATGCCAGCTGCCACACCGAGCCGTCCGTGGTGCTTCCGACGAACGGTTTCGCGCCCGGCCACAGCGTGACGACGACCGGCCAGGCCAGCGACACGACGAGCGTCACCGCGCCGGCCAGGCCGATCCACGCCAGATGCCGGCCACGCGAGCCGGGCGCCGCGACGAAGTACGCCAAGGCCAGGCCCGGCAGCACGATCCACGCGGCGAGCATCTTCGTCATGAAGCCCAGCCCGACGAATACTCCCGCCCACAGCAGCCACCGCGGGTTCTCGAGCGCGCGGGTCACGCAGTAGGCCGCTAGGAGCAGCAGGAGCACCAGGAGGGTGTCCGGCAGGTTGTCGCGGTTGATCGCCGCGGTGATCGGCGTCAGCGCGAACAGCGCCGCGGCGAGCAGCGCGGTCCCGGCGCCGGCCCAGCGGCGCACCACCCGGTTCAGCACGAACACGGCGGCAACGCCCTCGATGACCTGCACCAATGCGATCGCCCACGGGTGGAAGCCGAACACGGTCACGCCGAGTGTCTGGGTCCAGAACGCGAGCGGTGGCTTGTCTACCGTGACGACGCCGGCCGGGTCGAAGCCCGCGAAGAAGAACGCCGAGACGTCGTGGGACATCGAGTGCACCGCGGCGGCGTAGTACGGCTGGAGCGGCCTGCTCAGCGCCCAGCCCCACAGCGCCGCCGCGACCCCCAGCACCATCCCCAGCGCGACCCGCTCGGCCTTCACGCCCATGTCTCCCCCTCCGGTTTCCCCTTCGGAAACGCTAGGGCCGCGCGGCGCCAGAGTCCTCAAGCTCCGGATTGAAGTGGGCGTCCACCCGTGGGTTGAGCGCGGAACAGTACGGGAACAGCACGTAGCCCATTCCGCGAAATAAATACGGGGGGCACCGGACTTTCGTCGGTTCCGGACATTCCCCGAAAACTCGGACACTCTTCTCGTTCGGTCCCCACCGGCTTTCCCGTGCGGGTTCTCCGCACGAAAAGGAGTGAGCGTGAAATTCGGCAAGTTCGTGCTGCTGGCCGCGAGTACCGCGCTGGCCGTCGTCGGCCTCGGCGGCCCCGCGGCGGCCCAGACCACCCCGCAGGCCCAGCCGTCGATCATCGGTGGCAGCACCGCCACGAGCGGTCCCTGGGCGGCCCGGCTGTTCGTCAACGGCCAGCAGAACTGCACCGCGACGATCATCGCGCCGCAGTACATCCTGACCGCGAAGCACTGCGTCAGCAGCTCCGGGACCTACACGTTCCGGATCGGCAGCCTCGACCAGTCCAGCGGCGGGACGATGGCCACCGGCTCCACCATCACGCGCTACCCGGGCAGCGCCGACCTGGCGATCGTCCGACTCACGACCTCGGTGAACGCCACCTATTCGCCGCTCGGCAGCGTCGGTGACGTCTCGGTCGGCCAGAACGTCTCAGTCTACGGCTGGGGCGCGACCAGCCAGTGCGGCTCCGAGATCAACTGCCAGTCGCGGTACCTGAAGGTCGCGACGGTGCGCGTGAATTCGATCGGCTGCAGCGACTACACCGGCGGCGTCGCGGTGTGCGCGAACCGCGTCAACGGCATCACCGCCGGCGGCGACTCGGGCGGCCCGATGTTCGCTTCCGGCCGTCAGGTCGGCGTCGCGTCGACCAGCGACCGGTCGAACAACACGGCGTACACGAACATCACGCGTTATCGCAGCTGGATTTCGCAGGTCGCGGGCGTCTGATTCCACCGGAAAGGGCCCGGCCACCCCGGCCGGGCCCTTTCTCGTCAGGACGTCGAAATGTCGTCGAGCTGTTCCGCGGCGGGCCGGACCGGGTAGAGATCGCCACCGGGTTCGACGGGCACGCGCGGCAGCGCTGTCCGCGCCGCTTTGTCGCCGGCGTCGGCTGCCGCGTGGAGGACGTCGAGCGCGGCGTACTGCCGGAAGTCCAGCTCGGGGTACGGCCACTGTCCGGTCGTCGCGGCCGGGATCAGGAAGTCGACCGCCTTGAAGAGCGACGCGCCACTGGGTGCGGTGTAGTGCCAGAGGTCGACGCCGACGTGCTTGCCGATCTGCGCGAGCCGGGTCAGCGCGACGAGGTTGAAGTTGGAGTAGTGCCAGCTGCGCGTCCGGCTCGCTTCGGCCGGCTGGTAGCCGTCGGCGTTGACCTGCGCCGCGATCCGGGACGGCCCGGCGGCTTCGGTGATCGTCTTCGCCAGGTCCCGCTGTCCGGTGCCGAGCGCGAGCGCGGCGGCCAGCATGTCGTAGAAGCTGCCGTGGTTGTTCTGGGCTTTGGCTTCGTCGGTGCCGTTCTTGCTGGTGCGCAGCCAGGTCAGGAACTGCGTGTACCAGCCGGTCATGCCGGCCTGGTCGGTCGGCGTCCAGCCCGGGGCGCCGGTGGCGAGGATCGCGGTGGCGTCGACGACCTGGGTGAGCGTGTAGGAGAACTCGATGATGCCGATGCCGCGGCCGTCGACCTTGCACGGGATGCCCTGGGCGTAGTTCAGGTTCGGGTTCATCTTCGTGGCCGCGTCGAGGAACCACGTACGCAGGTCGAGGGCCGCGCGCTGGGCGTAGCGCGCGTCGCCGGTGTAGTACCAGGCGAGGGCGAGCCGGTAGATCGCGGCGAAGGCGTCGCCGCGGTAGGCGTGGTCGGTGATCTCGTCGACGATCGGGTTGCGCTGGCCGTCCTTCTGCACGAACGGGCAGCCCCAAGGGTTTTCGGCGGTCGGCTCGGTGGTGGGCCACCAGTAGGGCGCGAGGCTGAGGTAGTCGTGCTTGTCGCCGCTGGGCGGGACCTGCTTCTTGGCGGTGACGCTCCAGGGCCCCGTGGTGAGGTCGGTCTTGGCCTGCGCGAGCAGGTTGCCGAGGGCGGTCTTGGCGGTCCTCTCCCCGACGAGGGCGGCGAACTTCGTGCGCAGCAGCTGATCGCCGTCGAGAACGGCGGTTCGCGGCGCGCAGATCGCCCCGATGACCGGGACGGTGCAGCCATGCGTCGCGGGCGCGGCCTCGGCGGGCGTCGTTGTCGAGGTGACGATGCCCGCCACGACGAGCGCGGCCACGACGGTGTGGCGGAAAACCATGTCCGCTCCATTCACAAATATGAACATCAAACCTGTGAGTGAATGGAGGGTACGCATGTGAACTCAGCTTCGGCAATGCCTCCGGCTCAGTCGCGGGGACGGAAGAAGGCTGCGAGCTTCGCGGCGCCGAGGTTCGCCCAGGTGCCGGCGGTCTCGAGCACGGCCGCGGCGCAGGTGGGGAACTTGGTTTGGACCAAGCGGGTGTCCTCGCCGTAGCCGGCGAGGCCCAGGGTCAGCTCGCTGACGCCGGGTTCGTGCCCGACGAGGGCGAGGGTCGTGACGTTCCCGGGAATCCGGCCGGCGGCGGCGAGGAACTCCTCGGGACCGGCGCCGTAGAGATCTCCGTCGTACTCGACCGGCGGCTGCCGCGGGAGCACCTCGCTGACGCGCTCCCAGGTCTCCCTCGTCCGGCGGGCGGTCGAGCAAAGGACGTGTTCGGGGACGAAGCCGTTTTCGACGAGCCAACGGCCGAGCTTGGGCGCGTCACGGACACCGCGCGGAGCGAGGGGGCGTTCGTGGTCGGGAAGGTCTTCCGACCAGTCCGATTTGGCGTGCCGGAGGACGATCAGCCGCCTGGTCGCGTCCATGTTCACCGCCTGTCGCCCCGGCCGGGCACGCCGGGGAATGGTGGGCCGCCTGGGGCTCGAACCCAGAACCTACGGATTAAAAGTCCGCAGCTCTACCAATTGAGCTAACGGCCCGCGCCCCAAGTCTAGCCAGGGCCCCGGCACCCACCTGCACGCCGGGTCCGGCTGACGTCGTCTACAAGGCCAAGACTGGTTCTCCGCGTGCCGCCCCGAGGCCGCGCGGCAGAACGACGTCGTCCTCGATGGGGTCGTCGGGCCCTGGGCGCTGGAACCTTTCCGCGGTGCCGCGAAGCGGCACGGTCTGGACCTCTTCTACGTCGTGCTGCGGCCGAGTCTCGAAGTCACCCTCGCGACTCCACGGAGCTCACCGACGTCGAGCCGCTCACCGGGAAGGACCGCGCCTTCGCCGACCTGCGAGTACGGCGCCGAGCGAGCTCGGCGCCGTACTCACTCTGATGTGGACTCAGCAGGTCACGTACAGCCCCGTGTAGGCCGTGCACTTCTTCGACGCCGTGTCGTTGGCCGCCACCGGGTCGGCCGGGGTGCCGGCCGCGCGCTGGGCCGTCGCCGTGAACGCGCCCCACGCGAAGATGCCGCCTTCCGACGTGAACTTCGCCGTGGCCGACGCTCCCGGCGCCAGCGTGCCGATCGCGCAGCTCAGGCTCGCGCCCGAGCGGGTGCAGCCGGTCACCGACGTGACCGTGCGGCCCGATCCTGCGTTGGCCGTCACGCGGACGCCGGTCGCGGTCGCCGGGCCGCTGTTCGACACCGTGATCACGTAGTCGACGCGCGCCACCAGGCCGATGCGCGGGGTAGCAGCCAGCGCGACCTTGACGTCGGCCTTCGCCGGTGGCGCGATCGTGACGGCCGGGCCGTCCTCGACGCCGAACGCGTAGTTGTCGCCCGCGAACTGGTGCTGCAGCGTGAACTGGCCGGCGGCGTCCTCCTTCACGCGGAAGGTGAACGTCACGGTGCGGCTCTCGCCCGCGCCCAGGTCGCCGACGCCGCCGCGGAAGCTGCTGAGGTACTGGTCGCAGCCGATCGTGCCGGCGCAGGAGACCAGGTCCACCAGGTCGACGATCGGCTTTTCCTTGGTGTAGACCGCCGCCTTCGCGCCGGTGACGGTGAAGTCCGTCGGGTTGTACAGCTGCTCGGTGACCGTGAACGTGTCGCCGGGGTGCAGCGCGGTGTCGCTGACCTCGATCGTGCTGGGGGCCGGTGCCGCGGACGCGACGGCGGGGGCCGCGAAGAGCGCCGCTGCGGTCAACGCGGCCAGCACGGCGGTTCTTCGGCCGGTTCGCTCCATGGTCGTGATCTCCTGATTCCGGGCGAGGGGGTGCCGCTCCGACCGCGGTGGGGACGGGTGATCGCAGCAGCTGACGAAGATCAGATCGCCGCACCCCGGCTTTCGTTACCAGGTTCTTGAAACCGTGTCTGAACTGGGGTTTCGCCCCGTTGCCGGGTCACCGGGCACGACGACGGCCCGAAAATTGTCGGACCCCCGTGACACGCTCCGCACATGACCGAACACACGACACCAGTCGCCACCCCGGCCCGCCTGACCGCCGATCGGGCCGACCCGACGCCGGTCGCGGACGAGCGCCAGGCCCTGACCGAAAGCCTCGACTACTACCGGCGCACCTTCGAGATGAAGTGCGAAGGTCTGGACCCGCCCCGGCTGTCCGAGCGTTCGGTACCACCGTCGACGTTGACGCTGCACGGCCTGCTGCGGCACCTCACCGGCGTCGAACGCTGGTGGTTCCGGATCCAGTTCGCGGGTGAGGACGTCCCGAACCTCTACTACTCCGACGACGACCCGGAACAGGACTTCACGTCGCTCGACGGCGATGTCGGCGAGGCGTTTTCCTTGTGGCACGCCGAATGCGCCCGCGCACGGGAGATCGTCGCGGCCGCCTCGATGGACCAGACGGGCACGCGGATCAGCACAGGCGAGCCGTTCACGTTGCGGTGGCTGATGCTGCGCATGATCGGCGAGTACGCGCGCCACGTCGGCCAAGCCGACCTGGTTCGCGAACGGATCGACGGCGCCACCGGCGAATGACGGCTCAGGCTCGGCGGAGCCGGATGAGGAGGGTGCCCACGAGCGGGATGACGATCCAGCACGCGTAGGCCCAGTGCGTGAAGAAGGCCACCGGGATCGAGGCGGCGAAGGCGGCGATCATCGTGCCGAGCCCGCGGTAGAACTCGCCGAAGAGCTCCGGCGGGGTGTCCGCACGGTAGAGGCGGTGACGCTGGATTTGCCGGGTCATCACGACGAACAACGTGAGCGCGACGACCTGCACGAGCGCGTACAGGACGAAGCGGAACTCGAACCCGCCGTCTTCGGCGAGCACCTTCGTGGCGAAGGGCATCAGCACCATCGTCAGCGACCACCCGAAGGTGAGTCGCAGGAGCCCGGCGCGCACGGTGGCGACGTGGTGGAACAGGCGGTGGTGGGCGCGCCAGTGGCCGCCGATCACGGCGAAGCTGATGAGGAAGGAGATGTATTCGGAACGATGATGCCCGAGTGACCGCAGCAGCTCGGCGCTGGTAGCGCCCTCCGGCAGGGGCAGCTCGAGCGCGAGCAGGGCGATCGCGACGGCGACGACGGCGTCGGAGAAGAAGGTGAGGCGCTCGGCGGCGAACCCGCGGGTCTCGCCCGCGGCAGTGTCCGCGTCGGGCGTGGCGCTACTCATGGCGGGTGAGCTTGCCAGAGGCGGCTGTGGGAAGGCAGCCGATTCTGGGTGCGTGCGATGCTGACGCCATGACCGTCGACCCCGATTCCGGACTCCTGTCCCCGGTGCGGGCCGGTACGCCGGCCGAAGCGTCGACCGGTGACGAGGCCTGGTTGCGCGCCATGCTCGACACCGAGGCGGCGCTCGCCCGGGCGCAGGCTCGGCTCGGGACGGTGCCGTCCGAGGCCGCGGACGCGATCACGGAGGCCGCGGGCAGCGCGCGCGTCGACGTCGTCGAGCTGGCGCGGGAGTCGCGGGCGACCGCGAACCCGGTGGTCGGGCTGGTCAAGGCGCTGACGTCGGCCGTCGGCGCGATCGCGCCCGAGGCCGCGGAGTACGTGCACCGCGGCTCGACCAGCCAGGACGTCTTCGACACGGCGATGATGCTGGTCGCCGACCGGACGCTGCGGCCGCTGGTCGCCGACCTCGACGCGACGGCCGAGGCGCTGGCCGCGCTGGCGCGCGAGCACCGGGACACGACGATGGCCGGCCGGACGCTGACGGCGCACGCGGTGCCCACGACGTTCGGGCTCAAGGCCGCGGGCTGGCGGCAGCTGGTGCTGGACGCGGCCGTCCGGGTCCGGCGCGTGCTGGAGGGCGGGCTGCCGGTGTCACTGGGCGGCGCGGGGGGGACGCTGGCGGCGTACGTGGAGTACGCGCGGCTGGCCGACGCCGAGCGGGCTGGGCACGCGACGGGGGCCGCGGGCAGTGGGCAAGGCGAGGTGGCAGGGGAAGCGGGGCAATCCGGCCCGGCCGGCGCGGCCAGCGCCGGCGAGCCGGAGGGCGGGGGCGGGGGCGGGGGCCAGGATCTTCCCGAGGCGCCCGTCGATGCCGGCGGCAACGGCGTCCGAGCCGCCGACGCTGGCGGCACCAGCGGCCGGGCCGCCGACGCTGACGGCACCAGCGGCCGTCTCGCCGACGGCGGCGGCAACAGCGAGCGGGCCGCCGACGCCGGCAGCACCAGCACCCAGGCCGTCGACGACGGCTATGCCGAACGACTCGTCGCCGCGTTCGCCGAGGAGACCGGGCTGGCCGCGCCCGTGTTGCCGTGGCACTCGCTGCGCACGCCGGTCGCCGATCTCGCCGGGGCGCTCGCGTTCGCCGCCGGGGCGCTGGGGAAGGTGGCCGTCGACGTCGCCACTCTCAGCCGGACCGAGCTCGGTGAGGTCGTCGAGCCCGCCGCCGAGGGGCGGGGTGGCTCGTCGGCGATGCCGCACAAGCGCAACCCCGTGCTCGCGACGCTGATCCGGTCGGCCGCGCTGCAGGTGCCCGTGCTGGCCGCGGGCGTCACGCAGTCGATGCTGACCGAGGACGAACGCTCGGCCGGGGTCTGGCACGCCGAGTGGCAGCTGGTGCGCGAATGCCTCCGGCTGACCGGCGGCGCCGCGCACACCGCCGTCGAACTGGCGCGCGGGCTCACCGCTCAGCCCGGACGGATGCGGGCGAACGTGGCGTCGACGCACGGGCTGATCGTTTCCGAACGGCTCTCGGCCGTCCTCGCGCCGCTGCTCGGCAAGGCGAAGGCCAAGGAGCTGCTCGGCGAGGCGTCTCGGCGCGCGGTCCGTGAGGACCGGCCGCTGCGGGACGTGCTGGACGAGGTGCCCGCCGTCACCGGCGTCCTCACCCCGGCGGCGCTGGACGCCCTGCTGGACCCGGCCGCCTACACCGGGGCCGCGGGGACGCTCGTCGACCGTGCGCTGGGCGGCACCTTCTGACCTGGGGCGGAACCGCGGCGAAAATTCTTTGAACCGCCTCCGGCGGGGGTCCGTGTAGTGGGTATCAGGCAGCCGCACCGAGCGGCGGGAAACCCCAACGGACACAAGGAGAACTTCCATGCTTCGCACGCGCATCGCCGTCTCCGTCGCCGCGGCGGCAGCCGGGCTGGCAGTGCTCACCGCTTGCTCGGGTGCCGAAACTGCTCAGCCGGTCATCGCCCCCGCAGCGGCGGGCGGCACCGGTGGCGGCCAGATCGCCAACGGGCAGGTCGGGAACGCCGCCCCGGCGTCGAACGAGTCGAAACTCGTCGTCGCGGACGTCGCGAGCGTCGGGCAGGTGCTCACCGACCAGAACGGCATGACCCTCTACCGCTTCGACAAGGACACGGCCAAGCCGCCGAAGTCCAATTGCGACGGTGACTGCGCCAAGGCCTGGCCGCCGATGCTGGCCACCGGGGACGTTCAGGTGCAGGGGGTCGACAAGAGCCTCGTCGGGAAGGTCACGCGCTCCGACGGCACCGAGCAGATCACCGTCGGTGGGTGGGCGCTCTACCGCTACGCCAAGGACACCAAGGCCGGCGAGGCGACCGGCCAGGGCGTCGGCGGCGCCTGGTACGCGGCCAACGCCAAGGGCGGCAAGGCCGGGCAGGCCGCGAGCGAAGCCGGCACCGTCAAGCTGAGCGCCAGCAACATCGACGGCCTCGGCGAGGCGATCGTCGACCAGAACGGCATGACGCTCTACCTGTTCCAGAAGGACACCAAGAAGGCCAAGACGTCCGCCTGCAACGGTGACTGCGCCAAGACGTGGCCGCCGGTTCTCTCCAACGGCAAGGTCGAGCTGCAGGGTATCGACTCGAAGCTCCTGGGCAGCATCAAGCGTTCCGACGGCACCGAGCAGGTCACCATCGGCGGCTGGCCGGTCTACACCTTCTCGAAGGACCTGAAGCCGGGCGACGCGAACGGCATGGGCGTCAACGGCACCTGGTTCGTCATCGAGCCCAACGGCTGCAAGGTCGGTACCACCCCCAGCTCCACCGCCAACCAGGCTCCGGCGGCTGACAGTGGAGCCGGGAGCAGCAACAACTCCGGCTCGGGCGGCACGACCTACTGAGCTACCACGACTAGTGGGCGAGGCCCGGCGGACGCTCTTCGCGAGCGACCTCCGGGCCTCGCTCGTTGTGGTCACGACGCAGGAACGACCGGCGGCGCGGACGCTCGTCGGAAGTGACGACGCGGTCGGTCGCGGCGGTGCGGTCCGTGGCGGCCACGCGGTCGGTGTCGGCGACGCGGTCGGTGCGCTGCTCGACGACCGTCGGCTCGTCGACGGTCTCGTCCTCGGGGACGAGGATCGTGCGGCGGGCCGGCAGGACGGCGATCAGCAGGCCGAGCGCGGCGACGCCGAGGTGCAGCCAGGTGTCGGCCGGGCCGAGGTCCATCGGGTTGCCGACGTTCGCGAACGGGTTGGTCGAGATGAGGCCGTCGATCATCAGGCCCCACACGAACAGGGCGCCGTAGAAGAGGAACATCAGCCAGCCGAACGTGCGGGCGCGGCCCGAACCGAACGCCAGCAGCAGGCCGACGACGCCGGTCACGACGCGGACCAGGCTCATGAGCGGGTTGCCGGAGAACCGCCAGAACCCGGCGTCGTGGTGGCCGGCGAAGTTCCCTACCCCGGTCCTGCTGAACCCGATGATGCCGACGACGAGGAACGCGATCCCGGCCAACCCGGCCAGCACCTGCGCCGGCTGCAGGCCGCGAACCCGGATGCGTGCGCCTTTCGCGTGAGTCATGACTCCAGTCCTTCCCAGAGTGTGGTGACGATCGTCACCGCACACAGGTACCCAGCGCACACAGTCAGCGAAACGACGGTGCTTGCCCGCAGGCCCCGGGAGCGTTCCCGGATCCGGGCCGGTTCGAGACCTATCCCACAAACTCACCCGATCCGGGGAACGCCGGAGCGCGCTGCCGGCAATCCGGAGCATGCGCAAGCTGAGCGGCATCTTCCTGGTGGGACTGTGTGTGGGGGCGATCGGCGCGGTGGCGGTCACGATCAGTCACGGCGGAGCCCGGCCGCCCAAAGCGATCGCCGTCACAGAAGTGCTGACAACGATGTCGGATTCGGCGAGCGCGAGCCCCGAACCGAGATCGACACCGACACCGACGCCGAGTCCGTCGACGCCCAAGCCGACGGCCAAGGAGGAGCCGCCGTCCAAGGTGGACGCCGACGACCTCGACCGGCTGGTGGCCGGGGGCGAGGTCAGCGCCGTCGTGTTCGACCGGCAGCGCGGGGCGGCGACGGTCTCGGTGCACGCGGACCGCGCGTACACCTCGGCGTCGCTCGTGAAGCTGCTGATCGCGCTGGCGGTGCTGGACCGGGGCGGTCCGGTGGCGGACGTGCAGCGGATGTTGTCCCGCAGCGACGACGACCTCGCGAGCCGGTTCTGGTCGGCTTACGGCGGGCCGTCGATCGTGACGGGCTGGGCCAAGAAGATCGGCCTCACCGGCACTCGCGCGCCCGAGGACCCGGGGCGGTGGGGTGACACGCGGATCACGGCGAAGGACGTGGTGAAGATCTACCAGTACGTGCTGGCGCACGCGCCCGGCTCGATCATGGCCGCGCTGCGCGCCGCGACCGAGCGGGGTTCGGACGGCTTCCGGCAGTACTTCGGCATCCCGGACGCCGCCGACGGCAGGCCGTGGGCGGTGAAGCAGGGCTGGTCGTGCTGCGCTCCGACGCGGATGCTGCACACGTCGGGCCTGGTCGGCGAGGACGACCGGTACATCGTCGTGGTGCTGACCGAGCACCCGGCCTCGGTGAGCTATGCGACGGCTTCGAAGCGCGTGACGGCGGTGGTCTCGGCCCTGCTGGGCTGAGCGCTACTGGTCGGTGTCCGCCAGCGCTCCGTGCGCGCCCGATCGGGGCAGCGGCCACGGCAGCACCCCGCCGGTCGTCTCGGCCTGCCGTCCCGCCGGGGCCGGGGCCGAGGTGTGCGCGCCGATCCAGGCGAGTACGTCGGGGATCTGCGACTTGAAGGTGTTCATGTTGTGGCCCGCGTCCGGAACCCGCCAGGACGAAAACTGCAGCGGGGGCTTGGCCGCCGCGCGGATCTGGTCGATCGCGAAGCTCTCGTAGCTTTCCTTCTCCCCCGAAATCGCCAGGATCTCCACCGGCGACGGGTGCAGGCGGACGTTCACCCGGACGTTGTTGGCGTCGTTGATGTCCTGGCGGCCGTGGAACAGGTCCTCGGTCTCCGCGTCGACCTGGGCCTTGTCGTAGCCGCTCACGCTGACCGCCTGGCCGTACCACTGCGGGTGGCGCGTCACCAGGTTCATCGCGCAGTAGCCGCCCGAGGACCAGCCCGCGATCGTCCACGCGCGGCGGTTCGCCGACACGCCCAGCTTCTGCAGGGCCCAGTCGCGCAGGTCCGCCGTCAGGTAGGTGTCGTTGGCCGTTCCGTTGACCTCGTCGACGCATTCGGTGTCGTGGCCGACCTTCGGGACGCCGGTCGGGTCCGGGACGATCACCACCGTCGGCGGCAGGACGTGCTTGGCGATCGCCGCGTCGAGCTGCTCCGGCATGTGGTAGCCGCTCGTGAAGACCTCGGGGCCGGACGGGTAGTTCGGGATCCACTCGATCGCCGGGAACCTCAGTTCCTTGAACGCCGCGTCGAAGTACTGCGGGGGCAGGTAGACCGTGACGTCGCGGGTCAGCTTGGTGCGCCGGCCGGTCACCTTCATGTGGACGACCGTGCCCTTGCCCTCTTTCGCGTGCGCCACCCCTGTGTCGCGCAGCTTTTCGAGGTCTTCGCCGTTCTGCGACGCCTCGGCGTCGGTGCCCTGCCCGGCGTACGCGCCGGTGCCGAAGAGCGAGCCGACGGTCGGGAAGAACCCGCCGATCAGGTTGCCCGCCATGCCGGTCGTGAGGACCAGGAGCACGACCGCGAGCAGGATCGTGGCGCTGCGCCACAACCGCTTGCGCTTCCAGCGGTCCCAGAACCACGGGACGGCGATGATCGCGAGCAGCGTCAGCACGACCACCACGATCATGTTGACCGGCGAATCCAGCCGGATGCTGCTCAGGTTCATGGGTCGGTCCTTCCGGGCGGGCAGTGAATGCGCACCCGGAACCCCCCGGACTCGCGTATATATCACGTTTGAGCCCACGGACAAGTTGCGGCCCTGTGACTTCTGTCATAGGGCCGCAACGCACGCCGAACTCAGCGTTTTCTCAGTTATTTCCCCAAAGCGCGGGTCAGCACGGTGATCGCCTGGGTGATCGCGGCCTCGGCGGCCTGGGTCTCGCGGAGCGCGTTGACCATCACGAAGTCGTGGATGATCCCCTGGTACCGCACGGCCGTGACGGGCACGCCGGCCTGACGCAGCTTCGCCGCGTACGCCTCACCTTCGTCGCGGAGCACGTCCGCCTCGCCGGTGATCACCAGCGCCGGCGGCAGGCCGGCCAGCTCGTCGAGCGACGCGCGCAGCGGCGACGCCGTGATCTCCGCGCGCTGGGCGGGATCCGTCGTGTACTGGTCCCAGAACCACTTCATGCCTTCGCGGCCGAGGAAGTAGCCCTCGGCGAACCGCGTGTACGACTCGGTGTCGAAGTTCGCGTCGGTCACCGGGTAGAAGAGCACCTGCTGCTTGAAGGTGACGTCGCCGCGCTGCTTGGCCAGGATGGTCAGCGCCGCGGTCATGTTCCCGCCGACGGAGTCGCCCGCGATCGCGATGCGCGAAGTGTCCAGCCCCTGCGAAGCGCCGTCCGAGGCGATCCACTTCGCGACGGCGTAGCTCTGCTCGATGGCGACCGGGTAACGCGCCTCCGGGGAGCGGTCGTACTCGGGGAAGACGACGGCCGCGCCGACGCCGGCCGCGAGTTCGCGCACGAGCCGCTCGTGGGTGTGGAAGTCGCCGAACACCCAGCCGGCGCCGTGGATGTAGAGGATCACCGGAAGCGGGCCCTCGACGCCGGCCGGCTTGACGATCCGGGTCTCTACCTCGCCGGTCGGGCCGCCCGGCACCCGCAGCACCTCGATCGACGCGTCGGCCATGGCGACGTCGCCGTCCTGGACGCCGTCGACGGCCTTGCGCCCCTCGGCCGGGGGCAGCTGGAACAGGTACGGCGGGGTGTCGGTGGCCTCGGCGAACGCCTGCGCGGCCGGTTCGAGGGCCAGGTTGTGCGGGTTGGCGGTCATGTCGTCCTCCTCGGTTCGAACTGGTGCCATCAAAGTAGCTCGCAACTTAGTTGTGCACAACTGAATGACACGCAATGAGATGCAGGGCACTTAAGTTGCCGCGCAGCACGATGTCGGGGAGCATGGAGAGTTACGAGAGAGGAGGACGCCATGGCATCGCTGCGACTGGACGACCAGCTCTGCTTCGGGCTGTACTCGGCGTCGCGCGCGGTGACAGCGCTGTACCGGGTCGTCCTGGAAGACCTCGACCTGACCTACCCCCAGTACCTGGTGATGCTGGCCCTCTGGGAGCGGGACCACCGGCTGGTGAAGGAACTCGGCGCCGAGCTGAACCTCGACTCGGGCACGCTTTCGCCGCTGCTCAAGCGGCTCCAGACCGCCGGGCTGGTGGTGCGCAACCGGCAGGCCGACGACGAACGCTCGGTCCGCGTAAGCCTGAGCGACACCGGGAAAGCGTTGCGCGAGAAGGCCGAAGGCATCCCCGACGTGATCGGCACGGCGATGAGCCTCGACGACGCCGGCGTGGCCCGGCTGCGCGCCGAGCTGGACCGCCTGACAGAGTCGGTGAACGCCTATCGGGAGGCAACGGCACCGGCATGATCAACCACGACGACGCGCTGAAGGCCGTCGAAAGCAGCCTCGACCGGCCGTCCGCGGCGCGGATCTACGACTACTTCATCGGCGGGAACACCCACTACGCGATCGACCGCGAGTTCGCCGAGAAGGTCCGCGACCGGCTGCCGCTGATGGGCGAGTACTGCAAGACGAGCCGGCAGTTCCTCGGCCGCGCGGTGCGGCAGTGCGTCCGGGAAGGCATCCGGCAGTTCGTGGACATCGGCTCCGGCCTGCCCACCGCGGGCAACGTGCATGAGGTCGCCGACGAAGAGCGCGACGAACTCGACACGCGCGTGCTCTACATCGACAACGAGCCCATCGCGCTCGCGCACTCGACGCTGCTGCTCGCCGACACCGCCGATCCCGAGCGCCACCACGCCATCGCCGCGGACTTCCTCCAGCCGGAAGACCTTTGGGACCGCGTCACCGCCTCCGACGTCATCGACGTGCGCGAGCCGGTCGCGCTGGTGATCAACGCGGTCATGCACTTCATCAAGGACGAGCAGGAGCCGGACGAGCTGCTGGCGTTCTACCGCGACCGGCTGCCGCCGGGCTCGCTGCTGGTGCTGTCGCAGATGACGAACGAGAACCCGGTCAACGAGGACGAGCGGCAGGCGCTGATCGACCTGCTCGAGTACTACGAGACGACGACGAACCCCGGTTTCCTGCGGCCGATGGCCGAGTTCGAACGCTTCTTCGGCGGCTGGCCGCTGCTCGAACCCGGGCTCGTCTACGCGCCGGCGTGGCACCCGGACGAGCAGACCGTGTTCGCCGGATCGCCGTCGGAGTCGCGGGTGATCGGCGGCGTCGCGCGCAAGCCCTAAGAGGCTTCGCGCAGGCTTTCCAGCACGTCGAGGACCGCGCTCTTGCCCAGTTCGACGGCCTTGCGCAGCACCTCGGGATCGCGCTCCAGCACGGCCACGTCCGGGGACCCGGCCGGCGGGCGGATGCTCAGGATCCGCGGGTCCGATGCCAGGGTCTCCTCGTCCTCGACGTCGCGGCGGTAGGTGTCGCGCCACGCGGGGATGGCGCCCGGGGCCTGGCGGCGCAGGAACCGCGGCACGACGACGTCGTAGGCGCGCGGGGGCGGCAGCGGCAGCTCGTCGGCGCGGCGGGTGCGCAGCACCAGGACGTCGGTCGCGTCCTGGGCCAGCGCCGTCCGGTACGGGATCGGCTCGGCGACGCCCGCGTCGACGAACCGGCGGCCGGCCATCGGGATCGGCGGACCGGCCAGCACCGGCATGCACGACGACGCCGCGAGCGCGACCTTGATCGCGTCGACGTCGTCGAGAAAGGGGTGCAGGTCGGTCGACTCCCCCGTGTCCGCGTCGGTGGCGAGCGGGTGGAACGTGACCGGGTTGGCCAGGATGGCCGGGAAGTCCATCGGTTCCAGCACCGAATACACCTGGTGGACGAGGTACTCGAGGTCGATCACCGCGCGGCCGCGCAGGGTGTGCAGCGGGTTGATGATCCGGCGCATGACGACCGGGTTCCACCACGTCCGGACGCCGGTCGAGGAACAGCCGCTGAGCAGCCACGCGCCGTTGAGCGCGCCGGCCGATGAGCCGTAGACGGCGTCGAACACCGGGACGGCGCCGAGCTCGTCCAGCGCGAGGGCCATGCCGCTGGAGTACGTGCCGCGGCTGCTGCCGCCTTCGATGGCGAGCGCGAGACGTCGGCCGTCCGTGCGTTCTCCCGGGACACTGCCCGCCGCCATCCGTTCGGAGATCAGTTCGAGTACCGGGTGCACCCCTCCCATCCTGGTCGTTTCCGGCCCGGAGTCGACCCGATTTATCCCACCCGGCAGGGTGAAGTGATGCGCGCCTCGTTGCACTGCAACTCGTTGCATAGCACCCTCGGACCATGGCACTGGAGCACGCGATCCTCGTCTCGCTGTCCGAGCGCGCCGGCTCGGGCTACGAGCTGACGCGCCGGTTCGAGAAGTCGATCGGGCTCTTCTGGAGCGCCACCCACCAGCAGATCTACCGCGTGCTGAAGCGGATGGAAGAGGCCGGCTGGGTCGCCGTCGACGTCGTCGCGCAGTCGGGGCGGCCGGACAAGAAGGTCTACACGGTCAGCGAGAGCGGCCGCGCCGAACTCGTCCGCTGGCTGGCCGAGCCGGACCCGTCCGCCGGGCCGGTGGAACTCGCCGTGAAGATCCGCGGCGCCACCTTCGGCGACCCGGCCAAGGTGGCCGAAGAGATCGTCCGGCACCGGGCGGCGCACGCCGAACGCCTCGACGTCTACCGCCAGATCGAGAAGCGCGACTTCCCCGCGCCCGCGGGCCTGCACGGCCGGCACCTGCACCAGTACCTGGTCCTACGCGGCGGCATCCGCGTCGAGGAGGGCCAGGTCGAGTGGTTCGACGAAGTCCTCCGAGCCATGGATGCCGCCCTCCACCACCCCAAGGACGCCTGATGACCCCGTACCCGAACTTGCTGTCGCCGCTCGACCTCGGCTTCACGACGCTGCGCAACCGCGTCCTGATGGGCTCGATGCACACCGGCCTCGAGGACAAGGCCGCGCACTTCCCCGAGCTGGCCGAGTACTACGCCGAACGCGCCCGCGGCGGCGTCGGCCTGATCGTCACCGGCGGGTTCGCGCCGAACAGGACCGGCTGGCTGCTGCCGCTCGCCTCGAAGCTGACGACGTCCGCCGAAGCGAAGCAGCACCGGCAGCTCACCCAGCCGGTGCACGACGCCGGCGGCAAGATCGCGCTGCAGGTCCTGCACGCGGGCCGGTACGCCTACCACCCGCTGAGCGTGTCCGCGTCGAGCATCAAGGCACCGATCAACCCGTTCCGCCCGCGTGGCCTCACCAACCACGGGGTCAAGCAGCAGATCAACGCCTTCGCGAACTGCGCCGCTCTCGCGCGCGAAGCGGGCTACGACGGCGTAGAGATCATGGGCTCCGAGGGCTACCTGATCAACCAGTTCCTCGCCGAGCGCACCAACAGGCGCACCGACGCCTGGGGCGGCTCGCCCGAGAAGCGGCGGCGGTTCGCCGTCGAGATCGTCAAGCGCACCAGGGAAAAGGTCGGCGACGACTTCATCATCGTCTACCGGCTCTCCATGCTCGACCTCGTCGAAGGCGGCCAGCGCTGGGAAGACGTCGTCGCGCTCGCCCAAGAAGTCGAGGCCGCCGGCGCGACCATCATCAACACCGGCATCGGCTGGCACGAGGCCCGGGTGCCGACGATCGTGACGTCGGTGCCGCGCGCCGCGTTCACCTGGGTCACCGGGAAACTCAAGCCGCACGTCGGGATCCCGGTCGTCACGTCGAACCGGATCAACATGCCGCAGGTCGCCGAGGAAGCCTTGAGCAGCGGCGACGCCGACCTCGTGTCGATGGCGCGCCCGTTCCTCGCCGACCCCGAGTGGATCCGCAAGGCCGAGACCGGCCGCGAAGACGAGATCAACACCTGCATCGCCTGCAACCAGGCCTGCCTCGACCACGCGTTCAAGCGCAAGCTCGTGTCCTGCATGGTGAACCCGCGCGCGGGCCACGAAACCACGCTGACGCTGGCGCCGACGCGGCGGGCGAAGCACGTCGCCGTCGTCGGCGCGGGTCCCGCCGGGCTGTCCGCGGCGACCGCGCTCGCCGAACGCGGGCACGAGGTCGAGCTGTTCGAAGCCGACGACGAGATCGGCGGCCAGTTCGGCATCGCGCGGAAGATCCCCGGCAAGGAGGAGTTCGCCGAAACGATCCGCTACTACCAGCGGCGCCTCGAAGTCACCGGCGTGAAACTGCACCTCGGGACGCGGGCGAAGGCCGAAGACCTCACCGGCTTCGACGAGGTCGTGCTCGCCACCGGCGTCGCGCCGCGCGTGCTGTCGCTGCTCGGCATCGACCACCCCAAGGTGCTGTCCTACGTCGACGTCGTGAAGCACGGCAAGCCGGTCGGCGAGCGGGTCGCCGTCATCGGGGCGGGCGGGATCGGCGTCGACGTCAGCGAGTTCCTGACGCACACCGGTTCGCCGGCCCTCGACGCGTGGATGGCCGAGTGGGGCGTAACCGATCCGGAGCGGGCGGCGGGCGGGCTCACCGAGCGGAAGCCCGAGCCGTCGCCGCGGCAGGTCTACCTGCTGCAGCGCAAGAAGTCCGGGATCGGTTCCGGGCTCGGCAAGACGTCGGGCTGGGTGCACCGGGCCGCGCTCAAGGCGAAGAAGGTCGAGCAGCTCACCGGCGTGACCTACGAGAAGATCGACGACGCCGGCTTGCACATCACCGTCGACGGCGCGCCGCGGCTCCTCGAGGTCGACACGGTCGTCGTCTGCGCCGGTCAGGAACCCGTGCGCGACCTCGTCGGCGCGCTGCCCGACGGCCTGCCGGTGCACCTGGTCGGCGGGGCCGACATCGCCGCGGAACTCGACGCGAAACGCGCCATCGACCAGGGAACGAGGCTCGCCGCCGCGCTGTAGCCCTTAATGCGTCCGGCCCTGGCAGGATGGGCCCCGTGCGAGACGTATGCGTGATCGGGCTCGGGCTGATCGGCGGGTCGCTGCTGCGCGCGGCGGCCGCCAGCGGCCGCACGGCGTTCGGCGCCGCAGTCTCCGAAGTGGACGCCGACGCGGCCAGCAGAGCGGGTTACGACGTCACGACGGACGTCGAAGCCGCGCTGCACCGGGCCGCCGCCGACGACGCGATGGTCGTGCTGGCCGTGCCGCTGCCCGCCGTCGAAGACCTGCTGCGCCTGGTCTCCCAGCACGCGTCGCACTGCCTGCTCACCGACGTGACCAGCGTGAAAGCGCCGGTACTGGACGCGGTCCGCCGCCGCGTGCCGTACACGCGGTACGTCGGCGGGCACCCGATGGCCGGGACGTCGAGCTCGGGCTGGCTGGCCGGGGACGCCGCGCTGTTCCAGGGCGCGGCCTGGGTCGTCGCCGTCGAGGAGGACACCGACCTCGAAGCGTGGGCCGAGGTCGCCGGGTTCGTGCTGGACGTCGGGGCGCACGTCGTCCCGCTGCCCGCGGAGTCGCACGACGAAGCCGTCGCCCGGATCTCGCACCTGCCGCACCTGCTCGCGGCCATCCTCGCCACCATCGGCGCCGAGGGCGGGCCCCTGGCCATGTCGCTGGCCGCCGGGTCCTACCGCGACGGCACCCGGGTCGCGGGCTCGAACCCGCACCTCGTGCGCGCGATGACCGAAGGGAACCGGGACGCGCTGCTGCCGATCGTCGACGAAGCCCTCGGCCGGCTCGGCGCCGCCCGCGGCTCGCTCGCGTCGACCGGCGGGCTGGCGGCCACGATCAACGCGGGGTACGAAGGCGCGCAAGCCCTGGCCGCCAGCCTCGACGTGGACCGCGCCGGCGTCCGGATCAGCCTTTCGGCACCGGACGCGCGGCAGGGCCTGATCGCGCTCGGCGAGCGCGGCGGCCGGATCACCGGCCTTTCGGACGGGATCGCGACCGGCGAGGTCCAGTAGCTACCGCGGCGTGTCCGGCGTGTCGTCGAACTTGTTGAGGAAGTCCTTGGCCTTCTCGACGCCGGTGTCGATCTGCGAGTCGTGGCCGGAGAACTTGGACTTGGCGAAGTCCGCCGCCTTGTCGAGGCCCTCCTCGATCTTGTCGTTGTGCTCGCGCAGGGCCTCTTCGGCCTTGCCCTTCAACGCGTCGAAGTCGATTCCCATGCGGCAATTGAACAGCACGAACCTCACGTGCGCCTGTGGTAGGGCAGGAACCGCCGGACCAGCCGCAACGGTGTGCGTTCCACCAGGTCGGGCCCGCGGACGGCGTCGAACGCCGACTCCAGCTGGTCGACCACCCCGGCCAGCTGCGGGCCGTCCGGCAGCGGCACCGACCGCGGCTCGCGCTGCTCGCGGATCGCCGACGCGAGTTCGTCCAGGGCCGCGGTCAGCAGCTCGACGTCACCCGGCGCGGGCGGCGGCGCACCGCGGCCGATCGTCACGCCGACTTCGGTGACCGCGTCGGCGACGCGCTCCTGCGCGGCGATGACCGGCCACCACGCCACCGCCTGCCGTCCGTTCGCGGACGGCTCGACGACGACCTGCTGGAACGCCGTCCGCAGGTCGGCCAGCGCCCGGTAGGCGCCGCGACGGGCCCGCGACCGCGCCAGCCGCGCCTCCCCGGAAGACGCCTCGACCAGCGCGCACGAGACGTACTTCGCGACCGCGTCCAGCCCGTCGGCCAGCCGGCCGCCGACCTGCGGGCGACGGCTCCCGGGCCAGAGCAGGTAGCCGAAGACGAGCACGATCACGCAGCCCAGCACCGTGTCGACCAGCCGCGCCACCACGACGTTCCAGCTGCCGGTGTTCGCCAGGTCCATCTGCAGGATGATCAACGGCGTCACGAACGCGCTGAGGATGCCGTAGTTGCGCACCTTCCCGACCGCGACGCCGCCGGCGAAGACGGCGATCAGCGCGACCAGCAGCCAGCCGTGCCCGCCGACACCGAGCACGACCGCACCCACCCCGACGCCGACGACCGTGCCGATCCCGCGCAGCACCGCGCGGCCGAACACCGACCCGAAGTCCGGCTTGAGCACGATCCCGACGGTCAGGGTGATCCAGTACGACCGCTCCAACGGCACGAGCAGCCCGACGACCTCGGCGATCGCGACGCACAGTGTCAGCCGCAGCGCGGCGATCCAGGTCAGCGGACCGGACGCGAGCGAGCCCGCCCACGTCCGCAGGCGCCGGTACCAGGGTGTCGGCTCGCGGCGCTTGCGGTCGTCGCCCTTGCCGATCCGGACCAGCCCGGCGTAGAGCGCGGCGAGCAGCGGATCGCCCTCGTCGGCGGGCATCGGCGGCGGTTCCGGCAGCGGCTGGCTGGCCAGCACCGACGCCGACAGCGCGACGAAGTGGTCGATGACGTCCTGGGGCGGGCGGCGGCCGGCGTTGACCATCGCCACCGACGCCTCGACCGCGGGTGTCGTCGCCGAGAGTAGGTTGAGCAGCTGGCGGTAGGCGGCGTCGCGGCCGGACAGCCACGAGCGCGCGGTGAGCAGCTGGTCGTAGGCGGTGTTCATGGCCGTGGTCAGCCGGTGCCGGGCGACGCGCGAGACGGCTTCGTCGTTCGCCGAGAGCATCGCGGCCAGCTCGACGTAGACGTGCGCGACGGCGGTGCGTTCGGGGCTGGTCGCCCGGAACGTCCAGCTGGCGAGCGCGACCAGGAAGCTCCACGTCGCGCCGAGGCAGAAGAAACCGAAGAGGACCTCGACGCGCACGCCGGTCGCGTGCTGGCCGGTGCCGAGGACGCAGAACACGAACATCTGCAGCCCGGCGACCGAGGCGTTGCTGCCGGCCGCGCTGATCAGCGCGGACACCGCCGCGACCAGGACCACCGCGGGCACGGACAGCGCGGGCGTGCCGCCGGTGAGCAGCCCGACGAGGTAGCCGGCGGTCGCAGCGAGCGTCGCACCGCCGAGCCGGCGCGCGCGGTAGCGGTACGGACCGGCCGATTCGGACAGCACGGCGGGCAACGCACCCGTCGAGATCAGCGCGCCGACGGCGATGTCCCCGGCCGCGTAGGCGACCGCGAGCGGCACGGCCAGCGCGACGACCGCGCGGGCGACCATGTTCCACGGCACCGGGACCGGCTTGCTGCGCAGGAGCTGGGTCAGCCAGTGCGGCGCGGCGAGGTCGGGACGCGGCGTGCTCACGCCCCCATCTTGACCTACGCTCCACGAGACGCTTAATTATCAATCTGTCAACAACGTGGGAGGTTCCGGTGGGCCGCAAGTTCTCCTTCGAGGTCAACCGCACGAGCACGGCTCCGCCGGAGGCGTTGTTCGCGCGCGAGGCGGAGGGTCCGCGCTGGGCGGAGTGGGGAAAGCCACTCATCGTCCAGGCGCGCTGGAAGCGGCCCGGCCCCGGCGTCGGCGCGGTCCGCGAGGTCGGCCTGTGGCCGGTGCTGATCCGCGAGGAGACGGTCGAGTACGAGCCCGGCCGCAAGCACGTCTACACGTTCTTCGGCGCCAACCCGATCAAGGACTACCGCGCCGAGGTGCTCCTGACGCCCGCCGCCGACGGCGGCACGCACCTGCGGTGGACCGGGTCGTTCACCGAGCCGGTCAAGGGCAGCGGCCCGATCGTGGCCGCCGGACTGCGCGCGGCGATCCGGTTGTTCTCGGGCAAGCTCGTCAAGGCGGCCGAAACCGGGCGCTGACCTGGGTGGCCCCGGCCACACAAGATCACCGGACACAACCTCGACCCCTGCTTCAACGTCACCCATTCGTGTAGTTGCACTACGCGGAAGGGGGACTTGGCATGAAGCGCGCCGCAGCCGTGGCCGTCGCCGCGGCACTGGCCTTGACGGCCTGCTCGACGAGCGAGCCGGACCGGAAGGAGTTCGGCACCAGCCAGCCGAACCCGGCCCCGGGCGGCGGCCCCGGGACGACGACGTCGGCGCCGTACCCGTTCGGCACGGTCCAGCAGAAGGCGCCGGCCGTCGAGAACGGCCAGGTCCCGGTGGTGCGCCGGATCACCACCGACAAGCCGTACGTCTTCCTCACCATGGACGACGGCGCGGTCAAGGACCCGGACGCGCTGAAGCTGATGCAGCAGAACGGGACGCACCCGGTGCTGTTCCTGAACCAGAAGTACGTGAAGGGTCACGAGGCCTACTTCAAGCAGATCCTCGACGCGACCGGCGCGACGCTCGGCGACCACACGGTCGACCACCCGAACCTCAAGGGCAAGCCGTTCGAGTTCCAGCGCAAGGAGATCTGCGACGACGCCGACGACTTCGCGACGGAGCTCGGCGTGCGGCCGTCGCTGTTCCGGCCGCCGTTCGGCAACTACGACCAGACCACGCTGCGCGCGGCGGCCGCGTGCGGGATGCGCGTCGCGGTGCTGTGGACGGCCGCGGTCAACGACGGGCACGTCCAGTTCCAGGCCGGCGACAAGCTCAAACCGGGCGACATCGTGCTGATGCACTTCCGCAAGACCTTCAAAGAGGACTACACGGCGTTCGTCGAGCAGGCGAAGAAGGACGGGCTGACCCCCGTCCCCCTGGCCGACTTCCTCGGTTAGAGCACCACCGTCGGCGTCACGACCGTCCGGCGGCACGACACGTCCCCGAGGTGCACGAGGATCTGCGTCGTCCCGCGCGGCACGTTGTCCAGCACGAACCGGCCGCCCTCGTCGGCGGTCGTGGACGTCGTGCCGTGCTCGGCGACGCGCACCTCGACGCCGTACTGGCCGGCGGGCACCAGCCAGCCGTCGATGCGGTGCAGCTTGCCCATCTTGGTCAGGTTGATCATCACCGTCAGGTCGCTGACGGTGAAGGTGATCGTCCCGGTGCCGCCGCCGCGCACGCCGGCGAGGTTGTCCAGCCGCTCCCACCGCGCGACCTCGACGTCGAGGTCTTCGAGGGCGAGCGCGAACTGGACCCGCTGCACCAGGTCACCCGGTGGCGGGTCCAGCTCGTCGAGGAAGCGGCCGATGTCGGCCAGGATCACGTCGTCGGAAAAGGCCTCGCCCGGCGCTCCGAGGTCGTTCATCGGCTTCCCCCTTCACTGGCGAGGAGATCGCGCATCTGATCGAGGCAGCGCCCCCTGGTCGGTCCGACGCTGCCGCGTGGCATGCGCAGCGCCTCGGCGACGAGCTGGTACTCCGCGCGACCCGCGAGGACGGTCAGCCGGAGCAGTTCCTGACAGCGTTGGGGCAGCCGGACGAAGGCGCGCCAGACCCGGCGGTCGCGGTCGGCGCGGACGGCTTCGTCTTCAGGTGCCGGTTGGGTGCTCGGCATGGCCTCGGCGACTTCGTCGCTCAAGGGCACCGGCTGCATGCGGCGGCCGAAGGGGTGGGTGGCTTCGCGCCGGGTGGTCGTGATGAGCCAGGCGGCGAGGGCCTTGGGGTCGCGGAGCTTGCCGAGCTGGCTGAACAGCGCCAGCCACACGGTCTGCACGACGTCCTCGGCGACCGAGCGGTCGAGGCCGTTGGCGCGGGCGACGTGCCAGACGAGCGGGGTCAGCTCGGCGACGAGGCGGTCCATCGCCCGCCGGTCACCGTCACGGGCCGCCCGCATGCACGCGGCGTGCAGCTCGGCACCGGTCAGGCCTTCCCACGGTGGGTCTACCTCTGTGGTCTGCACGTCGGTCACGGTATCTGCCCCTCTTCGGAAAAGTCTTCGAGTCGGCAACGGCAGTATCGCGGGTCCTTCGGGGGGAAGGAGCGTGCAGGTGGATCTCGGATACATCAAGTCACTTACTTCGTCGGTCGCGCGTCGGTCACATGACGATTGCGGGAGGTACCGGCCGACGCGAGCGGGTGAACCCGCGCCGACCGGTACTCCCCTCCCTCAAGGACCCGCTCCCCAACGGGCCCCGCCGGATGTCCCCTCCCCCGAAGGGCACCCGGCCTACGGTGTCCGGTAGCCCCCTCGGCTCCCGGTCACCGTGCATTTCCGAACTCGGCACCCCCTGCCTCGTTCCCATCTCCGTGCTTGGCTGCCCCACAGGACGCAGTGGCGGCACCGCCAGATACCGGAATTCCCTACTTTTTTCGAAGATCGACGCAATGCGGCCAACTGATCACAGTGAGTGCCAGATTCCGGGCCCAGCGCGCGTATCCGGCGGGTCCCGGGTGGAAGTCGTCGGAGGCGAAGGCGGCCGGGTCGAGCAGGGCGGGGTCCATCGGCGCGTGCCGGACGCCGGGGATCCGCGCCAGCGTCGCGGCCGCCCGGTCCAGCGCGGCCGAGCGGGCGGCGAGGACGTCCCGCAGCGGCCGCGGCAGCGCCGGGAAGCGGGACATCGGCGGCACCCCGGCCAGCAGGACGTCGACCGGGCCGAGCCGCCGTCGCAGGTCGACGACCAGTGCCAGAAGATCACGGCGGTAGGCGGGGCCCGTCCGGAGCTCGATGGTGTCGTTGACGCCGAGCGCGACCACGACCAGGTCGGCCGGGCGGAGCAGCGGGACCAGCTCGCTGCGGGCGACCCGGGCGTTGGCCCCGGTCCGCCCGGCCGCCTGCCAGCGGACCGCCCGCCCGCCGCGCGCGAGCTCCCGGGCGAGGCAGCCGGTGAGCGCTTCCTCGTGGTTCGCCGCGCCGACGCCGTCCACTGTGGACTCGCCGAGCACGGCCAGCCGGAACGGCTCGCCGTCGCCCGGCACGAGCCCCTCCGTCGGTCCCGCAGCGCCCGGGAGCCGCGGGGTCTTGCGCTTGACGTACAGGGCTTGGGCCAGGATCACCATCCCGGAATTAGAACAGCGGCGCGAAGCGCCTCCGTTGAGGGCGGCGGCGGGGAGGAAGGCGGATCAGCCGTGGGCGATCGAAACCTTCGCCCTGATCAGCGTGGGGTCCGCCACGGCGTCGAGCAGGTACGCGGCGACGTCGGCGCGCCGGATCGTGAAGGTGCGGACGTTGCCGTCCAGCCGGCTCGCGACCTTGCCCGTGCGGGAGCCGTTCAGCAGCATCGGCGGGCGGACCACCGTCCAGTCCACCCCGGACGCCGTGACGACGTCCTCCATCGCGAGCATGTCGGCCCAGCCGTGCTTGAGGAAGGTGTTGAGCAGCGGCTTCACCAGGGTGCGGGTGAAGAAGCCGTCCCCTTCGGTGTGCATGCCGCTCGCGCTGACGACCAGCAGGCGCTTCGCCCCGGCCTCGAGCGCCGCGCGGGCGCCGTCCACGCAGACGGTCGTCGGCCCGCGGTCGCGGGAGCCCACCGCCGAGATGACCGCGTCGCGCCCCTCGATCGCGGCCGCCAGCTTGTCGTGGTCGTGCAGGCCGGCGACGACGACGTGGGCCGGCTGGGTCAGCCGAGCGGGGTCGCGGACGACGGCCGTGACGTCCCAGCCGCGGTCCAGTGCCTGCTTGACGACCTCGGTGCCGACGCCGCCCGTGGCGCCGAGAACGGTGATCTTCATGGTGGTCCTCCTCGGTTAGTGAACACTCACCAGGTAGGGTGAGTGTTCACTAACCACGCTGAGAACGCACTCAGGAGCCGCCATGGGAAGCCGTGCGGAGATCGTCGCCGCGGCCGCGAAAGTGATGCGCGAGCAGGGCTACGCCCACGCGACCACCAAGGTCATCGCGCGGACCGCCGGCTACTCGGAGGCGATGCTCTACAAGCACTTCCGCGACAAGACCGACCTGTTCCTGAGCGTGCTCTCCGACGAGCTGCCCGCGCTCGGCAGCACGCTGGCCGAGCTGACCGCGGATCCCGGGCGGGCACCCCTGCGGGACAACCTCGTCCGCGTCGCGCGGCTCGGCCTGGCGTTCTACGCCGACAGCTTCCCGATCGCCATCTCGATGTTCTCGTCACGCGAGCTGCTGCGCTCGCACCGGGACCGCGTGGGCGGCGCCGGACCGCGCATCCCGTTGAAGGGTGTCGAGGACTACCTGCGCGCCGAGCGGGAACTGGGCCGGATCAAGGCGGAGACCGACGTCGAGGCGGCCGCGTCCCTGCTCCTCGGCGCGTGCTTCCAGCAGGCGTTCCTGGCGACCTTCGAGGAGAGCGAGCCGGCCGAGCTGGCCGGCCGGCTCGCGGACACCCTGCTCGCCGCGCTTTAGGCGTTCTTCTCCTCGCGCAGCTTGTGCCAGCGCTCGTACATGCCGTTCAGCTCGACCAGCATGAACGACAGGAAGTCCCGCATCTCGGCGAGCCGCTTCCCCGCCGGCGAGTCCTCGCCGAGCGCGTCGATGCCGTTCTCGGCCGCGTCGCGCCACATGATGATCATGCGGTCGCGCTTGAGGAACGTGGCGTACCAGAGGTCGTCGTAGAGGCGGTAGTGGTCGCGACGCTCGCCGGGCTCGCGTTCCTTGGCCACCAGGCCGATCTGCTCGAGGAAGCGGACGGCCCCTGAAATGGCGGCCGGGCTGACCGACAGCTGCGAGGCCAGGTCGGCGGCGGTCAGCCGGCCTTCGTCGGTGGTCATCAGCGCGGCGAACACCCGCGCGGCCATGCGCTGCATCCCGATCTGCGAAAGCACGAGCGCGAGGCTCTCGACGTACCGGCGGACGGCGTCTTCATCCCTCTTCGTGTCAGGCGTCGTCATCGGCCCATCCTTCCGTACCACCCCAGCAAGATCACTCCATCTAGACATTTTCTTAACTTCACAACTTTGTGAAACCAGTGTAGCTTCCGAAGCATGGAAAACGCCATCGCGATCTCCGGCCTCCACAAGTCTTTCGGCCGGACGAAGGCCCTGGACGGCCTTGATCTGCAGGTACCTACTGGGGAAGTACACGGGTTCCTCGGCCCGAACGGCGCCGGGAAGTCCACCACCGTCCGGGTCCTGCTCGGACTGCTCCACGCGGACTCCGGGAACGTCCGGCTGCTCGGCGGCGACCCCTGGAAGGACGCGGCGAGCCTGCACCGCCGCCTGGCCTACGTGCCCGGCGACGTCAACCTCTGGCCCAACCTCTCCGGCGGCGAGGTGATCGACCTGCTCGGCCGCCTGCGCGGCGGGCTCGACGAGAAGCGCCGCGCCGACCTCATCGAGCGGTTCGACCTCGACCCGAAGAAGAAGGGGCGGACGTACTCGAAGGGCAACCGGCAGAAGGTCGCCATCGTCGCGGCGCTCGCGTCGCGGGTCGACCTGCTGATCCTCGACGAGCCGACGTCCGGCCTCGACCCGCTGATGGAGGCGACGTTCCAGTACGCCATCCAGGAGGAGCGCGAACAGGGCCGGACCGTGCTGCTGTCCAGCCACATCCTCGCCGAGGTCGAGGCGCTGTGCGACAAGGTCAGCATCATCCGCAACGGCAAGACGGTCGAATCCGGCACCCTCGCCGAGCTGCGCCACCTCACCCGGACGTCGATCACCGCCGAGCTGGCCGGGCCGCCCAACGGGCTCACGAAGCTGGCGAACATCCACGACCTCAAGGTCGAGGGCAACCGCGTCCGCTTCGACGTCGAAACGCGCTCGCTCGACGAAGCCCTCCGCCGGCTCACCGAAGTCGGTGTCCGGAGCCTGGTCAGCCAGCCGCCGACGCTGGAAGAGCTCTTCCTGCGGCACTACACCACCGAGGCGAGCGCGAAATGACGGCGACGCTCTCCCGCGCCGAAGCCGAGGTCGCGCCCGCCCACGAACTGGCGGGCACCTGGCACCTCACCCGGCTCGCGCTGCGCCGCGACCGCGTGGTCCTGCCGATCTGGATCGTGCTGCTGAGCATCGTCCCGGCGAGCACGGTCAACACGTTCACGCAGTTCTACCCGACGGTCGCCGACCGGCTGGCCCTGCAGGCCGGCGCGAACACCAACCCGTCGTACGCCCTGCTGTACGGGCCACCGTTCGACCTGACCACCGCCGGCGGGTTCATCGCCTGGCGCATGTGCGGGTTCCTGGCCCTGCTCACCGGGCTCATGGTGGTCTTCACGGTCACCCGGCACACCCGCGCGGAGGAGGACACCGGCCGCGCGGAGCTGCTCGCGTCCGCGGTCGTCGGCCGGTACGCGGCGCTGACGTCGGCGCTGCTGGTGGCCGGCGGCGCGAGCGTGCTGATCGGGATCGTGCAGGCGGTCAGCATGGTCGGCGCCGGCCTGCCCGCCGCCGGTTCGGTCGCCTTCGGCGCGGCGGAAGCCCTGACCGGGCTGGTGTTCACCGCCGTCGCGGCGGTCGCCGTCCAGCTCGCCGAGTACTCCCGCACGGCCAACGGGATCGGCACCGCCGTCGTCGGCGCCGCGTTCCTGCTGCGCGGCGCCGGGGATTCCACTGTGGACGCTCGCTGGCTGTCGTGGCTGTCGCCGATCGGCTGGGTGCAGCAGGTCCGCGCGTTCGCCGGCGAACGCTGGTGGGTGCTCGCGCTGCCGGTGGTGTTCGCGCTGGTCGTCGGCGCGGCCGGGTACTGGCTGCTCCCCCGCCGTGACGTCGGCGTCGGCATCCTGCCGCCGCGGCCGGGACCGGCCCGGGCGGCGGCGAGCCTGCGGTCGCCGCTGGCGCTGGCCTGGCGGCTGCACCGCGGTCCGCTGCTCGGCTGGACGATCGGCACGGCCGTGGTCGGCGCGGTGTTCGGCTCGATCGCCAGCGGCATCGGCGACCTCGTCGGGTCGAGCCCGCAGGCGCAGCAGATCTTCGAACGGCTCGGCGGCAGCCACGCGCTGACGCAGGCGTTCCTGGCCGCGATGGCCGGGATGTTCGCCATGGTCGCGGCGCTGTACGGGGTCCAAGCCGTGCTGCGGATGCGCGGCGAGGAGACGGCGATCCGGCTCGAGCCGGTGCTGGCCACGAGCGTCGGCAAGCTGCGCTGGGCAGGCGGCCACCTGGTGTTCGCCTTCCTCGGGACGGCGTTGCTGCTGCTCGCCGGCGGGTTGTTCATGGGGCTGGCCAACGGGTTGCGCACCGGCGACGTCGGCGGCTCGGTCGGCGACGCGCTCGCCGGGATGCTCGTCCAGCTGCCGGCGGCCTGGGTGGTCGTGGCGCTGGCGGTGGCGATCTTCGGGCTGCTGCCGGGGTTCTCGGCCGCCGCGTGGGCGGTCGGCGCGCTGGCGCTGCTGCTGAGCCTGTTCGGCCCGGTCGTCAACCTGCCGCAGGCCGTGCTCGACGTGTCGCCGTTCCAGCACCCGCCGAAGATCCCCGGCCAGGAGTTCGTCGCGACACCACTGGTCTGGCTGCTGGCGATCGTGGTGGTGGCGCTGGTGGCAGGCCTGGTGGGCTGGCGCCGCCGGGACGTCGGCTAACGCGGTTTCAGCTCGTGGCCGGGACCGGCCACGAGCTGGGCCTGCGGCCCGCCCTGCCCGCAGGCGGGGCCGCCCGGGTGCAGGAAGCCGGGCGTGACGGTGACGGTGTGCGGGCGGCCGTCGTCGAACCGGACGGTCACCTTGACCGGCTCGGCGGGCAGGCCGGGGATGTCGGCGAAGCCCTGCAGCCCGCCGGTCGGGACCATCGAGGCGCCGCAGGCGGCGTCGGGGCCGGTCCCGGTGCAGGACGTGGCGCCGGCGGCCGTCTCCGGCTGGAGGTCGACGGGGCGCGTGACGCACTGGTCGCCCCAGCAGGCGTCGAGCGAGGCGCGCGTGACACCGGCGGGATCCGGGACGGTGAGACCGATCCCGACCCGGGTGCCGATGTCCGGGCAGGCCACCCCGCCGCCGCCAGCCTGGCCGCAGCCGGCGACGAGGAGCACCGCGATCCACGGAATCCTTCGCATGCGGTCTGGACGGAGTTCCGGGCGCGCGGGTTGCACGGGTCAGTCACGCCACCCGCTGGTCAGCGGCAGAGCGGGCGAGGTTTCCGTGGTGGAAGTGGCCGTGGCCGGCGGCGTCACGGTCACTTCGACGACGCTCGTGGTGGTGGTCGGCGGCGAAGTCTCCACCGAGGTGACGGTGGACGGCGGCACGGACGCGGTCACCGTGACGGGCACGGCGGAGACGGTGGTGGGCGGCGGGGTGGTCGGGAGATCGGCGGGCTTGGGCGCCGCCCGGCCGGCGATGAGCAGCGCGGCGACCAGCAGTCCGGCGGAGAACCCCGCCAGCCCGGTGACCGCGGCGGAGCCCCAGGTAGGTCGGCCGTTCATCCGGGCACCCCCTCGCCACAAAAGCGCAGGTACGAGGACTTACTCGCGTTGATCTTACTTGGTGTTACAGAACGTGCACCTTGAGTCTGCTTGACTCAACTTTGCTGAGCGTGCCAAGTTGGCTACATGGGGGCACTGGGGAACCGCGACTTCCGCCGGCTGTGGGCCGCCGACCTGGTGAGCCAGCTCGGGAGCCGGGTCGACGTGCTGGCGGTGCCGCTGCTCGCGGTCACCGCGCTCGGCGCGTCGGTCTTCGAGGTGTCGCTACTGCGGACCGCGGAGAGCCTGCCGTACCTGGTGCTCGGCCTGCAGGTCGGCGCGTGGTGCGACCGGATGCGCCACCGCCCGGTGCTGATCGCCGCCGACGTCGGCCGCGCGGTGCTGATCGCGTCCATCCCGGTCGCCGCGCTGTTCGGCGTGCTCGGGTTGGCCCACCTGCTGGTCGTGGTGCTCGGGGTCGGGCTGCTGGGCGTGTTCTTCGACATCGCGCACCAGACCTACGTCCCGCGGCTGGTCACGCGCGAAGAGCTGCCGGACGCGAACTCCCGGCTCCAGACGAACCTGTCGATGGCCGCGGTCGCCGGCCCCGGCCTGGCCGGGCTGGTCGTCCAGGCGCTCGGCAACGCCGCGGCGCTGGCCGTCGACGCCGTCAGCTACCTGTGGTCGGCGCTGTGGCTGCGCCGGATCGAAACCCCCGACGTCCGGCCCGAACCCCGGCCGCGGCGGCTGCTGCGCGAGATCGGCGACGGTCTCCGCGTCGTCCGCGCCGACCGGATCCTGCTCGCGATCAGCGTGCACGGTGCCGTGTCCAGCTTCTTCCAGTCGGTGCACCTGGCCATCGTCGTCGTGTTCCTGGCCCGTGACGTCGGCCTTTCGCCGTGGGCGATCGGGCTGCTCGGCACGGTGACGCTGACCGGCGCGCTCACCGCCGGGCTCACCGCGCGGCGGATCGGCGCGCGGCTCGGGGGCGCGCGGGCGCTCTGGGGCGCGGCGGTGCTGTACGGCCTGGCCTACCAGCTCTACCCGTTCACCGAGCCCGGCTGGGGGCTCGCCTGCTACGTCGTCGCCGGGTTCTTCACCAGCTTCGGCGTCATCGTGCTGAACGTCTTCGGCATGAGCTTCCAGCAGGCCGTCGCGCCGCCGGAGCTGCTGGGCCGGGTCAACTCGATCACGCACACGCTGGTCTTCGGCGCCGTTCCGCTCGGCAGCCTGCTCGGTGGCGCGCTGGCGAGCGCGTTCGGGATGCGGGTGACGCTGCACATCGCGGCGGCCGGGGTGCTGGCGTCGGCGGCGATCCTGCTCTGGTCGCCCCTGCGGCGGCTGCGGGACCTGAACGACGTCTCAGCCGGCCACCCCTAGCTTCGAGGCATGGACGAAACCGCGCGGGCCCACGGCCTCTGCGAAGCCGCCCATTCCGCGTGGAAGGCCGGTGATCCCGCGCGGGCCCGCCGGCTGCTCGAAGTCATGGCCGCGCAGGTGCGCGAGCCCGTCGCCCGGCCGTTCACCGGGCGGCTGCGCGGGCTCATCGAGCTCTACAGCGGCAACCTCGCCGCCGCGCAGGAGCACCTGGTCACCGTGGCCGGGCAGACCGATCCCAGTCACGCCGCCCGGGCGCTGTTCCTCGCCATCGACGCCGCGCACCACCGCGACCGCTGGGAGGACGTCGTCGCGCTGGCCCGGCGGATCACCGCGCTGCCGTGCGAACCCGGCTTCCACGTCCTGGCCGAGCTGCTCGTCGGCGACGGCGAGACGCCGGACCCGTGGCGGATCGTCGACGTCGTGCCGGACACGCTCACCGAGCGGCACGCGCACCGCTGGCTCGTCACGATGGCGATCAGCCGCCGCGGCCCGCACCGGCAGGCCACGCGGGAGTTCGGCCTCGTCGCCGCACAACGCCTGCGCGCCAACGGGATTCTCGCGCTCTACGCGGTCCTGCTGGTGTGGCTGGCCGAGCTCGAACTGGACCTCGGCCGCTGGGCCGACGCACGGGCGCACGCGGAGGAAGCGCTGCGGACCGCGGCCGAGCAGCGCGTGACGGTGGCCGACGCTCACGCGGTTCTGGCCCGGCTCGCGGCTCTGCGCGGCGACGGCCCCGAGTGTCGCCGGTACGCGGAACTCGCACTGCGGGAAGCGCCCGCCCAGGACAACGCGCTGGCGGCGGCCCACGCCCGGTGGGCGTTGGGCGCGCTGCACCTCTCGCGCGGCGAGCTCGCCGAAGCGGCGGAACGGCTTTCGTCGCTCGGGCACCGGGACGTGGACGCCGCGGCTGCGTTCGACCGCGCCGAAGCGCGGTCGGAGTGGGTCGCCGGACCCGGCCTGCCGTTCGAGCGGGCGCGGGGCCGGCTTCGGCTGGGCCAGCGGTTGCGGCGGGAGCGGCGGATCACCGAGGCCAAGGTCGAGCTGCGGGCCGCGTTGGAGACGTTCGAAAGCCTCGGCGCGGCGGAGTGGGCGGCCACGGCCGGCCGGGAACTGCGCGCGGCCGGGTCGTCCGCGCCGGGCCACGGGCAGCTGACCGCGCAGGAGCGTCAGGTCGCGGAGCTGGCGGCGGCCGGGCTGTCCAACCGCGAGATCGGCGCGCGGCTGTTCCTCAGCCCGCGGACCGTCGGGTACCACCTTTACAAGGTGTTCCCGAAGCTTGGTGTCGCCAGCCGGGCGCAGCTACGCGACGTCGCTCTCCCCGGCTGACGCCCGCAGCCCGTCGACGACGATCCGGACGAGGTGCGTGCTGCCCGGCGAGTACCGCTCGACGGCGAGGCAGCCGACGATGAGCGCCCGCAGGTCGTCGCCGTCGATGTCGCGGCGGACGGCACCGGCGTCCTGCGCCCGCTTCAGCAGTTCGCCGAGCGCGGAGCGGAAGTCGTCGCCCGCGCCGGCCTTGAAGGCGTGACCGCTGGTCTCGGCGAGGGCGTCGCAGATGGCCCGGTTGAGCGAGGCCTGCTTGATGACCCGGACGAAGTAGTCGAGGAAGACCTCACCGGGCTGGTCGGCCGCGGCGAGCCCGCGCGCCTCTTCGGCGAACTGCTCGATCCGCTCGAGGACGACGGCCTGGAAGAGCGCCTCCTTGCTGGGGAAGTGCCGGTAGACGGTGCCGGCGCCGACGCCGGCCAGCCGCGCGATGTCGTCGAGCGGCACGGCGAGCCCGTCGGCGGCGAACGCCTCCTCGGCGGCAGCCAGGACCTTGGCCCGGTTGCGCCGCGCGTCCGCGCGCATCTTCTCCATGTTCTTCTCCTCGTTGACAAACGGAACGCACGCTCCGTATCGTCGTAAGCGGGTGCACCGTTCCGATTCAACGCCCAGTCTTCCAGGAGAATTCCGATGCCCAGCACCGTGTCCCCGGCGCGTTCCGTCTTCGACCGCTTCCTGGCCGCTTCGGTCGAGAACCGCTGGGACGACCTCGCCGACTGCTACGCCGAAGACGTCACCCTCGAAATGCCGTTCACCCTGCCCGGCGCGCCGCGGGTGACCCACGGCCGCGAGGAGCTGCGCCGCCGGTTCCGCCGCGCCGGTGCGGCCCGGCGCATCACGAAGGCCGGCAACGTCGTCGTGCACGAAACGAAAGACCCGTCGGTGCTGGTCGCCGAGTTCGACCTCCACCAGGAAATGGGCGGCGAAAGCTTCGTCGCCACGTACGTGATGGTGATGACGATCAAGGACGGCCTGATCGCGCACACCCGCGACTACACCGACACCGCCGCGGCGGCGGAACGGGTCAAGGCGTGGTCGCCTGCTGGCTCGCCGGCGGGATGAACAGCCGCTCGAAAGTGTGCACCGACCAGTCCCACACGCCGGGCACCAGCAGCACGCCGAGCACCACGAACACCGGGAAGACCAGCCGCTTCTCGACCTTCTTGCCCGTCTTGAACCGGAGGGCCTTCGGCGGCCCCAGCTCGTACCAGGTCTCGCCCGCGATCGGGATCGGGAAGAGGAACGGGCAGCCGGACTCCGTCAGCGCGTCGCCGAGGCAGTGGGTCAGGCAGCCCGCCGCGACCGCGATGCCCAGCCAGCCCGAAATGGCTTCGAGCTCGCCGGCCCGGTCGGGCGGCGCGGTGAAGAACCACCAGGCCACCGCCGCGCCGCTCACCGGCAGCAGCCAGTCGCCCAAGGCGCCTTCGGCCAGCATCAACCCGAAGATCACGACACCGACGACCGCCCACGGGCCACCGGTTTCGGTGCCCCACGACGTCAGCGCGCCGAGGCCGGCCGCGAACAGGACCGTGTGGGACAGGTGACGGTGCTGGCCCGTCACCTTCTCGTCGCGGGGCCCCTTCGTCAGCGCGTAGAACGCCGCCGACACACGGCGTAGCAGCCACGACAACGCGCCCGTCAGCCAGCCGAGCAGCCGGGACGCGCTCGCGCCGGGGTGGTCGAGGTCGGGCAGCAGGGCGAACCCCGCCGTGGTGGCCGCGAAGACCACCGCCTGGTGCACCGAACCGGCCCCGACCGCGGGCGCCAGGGCCAAGCCCGCGCACCAGCCGGTCAGGGCGTGCGTCCGCCCCATCATCGTGCCGCCCCCAGGTCACCGCGGGAAAATCACTCCGCGGAACCGTAGCGGCCGGTCAGGCTTGGGGGTCTTCCGACACGCTCAGGTGTTCGGCAACGCCGGTGAGCTCGATCACGCGGCTCACGGCGGGACTGGGGACGACCTCGAGCTCGACATCCTGCTCGCCGGCCTGGCGTTGTGCGCGGAGCACCACGTTCAGCGCGGAGGAATCGAAGAAGGTCACCCCGGTCAGATCGGCCACGACCCGCTGCGCGCGCTTGTCCGCGATCAGCCCCGCCAGGGCCTCCTGCAGCTGCGGGCTGGTGAGCAGATCGAGCTCGCCGGTGACCACCACCCGGGGCTCCGTCGCGTCGGTGTCCAGCGTGATGCCGAACCCGGGCGGGGTGGCGTTCTGGTCGGCTGCGGGCATGCAGTTTCTCCTCGTCAGGCGCTGCTCCTGCGCCGGGTACGCGCCTGCTGTCTCAAGCGGCAACCGTGTCACCGTGCCTTCCTGAAGCTCACGCCGGCACGGTCAAAGGCAACTCCGGGGCCAACCCTAACCCAGGAAGCGACCGAGCCCGCCACGGCCGCCACCCATTCGCTCCGACTGTTCACGTGCGATCGGATCCTGCCTGGTCAGTGCGCGCTCACGGCCTTGCGCGCCGCCCTGCGCTGGCGCAGGAACAGCTGCCGCCGCTCGATCTCGCCGAGGCCGCCCCAGATGCCGTACGGCTCCTGCACGGTCATCGCGTGCTGCCGGCACTGCGCCAGCACCGGGCACGTCTGGCAGATGGCCTTGGCCCGGGACTCGCGCCGCTCGCGTGCCGAACCCCGCTCGTTGTCCGTGTGGAAGAACAGGCTGCTGTCCGCGCCGCGGCAAGAACCGCGCAGCTGCCATTCCCACTCTTCAGCAACCACGTTGGGCAGCCGGCTGACGTCAGCCATGTCGTCCCTGCCTTTCCCAGGATGAGCATCTCGACCGCTACATGCCCGCCGGTGGAGCGGATCAAACCCGGGTTTGGTTTGCTCACCCCACGGGCATCTCGCGACCGGGCGTGAAGAGGACACCGCCGACCCCTGGAGCGCGAGCCGGAGAAAGGAACAAACGTGGAGGACAACGCCCCCCTCGTCCCGGAAGGCGCGCAGGTCATCGAGGTGCGGACGGCAGCGATCCCGCACGTCGTGCCGACGCTGCGCACCATCGTGGCGGACATCGCCATGCGCCAGGACTTCGACCTCGACGCCGTCGAGGACCTCCGGATGGCGGTGGACGAAGCGTGCTCGCTGCTGCTCCCCGCCAGTTCGGACGGCAGGCTCACCTGCGTCTTCTCGTGGAACGGACCGCGCATCGAGGTCTCGGTGTCGGTGCTTTCGGACACGCCCGACCACGAAGACGACTCCGGGCTGTCGTGGCAGCTGCTGACCGCGCTCGCGACGTCGGCCGAGCGCACGGTGACCCCGGAGGACGGGCGCTACCTGTCCCGGGTCGACCTCGTCCGGGAGAGCCAGGCGGCGGACTCGTGACCGACCCCGCCGGGGGCAGCGGGGAGGACGTCGCCGCGCTGTTCACCCAACTCGCCGGGCTGCCGGCGGACTCGCCGGAGCGGGAGCGCATCCGCGACACGCTGGTGCGCACGCACCTGGAGCTCGCGCGCAACCTGGCCCGGAAGTTCCGCAACCGCGACGAGGCGATGGAGGACCTGGTCCAGATCGCCACGGTCGGGCTGATCCACGCCGTCGACCGGTTCGACCCCGAACAGGGGACGGACTTCCTGGCCTTCGCCGTCCCCACCATCTCCGGGGAGCTGCGCCACCACTTCCGCGACAACAGCTGGTCGGTGCGGGTGCCGCGGCGGCTCAAGGAGCTGAACGCGAACATCTCCGCCGCGCGCGAGGAGCTCACGGTGCAGCTCTCGCGCGCGCCGAAGCCCAGTGAGATCGCGTCGCGGCTCGGCGTGCCGATCGAGGACGTCTACGAGGGCCTTCGCGCCGGTCAGGGCCGCTACGGCGCGTCGCTGGACCACCTGCTGGAGAACGCCGCGCACACGCGGTTCGGGGCGCCGGACGCCGAGCTCGGCCAGGCCGAGCTGCGGGAGGCGCTGCGCCCGATGCTGGAGAGCCTGCCCGAGCGGGAGCGCAAGATCGTCGCGCTGCGGTTCGGGTCCGGGATGAGCCAGTCGGACATCGCGCGCCGCGTCGGGGTCTCCCAGATGCAGGTGTCGCGGTTGCTGGCCGCGACCTTGAAGAAGCTGCGTTCGGGCCTGGACGAATCCGAGCTCGCCGACGGCACCTGATTAGCCGCTCACCCGCTTGGGTACCAAGCGGACGGTACCGGAACTCACTGGGAGGGGGACCGATGACGACGTCGAGGATGCCGCAGCGCACGGCTGTCCAGGCCGCGCCGCTGGCGGTGCCCCTCCCGGACGACGTGACGGCCCCGGCCCGGGCGCGGCACGAAGTTCGCTCGGCGCTGCTCGCGGCCGGCCTGTGCGAGGCGCAGCTGGACGACGTCCTGCTGGCCACGTCCGAGCTGGTCACCAACGCCTTCGAGCACGGAGAACGCCCGCGGCGCCTCGAGCTGGCCTACGCCGACGGGCGGCTTACGCTGCGAGTGCACGACGCCGGGCAGCTGCTGCCGGAGCTGCGGGCGCCGTCGCCCGCCGAGGCCCGCAGCCGCGGGCTCGTCCTGGTCCAGGCCCTGTCCGAGGACTGGGGCTTCGAGCGCTGCCCCGGCGGCAAGTTCGTCTGGGCCGTCTTCCGCATCCCCGGCGCCTGATCAGGGCTCCAGGAGCTCCCGGGCGGCGGCGGTCTCCGCGATCCGCTGCCGGAACGGCTTGCGCTCCAGCGCCTCGACGATCGCCGCCAGCACCCCGCGCAACGGGTAGGGCAGCTCGGCTTCCAGCGCTTCCGACGCTTCGGTCGTCGCTGTCCACTCCGCCTCGATCAGCGGCAGCAGGCCGCGCGTCTTCTCGGTCAGGGACACGATGCGCCGACGCGCGTCCGCGCCCGGTTCGAGGCTGACGAGCCCGGCGCGGTTCATCTGCGCGACGGTCTGGCTGGCCGCCGAGTGCGTCACGCCGATTTCGGCGGCGAGGTCGCGGATGGCCAGCGGGCCGCGCGCGAGCAGCGCCCGCACCACCGGTGAGTACCGGGGGCGGTAGTCGGCGAGGCCGATGTCGGCGAGGAACAGCGCGACGTCGGACTCGAAGATCTCGAGCACGTGCCGCATCCGGGTCCCCAGCCCGTCCGGACCCGATGTCATGGCCATGACCGCCGATCATAGGTGTGCTTGGATCGCGGCATGGAGAACCGGAAGATCGCCCGGCTGGGCCGTGAGGTGTCCGTCGTCGGGCTCGGCTGCTGGCAGCTCGGCGCGGACTGGGGCGAAGTCGACGAAACCGACGCGCTGGCGGTGCTGAACGCGGCGGCCGACGCCGGCGTCACCTTCTTCGACACCGCGGACGTCTACGGCGACGGGCGCAGCGAACGGCTGGTGGGCCGGTTCGCCGCCGCGCGGGACGGGGTGTTCGTCGCGACGAAGATGGGCCGCCGGGTCGAGCAGGTGCCGGAGAACTACGTCGCCGCGAACTTCCGCGAGTGGAACGACCGCTCGCGCCGCAACCTCGGCGTGGACACGCTCGACCTGGTCCAGCTGCACTGCCCGCCGACGCCGGTGTACTCGTCCGACGCGGTGTACGACGCCCTGGACGAGATGGTCTCCGAGGGCCGGATCAAGGCGTACGGCGTGAGCGTCGAGACGTGTGACGAGGCGTTGACGGCGCTGGCCCGGCCGAATGTCGCTTCGGTGCAGATCATCCTCAACTGCCTGCGGCTCAAGCCCCTGGAGCGCGTGCTGCCCGTGGCGGCCGAGGCGGGCGCGGGGATCATCGCGCGCGTGCCGCTGGCGTCCGGCCTGCTGTCCGGGCGCTACACGGCGTCGACGACGTTCGCCGCCGACGACCACCGGAACTTCAACCGCCACGGCGAGGCGTTCGACGTCGGCGAGACCTTCTCGGGCGTGCCGTACGAGGTCGGGCTGGCGGCGGTCGAGCGGCTGCGCGGGCTGGTGCCCGAGGGGCAGGCGCTGGCGCAGTTCGCGCTGCGGTGGATCATCGACCAGCCGGGCGTCAGCACGGTGATCCCGGGCGCGCGCAACGCGGCGCAGGCCACGGCGAACACCGCGGCGGCCGCGTTGCCGCCGTTGTCCGAAGAGGCCTTGGCGGGCGTGCGCGAGACGTACGACGAGCTGGTCCGTCCGCTCGTGCACGACCGCTGGTAGTCCCGGCATGATGGGCCGATGATGACGCCCGAAGAGCTCCTGACGACCACCAGGACCGTCCGCAAGCGGCTCGACCTCGACCGGCCCGTGCCGCTCGACCTGGTGAAACACTGCGTGCAGGTGGCCCTGCAGGCGCCGAGCGGCTCGAACACCCAGCGCTGGCAGTGGCTGGTGGTCACCGACGCCGGCCAGCGGGCGGCGCTCGGGAGCATCTACAGCCGGGCGTGCCACGAGTACCTGGCCTCTTCGCGGGCGGCCGGGAAGCTGTTCGCGGACGACCCCGTGCGCGCCCCGGTGCAGCAGCGGGTCGGCAGCAGCGTCGAGTACCTGGCCGACCGGATGGGTGACGTGCCGGTGCTGGTGGTGCCGTGCCTGGAGACGCCGTCGGCGGAGCTGCCGTCGGGCAACCAGGCGGGGCTGTGGGCGTCGCTGCTGCCGGCGGTGTGGAGCTACATGCTGGCGGCCCGCTCGGTGACGCTGGGAACGGCGTGGACGACGCTGCACCTGGCGTACGAGCAGGAGGCGGCGGAGGTGCTGGGCCTGCCGAAGAACGTCCACCAGGCGGCCCTGATCCCGACGGCGTTCTACACGGGCGAGACGTTCAAGCCGGCCGCGCGGCAGCCCTTGGAAGAGGTCCTGCACCTCGACCGCTGGTGAGCTGGGACGGCGTCCGGGAGCGGCTGGCCGAACTGGCCGCCGCCGATCCGGGCCTCGAGCGGTTCGGCGCCGGCGAGCACGAGTACCGGCTCGGGCCTCCGGTACCGGAGGCGGATCTCGAGGAGTTCGAGACCCGGCACGGCGTGACGCTGCCGGCGGACTACCGGGACTTCCTGCTGACCGCCGGTGAGTACGGAGCCGGGCCGTACTACGGCCTCTTCAAGCTCAGCGCACCGGAGGACCGCTACGAGGACGAGTGGCGGCCCGGCTTCCTGTCGACGCCGTTCCCTCACACGAGCGCCTGGAACCGCGCCGAGCACCACCCCGTCGACAACGAAATCCCGGACGAGCTGTACGAGGACCAGCGCTGGATCACCGGTTCGCTGAAGCTGTGCCACTTCGGCTGCGGCGCGTACTTCCGGCTCGTGGTGACGGGGCCGGAGCGGGGACGGCTGTGGTTCGACGACCGGGGGTCCGACGGCGGCGTCTCCCCGGTCGGAACGGGCTTCCGCGAGTGGTACCTGGAGTGGCTGGACTCCCCGTGAAGGCCTCCTTGCCGGGGCGTTTGGGGACGTCGGCAAGGAGGCCGGCACGGCCTCGCGGCCGTCGGGGGGTCAGCGCACGGTCAGGGTGAGCCGCTGGATGCCCCAGGCGTCGGCCTGTGCGCCGGGCAGCCAGACGTCGACGATGTCGTCCTTTATCCAACTGCCGATGTCCGCCGCGTAGCACTCGCCGTAGCCGGGCACGGAGAACCGGGTGCCCCACGGGATGATCCGGGCGTCGACCGCGCAGAAACCCGGCCCGGCGTTGTAGCCCAGCGCCGTCTGCGCGACGTCGTTGTAGGACGTGACGCGGTAGTTCAGCGTGGTGCCCGCCGGGATGCGGTAGGCCGCGAGCCGGCTGGCGCCGTCGAGGCGGTACGCCGTGGAGATCTGGCCGAGCGAGCCGGGCGAGTTGTCCTCGGCCGTCATCGCGTAGAGCTGGTAGTTCGCGTTTTCGCACGGGCTCGCGTCGGTGACGGTGAGCGTCGGCTGGCCCCAGTCGCTGATCCACTGCAGGGCCTGGCCGTTGCGGAACGCGCGGTAGGCCTTCGCGCCGGTGACGCGGGCGAAGGTGAAGGTGACCTTGCCGTCCGCGCCGAGACCGCCGCTGACCGAGCCGGGCGCGGGCAGGCGGTCGGTGACGTCGACGGCGCCGACGAGCGTGCCGGGACCGTGGCCGCCGGTGACCGGGCGGTCCGGGATCGGGCCGGGGTAGAAGTGCTGGCAGGCGGGCAGCGTGGCCGCGGACGCGGCGGGGGCGACGAGCAGGCTGCCGGCGGCGAAGGCCGCCAGCGCGAGGACCCTGGCGAGACGCATGACGAGGAGACCTCCATGGTGGGGACCGGGGTGGAGGTGACGCGGTGGGAGGTGCGGGTTCGCCGCGAGACTGACGTTAAGTGGCCTGGACCACACAGTCAATAGGTCTAGACCTTTAAGTTCTCCGGTACCCCGATCGGCTCAGCCGAGGTAACTCACCAAGCGGTCGGCGATCTGCGCGGGGTGACTCAGCGGAGCGCAGTGCGGGCCGTCGACCTCGTCCGGCGTCAGGCCGAGGCGGTCCCGGGCCACCCGGCGCTGGAAGTCCGGCGTGAAGAACCGGTCGTCACGGCACAGCAGGACCCGCGTCGGAACGTCCGGGTGGGCCGGCAACGGCCACGGCTCGTCCCACTCCCCGCTCACCTGCTCGCGTCCGCGCGCCTGGCACTCCGCGGCCAGTTCCGGCGAGACGCCGTTGAAGAACTGCTCGGTCTCGCTCAGGCCCTCGGGGGCGGAAAAGCCCGTGTTGGACCACCACTGCCCCGGCGGCTCCCCCGGCGCCGGGATCATCCCGGCCAGGTAAACCAGCAGCCGCGCCCGCAGCTTCGACGCGACCAGCGGCGCCGTGAACCCGCCGTAGGAATGCCCGACGACGGCGACATCCGAAGCGTCACCCAGCTCCGCCAAGACGACGTCCACGAACGACGACAGCCCCGCCGACGGGTCGGTGATCGGCAGGTCCGGCGCGACGAAGCCGTGGCCGCGCGCCTGGAGTTCCGGGCCGAGCAGGTGGAAGTCCCACCCGCTGCCACCGCCGCCGTGGATCAGCGCGAACGTCGTCATGCCGGCCAGCTCAGCAGCGGCGCAGCATGTCCGTCAAGGCGGTCTTCTCGCCCTCGGTGATCGTCAGGCCGTAGTAGTGCTTCACCACGATCCAGTCGGTCGCGTAGGTGCACCAGAACGCCACGAGCGGCGGTTTCCACTGGTCCGGCGCCTTGTCGCTCTTCTGCTGGTTGAGGTTGTCGGTGACGGCGAACAGCTGCGGCCGGGTCAGGTCGTTGGCGAACTGCTCGCGCTTCTCGGTCGTCCACGTCTTCGCGCCGCTGGCCCAGGCCTGCCCGAGCGGGACCATGTGGTCGATGTCGAGGTCGGTCGCCTTGGTCCACGTCTCGTCGTCGTAGACACTGGTCCACGTCCCGGAGACCGCCTTGCAGTCCTTGTCGGTCTCGACGTCCTTGCCGGCCCGCTTGAGGACGACTTCGCGGGTGTCGCAGCCCGACCCCTGGCTGTCCCAGTGCGGGAACTTCTCCCGCGAGTAGCCGTCCATGCCCGTGCGGTCGGCGATCTTCAGCTCCGCGAGCTGCTTCTGCGCGTCGGCGGCGGTGGCCGGAACCGGTGCCGAGGACGTCGACGGCGGCGGGGTCGCACCGGAGCTTCTGCTCGTCGCCCAGTACCCGAAGAACGCGACCGCCAGGATCGCGACTACCAGCAGAGATCGTTGGGTCACGCTGAGCCGAAAGCCGCGGGCCGCCACGATTTTCTCCTCTCGAATTCACCTGAGCGCGGCGTAGTCTCACCCCTGCCGGCCTGGGAAAACCGCGCCGACACGACGAGCTGGCGCGAATGTGACCTCGCCCACCCACGGCTGGGGTGTCACACCGAGCCGATCATCTGCGACTACCGGAGCAGGACCCATCCGGAGGGAGCAGCCGATGCCCGGTCGGCTCAAGAAGTTCGACGAGTTCTTCCAGCGCAAAGCCGCGGAAGGCGGCAACGTCATCGCCATGGCCAGGATGGGCTCCGCCATGCGCGAGCAGGGGAACCTGGTCGAGGCCGAGTCGTGGTTCCGCAAGGCCGCGATGGGCGGCGACCGCGTCTCGATGACGTCGCTGGCGCACCTGCTCGCCGATCGCGGCGCGCAGGAAGAGGCCGAGCGCTGGTACCACGAGGCCGCGCTGGCCGGCGAGCCGCACGGGATGCTGAACCTCGCCCGCTCCTACGAGCGGCGTGGCAAGCGCGAGGACGCCCAGCACTGGTACGGCGAAGCCGCGCGCACCGGCGACCTGCCCTCCATCGCCGCGCTCGGGCACATGCTGCGCGAGCAGGGCCGGACCGAAGAGGCCGAGACGTGGCTGCGCCAGGCCGCCGACGCCGGGTTCACGACCGCGATGATCGACCTCGGCGTCGTGCTGCGCGACCGCGGTCAGGCCGCCGAAGCCTCCCGCTGGTGGCGCTCGGCCGTGCTGGCCGGCGACCTCGCCGCCACCTGCCAGCTGGGCAGGCAGGCCGAACGGCTCGGCAGGCCCGGCGACGCCGAGTCGTGGTACCGCCAGGGCGCGACCGGCGGGCACGTCGAGGCGATCGTCCGGCTCGGGCTGCTGCTGCACCGCCGCGGGGACCTCGAAGAAGCCGAGAACTGGTACCTCGACGCCGCCGAGCGCGGCGACCCGGCCGCGATGACCAACCTGGGCGTGCTGGCCCGCAACCGCGGCGACGAGGGCGAGGCCGCGGCCTGGTACCGCAAGGCCGCCGAGCACGGCAGCGTCCCGGCGCTCACCAACCTCGGGCACCTCGCCGAGCACCGCGACGACCTCGGCGAGGCCGAGCAGTGGTTCCGCCGCGCCGCCGACACCGGCGACGTCCAGGGCATGCTCAGCCTGGCGCGGATGCTGCGGTCGCGGGGAGCCGCCCATGAGGCGGAGCAGTGGCTCGCCCGTGCGGAGCACGTCCAAGACGACCGAGAGCACCATTTCTGACCGTTCGATCTATTGTGTGATCCAACTCACAGCTCTAGCCTGAATTCGGCTCACACCACTGAGCAGAGGAAGTGCCGCGTGCCGTGGTCACCGAATCACCCGGGCTCCGTCGACGCGCTGTTCGAGCGCCGCAGGGGGCCGGTGCTCGCCCTGGCCGATGACGCCAGGACGGTGGCCGAGGCGTGCCACGGCATGGCCCGGCGGTTCCACCGCGGCGGCAAGCTCGTCGTGTTCGGCAACGGCGGCCCCAGCACCGACGCCCAGCACGTGGCGGTCGAGTTCGTCCACCCGGTGATCGTCGGCAAGCGCGCGCTGCCGGCACTCTCGCTGACCGCCGACGTCGCGACGGTCACCGGCGTCGCCAGCCGCGCCGGCCTCGACGACGTCTTCGCCCACCAGCTGCGGATCATCGGCGACCCGGCCGACATCGCGCTCGGCATCTCCACCGACGGCGGGTGCGCGAACGTCCGCCGCGCCCTCGAGACCGCCCGCGACCTCGGCATGCTCACCGTCGCGCTGACCGGTGGCGACGGCGGCGCGATCGCGCGGACGCCCGGCCTCGACCACGTCCTGATCGCCCGGTCGACCGACCCGCGGGTCGTCAAGGAGGTCCACGTGACCACGTACCACGTGCTGTGGGAACTGGTGCACGTCTTCTTCGAGCAACCCGGCGTGCTGACCCCGGAGGTGGCGTCGTGAACGCCGATGGCGCCGACAGAGCGGCCGGCCCCGTCTGCCACGACGGGGTGTGCATCACCTGCTCCGACACCGCGGTCGAGGTGACCGTGGTCGAGCTCCTCGAAGACGAGCTCGCTGTCGTGGACACCGGGTCCACCCGGGAAGAGGTCAGTGTCGCGCTGGTCGAGGCCGGCGTCGGCGACCGGATCCTGGTGCACGCCGGAGAAGCCATCGCACGGTTGGCGAAGCCCTAGCCGCGGGAGAAGCCGGTATGACGCGGGAACGCCCCGTCACCGACGGTCTCGAAGCGCTGTACCCGTTCCTGTACTCGGGTGAAAGCGACCTCGACGCCGTCCTCCGCCAGGTCGAGCAGTCCACTGTGGACAAGGTGCGCGAGATCGTCGCCCTGCGCGGCGACGTCCTCGCGGCCGACCGCGACCGGCTGTTCGCGTGCGCGCAGGACATGGCGCGCGCGTTCCGCGGCGGCGGCAGGCTGCTCGCCTTCGGCAACGGCGGCAGCTCGACCGACGCCCAGGACCTCGCCAGCCTGTTCCTCAGCCCGGCGGGCGACGCGAAACCGTTGCCCGCCTTCGGGTTGACGAACGACATCGCGGTGGTGACCGCCCTGTCCAACGACATCGGGTTCGACGTCGTGTTCGCCCGGCAGATCGGCGCGTTCGGACGTCCCGGCGACATCGCCGTGGGCCTGTCCACCAGCGGGAACTCCGCGAACCTGCTGCGCGCCTTCGACGAAGCCGCCCGGCGCGGCATGGTGACCGTCGGCATCGCCGGCTACGACGGGGGCAAGATGGCCGAGCTGGACAGCATCGACCACCTCTTCGTCGTCCCGTCCCCGTCCGTGCACCGCATCCAGGAAGCCCAGACGACCCTCTACCACGCGCTGTGGGAGCTGACCCTCGGCGCGCTCGACGACCTCGCCAAGGGTGATCAGCCGTGACGCACGCTGAAGAGACCGAAGAGCAGCCCATCCACATCCTCTGGATCAACGCCGGCCTGTCCTGCGACGGCGACTCCGTCGCACTGACCGCCGCCACGCAACCGAGCATCGAGGAAATCGTCCTCGGCGCTTTGCCCGGCCTGCCCAAGATCGCGGTCCACTGGCCGCTGATCGACTTCGAATGCGGCCCCGACAAGGGGGCCGACACGTTCATCGAATGGTTCCACAAGGCCGACCGCGGCGAACTGGAGCCGTTCGTGCTGGTCGTCGAGGGCTCGATCCCGAACGAGGCGATCAAGGACGAGGGCTACTGGTGCGGGTTCGGCAACAACCCCGAGACCGGGCAGCCGATGACGACCAGCGAGTGGCTGGACCGGCTGGCGCCGAAGGCCCTCGCCGTCATGGCCGTCGGGACGTGCGCCACCTACGGCGGCATCCACGCGATGGAGGGCAACCCGACCGGCGCCATGGGCGTGCCCGACTACCTGGGCTGGGACTGGAAGTCCGGCGCCGGCATCCCGATCGTCTGCGTGCCCGGCTGCCCGACCCACCCGGACAACCTGTCCGAGACCATCACCTACCTGCTCTACCAGGCTGCCGGGCAGGCGCCGATGATCCCGCTCGACGACCACCTGCGGCCGCAGTGGCTCTTCGGCGCGACCGTGCACGAGGGCTGCGACCGCGGCGGCTACTACGAGCAGGGCGAGTTCGCGACCGAGTACGGCTCCCCGAAGTGCCTGGTGAAGCTGGGCTGCTGGGGGCCGGTCGTGAAGTGCAACGTGCCCAAGCGCGGCTGGATCAACGGCGTCGGCGGCTGCCCGAACGTCGGCGGGATCTGCATCGGCTGCACGATGCCGGGCTTCCCGGACAAGTTCATGCCGTTCATGGACGAACCACCGGGGGCGCACATGTCGTCGTTCGCCAGCAGCGCGTACGGCTCGGTGATCCGCCGGCTGCGGAAGATCACCGAGCGCAAGGCCGACACCGAACCGAAGTGGCGGCACAAGGGCGGAAAACTCGACACCGGCTACCAGGCGGGGGCGCGGTCATGACCGAGATGAAGGAGAAGACCGACCTCGTCGAGATGGCGTGGGACCCGATCACCCGGATCGTCGGCAGCCTCGGGATCTACACGAAGATCGACTGGGCGCAGAAGAAGGTCGTCGAGTGCCACAGCACGTCGTCGGTCTTCCGCGGCTACAGCATCTTCATGAAGGGCAAGGACCCGCGCGACGCGCACTTCATCACCAGCCGGATCTGCGGGATCTGCGGCGACAACCACGCGACGTGCTCGGTCTACAACCAGAACATGGCCTACGGCGTCCGACCGCCGCACCTCGGCGAGTGGATCATCAACCTGGGCGAGGCCGCCGAGTACATGTTCGACCACAACATCTTCCAGGAGAACCTGGTCGGGGTCGACTACTGCGAGAAGATGGTCGCCGAGACCAACCCCGGCGTCCTGGAGCAGGCGAACCGCACCGAGGCGCCGCACGCAGCCGACCACGGCTACCGCACCATCGGCGACATCATGCGCTCGCTGAACCCGCTGGAAGGCGAGTTCTACCGCGAAGCCCTGCAGGTGTCGCGCAGCACGCGCGAGATGTTCTGCCTGATGGAAGGCAGGCACGTCCATCCGTCCACTTTGTACCCCGGCGGCGTCGGCACGGTCGCGACCGTGCAGCTGTTCACCGACTACCTGACCCGGCTGATGCGCTACGTCGAGTTCATGAAGCGCTGCCTGCCGATGCACGACGACCTCTTCGACTTCTTCTACGAAGCCATCCCCGGCTACGAGGAGGTCGGGCGGCGGCGGATCCTGCTCGGCTGCTGGGGCAGCCTCAACGACCCCGAGCACTGCGACTTCACCTACGAGAACATGGAGGCCTGGGGCCGCAAGATGTTCGTGACGCCCGGCGTGGTCGTCGACGGCGAGCTCGTCACGACCAGCCTGCTCGACATCAACCTCGGCATCCGGATCCTGCTCGGCAGCTCGTTCTACGAGGACTGGGCCGACCAGCCGATGTTCGTCACCCACGACCCGCTGGGCAACCCGGTCGACCAGCGCCACCCGTGGAACCAGCACACCATCCCGCGCCCGGCCAAGCGCGACTTCGACGACAAGTACTCGTGGACGATGTCGCCGCGCTGGTTCGACGGCAAGGACCACCTCGCCCTCGACACCGGCGGCGGCCCGATCGCCCGCCTGTGGGTGACCGCGCTGGCCGGGCTCGTCGACACGCCGTACCTGAAGTCGACCGGCCACAGCGTCAAGATCACGCTGCCGCGCACGGCGACCAAGCCCGAGGTCGAGTTCGAGTGGAAGATCCCGCGGTGGAGCAACGCGCTGGAGCGCAACCGCGCGCGGACGTACTTCCAGGCGTACTCGGCGGCGCTCGCGCTGCACTTCGCCGACCAGGCCCTCGGCGAGGTCCGCAAGGGCAACACCAAGACGTGGGAGCCGTTCAAGGTGCCGGACGAGGGTGTGAGCTGCGGCTTCACCGAAGCGGTGCGCGGTGTGCTGTCGCACCACATGGTGATCAAGGGCGGCAAGATCGCGAACTACCACCCGTACCCGCCGACGCCGTGGAACGGCAGCGTCCGCGACAGCTTCGGCACGCCGGGGCCGTACGAGGACGCCGTGCAGAACACGCCGATCTTCGAGGAGAACAGCCAGGAGAACTTCAAGGGCATCGACATCATGCGCGCGGTCCGCAGCTTCGACCCGTGCCTGCCCTGCGGCGTCCACATGTACACCGGCAAGGGCAAGGTGCTGGAACGGCTGCACACCCCGCACGCGTTCGGCGGGGAGCTGGGATGACGGAGGTCGACCGGGTCGGCGAGCGCATCGAGCAGCTGCTGGGCGAGTTCTCCGGCGCGGACGCCGAGCTCGCCGAGGAGCTCGTCCACACGCTGCTCGAGTTCTACGGCGCCGGCCTGGCCCGGATCGTCGAGGCCGTCGACCGGCCGCTGCTCGACCGCCTCGCCGAGGACGACCACGTCCGCGGCCTGCTCGTGCTGCACGACCTGCACCCGCGGTCGACGCACGAGCGCGTCGCCGAGGCGCTCGACAAGGTCCGGCCGTACCTGGGTTCGCACGCCGGCGACGTCGAGTTCGTCGGCATCGACGACGGCGTCCTGCGGCTGCGGCTGCGGGGCAGCTGCGACGGCTGCCCGTCCTCGGCGGTCACCGCGAAGCACGCCATCGAGCGGGCGGTCCGGGAGGTGGCGCCGGAGATCTCCGACGTCGTCGTCGAGGGCGTGGCCGAAGACGCCGGCCCGGGCGGCCGTCCGCTGCTCCCGCTGGTCCCGTGTCCCGTGGAGGTCCCGTGACCGGCGGCCTGCGCAGGTTCCGCACTCCCGCACCGCGCGCCGCGCCGGGCGAGAAGTGCGAGATGTGCGCGGAACCCATCGGCCCGGAACACGGGCACGTCATCGACCTCGAATCGCGGACGATCCTGTGCACCTGCCGGGGCTGCTACCTGCTCTTCACCCACCAAGGGGCGGGCGGGAAGCGGCACCGGGCGGTGCCGCAGCGGTTCCGGCACATGCCCCGCTTCGGCCCGGGCCCGGCGCTGTGGGAGTCCGCGGGGATCCCGGTGAAGACGGCGTTCCTGTTCCGCAACTCCGTGCAGGACCGCGCCGTCGCGTTCTACCCGAGCCCGGCGGGCGCCACGGAGTCCCTGCTCCCGCTGGGCACCGGCGACGACCTGCTCGCCGCCGCCGGCGCCGCCGACGACGTCGAAGCGCTCCTGCTGAACCAGCTCGACCTCGGCTTCGAGTGCTTCCTGGTGCCGATCGACGTCTGCTACGAGCTGGTCGGGCTCGTCCGGACCACCTGGCGCGGCTTCGACGGCGGCACCGAGGCCCGCGAGGCCATCGACGGGTTCTTCACGCGCCTGCGCGAGCGCAGCGAGGTCGTGGCCGATGGCTGAGCTGAGCTTCGACTGCATCGACGTCCGGCCGCTGAAGTACGCCGCGTCCCCGACACTGGCGTTCCGGCTGCGGATCTCCGAGCTGACCGGGCAGCCCGTGCACGCGATGGTGCTGCGCGTCCAGATCCGCATCGAGCCGCAGCGCCGCCGCTACAGCGACGACGAGTCGGAACTGCTCACCCACCTCTTCGGCGAGCGCGCCCGGTGGGGCGAGACGCTCAAGCCGTTCCAGTTCACGACGGTGGCGGTGACCGTGCCCGGGTTCACCGGCGCCACCGAGGTCGACGCCGAGGTGCCGTGCACCTACGACCTCGAAGTCGCGGCGGGCAAGTACTTCCACGCCCTCGCCGAGGGCGTCGTGCCGATGGTGCTGCTGTTCAGCGGGACCGTGTTCGGCAAGGGCGGCCCGGGGTTCTGGGTCGAGCAGGTGCCGTGGCACACGCAGGCCGAGTGCCGGATGCCGGTGGCGGTCTGGGACGAGCTGATGGCCCGCTACTTCCCGGACGTCGCGTGGATCAAGCTGCCGCGGGAGTCGGTGGACGCGCTGCTCAAGTACAAGGCGCAGCACGCGATCCCGACGTGGGAAGCGGCGGTCGAGCGGCTGCTGGCGGGTGAGCCGTGAACGTCCTCGACCAGGCCCGCGCGGTCGGCGACGCCGTGCTCTACGAGGGCTACCTGCTCTACCCGTACCGCGCGTCGGCGCCGAAGAACCAGGTGCGCTGGCAGTGGGGCGTGCTGGTGCCGCCGTCGTACGCCTCCGCCGAAATCGGCGAGCACTCCTCCGCCCGCGTCGAGTGCGTCCTCGAGCCCCTCGAACGCACGATCCTGCGCGTCAAGCTGCGCTTCCTGGGGGCGCGGACGCGGCCCGGCACCGCGTGGGACGAAGGCGTCGAGCACGAGATCGACTTCGAACTGCCGCTCTCGGAACTCCCGGCCGAGAAGCCGTTCCGGCAGGCCGGGCTGTCCGGCGTCCTCACCGCCCGGGTCGACCCGCTCGACGGGCCGTTCGGCGGCGCCCGGCTGCGCGTGGAGGTGCACAACACGACGTCGTGGCCCTCCGACGGCGTCCGCGAGCACGCCCTGCGGCACGCGCTGCTCGCGGCCCACCTGGTGCTCAGCGTCGACACCGGGCACTTCCTGTCCATGCTCGACCCGCCGGAGTGGGCGAAACCGGCGGTCGAGGCGTGCCGCCAGGAACGGCTCTGGCCGGTGCTGATCGGCGACACCTCGCGCAGCACGGTGGTGCTCGCGTCGCCGATCATCCTCTACGACGACCCGGCGATCGCGCCGGAAAGTCCCGGCGACCTCTTCGACGGCACCGAGATCGACGAGATCCTGACGCTGCGCACGATGACGCTGACCGACGACGAGAAGCGCGAGGCCCGGGCCACCGACCCGCGCGCGGCGGCCATCGTCGACCGCGTCGACGCGATGCCGCCCGAACTGCTGGAGCGGCTGCACGGCGCGGTCCGGTCCGTCCGGCCGGTCCGGCCCTCGGTGGTCGTCGCCGGGATCCGCGTCGCGGAAGGGTCGCGCGTCCGGCTGCGGCCGAACCTGCGCGGGACCGACGCCCAGGACATGTTCCTCGTCGGCAAGACGGCCACCGTGCGGGTCGTGTTGTCCGATGTGGACGGTGTCTCGTACCTGGCGGTGACCCTCGACGACGACCCGGCCGCGGACCTGCAGCACGCGCACGGGCGGTACCGGTACTTCTCCCCCGACGAGATCGAGCCCTTGGAGGTGGCGGAATGAGGCCACGAGTCCTGGTCGCCGGCATCGGGAACATCTTCCTGAGCGACGACGGCTTCGGCGTGGAGGTCATCAAGGAACTGGAGCAAGCCGACCTGCCGCCCTGGGTGCAGATCGCCGACTACGGCATCGCCGGCATGCACCTCGCCTACGACCTGATGGGCGGTTACGACACGACGATCCTGCTCGACGCGACCCCGCACGGCCGGCCACCCGGCACGCTCTCGCTCATCGAGGCCGACACCGGGGACCTGGCCGCTTCGGCGGCGATCGACGCGCACGGGATGCAGCCGGACGCCGTGTTCCGCTTGCTTCGCCTGCTTGGCGGTGACGCCGGGCGGGTGTTGATCGTAGGGTGCGAACCCGCGTGTCTCGACGAAGGGATCGGACTGTCACCACGGGTCGAAGCCGCCGTTCCGGCCGCGGTGCGCGCCGTCACCGAACTGGCCTGGGGCACCAGCCCACGGCTGCCGCTGCGTGAGAAGACGGAGGTCTGAGATGAAGCGCCTGCTGTTCCTGGCCGTGCTGCTCGGCGGGGTGACCTGGCTCGCGAAGCAGCTGGAACCCGACATCCGGCGGTACCTCGAGATGAGCCGGATGTAGTGCCGTGTGCCTCGGCATCCCGGGCGAGGTCATCGAAATCAGCGAGGAGCGCCCGGACCTCGCGAAAGTCTCGGTCAGCGGCGTCAAGCGGACGATCAACATCGGCCTGCTCGAAGACGACCCGCCGGTGCCGGGCGAGTGGGTCCTCATCCACGTCGGCTTCGCACTGTCCAAAATAGACGAACAGGAGGCCGCGGCCGCCCTCGAGTTCCTCGAAAGCATCGGCAAGGCCTACGAGGACGAAATGGCCGCTCTCCTGGAATCCAGGATCGAGTAGGAGTCGTCATGCGTTTCGTCGACGAGTTCCGCGACGCCGAAAAGGCGCGGGCGCTGTCCGCCAAGATCACGGCGTTGTGCGAGCCGGGCCGCCACTACAAGTTCATGGAGGTCTGCGGCGGGCACACCCACACCATCTACAAGCACGGGCTCGAGGACTACCTGCCCGAGAGCATCACGCTGGTGCACGGGCCGGGCTGCCCGGTGTGCGTGATCCCGATGGGCCGCATCGACGACGCGATCCACATCGCCCGGCAGCCGGGCGTGCTGATGACGTCGTTCGGCGACATGATGCGCGTGCCCGGCTCCGGCGGGAACTTCTTCGACTCCAACGCCGAGGGCACCAACATCCGCATGGTCTACTCGCCGCTCGACTCGCTGAAGATCGCGCGGCAGAACCCGGACCTGCGCGTGGTGTTCATGGCCATCGGGTTCGAGACGACCACGCCGTCCACCGCGATGACGCTGCTGCGCGCGGCCGCCGAGGGCATCGGGAACTTCTCGGTGTTCGGCAACCACGTCACGATCATCCCGGCGATCAAAGCCATCCTCGACTCCCCCGACCTGCGGCTCGACGGCTTCATCGGGCCGGGGCACGTCTCGACGGTGATCGGCTGCCGGCCATACGAGTTCATCGCCCGCGACTACGGCAAGCCCGTCGTCGTCGCCGGTTTCGAGCCCCTCGACATCCTGCAGTCGATCTACATGCTGATGCTCCAGCTCTCCTCGGGGCGCTCCGAAGTGGAGAACCAGTACTCGCGGGTGGTGCCGTGGGACGGGAACATCGTCGCGTTGAAGGCCATCAACGAGGTCATGGAGCTGCGACCGTACTTCGAGTGGCGCGGCCTCGGGTTCATCACGCACTCGGCGATGGCGATCCGCGAGAAGTACGCCGCCTTCGACGCCGAGCGGCTGTTCGAAATCCCCGGCCTGCGCGTCGCCGACCCGAAGGCGTGCCAGTGCGGCGAGGTGCTCAAGGGCGTGCTGAAGCCCTGGGAGTGCAAGGTGTTCGGCACCGCGTGCACCCCGGAGACGCCGATCGGGACCTGCATGGTCTCGCCCGAAGGCGCCTGCGCGGCGTACTACAACTTCGGCCGGTTCACCCGTCAGCGCGTCCGGGAGGCGAGCCGCGCATGACCACCACCGAACGCGAGCAGCAGGTCCTGGACCGCATCGAACGGGCCCGGCGCCGGCGCGCGAAGGTGCGTGAAGAGCGCATCACGCTGTCGCACGGCGCGGGCGGCAAGTCGACGCACACGCTGATCGAGGCCGTCTTCCTCGACGCGTTCCGGAACCCGCTGCTCGAACCGCTCGAGGACTCGGCGTCGCTGGTGGTCGGCGACGCGCGCCTGGCCCTGACCACGGACTCCTACGTCGTCTCGCCGCTGTTCTTCCCCGGCGGGAACATCGGTGACCTGGCCGTGAACGGCACCGTCAACGACCTCGCCGTCTCCGGCGCGCGCCCGCTGTACCTGACCGCGGGGTTCATCCTCGAAGAAGGCTTCCCGGTCGAGGACCTGCTGAAGATCGTCGAGTCGATGAAGGACGCGGCGGTCGCGGCGGGCGTGCAGATCGTCACCGGCGACACGAAGGTCGTCCAGCGCGGCAAGGCCGACGGCGTGTACGTCAACACGGCCGGGGTCGGGGTGCTCACCCGCACGGGCCTCGGTGTGGCCACCGTGAAGCCCGGAGACGCCGTCCTCGTTTCCGGGCCGATCGGTGACCACGGCGTCACGATCATGCTGGCCCGCGGCGAGCTGGACATCGACGCCGACCTCGCTTCGGACACCGCGCCGGTGCACGACCTGGTGGCCGGGCTGCTGGCCGCGGTGCCCGGCGTGCGCGCGATGCGGGACGCGACCCGCGGCGGCGTCGCGACGATCCTCAACGAGATCGCGAAGGCCGCGGAGGTCGCCGTCGTCGTCGACGAGAAGGCCGTGCCGGTGCGCGACGAGGTCCGCGGCGCGTCCGAGCTGCTGGGCATCGACCCGCTGTACGTCGCCTGCGAAGGCCGGATCGTGGTCGTCGTGGACGGCGCTCAGGCCGCCGACGCGCTGGCCGCGTTGCGCGCGCACCCGCTCGGCGCGGACGCCGCGGTGATCGGGCGGATCACCGGCGACCCGCCCGGGATCGTGCTGCTGAACACCGCGTTCGGCGGCACCCGGATCGTGGACCTGCTGGTCGGGGACCCGTTGCCGAGGATCTGCTAGTGCACGAAATGGCGATCACGCAGTCGGTCGTCGACGCGATCGTCGCCCGGCTCGGCGAGGCGCCGGTCACCAGCGTGCAGCTGGAGATCGGGCGGTTGTCGGGCGTGGTGCCGGACAGCGTCCGGTTCTGCTTCGACGTCCTGTGCGCGGGGACGCCCTTGGCCGGCGCCCGGCTGGACATCGCCGAGCCGGCCGGCAGGGCCCGCTGCCACGACTGCGGCGCGGAGTTCGGCCTCGACGACTTCATCGTGCTGTGCCCCTGCGGCAGCGCCAACGCGGCGGTGCTGGCGGGGCGGGAACTGCGGATCACCTCGGTGGAGGTCAGCCATGTGTGACACCTGCGGCTGTTCGGACTCGGAAGTCCGGATCACCGACCACGCCCACACCGTGGTCATGGAGCAGGACATCCTCGCGAAGAACGACGAACTCGCGTCGCACAACCGTGCACACCTGCGTTCCGCCGGTGTGTTCGCGATCAACCTGATGAGCTCGCCGGGCGCGGGCAAGACGACGTTGCTGGAGCGGACGATCCGGGCCGTGGACACGCCGTGCGCGGTGATCGAGGGCGATCAGGAGACGCTGCTCGACGCCGAGCGGATCAAGGCCACAGGAGCCCCGGTCGTCCAGATCAACACCGGCGCCGGCTGCCACCTGGACGCGTCCATGCTGCACCGCGCCCTGCATTCGCTCGCGCCCGCCCCGGGTTCGACGCTGTTCATCGAGAACGTCGGCAACCTGGTCTGCCCGGCGCTGTTCGACCTCGGCGAAGCGGCGCGCGTGGTGATCCTGTCGGTGACCGAAGGGCCCGGCAAGCCGGTCAAGTACCCGCACATGTTCGCCGCGACGGACCTGGTGCTGCTGAACAAGGTCGACCTGCTGCCGTACGTGGACTTCGACGTCACCGAGTTCGAGCGGGACGTCCGGCGCGTCAACCCGTCGGCGGCCCTGCTGCGGGTCAGCGCCACCCGCGGGGACGGGCTCACCGAGTGGTACGACTGGCTACGGCGACCTGACCGAAGCTGATCCCGCCGTCGTTGGCGGGGATCCTCCGGTGGGTCAGTACGCGGAAGCCCTGGTGCTCGAGGCCTTCGACGGTCCGGTCGAGCAGCAGGACGTTCTGGAACACGCCGCCGGAGAGCGCCACCGTGCCACTGAGGTCCCGGTAGCGGTCGCAGGCCCGCACGATGGCGTCGGCCACGCCGTTGTGGAACCGGGCGGCCCGGACCGGCTTGCCGCTCGGGTCGTCGAGCAGCGCGGCGATGAGGTCCTCGCCGTGGATCTCCTCGTCGATCCGCGCGCGGTAGGCGGTCTTCTCCGCCGGGTCGGCCAGCTGTTCCAGTTCGATGGCGGCCTGGCCTTCGTAGGTGATGGTGTCCCGGACGCCGAGCAACGCGGCGGCGGCGTCGAAGAGCCGGCCGGCGCTGGACGTCAGCGGTGAGTTGAGGCCGCTGCGCTTGAGCTGCACGATGTCTTCGCGCGCCGGACGGCCCAGTTCGTCCACATAGGACGCCGCCATCCGCCACGGCTGGCGGATGGCGCTGGTGCCGCCCGGCATCGCGAGCTGTTTCAGGTGGGTGAGCCGCCGGTAGGCCGTGAGGTCGGCGAGGAGGAGCTCGCCGCCCCAGACGGTGCCGTCGGGCCCGAAACCGGTGCCGTCGAAGGCGACGCCGAGCACGGGCCCGTCCTCGCCGTTGTCGGCCAGGCAGGCGGCGATGTGGGCGTGGTGGTGCTGGACGCCGAGCACGGCGGCGTCCTGCTCGAGCGCGTACTTCGTCGAGAGGTACTCGGGGTGCAGGTCGTGCGCGACCAGCGTCGGCTCGACGGCGAAGAGGCGCTTGAAGTGCTCGATGCCCTCGGTGAACGCCGTGAACGTCTCGTAGTTCTCGAGGTCGCCGATGTGGTGGGAGACGAAGGCGTGCCGCCCTTTGGCCAGGCAGAAGGTGTTCTTGAGTTCGGCGCCGCAGCCCAGGAGGTGCTGTGCCGCGGGCTTGTGCAGCGTGACGGGCTCGGGCGCGTAGCCCCTCGAGCGCCGTTGGAGCTGCACTTCGCCGCGGGTCACGCGGACGACGGAGTCGTCGGTGCGGACGTGGATCGGCCGATCGTGGGTGAGGAAGGCGTCGGCGATGCCCTGAAGGCGGCCGAGGTCTTCGTCGCGGTACACGATGGGCTCGTCGGAGACGTTCGCGCTGGTCAGGACGATCGGCCCGGTGGTTTCCAGGAGCAGGTGGTGCACCGGCGCGTAGGGCAGCATGAGGCCGATGCGCCGGTTCCCGGGCGCGACGGCTTTGGCGAGCGCCCGGTTGGCGGGCAGCAGGACGATCGGCCGTTGCCTGCTGGTCAGCGCCCGTTCGGCGACGGCGTCGACCTCGGCGAGTTCCCGGGCCTGCGCCAAGTCCGCGACCATGACGGCGAAGGGCTTGTCCTCGCGGTGTTTCCTGGCCCGAAGCCGCTTCGCCGCTTCTTCGTGCCGCGCTCCCACGGCGAGGTGGTAGCCACCGAGGCCTTTGACCGCGACGATGGCGCCCCCTCCGAGGGCCTCGGCCGCGGCCCGGACCGGGTCGTCCGCGGACCCGAACCTCAAGGCGGGCCCGCAGGCGGGACAGCAGACGGGCTGGGCGTGGAACCGCCGGTCGGCCGGGTCCTCGTACTCCTGCTTGCAGTCCGCGCACATCGGGAAGGCCGCCATGGTGGTCTGCGGCCGGTCGTAGGGAACGCCGGTGACGATCGTGAACCGCGGGCCGCAGTTCGTGCAGTTGACGAAGGGGTACCGGAACCGCCGGTCGCCGGGGTCGCGCAGCTCCCGCAGGCAGTCGGCGCAGGTGGCGGAGTCGGCCGAGACGAGCGTGTCGGCGACACCGGGGCCCGCGCTGGCGACGATCGCGAACCCGGTGTCCCCGATCGGGGGAATTTCCCGGGTCTCGACGTGCTCGACGACGGCCAGCGGCGGCGCCTCGGCCGTCAGCGCGGCGACGAACTCCGCGACCCGCTCCGGCGGGCCTTCGGCCTCGGCGAACACACCGCGCACGTCGTTCCCGACGAACCCGGAGACGTCGATCCGCAGGCCCAGGCCGTGCACGAAGGGCCGGAACCCGACCCCCTGCACCACCCCGGCAACCCGGATCGCCACGCGCACGCGCCGGTTCACGCACCGAGTGTCCGCCCCCGGACAGGTGCCGTCCAGCGGACAGTGGCCGGATGTGGACGATCGGGGGAACAGTGTCACTTTTGTCGGCCCCCCGGGGCACAATCGTGCGGCAACCGGGCGTATGGCGGACTCCGGAGGGGCCAGTGCAGGGGCGGGACGTTGCGGTCGGCGGCACGACCGAGATGTGGGAGCGGCTGTTCGGCGCGCGCGAAACCTGGGGCTGGGAGTTCACCCCGCCCGCGCCGGTCTCCGTGAGCCCGGAGTCGGCCACCCCACCGGTCGCCGAGCAGGTGTACGCGCCACACGACTACCGGCTGCGGGAGAAGCGCAGCAAGCGCGCCTGGCTGGGGCTGCTCGGCTGGCTCGCGCTGACCGTCGTGGTGGTCGTGATGGTCGGCGGGATGATGGAGTCCGTCTCGAAGCAGGTCCCGCTGGCCGCCGAGATCACCACCAGCGTGGTGCTCGGCGTCGGCGTCCTCCTCGCGATCGTGCACTTCTTCCGGACACGGCGGCGGTTCACGGTGATGAAGCGCGGCTACGAGTCCCAGTACAACCGCGCGCTCGAGTCGTACACACAGGCGCACTTCGCGTGGCAGCAGCGGGTCGCCGAGCACGACCGGCGGGAACGCGACCGCTTCGGTTCGGCGATGCTGTGGCAGCCGGTGAAACTGGGCACCCGGCCCAACCGCGTCGACGTCTTCGGCGGGACCGAGGACGGCTGGGCGAGCCTGCTCGCCACCAGCGGCGCCGCCCAGCTGGCCGGCGGCGCGTCGATGCTGCTGCTGGACCTGACCGACATGGCCGTCGCCGACGACCTGGCGGTGGCCGCGGCCGGCAAGGGCTACGAGGTCGCCGTGCACGAGCTGCCGCGCGACCTCGGCGCGTTCGGCCTGCTCGCCGACCTCGACCCGCACGAGCTGGCCGAGGTCGTCGCCGAGGCGATGCACAACCTGAACCGCACGGCGATGGGCGCCGACCTGCGCGGCCTGCACGCCGACCTGCTCACCACCGTGGCCGAGCGGCTGACCGGTCCGGTCACGTTCAGCAAGCTCGTCGCCGGGCTGCAGGTGCTGCGCCGGGTGTACGACGCGGGCTCGGACGAAACGCTGTCGGCCGACGAGCTGCGCACGCTCAATTCCTATGTGGACACCGTCGGCAACACCGAGCAGGTGCGCAACGAGCTCATCGCGCTCGAAGGCGAGATCCGCGGGCTGGCGCGGGCCGAGCAGGCCACCGACGGCCCGCCCACCGGGTTCCGGGCGAGCTGGCCGTCGCGCGGCCTGTCCGTCGTCGCGACCCGGACCAAGATCGGACGGCACAAGCGGTTCCTCGACCACGTCGTGTTCCACCGCGCGCTGCAGGAGCTGCACTCCCGGGAGACGACCGGCCGCGAGGTGCTCGTCGTCGCGGGCGCCGACCAGATCGGGCTCGAAGCCCTGGAGTCCATGGCCCAGCAGGCCCGGCGCGCCGGCGTCCGGCTCGTCTTCCTGCTCCGGCACCTGCGCGACGACCTGCAGAAGCTGCTCGGCGGTTCCGGCAGCGTCAGCCTGCTGATGCAGCTGGGCAACGCGAACGAGGCGGCGAACGCGGCGGAGTTCATCGGCCGCGGCTTCAAGTTCGTCCTGTCGCAGCTGACCGCGGAGATGGGCAAGACGTTCACCGAAGGCAACTCGTCCAGCACCGGCGGCTCGACGGGGTCGTCCAGCAGCCGTGGTTACAGCTTCGGCGGCAGCAGCAGCTTCACCAGCGGTAGTGGCGGCAGCGGCGGCTCGTGGTCGTCCGGCTCGAACTGGAGCCGGAACTTCAGCTCGTCGACCTCGCGCGAGAGCAACTGGCAGGACACCGTCAACCAGTCGGAAGCCATTTCGCGCAGCGAAGGCGAGACGCGCGCCCGCGTGTACGAGTTCCAGGTCGAGCCGACGGCGTTGCAGTCGCTCGCGCCGACGGCGTTCGTCCTGGTCGAGGCGGGCCCGAGCGGGCGGCGGGTGGTCATGGGCGACTGCAACCCCGGCATCGTCCTGCTCGACCGGGTCGCGCTCCCCCGCTGATGTCCCCGCTCGACGGCTTCGGCTTCCACCGCCTGCTGTCGGTGCCCCGCGGCGACGACCTCGCCACGGACGCCGACCGGCCCGACGAGACCGGCGGCCGCGCCCCGGCCCAGCTGTTCGCCGCGCTCACCGCGGCCCATGCCGACCTGCGGTTCCGCGGCCCGGACGCGGCGTTCGCGGTCGCCTGGGAGCGCACGGGCGGGGCACGCGCGCTGCGTGTGCTGGTCGGCGGCCGCCCGCATTCGCCGGTCGCGCGGCCGGCCGCCGGGCCGGTGCCGATCCTGTACCCGCCGGGCAGCCTCGGCACACCGGTGCCGGCGCCGGACTGGGCCGCGCTGCCCGCGTGGACCCGGTGCACGGGCGATCACGATCCACTGTGGACACCGCAGTCCGGCTCGGACGCGCCGGGCCGCGGCGGCTTCGACGACTACGTCGCCCACCTGCCCGGCGAGTTCGTCTGGCTGGTCGTCGCCGAGCCGCTGGGCGCCGACGCCGTCGAACGCGAGCTCGTCGGCCTCGAGACGACGATCCCACGGCTGCGGCAGCGGGAGAACTCCGAGCCGGACCGGATCGCGCTGCTGCGGGCCGAAGGCCGGTACCGGGAGCTGTCGCGGGCAAAGTCCGCGGGACTGTGGACGGTGCACGTCCTGGTCGGCGGCCCGGACGAGCCGAGCACCCGCGCGGCCGCCGCGTTGCTGTGCAGCGCCAGCGACCTCGACGCGCTGCCGTACGTGCTGACGCCGGGCAGCGACTGCGTCCCGCTGGCGTCGGCGTGGAAGGGCGAGGGCGCGTTCGCGGCGACCGGCGAGTTCGTCGCGGCGATCGCACGCCCGCCGCGGCGCGAGCTGCCGGGGATCCGGCTGACCGAGCCGCCGCTGTTCGACGTCACCCCGGAGTCCGACGGCGAGATCCCGCTCGGCGCGGTCCTGGACGACGCGGACCAGCACGTGGGCGAGTTCCGCGTCGCGCTCGACACGCTCAACCGGCACACGTTCGTCGCGGGCGCCACGGGCTCGGGAAAGTCGCAGACCGTCCGGCACCTGCTGGAGGGGCTGCACACCGCGGGTGTCCCGTGGCTGGTCATCGAGCCGGCGAAGGCCGAGTACGCGGCGATGGCGGGCCGGCTCGGCCCGTCCGGCGGCGTCACGGTGATCCGGCCGGGCGACCCCGGCGCGTACCCGGCCGGGCTCAACCCCCTGGAACCGGCGGCGGGCTTCCCGCTGCAGACGCACCTGGACCTGACGCGCGCGCTGTTCATGGCGGCGTTCGACGCGGACGAGCCGTTCCCGCAGGTCCTCGCACAGGCGCTGACCCGGTGTTACACGGAGCAGGGCTGGGACCCGGTGACCGGCGAGGTCCGCGGCCGCGTCGGGCGGGTGAAGTACCCGAGCCTGGGCGACCTGCGGAAGACGGCGATCGAGGTGGTCGAGGGCATCGGCTACGGCAAGGAAGTCGCCGACAACGTCCGCGGCTTCGTCGACGTCCGCATCGGATCGTTGCGGCTGGGCACGCCCGGCCGCTTCTTCGAGGGCGGCCACCCGCTGGACGTCGCGGAGCTGCTGCGCGGCAACGTCGTGCTGGAGATCGAGGACATCGGCTCCGACATGGACAAGGCGTTCTTCATCGGCGCGGTGCTGATCCGGCTGTTCGAGCACCTGCGCGTCCACCACGTGGCCGGCTCGTCCGGGCTGAAGCACGTGCTGGTGCTGGAAGAGGCGCACCGGCTGCTGAAGCGGGCGGAGCCGGGTAGCCCGACCGAGCACGCGGTGGAGCTGTTCACGTCCCTGCTGGCGGAGATCCGCGCGTACGGCGAAGGGATCGTGGTGGCCGAGCAGATCCCGGGCAAGATCGTCCCGGACGTCATCAAGAACACGGCGTGCAAGATCCTCCACCGGCTGCCGGCCGCGGACGACCGCGAGGCGGTCGGGGCGACGATGAACCTGAGCGAGGCCCAGTCCCGCCACGTGGTGACGCTGCCACCGGGCCGGGCGGCGGTGTTCACGGACGGAATGGACCGCCCGCTGCGGCTTTCGATGCCGCTGGGTTCGGCTCGCGAGGACGCTTGTTCGGTCTCGTCGACACCGGCTCTGACGGCGCGCCGGAGTGTCGCGTGTGGACAGTCATGTCTGGCCCGGCCGTGCACTCTGCGAGAGCTGGGCGACGCGGTGTACCGCGCGGACGAGGACCCGAAGCTGGTGCTGTGGCTGGAGTTGCTGACGGTCGCGCACATCGCCGGCCGCTCGGCGCCTGCGCCGTCCGCCGACTGGATCGCGTCGCTGCACGCGAACTACGACCCACGCACGCTGGAATGCGCGGTGGCACACCGAATCCAGACCGCCGTGGACGCCCGCTACGCGGGGATCACGGAGTACAACGCGGCGGACGAGTTCATCTCCCACTTGGCCGACAGCGCCCGGCGGACGTTGGCGGGTGAGCGGGGTTGTGCGGGTCCGGAGGTCCGGTGGCAGGCGGGGAGCTACCGCTGGTACGACGTCCTGCTGGCGCTGAAGGCCGATGAACCGGACACCGGGCCGCACCCGTTGACGTCGTCGTGGGCGGACCGCGGATTGCTCCTCGAAGGTGCGACGCGCGCGGAGCAGCTGGCGGCCCTGCGCCGGCGCCCGGAGCAGTGGTCCGACGACGGGCCAACGGTCATCGGCACAACCCGGCCGACGTTGATCCTGAAGGCGGCGGCCCAGCTCAGCAACGCGAAGACGCAGACCGCCCGCGTCCAGGCGGCGACGAAGTTCCTGAACATCACGTTCCGCGCCGACCGCGTGCTGCGCTTGGACTCCGAGGGGGCCGGACGATGAACGAAACCAGCGAGGGAGCTCCGGAAGCACCGGAGCCCCCGCCGGAACCCGCGGACACGGAGTCGGACCGCCCCGAAGGCCCGGCGGAGGACGACTCGCCGGACACGGGCGACACCGCCGAGCCCGAGCCCGTGGAGAGCGACCCGCCGGACGACACCCCGGATCCGTCGTCCGACCAGGCCGACGAGGTTCCGGACGATCCCCCCGACGACGAGCCGGACCAACCGCGCGAAGACGACGCCGCGGTGGACGAGCCCGGCGCGGAGGAGCCACCGCCGCCCGAAGACCCGGACGACGTTCCGGACGATCCCCCGGACGACGAACCCGGCCCGGGCACGGAAGAAGCCCCCGACCCGGCCGAGGACCGGGCAGCCGACGACGACCCGCCGGACGACGAGCCGGACCGTCCCGACCCCGCGGACGAGCCGGATGCCGCCGAGCAGCCCGAACCGGAGCCGCCCGAGGACGACGTCGCCGACGAACGCGCCGAAGAAGCCGACCGCCGCAACGAAGACGACCTCCGCGACGACGAACAGCCGCCGGAGGACACCGACGACCGCACCGAACAGGCTGAAGACCCTGACCGCCCCGAAGACGATCGCGCCGAGGAACCCGGTCAAGCGAATCAGGAGGACACCAGCGGCGACGATCCGGACGACTTCGAGCGGGAGCGCGAACTCACCCTGCCCGGTCCGATGTGGGATGGCCCGTCGAGCACCACAGCGGCCGAATCGCGGACCGAACAGCCGGTCGTGTTCGAAGAGCCCGCGACGCTGGAGTCCGGTCCGGACACCGAGCCCGGCCGGTCACCGGAGCGAGCCGCCCGGCCCGAGGTCCCCGGTCCGCAGCAGGCTCCCCGCGAGGTGCCGGTGGTTCAGGCCCAAGAGCGGACTTCCGGCCCGTCCGAAAACGCGGACCGGGGCTCGGCGGGATCGCCCGAAGTCCGGGTCGCACCCGGCGCCGAGACGCGGACGGATTCCGGCACACGGGGTGGCGGCGACGACCCACCCGACGGCCCGGACGACCCCGGCGGACCCGGCGGACCGGAGTCACGGATCCCGGAGCTGGGGCCGAACGACTACGTGGCGGTCGTGAACGAGCGCGGAGAACTCGTGGAGAAGCAGCGCCCCGAGCCGAACGCCGCGAATTCGCCGGACAAGCCGGACCGCGACGAAACCGGCGTCGAGCGGAAAACGGAACCGGCCCTCGAACAGAAGCCGAAGGAACGGTCGTCCACGGAGCTGGCGAAGGGCGCCGAGAAGGCGGAGAAACTCACCAATGCGGTGACCGACGCCTACGGCACTCCCGGGCACACCGAGATCCACACCGGCCAGGAGGTCAGGGTCGACGCGGTGCCGGCGCCGGCGGACCACACGCTGGGCGCTTTGGCCGCCACGGCCTTCACGGCCGGCGCGATGTACGAAACCGGCCTCGACGGGCTCAAGGGCATGGTCAGTGCCTTGCGGGGAGACCAGCCTTCGATGATGCCCGAGGAACCGGCGGCACCCGAAACGGCCGAGGTTGGTTCCCCGCCCGATGACCCCGACGACCCGGACGGATCCGGCGAGTCTTCGGACGACCACGAAGCCAGGGACGAAGCCTCGGCCGAGGCCATCGAGAAGGTCGACACCGCCGCGCACGCCGCCGGGACGTTCGCCGAGTTGCTCGGCCGCGAAATGCCCCACGGTGCGGAAGCCTTCGGCGAGGTCATGCAGTCGTTCGGCGCGGCTCTCGCCGAGGCGTACAAGAACCGCGAGGGGATGCAGATCTACGTCGAGGCCAAGCTCCGGGAGGTGCGGGATCGCATCCGCGGTCAAGGGAAGAACGACTAGCTCGGCGACCGGGGACTCCACTCCGTCAGGGCCGGGAGGTCCGGCGGCTGCCGCAGCGCGTCGAGGACCACGTTCACTCCCGCCCGCAACGGTGTCCCCCGGCGCACCACCGCCGCTATCGTGCGCGTCACCGGGGAGGCCAGCTCGCGCGTCACCACCCGGTACCGGCGGTCCACCGCCAGCAGCGGCAGCAGCGCGATCGACAACCCGGCCTCGACGTGCTGCAACGTCATCAGGTAGTTGCTGAACCGGCACACCACCCGCGGCTCGAAGCCCGACTCGCGGCACAACCGCAGCGTCAGGTCCGCCATGTACGACTGCGGCATGTCCAGCGCCCACGGCGAATCCGCGTAGGCCGAGAGCGAGACGGGTCCGCGCGGCACGTCGCCGGAGGAAACCAGCACGATCGGGTCCGTCGCCAGCGGGACGATGTCGAGGTCGGGGCCCAGGGGCAGCTGGACGAAGTCGGTCGTCGTGATGATCACGTCCGCGTCGCCGCCGCGCAGGGCCGGGATGCTCTCGTGCGGCTCCAGCTCCAGCAGCTCGAGCTCCAGGTGCGGGTACGCGCCCGCCAGCCGGGTCACCGCCGGGACCGCCATCGTGTGGATCGCGCTCTGGAACGCGCCGAGCCGGACCTGGCCGACCGGCTCCTCGCCGAGGCTGCGCAGCTCCGCCTCGACCGTGTCCATGTGGTCGAGGATCGCCCGCGCGCGCCGCGCCAGCATCAGGCCCGCCGGCGTCAGCCGGACCCGGCGGCCGGTGCGTTCCAGCAGCTGGGTGCGGGTTTCCGCTTCGAGCACGGCCAGCTGCTGCGACACGCTCGACGCGCTCAAGTTCGCGTCCTGCGCCACCGCGCGGACCGTCCCCAGCGTGTCGAGCCGGCTCAGCAGCCGCAGGCGCCACGGGTTCAGCATCACCCCATTCTTGTGCGGGAGAACCGAACAAGAAAGCCGGAATCGTGAGATGGACGTGTCGCTCGGCGACGCCTTACCGTCGAACGCATGGCCGCAACCTTCTGGGACGACGCCGACCGGCACCTCGTGCGCTACGGCGGCGCCTTCACCCGCGAAATCATCGACCACGCCGAAGGCAGCTTCGTCTTCACCGAAGACGGCCGCCGCATCCTCGACTTCACCTCCGGCCAGATGAGCGCGATCCTCGGGCACTCGCACCCGGAGATCGTCGACACCGTCCGCAGGCAGGCCGCGAAGCTGGACCACCTGTTCAGCGGCATGCTGAGCCGCCCGGTCGTCGACCTCGCGCGGCGCCTCGCCGAGTCGCTGCCCGAACCGCTGGAGAAGGCACTGCTCCTGACCACCGGCGCCGAGTCCAACGAGGCGGCCATCCGGATGGCCAAGCTCGTCACCGGCAAGCACGAGATCGTCTCGTTCGCCCGGTCGTGGCACGGCATGACGCAGGCCGCGGCGAGCGCGACCTACAGCGCCGGCCGCAAGGGCTACGGGCCCGCCGCGCCCGGCAACTTCGCCATCCCCGCGCCCAACGCGTACCGCCCGGACTTCACCGACGCCGCCGGCGCGCTGGACTGGCGCCGCCAGCTCGACTTCGCGTTCGAGATGATCGACGCGCAGTCGGTCGGCAGCCTCGCCGCGTGCATCGTCGAGCCGATCTTGAGCTCCGGCGGCATCATCGAGCCGCCGCCCGGCTACTTCGCCGCGCTGCGGCAGAAGTGCCGTGAACGCGGCATGCTGCTGATCCTCGACGAGGCCCAGACCGGCCTCTGCCGCACCGGCACGTGGTACGCGTTCGAGCGCGACGGCGTCGTCCCGGACATCCTGACGCTGTCGAAGACCCTCGGCGCCGGGCTCCCCCTCGCGGCGGTGCTGACGAGCGCGGAGATCGAGCAGGCGGCCCACGACCGCGGTTTCCTGTTCTTCACCACGCACGTCTCGGACCCGCTGCCGGCGGCGGTCGGCAACACGGTCCTGGACGTCCTGCACCGCGACCGCCTCGACGAGCGCGCTCTGCAGCTCGGCTCGCTGCTGCGCCACGGCCTCGAGCAGATCGCCTACCGGCACGAAGTCGTCGGCGACATCCGCGGCCGCGGCCTGCTGGCCGGGCTGGAGCTGGTGGTGGACCGCGAAACCAAGCGCAGCTCGGACGAGCTGGGCGCCCGGGTCACCACCCGGTGCCTCGAGCTCGGGCTGCACATGAACATCGTCCAGTTGCCCGGGATGGGCGGGGTGTTCCGGATCGCGCCGCCGCTGACGGCGTCCGAAGAGGAGATCTCGCTGGGCGTTTCGATCCTCGACCAGGCGATCGGCGACGCGGTCAAGATGCTCTGAGCGCGGAATCCGCTGGCCGCGCGCCGGGTTTTTTGTTAGCAATGACAAGGACCTGTCGCGAAGGAGCTACGCCATGGCTCTCGGCTTCCGCAGTCACCCGCTCACCGTCGACCTCCCGGTCATCGCGCTCACCCTCGCGGCGATCGCGCACTGGATCCGCGGCGCACCGGCCGACGCGCTGATCTTCCTCGTCGTCACGCTGGTTCTCCTCGTCACCGAACGGCCGCACGCGGAGATCGCGGAACTCGGGGAGCCGTTCCGGGTGCCGGGGTTCGCGGTGGTCGCGGCCGGCTTGCTGGTGCTGGCCTTCGGCCGCGACAGCGTCCCGGTGGCGGTCGCGATCTCGGCGATCGGCCTGGTCGCGCTGGTCGCCGAATGGCGGGACCCGTCGCTGCCGGTGGACCGGCCGGTGCCACGCCGGGCGTGGCTGTGGTCGGCGGTCGCGCTGAGCTGGTGCGGCTGGGAACTGCTGTCGTTCGTCTACGAGCAGGCGGCGGGTGGCCTGTCGCAGACCCACCCGACGATGAGCGACCTGGTCGACCCGCTGCTGACCAGCCGGATCGTCCAGGCGCTGGCGATCACGGGCTGGCTGGCGGCGGGCCTGGCGATGCTCCGCGCGGCGGCCGCGGCGAGGCGGTCGTGAGCACGCGGGTCGTCACGGAGCTGGGGTTCGGCCTGATCGTCCTGGTCGCGATCGGGCTCGGGGTGGCGAGCCACGTGTGGCCGGAGAAGGTGCCGAAGCTGACGAGCGTCCTGGCGGTGGTGATGCGCCGGCGGAGCGCGCGGATCGCGTTCGTGCTGGCCTGGTGGTGGGTCGGCTGGCACTTCTTCGTGGGGCAGTGAGAAGGCCTCCTTGCCCACCCGGGGAGCGGGCAAGGAGGCCTTCGTTTCACGACGACGTCAGAAGCCCGCCGTCACCTTGGTGAAGTCCCAGTCGTTCTGGGCGATGCCGCTGCACGCCGACTGGACGCCGCCGCCGGGGCAGCCCCGGTCGCGGTTGACCGACCAGAACGCCAGGCGGGCGATCTTGTTCGACTTGGCCCAGTTCGTGATCTGGGTCCACGTCGACAGGTCCGTCAGCTCCTGCTGGTCGGACAGCCCGTTCATGCCCGAGATGCCCAGGTGCGCGTAGGCCGTGGCGTCGCTCCAGCCGAACGTCGACTTGAGCTTGTCCCGCAGGCCGTTCGCCGCGCTGACCGTGCTGTTGTACATGTTCGCGCCGCCGCCGAAGTCGAACGGCATGATCGTGTACACGTCCACGTTCGCGCCCAGGGCCTTCGACTGGTCGATGAGCCGGTTGCCGTAGTAGTTCGGGCCGGTCGTCGACGTGCCGAACGTCAGGATCGTCTGCACGCCCGGGTTGTTCTGCTTGACGATCTTCAGCGCGCCCAGGATGCGGTCCTGCACGGCCTCGTTCTCGAACTCGTCGGAGTTCTCGATGTCGATGTCGATCGCCTTCAGCCCGTACGCGTTGATCACCTGCTGGTAGGCACCGGCCAAGGCCGCCGACGTCGAGCAGTTCGGCCCGAGCTTGTTGCCGCTCCAGCCGCCGAACGACGGGACGACCTGGCCGCCCGCCGCCTTGATCTGCGAGATCGCGGTGGCGTCGGCGCTGCCCGACAGCGGACGGCTGCTGTCCCACGCCGGGTTGCAGCCACCGGAGGCGTTGATGAACGCCATGGTGAACCACTTGACCCCGGTCGCGTTCATCACCGTCTGCGGGTTCGGCGGGCTGCCCCAGCCCATGTACAGGTAGGGCGCGCCCCGGCCACCCGCCGGCGGCGGCGTGGTGGTCGTCGGCGGGGTCGTCGTCGTAGGAGGCGTCGTGGTCGTGGGGGGTGTGCCCCCGGCGGCGCACGAACCCCCGTTCAGCTTGCAGTTCGACGGCGCGACGTACGAGCCGGAGTACGCCACGTTGAACCCGAAGCTCGCGCTACCGCCGTTGGCGACGTTGCCGTTCCACGTGTTCTTCACCGTGACGTGCTGGCCGGACGCCGTGTAGCTGCCGTCCCACAGCGACGAGATCTTCGCGCCGCTCGGCAGGTCGAACTCGACGGTCCAGGTGGCGAGCGTCGAGCCCGAGCCGTTGGCGATCGTGTACTTGCCTTCGTACCCGGTGCCCCAGTCGGAGCCCTTGGAGAAGGTCGCGGACACCCCGCCCGCCGCGTTCGCGGGCGCGATCACGAACATCGCGCCGATCGTGGCGGCCGCGGCCGCCAGCCCGAGCGCGGGCAACCACCGGCGCCTCACGACAGGCCGTTCTTCATCGCGGTGATGAGCTCGCCGCCCGTGGTGTCACCGGTCAGCTCCCAGAAGAAGGCGCCGCCGAGACCCTGCTGCTTGGCGTAGGACATCTTGCCGCCGATGGTCGCCGGGGTGTCGTAGCTCCACCAGTTGCTGCCGCACTTGGCGTACGCGGTGCCGGCGAACGTGCCGGTCGACGGGCAGGTGTTCTTCAGGACCTTGTAGTCCTCGATGCCCTGCTCGTAGGTGCCCGGCGCGGGGCCGGTCGCGGTGCCACCCGGGGTCGACTGCGTGACGCCGGTCCAGCCGCGGCCGTAGAACCCGATGCCCAGCAACAGCTTGCTCGACGGGACGCCCTTGCTCTTCAGCTTCTGGATCGCCGCGTCGGAGTAGAAGCCCGGGGTCGGGATGCCGCTGAAGTTGGTGAGCGGCGAGTGCGGAGCCGTCGGGCCCTGCGCGGCCCACGCGCCGAAGTAGTCGTAGGTCATCACGTTGTACCAGTCGACGTACTGCGCGGCGCCACCGTAGTCGGCGACGTCGAGCTTGCCGCCGTTGCTGCCGTCCGCGGTGATGGCCGAGGTGATGAGGAACGACGAGCCGAACTTCGCCCGCAGCGCGCCCATCAGGTTCTTGTAGGCCGCGGCACCGCTGGTGTCACAGGAAAGGCCGCACGCGTTGGGGTACTCCCAGTCGATGTCGATGCCGTCCCAGATGTCCGCCCAGCGCGGGTCCTTCAGCAGGTTGTAGCAGGACTGCGCGAACGCGGCGGCGTTCTGCGAGGCCTGGCCGAAGCCACCGGAGTAGGTCCAGCCGCCGAACGACCAGATCACCTTGAGGCCCGGGTGCAGCTTCTTCAGCTTGCGCAGCTGGTTGAAGTTGCCCGCGACCGGCTGGTCCCAGGTGTCGGCGACACCGTCGACGCTGCCCGCGGCGTCGTAGGTCTTCTGGTAGTCGGCGTACGGGTCGTCGTTCGCGGTGCACTGCCCGTTCTTGACGTTGCCGAACGCGTAGTTGATGTGCGTCAGCTTGCTCGCCGAGCCGGACGTCTCGATGTTCTTGACGTGGTAGTTGCGGCCGTAGACGCCCCACTGCACGAAGTAGCCGACGTTCTTCAGCCCACCCGGCGGAGGCGGCGTGGTGGTGGTCGTCGTCGGCGGCGTGGTCGGGGTCGTGGGGGTGGTGGTCGGCTGCGTCGGGGTGGTCGGCGTGGTGGTCGGGGTGCCACCACCGGCGTCGCAGGAGCCGCCGTTCAGCTTGCAGTTCGCCGGTGCCGAGTAGGTGCCGGAGTAGGCGACGTTGAAGCCGAAGCTCGCGGTCGAGCCGTTGCCGACGTTGCCGTTCCAGGTGTTCTTGACGGTGACGTGCTGGCCGGACGCGGTGTAGCTGCCGTCCCAGAGGGACGAGATCTTCGCGCCGGACGGGAGGTCGAACTCGACCGTCCAGGCGGCCAGCGTCGAGCCGGAGCCGTTGTTGATCGTGTACTTGCCTTCGTAGCCGGTGCCCCAGTCGGAGCCCTTGGTGAAGCTGGCGCTGACGCCGCCGGCGGCGCTGGCCGGAACGGTCACGAGACCGATCGCAAGTGCGCCGACCGCGGTGAACAAACCGAGGAGGTGCCATCTCTTTCTGGACATCGCTCTCCCTTGAACCAGGTGCGGGGAACGGCGGAGCACCGCGGGGGACCGAGGCGGTGTTTTCGTACCGTTTGCGAAGACGTTACGTGGTCCAGACCAATTAGGGAAGCACAACCACGGAGAGTGGCGAACGGTGGGTGACCAGCCGAGACGTTCGCGTGTTCACTGGTCCAGTCCAGTTACGGAAAGCAGCGACCGCGCTCGTCAGGAGTGTTCCTTTTCCTTCTCTTCCCCGTCCTCGTCCCGGGTCTTCTCCCGGACCATGCCGAGCACCCGAAGGGCGCTCGGATCGGCCGGACCCTGCCGGGCCGGGTCGGCGAGGTCGATGCCCGCGCGGGCGAAGTACTCCGCGACGAGCGACTGGAACAGGTCCAGCCGGCCGCCCGCGTCCTGGATGGCCCGCACGACCAGCGTGGAGCGGTAGGTGGAGAACGAGAACGAGCCGAAGTCGATCTCGTGCCGATCCAGTTCCTCGCTGGTCATCGCCTGGGCTTGCTTCTCGGCCATGCCCACCAGGTCACTGTTGGGTGGTTCGTCGCCGACGCCGACACCGGGCAGCAGACAGCGCGTCAAGCGGGGCACCTCGTCGACGAAGTGGCCGGCGTGGCGGGACTGGTAGTCCCTGAGGGCGCCGACCACCGCCTGCTCGGCGCCGGGGTGCTCGGTCGAGAGGTAGATGACGATGACGTCCCGCACCGTCATGGCCCGCGCGTGGTCGGCGAGCTTGACCCAGATGACGCCGGGGATCGAGTCGATGTGGTCCTTGACGAACCGGTAGACGTCCGCGACGTGCCGCGGGTGCGGGTTGAGGTAGAGCCGGCTCCGCGGCGAGCCGCCCTTGTTGCCGAGCATGAGCGGGTAACCGTTGCGCGAATCGGCGGCTTGCTCCTTCGGCGTGGAACCGAGGAGGTCCTGCTCGGCGAGCGCGTCGACGTACTGGCCGGCGGACGGGACCCGCATCGCCCGCTTGGCGTCGGACTTCTTGTAGAAGTCGTCGTAGAAGTGCGCGGCGTCGATTTCCCCGCGCTGCCACTCGTGCCACATTTCCATCAGCTGACGCCGGGCGCCCTCGGGAAAACGGGCCCAGGTCGCCGGCTCTCGCTTCTTTTCCGGGGCGCGCTTGACGAGCTTTTCACGGGTCGCGTTGATGAGGTCGGCCGAAGGGGCGAAACCGCCACCCTTCGGCGGAGCAATCTCCTGCTTGCCGGGTTTCTCGGCCGGCGCCACGGTTTCGCCGTACTTCAGGTCCAGCCGCGTCCGGAGATCGGAGAGAACGTCGAGCGGCTTCCCCTCGCCGAGCGCGCGGTACAACGCCGCCAGGTACTCGTTCCGCTCCGGCAGCGGCACCTTCGAGCCGACCGGAAAGCCGCTCAGCAGGTTCCAGAGCCCGCCCTCGCTGGTGGAGAACGCCTTGATCCGCTTCTTGGCGGCGGCGGCCAGCTTCTTGTCCGCCGCCTTCAGGGCCTTGAGCCGGCTCTCGTCCCCGCCGGAAAGCCGAACCCGCTGCACGACGAGCGACGCCACGGCCGCGTTGCCGGCGAGGTGGTTGAGCCGCAGCAACCCCGCGACGTCAGGGTGGGGCGCGGGGGTGACCGGCGGCCGGCGGGACACCCGCTCGCGGTCGTCAGGCCGGTGGGCTTTCACGATGACCCGCCTCCCGTCGCCCCGGGTCCACGGTTTTCGCGTCGGCACCGAACCCGGTGATCGTTCAACGGTGGCACGGGACGAGCGAGCGGACCACCGGTGCGCGGGCAATCCCACGGGCAGCGTCGGCTGCCCTCGCACACGGGAACGAGAAAGGCCCCTCCGGCGAACCGGAGGGGCCTTTGCTGTCTCAACCAGACGTGCGCCCGAAGGGATTCGAACCCCTGACCTTCTGATCCGTAGTCAGATGCTCTATCCAGCTGAGCTACGGGCGCGTGTTCAGTTGTTCTCTAACCTAGCACCCGGCGAACCGGGTACCAGCGGAGGCTCCGGGATTTGAACCCGGGAGGGGGGGTTACCCCCAACCGCATTAGCAGTGCGGCGCCATAGACCAGACTAGGCGAAGCCTCCTGGGCCCAACGACCACTGCTCAGATAGGTTACACACCCCCGGATCACCCCCGAACGGCACCCCCCTCACGCCCGTTGCAGCAGCCTGAGCAGGCGCGGGGACCGGCCGCCGAGGCCCTCCGCCTCGAACGTCGCGATGCCCACCCGGGGTAGCTCGCGGACTCCCGGATAAACCAGGTACCGCGGCACCCAGCGGGGCTGGAACTTCGCGTTGAACTTGTACAGCGTCTCGATCTGGATCCACCGCGAAAAGAAGTGCAGGACCTTCGCCGACATGCGCGCCACCGGGCCCGCGCCGATGCGCTGGCCCTGTTCCATCAGCGCCCGGAACGCCGCGAAGTTCAGGGACACCTGCGCGACGCCGTGGCGGCGGGCCGCCAGCAGGAGCTCCGAGATCATCAGCTCGTTGACGCCGTTGTCGGCCGACCGGTCGCGGCGCATCACGTCCAGGGACAGGCCCGCCTCACCCCACGGGACGAACTGGAGCACGCCTCGCACGCGGCCGCCCTGCTCGGCCGTCACCAGGACCGAGCCCGGGTCGCCCATGCGGCCGAGCGCCATCGAGAAGCCGCGCTCGGTGTCCGTGCCGCGCCAGTTGGCCGCCAGGACCTCCAGCTCCTCCAGCTCGCCCGGGCGCAGGTCCTCCGTGCGGCGCACTAGCACCTTGTAGCCCGCACGCTTCGTGCGGGCCGCGGCCTGGCGGACGCCGCGCATGATGCGTCCGTCCAACGTGAACCCGTCGACGTCCACGACCGCCTCGTCACCGATCTCCAGGACCTCCAGGCCGAACCGGGCCCAGACCGTCGCGCCGAGCTCCGAGACGCCCATCGCCGCCGGGACCCAGCCGTTGCGCCGGCAGACCTCCAGGTACTCCTCGATCGCGCCCGGCCACGCCTCGTGGTCGCCCAGCGGATCCGCCGAGCACAGTGCCACCCCGGCGATCACGCGGTAGGTGACCGCGGCCTTGCCCGTCCGCGAGAACACCGCGAACTTGTCCCGCCGCAGCGCGAAGTAGCCGAGCGAGTCCCGCTCGCCGTGCTCGTCGAGCAGCTTGCGCAGGCGGGCGACCTCGTCGTCGGTCAGCCGCGGCGCCGGCTCGGCCGAGCGCAGCAGGAAGTACGCCGACACCAGGACCGCCGCGAGGCCGAACAGCAGCCCGACGGCCGCCGTCATGTCCTCCAGCCACATCTGGTGGAACACCGCCGGCCCGCTGGCGCCGACCAGTGCCAGCGCGGACTCCGCCAGGCGGTCCGGGAAGCTCATCGGCTCCAGCACCGCGCGCGAGGCCACCGACAGCAGGATGACGTTGATCACGAACCCGGCCAGCGCCAGCTGCAGGAACACCCGCACCGCGCGCCAGCGCCCGACCACCGGGTCCGGCTTCGCGACGAAGTAGCGCCGGCTCGCGATCAGGCCGACCAGCAGCACGACGGACACCATCCCGGCGCCGAAGACGTGCCGCAGCCCGATGTGCGACACCGTGAGCAGCACGGTCGCGCCGACCGCCAGCTGCCACGCCCGGCGCTTGCGGCGGCGCAGGCCGGCGGCCAGCAGGACCAGCAGCACGCCCGTGACCAGCGCGACCGTCGCCGCCGCGACCGTCGCCTCCTGCGGCAGCTCCAGCCACTCCGACAGGTGCCCGCGCAGGTTGCGGCGCCCGGCGGGCACCAGGACCGACACGAGCGTCATCAGTCCGGCCAGCCGGGTCACCCAGGTGATCACCGCCACGGTGGTGGCTCCCGCCACCCGCCAGGTGGTCTGCGCGCGGGTCCCCGTCACCACCCGTACAACCCGTTGTGGACGATCATGCTTCCCCCATCTACCCCCCGGCGAGCTCCACGAACGGCGTCAACGCCGCCGGGTTGGCCAGCGCGTCGCGGCTGACGGCCCGGTCGGGAGCCACACCGGCGAGGATCTTCTTCACCGGTACCTCACACTTCTTACCGTTCAAGGTACGAGGAATCTCTTGAACCACGACGAACCGATCGGGTACATGCCGCGGTGACAGCGCGCTACGGAGTTCCTTCTTCAGCCGGGGCTCGACGTCTTCGAGCGAAGCGCCGCCGGCGAGCACCACGAAGCAGATCAGCTGCCCGTCCTCGTTGCCGGCCGCCGAGGTGTCCACGACCAGGGAGTCCGCGATCTCGTCGTAGCCCTCGACGACCCGGTAGAACTCCGCCGTGCCCATCCGGACGCCGCCGCGGTTCAGCGTCGAGTCGCTGCGGCCGTAGATCACCGCCGAGCCGCGGTTGGTGACGCGGATCCAATCGCCGTGGCGCCACAAGCCCGGGTACATCTCGAAGTAGGCCTCACGCAGGCGCGAGCCGTCCGGGTCGTTCCAGAAGAACACCGGCATCGACGGCATCGGCTTCGTGATGACAAGCTCGCCGACCTCCTCGACGACGGCGTTGCCCGCCTCGTCGAACGCGTTGACCGCGGCGCCCAGCGCCGGGCAGGACAGCTCCCCCAGCCACACCGGGACGTCGGGCGCCGACGCGACGAACGCCGCGCAGAGGTCGGTGCCGCCGGAGACCGAGCAGATCTGGACGCCCTTGCCGATCTCGTTCACGATCCACCGGAAGCCTTCGACGCTCAGCGGCGCGCCGGTCGAGCCCAGGGCGCGCAACGCCGTGAGGTCGTAGCGCTCGGCGGGCTTGACGCCGGCCTTCAGGCAGCTCTGGATGAACGGCGCCGACGTCCCGAAGTACGTGACGCGGTGCTGCTCGGCCAGGTGCCAGAGCGCGTTGAGGTCGGGATGGCCGGGGCTGCCGTCGTAGAGCACGATCGTCGTGCCGACGAGCAGGCCGGAGATGAGGAAGTTCCACATCATCCAGCCGGTGGTGCTGAACCAGAAGAAGCGGTCGCCGGGCCCGAGGTCCGTCTGCAGCGCGAGGGCCTTGAGGTGTTCGAGGGTGATGCCGCCGTGGCCGTGGACGATGCCCTTCGGCAGGCCGGTGGTCCCCGACGAGTAGAGCACCCACAGCGGGTGCGCGAACTCGACCGGTTCGAACAGCAGGGGCGCGCCTTCGTGCTTCGCGAGCAGCTCGTCCCAGTCGAGGGCGCCGTCCAGCCGGCCTTCGCCGACGTAGGAGACGAGCACCGTCGCGGCCAGCGACGGCAGCTTCGCCTGCAGGTCGGTGACGGTCCCCCGGATGTCGAACTGGCGGCCGTTGTAGGCGTAGGCGTTGACCGCGAAGAGCACCTTCGGCTCGATCTGCACGAACCGGTCGGCGACCGCGCGGACGCCGAAGTCCGGCGAGCACGACGACCAGATCGCCCCGATGCTCGCCGTGGCGAGGAACGCGACCAGCGTCTGCGGGCAGTTCGGGGCCAGCGCGACGACGCGGTCGCCCTTGCCGACGCCCAGTTCGAGCAGCGCCGCCCGGGCCGCGCCGACCTGGGCGCGGAGCTCGCCGTATGTCAGGTGGTTCGCGAAGCCGTCCTCGCGGTGGAAGATCACCGCGAGCTCGTCGTCGCCCTTCGCCGCACCCGCGACGCCGGGGGTGAGCGCGTGCTCGGCGTAGTTCAGCGTGGCGCCGTCGAACCAGACCGCGTTCGGCATCTCGCCCGAGAGCACCTCGCCCGGCTGGTCGTGCCAGCGAACGCCGAGGAAGTCCGCGACCGCCGTCCAGAAGTCCGGGCCGCGCTCGACGGAGAACTCCCAGAGCGAGCGGTAGTCGTCCACCTCGACGCCGCGTTCGGCACGCAGCCACTGGCGGAAGGCTTCGATCTTGGTGTCGGCAACGTGGCTCGGCTCAGGGCGCCAGAGCACTTCGGGGGCGTCGGCGGTGTGCGTCACGTCACGACTGTAATCCCGCCTACCGTAGGTGGGCGTCGAACCAGTTCAGGGTGCGCTGCCACGCTTCGGCGGCCGCGCCGGGGTCGGCGTCGAAGCGGTGGTTCGCGCCCGGGTAGTGGACGACGTTGGTGGCGACCTTCGCCGACGCAGCCGCGTCACGCAGCCGCTCGACGTCGGCGCCGCCCGCCTCGTCGCCGGCGTCGCCGTACATGCCGAGCCACGGGCTGGTGAGCTTGCCGGCGATCTCGACCAGCGCGGGCAGTTCCGCGACCTGCTGCCCGCCGACGCTGACAGCGGCGCCCAGCCTCCGGTGCGAGGCGACGACGAGGGCCGCGGTGCCGCCCAGGTCGAAGCCCATCACGCCGAGCAGGTCGGCCTGGACGCCGCGGTCGACGAGCCAGGCGAGTGTGATGTCCGTCGCGTCGAGCAGGTCCTGCTGCGTCAGCTCCGCGTTCTCCAGGTGCGGGGTGACGGTCAGCCAGCCTTCGAGGGCGAGGCTGGCGAGCAGCAGCTTGACGCCGTCGGTGACGCCGTCCGCCTCGTGCAGGACCACCAAACCGCCGCGTAGCGACCCCTCCGGTTCCGAGAAGGTCAGGGTCAGGGCGCGGCCGTCGGTGCGCTGGTAGTCCACGGTGCTGGTCGACGTCATTGCGTCACTCAATCACTTGGAGGTGAACGGAAGGAACCCATCTAAGCAGCTCTCCCGGTCACATACCGCCTGAAGGGAGTCGCGGGGCGGCGGGCGGAAAAGATACGGTGACGGGGTTGTCCCGTTCAATCGGAGGAGCGCCGAAGATGTCGTCCGTGTCCCCTCGTGCCGACCTCGAATCGTTGCCGAAGTACATCCCCGGCCGGACGATCGAAGGCGCGATCAAGCTGGCGAGCAACGAGGTGCCCGGCGGCGCGCTGCCGAGCGTCGCGCAGGCGATCGCCGAGGCGGCGGCCGGGATCAACCGCTACCCCGACACCGGCTCGCAGGCGCTGCGCGAGCGGCTGGCGCGTGAGCTGGACGTCCCGGTGGAGAAGGTCGCCATCGGCTGCGGCTCGGTGTCGCTGTGCCAGCAGACCATCCAGGCCGCCTGCGCCCCCGGCGACGAGGTGCTCTTCGGCTGGCGGTCGTTCGAGGCCTACCCGATCGTGACGCAGGTGGCGCACGCGAAGCCGGTCATGGTCCCGATCACCGAGGGCCAGGAGCTCGACCTCGACGCGATGCTCGCGGCGATCACCGACCGGACGCGCGTGGTCTTCGTCTGCAACCCCAACAACCCGACCGGCACGGCGATCCGCCGCGCGGAGCTGGAACGGTTCCTCGACGCGGTCCCGGAGCGCGTGCTGGTGGTGCTCGACGAGGCGTACAAGGAGTTCGTCACCGACGCCGAGGTGCCCGACGGCGTCGAGTACACGCGGACGCGCTCGAACGTCATGGTGCTGCGCACGTTCTCGAAGGCGTACGGTCTCGCGGGCCTGCGCGTCGGTTACGCCGTCGCGCCGGAGCCGATCGCGGACGCGCTTCGCCAGGTGTACGTCGCCTTCTCGGTGAACATGCTGGCCCAGGTGGCCGCGCTGGCGTCGCTCGACGCCGCTGACGAGCTGCTGGCGCGCTGCCAGGAGATCGTCGCCGAACGCGGCCGGGTGCGGGACGCGCTGCTCGCGGCCGGTTACCAGGTGCCCGAGACGCAGGCGAACTTCGTGTGGCTGCCGCTGGGGGACAAGGCCGTGCCGTTCGCCGAGCACGCCCTGGACCGCAAGCTGGTGGTGCGCCCGTTCGCCGGCGACGGCGTGCGCGTGACGATCGGGACCCGCGAGGAGAACGACCTCTTCCTGGCCGCGGCGCGCGACTTCAGTCGCTGAACTGCTTGATCACCAGCTGGACGACGGCGGCGAGGCCGATCACGACGATCACGCCGCGCAGCACCGCCGGCGGCAGCTTCCGGCCGATCTTGGCGCCGAGGAAGCCGCCGGCGGTCGAGCCGACGGCCAGCCACAGCACGACGGGCCAGCTGATCGGCGCGACGAACGCGTAGATCACGCCGGCGACGACGTTCACCACGGCGGCGAGGACGTTCTTGACGCCGTTGAGCTTCTGCAGCGGTTCGGACAGCAGCATCCCCATGACCGCCATCAGCATCACGCCCTGCGCGGCGGTGAAGTAGCCGCCGTAGATGCCGATGAGGAAGATGAAGAACATCAGCAGCGGACCGGCTTTGTGCTCTTCGCCGTTCTCTTCGCGGCGCTTGGCGACCCACCGGGACACCTTGGGCTGCACGATCACGAGGATCACGGCGAGGCCGACGAGCACCGGGACGACGGCTTCGAAGGCGTCCTTCGGCAGCGACAGCAGCAGGATGGTGCCACCGATGGCGCCGAGGAACGACGCGACGGCGAACTTCGCGGTCTGCCGCCAGTAGCCGGTGAGCTCGTGCCGGTAACCCCAGGCCCCGCTGAGGGTGCCGGGCGCGAGGCCGATGGCGTTGGACGTCGTCGCGGTCACGGGCGAGTAGCCCAGCGCGACGAGGACGGGGAAGGTCACGAGGGTCCCCGACCCGACGACGGCGTTGATGGTGCCCGCCCAGATCCCGGCGACCACCACGATCACCGCGTGCCACCACGTCATGAAGCATTCACGTGCGGAGCCTAAGCATCGTGAGCCGGTCCCGCGACGCAGATGTGTCCGGTCGGACACTCACCGCGGGGTGAAGACGCAGAATTCGTTCCCTTCCGGGTCGGCCAGCACGTCCCATTCGATGTCGTCGTCCCGTTCCCGGACCACGGTCGCGCCCAACGCCAGCAGCTCGGCCTTGTCGCCGAGGACGTCCAGGTGCATGCGGTTCTTGCCGGTCTTGGGCTCCGGGACCGGGTTGAGCCAGATCAGCGGCCCGCCGCCGGCGGGATCGACGATCCTTCCGGTACGTGGGCGGGCACCACCTCGGAAGCCACCCGCCAGCCGAGCGCGTTGTAAAGACCGCGCCCGGCCTCCGAAGCCAGCAGTGCGTTCGTTCGCGCGCCGGCCGCGACACCCAGGCGGTGCATCACCACCCGGCCGAGCCCGCGCCGCCGGTGGGCGGGCTCGGTGACGATCCGGTCGAACACCGCCACCCCGCCGGCCACCGCGACCCAGCCGCGGGCCGCCGGCTCGCCCCCGGACGTCACCGACACCGACCACAGCGGCTCGGCACCGTTCACCGCCACCTCGTACGACGGCGGCACCTCGGCGGGCGGGATGCCGCCCTCGAACGTCATCAAGTACTCCGTCTCCCCCGCTTGCCACTCCGGTGTCAGGCCCGTGAGCACCGCCTCCCGTGCGCCGCACGTCTTCAGCCACGTGCCCGGCTCGGCGACCGTGCGCGACCGCGTGGCCACCGCCGACGGCGACCGCAGCAGGTAGCGGACGCGGTGGCCGGGCAGGCCGACGTCGACGCGGAAGCCGTCCGGCTCCGCGACCGGCTCCGGCACCGCCCGCGAGACCACCCAGCCCCGCACCCACGCCCCCAGGATGTCCATGCCCGCGATCATGACAGGCACCCCCGACAGTTTCCGCGAGCTGAGAGGATGGCGGCGTGGACACCGAGCAGGTCTGGAGCGCGACCGTCGACCGGCTGCGGGCGCGGATCGACTCCGGCGACCTGCCGCCCGGCAGCAGGCTGCCCGCCGAACGCGTGCTCTGCGAGGACCTCGGCATCAGCCGCGGGTCGCTGCGGCAGGCCCTGCGCGTCCTCGACTCCATCGGGTACGTCCGGATCCGCGCCGGCTCCGGCACCTACGTCCGCGAACAGCAGGAACAGCCCCTGCGGACCTGGTTCACCGAGCACGACCAGCTCGTCGAAAAGCTCTTCGACCTGCGCGCGACCGTCGAGCCGACCCTCGCCGAGCGGCTCGCCAGGCAGGCGAGCGCGAAGACCGTGAGCCGGCTCGAGGACAACGTCGCCGAGATGGCGCAGGCGGCCGAGGACGGCGACATGCTGCACGTCATCGCCGCCGACGCCGAGTTCCACCGCGTGATCGCGCAGAACGCGGGCAACGACGACGTAGCCGGGCTGCTGCGGTCGGTCCTCGCCCTGGTCGGCGAGGAGCGGCGGGCGGCGCTGCGGCTGCCGGGCCAGATCCGCAAGGCGGTCGACGACCACCGCGCGATCCTCGACGCGATCCGCCGGTCCGACCCGGCCGCGGCCCGCGAGCTGACGCTGAAGCACCTGGTCGACGCCAAGACGTACGCGCACGACTTCGCCGCGGAGGAACGCTGATCGAGAAGGTGCTCTTCACGGTACCGCTTCTGTCCAGCGCCGCGCCGTACGATCAACGCCGTGCGCAAGATCGCCGTGAAGAACTTCCGGGTCGTGTTGCGCACCAGCCTGGGCTTCGCCGGGCTCGGCGTCGGCTCCAGTGTCGCCGGTTCCGGCGTCGTCGCCCTGCTCCTGCTCCTCCAGGGCCTGCCCGGTGACGTCGGGGACCGCGGCTGGATCCTCGGCCTGACCGCCGCCGCCATCGTGGCCGGGTCGCTGCTCGCCGGGACGCTCTGGACCGCCTGGCTGCAGCGGCGCACCGCCATCTGGTTCGTGCTCGGCCGGCCGCCGTCGGAAAGCGAGGCGCGCCGGGCCCTGCGGCTGCCCGTCGACATGGCCGTCGTCAGCGGCACCCTCTGGCTCATCGGGACCGTCGTGCTCAGCGTGCTGGCCGGCGTGCTCGGCTCCGGCGAGGACGCCGTCGGCATGGCGACCGTCATCGGGCTCGGCGGCCTCACCACCGTCGGGCTCACCTACCTCGCCGCCGAATGGGTGGCGCGGCCGGTGATGACCATCGCCCTCGACGTCCTGCCGCCGCGCGGGTCGCTGCCCGTCACCGTGCTCACCCGGCTCGTCGTCACCTGGGCGCTGGCCAGCGGCGTGCCGTTCGTCGGCGTCCTGCTCGTCGCCGTCCCGCCCGACCTCGGCTCCGGCGACCACACCGCGAGCCTGATCATGCTGTCGGTCATCGGCCTCGCGGTCGGCGCCATCGGGACCGCGTTGCTGGCCAGGGCCGTCGCGGCTCCCCTGCACCGGCTGCGCGTGGCCCTCGACCGGATCGCCCGCGGCGACAACGAGGTCGCGGTCGACGTCGACGACTCCAGCGAGATCGGCCTGCTCCAGACGTCGGTCAACCAGCTCGCCGCCGGGCTGCGCGAGCAGGCGCGGATGCGCGACCTCTTCGGCAGGCACGTCGGCGCCGACGTCGCCCGGCACGCCCTCGAGTACGGCGCGTCCCTGTCCGGCGACGTCCGCGAGGTCACGGCGCTGTTCGTCGACGTCGTCGACTCGACCGCGCTCGCCTACCGCACCCCGCCGGAAGAGCTCGTGCGGAAGCTGAACCGGCTGTTCGCCGCCGTCGTCTCCGCGGTGAACGCCCGCGGCGGGCTCGTCAACAAGTTCCAGGGCGACGCCGCGCTGTGCATCTTCGGCGCTCCCACCCGGCTCTCGGACGCCCCGACCGCCGCGCTCGCCGCGGCCCGCGCGATCCGGGACGAGGTGTGCACGGACGGCGAGCTCGACCTGGGCATCGGCGTCTCCAGCGGCCCGGTGTTCGCCGGGCAGCTGGGCACCAGCAGCCGGCTCGAGTACACCGTGATCGGCGACGCCGTGAACGAGGCGGCGCGGCTGACCGAGCTGGCCAAGACCGTGCCGTCACGCATCCTCGCCAGCGACGCCGTCGTCTCGGCCGCGTTGCCGAGCGAAGGCGCCTACTGGGAGAAGCACGGCGAGCTGGAGCTGCGCGGCCGCCAAGAGGTGACACCGACCTGGACGGCCGGCCCGAAACCTCAGGACAGCTGACCCAGATCCGGCCAGCGCAGCACCGTCGAGCCCCACGTCAGGCCCGCGCCGAACGCGCTGAGCAGCACGCGGTGCCCGGGCTGGAGGGTGCCGTCGGCGCGGGCGTCGGCCAGGGCGAGCGGGATCGACGCGGCGCTGGTGTTGCCGACGCGGTCGATGTTGGCGACGACGGCGTCGGCCGGCATGCCCAGCTGCTTCGCCGTCGCCTGGAGGATCCGGATGTTCGCCTGGTGCCCGACGAAGCGGTCGACGTCGCCGACCATCCAGCCCGCGCGGTCCAGCACCGTCCGCGACGACTCGGCCATCCGCGCGCAGGCGTGCCGGAACACCGCGGTGCCCTGCATCGCGAGGAAGCGGTCGCTCGGCTGGTCGGACAGCCGTCGCCGGGCGCCGCCGGCCTCGACCCACAGCAGGTCGGCGTGCTCGCCCTCGCTGTGCAGGTCGAACGGGCCGAACGCACCGGGCTCGCCGGGCTCGCCCGCGCGCAGCAGGACCGCGCCCGCGCCGTCGCCGAAGATCGGGACGGTCGTGCGGTCCTCCGGGTCGATGAGCGTGGTGAAGGTGTCGGCGCCGATCACCAGGACGCGCTCGGCGAGGCCGCCGGCGATGAAGCCGGCCGCCGTGGCCAGCGCGTAGACGAAGCCGCTGCAGACGGCGTTGACGTCGAAGGCCGCGGCCGTGCCGAGCCCGAGCCGGGCGGCGACCTGCGGTGCGCTGGCGGGGCAGGGCTGGTCCGGGGTCGACGTCGCGAGGACGACGGCGTCGGCGGAGCCCCCGCCGAGCGCTTCGCGGCCCGCCCCGACCGCGAGGTCCACAGTGGACTCCGCCGGGCCGGCGACGCGGCGCTCCCGGATGCCGGTGCGGGTCCGGATCCACTCGTCCGTGGTGTCGAGCCGGGCGGCGATCTCGTGGTTGTCCAGGACTTTCGGCGGCAACCACGAGCCGAGGCCGGTCAGCACGGCGGCAGGTGCGGGCACGGGAGAGCCTCCCCACGCCGGCGGGTTGACGGAGCGTCCGGCTGGTCTCCCACTTCTATGGGCTACCCCCTGGTAGACCGGTCAGTTGTGTTCCAGGTCACGAAAAAAGTTGTTTCACTTTCGCCTCGGACGGAGTAGTGAGCACGGTCACGGTGGAGTGAGCCGGCAGCGAACTCGCGGCAAATCGTCGGGGGTCCCGGTTAGCCTGCTGGGGTGCAGACTCCCGACCTCGACCAGCTCGACATCGCCATCCTCGCCTGCCTCCAGGAGGACGCCCGCACGATCGCCGAGACGATCGGCGCGAAGGTCGGCCTCTCCGCCGCGGCGGTGCAACGGCGGATCAAGCGGCTGCGCGAGGCGGGCGTCATCGAGCGCGAGGTCGCGGTGCTGTCGCCGGAGGCGCTCGGGCTGAGCATGACGTTCGTGGTCATGGTCGAGCTGGAACGGGAGAACCTCACGGTCCTGGACGCGTTCCGCCGCCAGGTGCTGGCCGACGACTGCGTCCAGCAGTGCTACTACGTCACCGGCAACGCCGACTTCGTGCTCGTCGTGACGTGCCCGGACATGACGGGCTTCGAGGCGTTCACCCGGCGGATGTTCTTCGACAACCCGAACGTCCGGCACTTCACCACGAGCGTGGCGATGGACCGCGTGAAGGTCGGGCTCACCCTCCCGCTGGGGCCGTAGGCGGGGTCCAGGCTTCTCCGTCTGCTTGCGGACCACCGACGCGGGCGCGCGCATGCCGAGCCGGTTGAGCGCGTACCCCAACCGTGACGGTGTCAGTGCGATCGCGCCCTTGAGCCCGACGGCCGCCAGCGTCACCGCGTCTTCGATCGCCTGGCAGGCGCCTCCCCATCGTCGTGCCGGATCTGCTGCACGGTCCACAGTGGATCGCCGGGATCGCGATCGCCCTCGGCACCGCGACGGCCGCTCCCGCCGGCGTCCGGGCTGCTTAGCGTCAGCAAACGCGCTGACCTGGTCCGTACTGGCCCGGACCATCACCGGCAGTCGCCGGGTGAACGCAAGGGGTATGTGCCGGACGTTACACCACAATGGACGGATGCAACCGATCAAGTGAACGTGAGAGTTTCTTCGTCATGACCGTCGTGCCTGGTCATCTCCTCCTCGAACAGTTCGCGCCGCGCGAACCGCCACCGGACTCCAGGAGGGGCCATGCAGACCGACGCCGTTCACCAGAGCCAGTTCGTGGTGCTGAACGAGAGCACCACGCCCGTCCTGTCCCGCCTCTCCTACCACGCCGACGAGCCGTTCGCGGTCACCGTGGCGTTCCGGACCGAGCGCGGCCGGTGGATCGAGTGGACCTTCGCGCGGGACCTCCTGGTCGACGGCCTCGACGAGCCGGCCGGCCTCGGGGATGTCCGGATCCGCCCGGACCTGTCCGAGGACGAGGACTTCCTGACCCTGGAAATCGAGTCACCGGACGGCTATGCGTCGTTCGAGCTCGAGGTCGAGGACGTCCGCACGTTCCTCGACGCCTCCTACGAACTGGTGCCGCTCGGCGAGGAGAGCGCGCACTTCGACGTCGACGGGCTGATCGAGGAGATCAGCAACGTCTGACCCCCGACCTCCCAATCCCGCGGCGAGGACGAAGGGCGGGTTTCGAGTGCGCTGGAGGCACTCGAAACCCGCCCTTTCGCCTTCTCGAAAAGGGGTCAGCTGGTCTTCAGGGTGGTGCCGGTGCCCGACAGCGCGCCGGCGATCGGGTAGAAGTACGTCACGCTGGTGTTGCCGCCGGACAGGACGCCCTGCGCGTAGTTGCCGGCGATGAAGCCGCCGCCGGAGTCACCCGCGGCCGAGCGGACGTTGGTCGCGGTCATGCCGTTGACCGTGCCCTCCGCGTAGCGGACGCTCTGGTTCTTCGCGCCGATGGTGCCGCAGGTCCAGCCGGTGGTCGAGCCGGCCTTGCAGACCGACGAGCCGGTCGCCGCGTTCGACGAGCCGCGCACCGCGGTGCCGTTGTTCATCTGCGCGACCGGGGTCCAGTTGCTGTTGGTGCGGACCGCCGCGTAGTCGACGCCCGGGAAGCGGTAGGTGATCCAGCTGCCGAGCGACGCGCCGTTCGACCCGGTCAGCGAGCCGCCGCCGGTGAGCGCGCCGCAGTGGCCGGCGGTGACGAACCCGGTCGTGGTCGCGAAACCGACCGAGCAGCGCGACGAGCCGCCGATGTAGTAGGCGTCCCCACCGCGGATGTTGGCGTGCAGCGTCGGCTTGGAGGTCGCGTCGAGGATCGTCACCGACGACTTGTCCACACCGGACCGCGCGAGGAACGCGTCCGCGGCGGCGCGCTGGCCCTGCAGCACGGAAAGCGTGACGCGGTTGGTGGTGGAGTCCACGCCCCAGCCGGTGATCGCGTACGGCGCCGAGGCGTCGAGGGCCTTGAACCTGTCCACAGTGGAGTCGAGCTGGCGGGCGCTGAACTTCACGACCTCCGCCTCGGCCCCGGACGCCTGGATCTTGGCGACCGACGCGGCGTCCGTCGTCTGGATGTGCGCCTTGCCCGTGGCGGCGTTGTAGGTGGCGCCGCCGAAGGTGTCGCCGAGCGTCGCGGTGACGGCCTCGGTGACCTTGGTCGCGACGTCTTCGCTCTTCAGCCGCGACAGCACCTGGTCGTGGGTCAGGCCCAGGTCGCGCTGCATGGCGGGCACGATGTCCGGGTTCAGCAGGTCCTGGCCCGACGCGGGAACGGCGACCGCGACGAGCGCACTCGTCATCGTCACCGCGGCGGCAGCGGCACCGAAGAGTCTGGCGATCTTCATGCTTCTCCCTAGGTGGTTACGCGCGGCTCTGCACCGGCCACGCAGTGGTACTCCCCTGGGTGAGCGTCCCCGGAGTGGGCGTTACGGTGCAATCCGGGCGCCCGGCGAATGCGTATACGCATTCACTCCGGACGAATCCCCTGTTCCAAGCGGTCCGGACCCGGGATCGTCACCCGGTCGGACAGGTCCTTAAGTAGGGTTTCCGTGAACTACTTTCAGTAGCCAACACCCCGCCCGGAACGTGTTAAGCACCGCCGGAACGCGCGAAACGCCGAAGTTTCGCACGCGCAGTGACCCCAGACCGGCGGATCCCGCGGCAAACCGGTGACAGCGGGTAGGCGGACGTGTGACGGTGGTACCGACCACCTATTCGGTTAATGGTTTACGGAGCGTCGAGCGCTGCTTAGGCTCCGCGCACACCCCGGTAGGCGTCGAGGAGGTCGGTTATGTGGCTGACGGCTCCCCGCCCCACCACGGTGAGCGTCCGGTCCGGACCCGCCCGGCTGACCGGCCGCGACACCGAGCTCGACGCCATCGTCGACGTGCTCAAGCGGCGCCCGGCCGCCGTCCTGATCGAGGGCGAACCCGGGATGGGCCGCACCCGGCTGCTCGTGGAGATCGGGCGCCGCAAGGAGTTCGCGGGCGGCCGCGTGCTCACCGGCGCCTGCCAGCCGCTGCGGGAACCGTTTCCCTACGGGCCCGTCCTGGAAGCGCTTCGCGAGGTGGGCGACGCCCCGCTCGGGCCGCTCAGCCCGGTCGCCGGCGTGCTGCGGCCGTTGCTGCCGGAGCTCGCGGAAGCGCTTCCCCCGCGCCCCGAACCCCTGCCCGACCCGGTCGCCGAACGCCACCGCGTCTTCCGCGCGGTGCGGGAGCTCCTGCAGGCCTGCGGACCGACGCTCGTGCTGATCGACGACCTCCAGTGGGCCGACGAAGACACCCGTGACCTCATGCGGTTCCTCGCCGGCTCGATGCCGCCGGAGCTGGCGGTGGTGGCCACCTACCGGTCGGCGACGGACGTGCGGCCCGGCCCGCTCGGCGCCCCCTTCCGGACCGACCCGGCCGTCCACTCCGCGCGGGTCGCGCTCGGCGCGCTCGACGCCGCCGCCGTGCGCGCCCTCGCGGTCGAAATCCTCGAACTGCCCCGCGTCACCGACGAGTTCGCGGCGAAGCTGCACGAGTGCACCGCCGGGATCCCGTTCGTGGTCGAGGAAACCCTGCGGGCCCTGCGCGAAGCGGCCGAGCGGCTGCCGGTGGGCGAAGTCCTCTCCGACCGCATGCTGGAGAACCTCGAAGTGCCCGTGCTGCTGCGGGAAGCCGTCACCGAACGGCTGGCCGCGCTGCCCGGAGACGCCGTCCGGCTGGCGGGCGCGGCCGCGGTGCTCGGCGTCGGTGCCGAAGCCGAGGTGCTCGGCGAGCTCGCCGGCCTGTCCGGCGACGCACTCCGCACGGCGTTGCTCGCCGCGTTGTCCGGCGGCGTGCTCGGCGAAGTCGGCGACAGCAAGTACGGCTTCCGGCACCCGTTGGCGCGCAAGGCGGTCTACGACACGGTGAGCGGACCCGAACGCGCGTTGCTGCACGCGCAGGCGATCCGCGTACTCGCCGCGCAGCCGTCCCCGCCGCTGACCCTGCTGGCGCGGCACTCCCGCGCGGCCGGCCGCGTCGACCAGTGGCGGCACTACGCCGAAGCCGCCGCGGACGATGCCATCACCCGTGGCGAGACGTCCCGCGCGATCGACCTCCTGCAGTCGGTGCTCGCCGAGCCCGGCCCGGCGCAGTCCGACATCGGACGCGTCGCCGGGAAGCTGAGCCAGGTCGCGTTGCGGGGCTTCCGGCCCGACGTGATCGGCACGCTGCAGCGCGTCCTCGAAGAGGTGACGCTGCCGCCGTCGGTCCGCGGCTCGATCCGGCTGAGCCTCGGCATGCTGCAGGTCCGGACCATCGGCGGGCTCGGCCGCGGCCGGCTGGAGGTCGAGCGCGCGGTCGGCGAGCTGACCGACCGGCCCGACCTCGCCGCGCGCGGCATCACGCTGCTCGCCCAGCCGATCGACGGGCTGACGCCGTTGTCGTGGCACGAGTCCTGGCGCGCCCGCGCGGGCGAGGTGTACGAGCGGCTCGACGACCCCGAGCTGCGGCTCGCCCTGACCGCCGACCGCATCGCCGCGGCGTCGCACGTCGGCGACGGCTCCGCGTGGGCGGAGTTCGAGGCGCTGTCGGACACCGTCGGCACGGTCGCCGAGCGCGTCCAGCTGGCCCGGCTGTGGTGCAACCTCGCCGACGGCCAGTCGTGGGCGGGCCACCTCGACCGCGCGGAACGGCTGGTGACCGAGGGCGTCCGGCGCGCGACCGACGCGGGTGCGCTGTACGCGATCGGCCTGATCCAGGGCACCCGCGTCCGGCTGGACTGGGTGCGCGGGCGCTGGAGCGGGCTCGCCGAAGCCGCCGAGCAGCTGCGCGACAGCTATCCGGAACTCGGCCCGATCGTCATGGAGTCGTCGCTGGTGCTCGGCGGGCTCGCGGCCGTGCGCGGGGAGTTCGCCGCCGCGCAACGGCACTTGGCCGCGGCGAGCGTGCACGCGCCGGACCGCGGACCGATCCCGGTGGTGCTGTCGGCCGCCGGGGTGCTGATCTCGGTGCTGCTGGCGACCGACGACGTCGACGGCGCGTGCGCGGTGGCCGACACGGCGGTGGCCGCGGCCGGCCGCAAGGGCGTCTGGATCTGGGCGGCGGCGCTGGTCCCGGCGGCGGCGCAGGCGTACGCGCGGGCCGGGCGCTGGCCGGAGGCCGACAGCGTGGTCGAGGCGTTCGCGCGCGGGATTGAAGGCCGGGACGCCCCGGTCGCCGCGGCCGCGCTGGTGGCCGGCCGGGCGGTGCTGCTCGAGGCGCGCGGCAAGCACCTGGCCGCGGCGACGCTGTTCGACGAAGCAGCGTCGGGGTACGCGGCGCTGCCGATGCCCTACCCCGCGACGGCGATGCGCGAGCGAGCGGCGATGTGCCGTCTCGCGGCGGGCAACCGGGACGCGGTCGAAGAGCTGACCGCGGCGGCCGAGGCGTACGAGCAGCTCGGAGCCACCCGGGACGCCGGACGCTGCCGCCACCAGCTGCGCGAGCACGGCGCGTGGGCGCCTTCCCAACGCGGGCGGCGCGGCTACGGGAGCGAGTTGTCGCCGCGGGAACGCGAAGTCGCGCGGATGCTCGCGGAGGGACGGACGAACCGGGAGATCGCGGACGGGCTGTTCCTTTCGCCGCGCACGGTCGAACAGCACGTCGCGAAGGTGCTGCGAAAACTCGGCGCCCGCTCCCGGACGGACGTGGCGAGAAAGCTGCCCGGCGAAGTCACCACGGCACCGGCTGGCTAGCCGGACGGCGGCGTCCTACGTTGGGCGCGTGACAGAAGAGGCACTTCCCGCCTGGCGCCGGCGGACCTCCGGGGAGACGCGCTGGCCCGCGATGGGCGTCGTCGTCGCCACCCTCGTGCTGCAGGTCGTCCTGCCCGACGACATGGCGCTGCAGCCGTGGTGGCTGCTGCCCGCCGTCTCGGGGCTGCTCATCGTCGCGCTGCTGCTGGTCAACCCGGGCCGGATGTCGCACTTCAGCGCCGTCGAACGGGTCATCTCGCTGCTGCTCGTCGCCGCCGTGACCGCGGTGAACGCCGGGTCCGCCGTCACGCTCGTCTACCGCATCGCGGCCGGCACGATCGGCGACCACGCCGGCGCCGTGCTCGTCACCGGCGGGATCGTCTACTGGACGAACATCGTCGCCTTCTCGCTCTGGTACTGGGAGTTCGACCGCGGCGGCCCGGGCAGGCGGGCTGCAGGCCGGGCGGAGTTCCCCGACCTGCAGTTCCCGCAGATGGCCGACCCGGACCTGGCGCACCAGGACTGGGAACCGTCCTACCTGGACTACCTCTACTTCTCGTTCACCAACGCGGCCGCCTTCAGCCCCACCGACGTCATGCCGCTGCGGATCTGGGCGAAGATGACGATGATGCTGCAGGCCGTCGTGTCGCTGGTGCTGGCGGTGATGGTGGTCGCCTGGGCGATCAACAATCTCAAGTAGCTCAGTGCCGCGCGATGGTGAAGCTCTGGCCGTCCGAGCCGATGGCGCCCGGGATCCACGTGTAGCTGCCCCGGTCGTCGGCGTCGAGGGCGGACGGGTTCGTCGAGGCCAGGTTCGTCCCGTTGAACTTGACGCCGGTGAACTTCACGCCGCCCGAAATGCTCGGGTAGGAGTCCGTCGGCGACTCGATGATGGCTTCCGCCGACGCGTGCCTCGACGTCAGCGACTTCGTGGTGGACTTGGACCAGCCCTTGGTGGTGTCGGCCAGGTCCAGCCGGTAGGTGTTCGTGGCCGTGCGGGTCACCGTCGCGGTGATGTGGTCGCCCGCGCTGACCGACACGTTGTAGTAAACCGGCGCCGCCGGGTACATCTCGTACCAGGCCGAGTACACCGGACGACCGCTCGAGCAGTCCGTCTCGACGCCGGTCTGTTCCACTGTGGACGATCCGTCGCCGTCGATGCCGACCCACGGCGCGAACAGGTCGTTGCTGGAGTTGCAGGTCACCGAGGGTTCGGTCCAGCTCGCCGTCGCCGTGGTGAAGCTGCCGAAGCTGACGTAACCACCCCAGTTGCCACCGGCGAACTGGTGGCTGTGGAAGTGGCTGCCGTACTCGACGGCGGCGTGGGCGGTGCCGGAAACGGCGAGACCGGCGGCGGCAGCGGCAACCGCCGTGAGGACGCGGGCAGCACGCGACGAAAGGATTCTGGACATGCGGGGACTCCGTTCACCGATGGGGACCGGGAAAGCCGTGTCTCCAAGTGTTGGATCCGCGCCGAAAAGAAGGTAGCTACTTTCGCATGGTCTTGCCATTGTCCGAAAAGACCCGTAAAGGCCTCCGCGGGGGAAAGAGGCCTTTACGGGTCCATTTCGCTCACCAACCGCCCGGTCAGGTGAGCGGGGCTGCTAGCCCTGCTTCGCTGCCGCGTCGACGAATTCGGTCGTGTAGGTCTTCGACAGGTCGATCGAATCCTTCTTCGGCTGCACGTTCTTCGAGAAGCTGGAAAGCACTTCCAGGACGTTCTTCGCACCGGCGGGGTCCATCTTGCCGTCGCCGTTGAACATCCCGATGCTGTCCTTGACGGACTTGACGTACAGCGCCTTGTCGCCACCGCTGTAGGACGGCGGCATCTTCGCCGCGATCTCCTCCGGGCTGTGCTGGTCGATCCACTTCAGCGTGGCCACGAACGCGTTGGCCAGCTTCTGCACGGCGTCCTTGTTGCGGTCCACGAAGTCGCAGCTCATGTACAGCGACGACGCCGGGTACAGCCCGCCCAGCGCGGCCTTCGTGCCCTCTTCCGTCCGCAGGTCGTACAGCACCTTCGCCTTGCCGGTGTTGGTCAGCTGCGCGATCGTCGGGTCGGTCGTCATGCCGCCGTCGATGCCGCCGTTGTCCAGGCTGGCGATGAACGTCTGCCCGGCGCCGACCTTCACCGGCGTGTACTGGTCGGCCCCGACACCCGCCTTGGCCGCCAGCGCCTTCGTGAGGAAGTCGGTGGACGACCCGAGCGAGGTCACGCCCAGCTTCTTGCCCTTGAAGTCGGCCGAGCTCTTGATCGCGTCGACGTGCTTGGTGCCGACGACCTCGGCTTCACCCGGGATGTTGGCCAGCTGGACGACGCTCTTGATGCACTGGTCCTTGGCCTGCAGGTCGATCGTGTGGTCGTAGAACCCGACCACACCCTGCACCTGCCCGGCGACGAGCGCGGTCTCGGCGTTGGCGCCCGACTGCTCGCTCTGCAGTTCCACGTCGATGCCCTGCGCGGCGAAGTTGCCGAGCTGCTGGGTGAGCATGGCGGGCAGGTAGATGACCTTTTCCAGGCCACCGACCATGATCGTGACCTTGGGCTTGCCCCCCTCGCCCGTGGCAGCGACGCGGGAGTCCTGGCACGCGGTGGTCAGTCCCGCCACCACGGTCAGCGCGGTGACCGCGACGGCGATCCGGCGAATCCTCATCGATTCGGTCCTTTCAGATGACGGTCTTGTCGCTGGACGAGGACATCGAGGGCCGCCACCGCAGCAGCCGGTTCTCGAGGTTCCCGATGCCCCATTCGGCGACCAGTGCGACGACGGTGATGATGATCATGGCGGCGTAGATGCCCGCCGAGTCGAACGTGCCCTGCGCGTTCGAGATGAGGAAGCCGATGCCCGCCTTGGACCCGGCGTACTCGCCGACGACCGCGCCGATCAGCGCGAAGCCGAACGCGGTGTGCAGCGAAGAGAGGATCCAGGAGGTCGCGCTGGGCAGCACGATCGCCTTGATCACCTGCATCCGGCCGGCGCCGAGGATGCGCGCGTTGTCGATCAGGTTGCGGTCCACTTCGCGGGCACCGGTGAAGGCGTTGAAGAACACCACGAAGAACACCAGCACGACGACGGTGGCGACCTTCGACGCCAGCCCGAGGCCGAACCAGATCACGAACAGCGAGGCGAGCACGATGCGCGGAACCGCGTTGGCGGCCTTGATGAACGGCGCGAGGACATCGGCCAGGTACCGGCTGCGGCCCAGGACCACGCCGAAGATGACACCGGCGACCGCGCCGATGGCGAACCCGACCAGTGCCTCTTCGACGGTGACCCACAGCTGGTACCAGAGCGAGCCGAAGTCGGTGCCGCTGGTGACCCACTCGACCAGCCGCTGCCAGATGCGCGACGGCTTCGAGTAGAAGAACGGGTCGATCCAGAAGGTCGCGGTCAGCTCCCAGCTGCCGAGCCAGACGACCACCAGCGCCAGCCGCAGCAGCCAGGTGTTGCGCTTGCGGCGGGACGTGGCCCGCTTCGCCCTCGTCAGGATGTCCTGCTCGGTTTCCAGCACCGGCAGCGAAGTGGCCGGAGCGGCGGGGGTCTCAAGCGACATTGCTCGCTCCCTTCTCGCGGGCCTTGTCGACCTCGCTGCGCAGTGATTCCCAGATGTCCGCGTAGAGCTTGCGGAACTCCTCGGTCAGCCGGAGGTCCTCGACCTTCCGCGGCCGCTCCAGGGGGATCTCGAAGACGTCCTTCACGGTGGCCGGCGACGTGGTCAGCACGACGACCTTGTCCGCCAGGGCGATCGCCTCGTCGAGGTCGTGCGTCACGAAGATGACCGCCGCGCCCGAACCCGACCACAGCCGCAGCAGCTCGTCCTGCATCAGCGCCCGCGTCTGGACGTCCAGCGCCGAGAACGGCTCGTCCATCAGCATGATCTTCGGCTTGGTGACCAGGGTCTGGGCCAGCGCGACACGCTTGCGCATGCCGCCGGAAAGCTGGTGCGGGTAGTACTTCTCGAACCCGGCGAGCCCGACGCGGGCGATCCAGTCGACGGCCTGCGCGCGGGCTTCGGCCTTCGGGACGCCGCGGAAGCGCGGGCCGGACGCGACGTTGTCGAGCACCGAGCGCCACGGCATCACCGCGTCGGTCTGGAACATGTACCCGACACCGTCCGGAATGGACTTCACGTCCTCGCCGTTCACCCGCACCCGGCCGGCGGACGGCGGCTGCAGGCCGGAGACCAGCGAGAGCGTCGTCGACTTGCCGCACCCCGTGGGGCCGACGACGGCGACGAACTCGCCGGGCTGCACGGTCATGGTCAGATCGCGGACGGCCGTGTGCACGGAACCGGACCCGCTCGGGAACCGTTTGGTGGCTCCGGTGAGTTCGATCAGTGGGGGAACCATGGGGAGGTGACTCCTTCGTCACGTGGTGGGGCTCACGTTGGGAAGGGACGTTAAGTACGCGTGGCGCCCGCGTGAAGCTTGTCGACGTTCTCCGCGCGAGCTGTGCGTTCTGAATGTTTTGCTCATTTAGCGCACGGCGCTGACCAGGGGGTATGGTTCCGAGCCATGCCAAAGTGGGCGCTCTTCCCGCGCATGCGGTTCAGCAGGCAGGTGCTGCTGCTGCAGATCGGCGTGGTCGTGCTCGTGGTCGGGATCGGCGTCGCGCTGGTCAGCTTCCTTCTGCGCAGCACGCTCACCGAGCAGTACGGGCAACGCGCTCTGGCGATCGCGAAGTCGGTGGCGGCGGACCCGGTCGTCGTCGCGAACGCCGCCGCCAAGGTCCCCGGCGGACCGCTCGAGGAACGAGCGCTGGCCGTCACGAAAGCCAACGAAGCGCTCTTCGTCGTGATCACCGACGACCACGGCATCCGGCTCGCTCACCCGACGGAAAGCCTGATCGGGCAAAAGGTCAGCACGTCGGCGGAACGGGCGCTCGCCGGGTTCGACGAGGTCAGCGCCGTGCAAGGCGGCACCCTCGGGCTGTCGGTGCGCAGCAAGACACCGATCTGGACGGTGGACCACCGGCAGGTCGTCGGCGAGGTCAGCGTCGGCTTCGACGTGTCCGACCCGGCTGACGTGTTCACCCAGCTCCTGGTGACCACGCTGTGGTTCGCGGGCGGCGCGCTGCTGCTCGGCGCGGGCGCGTCGGCGCTGCTGAACCGGCGGCTCCGGCGCGTCACCCACGGCCTCGAACCGCACGAACTGACCGAGCTGCTCTACGAACGCGAAGCCGTGCTGCACGGGATCGGCGAAGGCGTGCTCGCCGTCGACGAGGCGAACCGCGTCTCGGTGCGCAACGACGAGGCCGAACGCCTGCTCGGCACCGAACTTCCGCTCGGCGCGGCGATGTCCGAGCTGGAACTCTCACCGCGGCTGCACAAGGCCGTCGCGGAAGGGCGGCCGGTCGACAACCTGCTCGCCGTGGCGGGAAACCGCGTGCTGGTGATCAATTCGCGCGCGGTCCGGCTGGACGACCGGGACATCGGCACCGTGCTGACCTTCCGCGACCGCACCGACCTCGACACGCTCACCCGCGAGCTCGACGGCATCCGCGCTCTTTCCGACGGCCTGCGCGCGCAGCGGCACGAGTTCGCCAACCGGCTGCACACGCTCTACGGGCTGCTCCAGCTCGGCCACCACACCGAGGCCGTCGAGTACCTGCAGACGCTGACGGACTCGCCGTCGGCACGGCCGAGCGAGCTGGGCGACGCCGTCGCCGACCCGTACCTGCAGGCGCTGCTCGTCGCGAAAACCGAGCAGGCGCAGGAAAAAGGGCTCACGCTCAAGCTCGCCGACGACACCTGGGTGCCGACGACCGTGACCGACCCGATCGCCGCGAACACCGTGATCGGCAACCTCGTCGACAACGCGCTGCACGCCGCCCGGATGGGCCCGCGGCGGCCGGCGACGGTCGAGATCAGCCTGCTGGCCGAAGGCGACACGCTGCACCTGTCCGTTGTGGACAGTGGTCCCGGCGTGCCGGAAGACCTGCGGGGGACGTTGTTCGACGAAGGCGTCTCGACGAAGATCGCGCCCGGCCACGGGCTCGGGCTGGCGCTGGCCCGCCAAGCCGCGCGCGCCCACGGTGGCGACGTCTGGCTGGCCGGTCCCGGCGACGGCGAGACGGGTGCCCTGTTCGTCGCGAAGCTGCCCGGAATGCTGACGGAGGACCGATGATCCGCACGCTCATCGTCGACGACGACTTCCGGGTCGCCGGGGTGCACGCCGGGTTCGTCGAGGAGGTCGAGGGGTTCGCGGTGGTCGGCACCGCGCACACCGCGGCCGAGGCGCGGGCGAGGGTGCGCGAGCTGGCGCCGGACCTGATCCTGCTCGACGTCTACCTGCCCGACGAGTCCGGCCTCGCGGTGCTCCCGGAGCTGCAGACCGACACCATCGTGCTGTCCGCGGCGACCGACAGCGCGTCGGTGGCCGCGGCGATCCGGGCCGGCGCGCTGAACTACCTGATCAAGCCGTTCACCACGCGCCAGCTCGCGGAACGGCTGACGTCGTACGCGCGCTTCCGCGGCCTGCTCGCCGAAGACCGCGCGCTCGGCCAGGACGACGTCGACCGCGCGTACCGGGTGCTGCACGACCAGGACCGCACGTCGGCGCCGAAGGGCCAGTCGACGGCGACGTCCCGGCTGGTCTCGGAGCAGCTGCGGCGGGCCGGGCGTCCGCTCTCGGCCGCGGAGGTCGCGGGCGAGCTGGGCATGGCGCGCGCTACGGCGCAGCGGTACCTGACGGCGCTCGCCGAGTCGGGGACGGTCCAGATGCGCCTGCGCTACGGCGCCACCGGGCGCCCGGAGCACGAGTACCGCTGGAGCGACGCCTGACGTCAGCGGCGCGTGGTCGCCGTCGTGTCCGCGCGGTACTGGTACTGCTGCATCATGCTTTCGGCCACGCCGACCCAGGACTGGACGAGGTTGGCCGACGTCGGCGCCGGCGAAGGCAGGTCGACGCGGGCTTCGTCGGTCTCCGCCTGCTTCTTCTTCGGCTGCGGTTTCGCCTGGGCCTGGACGTTCTTGGGTGCCGGTTTCGCGGGCACCGCCACGTACACGGTCGTCGGCGCGGGCGTCGCCACCGGCGCCTGCGGGGCTTGCGGCTGGGGCGCGGGTGCCTCGGCGACGGCGGGACGCGCGTCCAGCTGGGCGACGTCGGCCGGGGCCGAGCCGAACAGGCTGCCGGTGGCCAGACCGCCGGCGAGCCAGCCGGCCGCGACGAGCAGCACCGCCGCACCGCTGCCCAGCCACGTGCGGGCACGGCGCCGGATCACCACCGACTTCGGGCGCAGGTCCTGGTCGCACACCGGCGGCCGGGTGAAGATCGGCTCGGCGGCGGGCACGTCGTCGTCGGTGCGGCGGCGCCGGGGCAGGCTCGCCGCGACGATGCCGGTGCGATCCAGCAGTTCCACCGCGGTGCGGTCGCTGGACGAACGGGTCGCACTGCGCGGTGCGGTGCGAAGCATCGGGGACCTCCGGGACGGGACTGGCGGACCCCACGCATTCTGGACCATTTCGGACGACGTTGTCCGAAAGGCAACCTGAATGAGTGAAGGTCAACCGTCCATCTGTTTGAGTCCCATCCGCGCGAGGATGGCCAGCGGTCGCTGGTAGGCGGAGCCGAGCACGCGCGGAATCGCGTCGATGACGTAGGCGTCCGGGCCGATCAGGATGCGCGCGGACTTCCGTTCGATGCCGCGCAGGATCGTCTGCGCCGCCTTCTCCGGCGTCGTCTTCGCGATCCGCTCGAAGCCCTGCGCGGCCTTTTCCTGGTCGTCGGCGATGCTGCGCGCGTTGCGCACGATGTTCGTCTTGATCCCGCCGGGGTGCACGCAGCTGACCGCCACGGGGTGCCGCGCGATCAGCATTTCTTCGCGCAAGGCCTCGGTGAATCCGCGGACCGCGAACTTCGCCGCGTTGTAGGCGCTCTGCGTCGGCACGCCGACGAAGCCGAAGACGCTGGAAATGTTCACGACGTGCCCGTCGCCGGACGCGATGAGGTGCGGCAGGAACGCCTTCGTGCCGTTCACGACGCCGCCGAGGTTGATGCCCATCAGCCAGTCGAAGTCCTCGAAGGTCATCTCCTCGACGGTCGCGCCGAGCGCCACGCCCGCGTTGTTCACGACGACGTTGACGCGGCCGAACTCCTCGGCGACCTCGTCGGCGTGGGCGAGCACGGCGGCGCGGTCGGCGACGTCCAACGTGTACGCGCGGGCGTTGTCGCCGGCCAGTTTCGCGGTCTCCTCCGCGTTCGCGGCGTTGACGTCCGAGAGGGCGACCCGCGCCCCGCGGCGTGCGAACTCGAGCGAGAGCGCCCGCCCGATCCCCGAGCCCGCCCCGGTGATCACCACGACCTTGTCCGCGAACTGCTTCATCGGCCCTCCCTTGGGTGTTACTCCCGAGTTACGGATACTAGCGGCTGTGAGCTTGCTGTGGGTGTGCCGATCGTGTCGGTGCGGCGCCTTAAGGTGATGGGGTCGGTGCCCTGGCGAGTGCGACGAGGAGGCGATGCGCGTGCGGCGGCCCGCCGTCCTGCTCAGCTTCGCCGCGGTCCTGCTGCTCGGCGCGGCCTTCGTCGTGTTCGCGACCCGCCCGGCGCGGACCGCAAGCGCGACCCCGCCGGACACCGGGGTCGTCGAAGCGGCGCCGGTGTCGACGCCCGATCTGCCCGCGGGGTCCAGCCCGGCGGTCGGCGCGCTGTTCCTCGACGGCGCGCACTACTGCACCGCCAGCGTCGTCCACAGCGACCAGGGCGACGTGCTGCTGACCGCGGCCCACTGCATCCACGACGGCGAGGGCGGCGGCTACCTGACCGGCGTCACCTTCGCGCCCGGCTACCACGACGGCGTCGCGCCGTTCGGCTACTGGACGGTGTCCGACGAGCTCGTCGCGCCCGGCTGGAGCACGTCGTCGGACCCGGACCTCGACGTCGGCTTCGCCACCGCCCACCAGACCGGGGCCGCGAAGCCCCTGGAAAGCCTGGTCGGGGCGAACACCCTGGCCACGGGCACGGCGTTCGAGCAGGCCATCACGCTCACCGGCTACCCGGACGACTCCGAAGTGCCGGCCGTCTGCCAGAACACGACGAGCAAGCAGGACACCTACCAGCTGAAAGTCGACTGCGCGGGCTTCCCGACCGGGACCAGCGGCGGCCCGTGGGTCACCGCGGCGGACCCGAAGACCCACCTGGGCACGGTCGTCGGCGTCATCGGCGGCTTCGAGTACGGCGGCGACGACCCGGACACGTCGTATTCGAGCTACTTCGACACGGACGTCCAGGCCCTCTACCGGCAGACGACCGCACGGGCATGATGCGCGTATGAGCGATCCCGTCGACGTACCCATCACCGGCGAGCCCATCCGGCTCGGCCAGTTCCTCAAGCTGGCCGGCCTCGCCGAAGACGGCTCCCACGCGAAGGACCTGATCGACGCGGAGGAGGTCACGGTCAACGGCGAGGTGGAGACCCGCCGCGGCCGCCAGCTGACCGACGGCGACGTCGTGGCGGTGGGCGCGGACCGCGGCAAGGTCGTCCTGGTGTCCTAGCCGACGCTGGTCAGCGGCGGCAGGCCGATCGACGCGGCCAGCGCGTCCAGCTCGCGCCGCACCGGGCCGGGCAGCGGCACCCCCAGCGCCCGGCACTGCTCGAGGTGCTGGGCCTCCCGCCAGCCGGGGTAGCGGATCGGCGCGCCGCCCTCCCAGCCGAGCATGCTGCCGAACAGCGCGCTGGCCGCGCGGTAGAAGCCGTCGGCGCTGCGCAGCGTCGTCGGCGCGATCGCCAGCACCAGCAGGCCGGTGTCGTGTTCGTGGTCGGCGACGCCGGAGAGCACGCCGGCGAGCACCTCGACCAGCAGCGTCAGGCCGGCGGCTTCCTCGCCCGGCTTGTCCATATCGAAGACGAACTCGGGGTACGCGCCACCCGGCGCGGCCATGCCGAGCGGGTTCACCGGCTGCCCGGGTTCCCCGCCCGCGGCGAGCACCAGCCCGATCATCGCGTGCGGCAGCGCGCGGGCGGCGTGGTGCCCGGCCCGGCCGAACGGCCCGATCCCCCGCAGCGAAATCAGCCCGACGCCGAAGCGGCCGGCGCGCGCCACCGCCCGGTCCATCGCGTCGCCGACGGCCCAGAGCCCGGACGCGCGGCGGTAGTCGAGCAGCGCGGCGGCCCCCCGGTCGGCGATCATCAGCGGTTCGGCGTGCGGCACGACGAGCCCGGCTTCCAGCAGCGGCAGGTGGACGCGGGTCAGGTCGGCGACGCCGGTGTCCGGCGAGCCGGTCAGATCACCGTGGCAGAGCGCTTCCGCGGCGATGCGGGCGCGCGGTTCGGGGAAGCCGTGCGCGGCGAAGACGTGTGCCACGAGGGTGACCAGCTCGTCGGCGCGCACCCGCGGCCAGGCCTGTTCCGGGATCGGGGTTTCCGGCGCCTCTTCTTCGAGGGTGCGGGGTTCGGGGCGGGCGGAACGGAAGGGACGCGGTCTGAGAGGCACTTCCCCGACATTGCCCAAGCGCGGGTCAGGGCGTCAACGAGGTTCGCCCGGCCCTACCCGACCGTGTGATCGGGACCTCCGAAGCGTCGTACCCTGGGCGGCATGTGCCGAAACATCACCACTCTCCGGGGGCTCCAGCCCGCCGCGACGGGCGAGGAGATCGAGGCCGCCGCCCGCCAGTACGTCCGCAAGGTGACCGGCGTGCAGTCGCTGTCGGACGCGACCCGCGAGCCGTTCGAGGCGGCGGTCGCCGAGATCACGCGGATCACCGCGGAACTGCTGCAGCAGCTGCCCGAACGCCGTCAGCCACCGGCGACCGTGCCACCGCTGCGCCGTCCCGAGGTGCGGGCGCGGATCGCGGCCCAGGCGCTGAAGCGGCCGTAATTTGTCGGTCCCCGTCGCTAGGCTGCCCGCATGGGCGGACAGGCTTTGGTTTTGGGTGGCGGCGGGGTCGCCGGGATCGCGTGGACGACGGGGCTGCTCGCGGGGCTGGCCGAGCACGGCCAGGACCTGACGGGCGCGGACCTGCTCGTCGGGACGTCGGCGGGCTCGGTCGTCGCGGCGCAGGTGACGAGCGGTACCGCGCTGGACGAGCTGTACGCGCGGCAGGTGGATCCGGCGCGCCAGACCCCGGAGATCCCGGCGGAGATCGACTTCGAGAAGTTCGCGGCCGACTTCGGCGGCGCCGTCACGGGTTCGACGTCCCCGGCGGAGGTCCGCCGCGCGGTGGGCAAGCTCGCGCTGGCGGCCGAGACGGTGTCCGAAGCGGACCGTCGCGCGGTGATCGAGGCGCGCCTGCCGGTGCACGACTGGCCGGAGCAGCGCCTGGTGATCGTGGCGGTGGACGCGGAGACCGGCGAACCCCGCCGGTTCGACCGTTCGTCGGGGGTGTCGCTGGTGGACGCGGTGGCGGCGAGCTGCGCGGTGCCGGGGGTCTGGCCGGCGGTGACGATCGAGGGCAGGCGGTATGTGGACGGCGGGGTCCGGTCGGCGGAGAACGCGGACTACGCGTCGGGCCACACGCGCGTGACCGTGGTTTCGCCGTTGGGGGTGGACGCGCCGCTGCCGATGGAGAAGCCGCTGCTGGAGGTGCTGGACGACCTGCGCACGGCGGGCGCGGAGGTCACGCTGATCACCCCGGACGAGGCTTCGGTGGCGGCGATCGGCGAGAACCCGCTGGACCCGGCCAGCCGTACGCCGGCCGCGGAGGCGGGGCGAGCGCAAGGGGCGGCGTTGACGCTCAGCTGGACGTAGGCCGTCGGACCGAGGTGCTCCCGGGGGCCGGGGCTCGCGGCGGGCACGCCGGCTCCGAAGCCTGGTGGCGGCTGCGGCTTGCCGGTGGCCAATCGCTTGCTCGCCGGTTCTTCGAGCAGCCGCACCCGCCCTCTGCGAGCCCGACTGCTCCGGCGCCGGGAGCCTGCCCGGGCAGCTCCGCGAACCTCGTCGGCTACCCTCGTGGGGCGAGGTAGCGTGTCCGAGCGGCCGAAGGAACATGTCTTGAAAACATGCGAGGGGGCAACCTCTCCGTGGGTTCGAATCCCACCGCTACCGCTCCGGACCCCGGGCGCGGAGTAGCCGCGCCCGGGTTCAGCCCTCCACCTCGGACAAGTGGCCCAGCACCCGGTCGAAAGCGCCGGCGATCGTCGCTTGTTCCTCGGGGCTCAGCAGGTCGATCAGGTGCTCGCGCACCCCTTCGACGTGCGTCGGGGCCGCCTTCTCCAGCAAGGCTTTGCCCTCCTCCGTCAGCTCCGTGATGACGCCGCGCTTGTCCTCCGGGTCGCGCACGCGGCGGACCATGCCGGCTTCCTCGAGGCGGCCGACCTGGTGGGAGAGCCTGCTCTTCGTCGATCCCATCAGCACGGCCAGCTCCGACATCCGCATCCGGTAGCCGTCCTGCATCTCCAGGCAGACGAGCACCTCGTAGTCGGTCAGCGACACGTCGTGCCGCTCCGCCAGCTCGCGGTGCAGGCGCTGGCGCAGCCGCAGGGTCGCCACGATGTAGGAGCGCCACGCCGCCATCTCGGCTTCGTCCAACCAACGCACAGGCCGCTCCTCGCTCATAAGGCAGCCTAGAACGCTGATCAAGGGACCGCGCGGTCCGAGTCCGAACTGCGTGCCGGTGAAAATGTCGCCGCAACATCGCCCGAAGGTGGGGTTACGAAAAGGTTGAGACTCGGCCGGAAAAGGCGCATTCTGCTTGTCGGCGGATGGTCGGCCAGGGTAAGGCGCGGCGACGATGACGTGCCGGCCCGGCTCCCCGTCGGGAGAGGTCAGGTGGTTGCGTGGCGGGTGATCCTCGCGGTTGACCGCCGGCTGTGTCCCCGCGACCGGAACGGTTCAGAAACGGGCCGGGCGCGACTGTGAACAGCCCACTACGCGCGGGCTTCTGTGCGTTCACGCATACGGCGTCGATCGGGCCTGTATCGGGTCACGACCTCGGCAGTCGTGACGACAGCGCCTGAACGCCGGCCCCGACGCGGCCAACCGCTCGACCAAAGACAAACCTCGGTACAGGGCCTGGGTCCGGCCGTCAGCGCGACGGCCGGGCCCAGGCTCGTTAATATTCGCGGGTGAGATTCGACGACGACGCCGGCCTGGACGCCTCCGAGGTCCAGGACCTGCGCGGAAGCGGTGGAGGCGGCGGCGGGATCGGCGGCCGCGTTGCGCTCGGCGGCGGCGGGCTCGGCGTCGTCGGGCTGATCATCTACTTCGTGCTCTCCCAGCTCGGCGGCGTGAGCGTCGGCGGCGGGAACGGCCTGAGCGGCGGGCTCGGCAGCGTCGGCTCCGGCCAGCAGGTCGACAACTCCAAGCTCGCGAGCGAGTGCAAGACCGGCGCGGACGCCAACAAGAACCACGACTGCGCGATCGTCGCGATCGTCAACTCCGTCCAGGACTACTGGACGCAGCAGTTCTCCCGCTCCGGCTCGACCTACCGCAAGGCGCCGACGAACTTCTTCAACGGCGGCGTGCGCACCGGTTGCGGCAGCGCCACTTCCGACACCGGGCCGTTCTACTGCCCGGCCGACTCCGAGGTCTACATCGACCTCTCCTTCTTCGACGAGCTGAAGTCCCGCTTCGGCGCGCAGGGCGGCCTCTTCACCGAGGCCTACGTGCTCGCCCACGAGTACGGCCACCACGTCCAGAACCTGCTCGGGACGTCGAAGAAGGGCACCGGCACCGGCCCGACGTCCGGTTCGGTGCGCTTGGAACTGCAGGCCGACTGCTACGCCGGCGTCTGGGGCAACCACGCCTCGACGACGCCGACCGAAAGCGGCAAGCCGCTGATCACCGACGTCACGCAGGACGACATCAACTCGGCGCTGGACACCGCGTCCCGCATCGGCGACGACTACATCCAGCAGAACCTCGGCGGCGGCCAGGTCGACCGCTCGAAGTTCACCCACGGCACGTCCGCGCAGCGCAAGAAGTGGTTCACCACCGGCTTCCAGACCGGCGACCCGGCCCGCTGCGACACGTTCGGCACGAACAACCTGGGCTGAGACGTGAAGAAGGGGCCGTCCCGGCTGGGACGGCCCCTTCTTCACGTTCTCAGGAAGCGAGCGCGTGCGGGTCACCCGCGGCGTGCGCCGTGAGGGACCGCTGGGTCGAACGCTTCTGCGCCGTCAGCGACTTCGACTTCACCTTGCCGGGCTGGACGCCGTTGATGCTCTCGGTGCTCGTCGCGTAGACGCCGAGGGCCCAGGCGACGCCGTCCGCGTTGCGGTCCAGCGCGACCCGGTCGATGTTGCCCAGGTTGTCGCAGGCCTGGTGGTAGCACGGGTCGAACGCGATGCCCGCCGTGCCGCCCCACTTCGCCGCCTGCGCCGGCGTCTTCAGCACCTCGGCGCCGGTGTCCAGGCCGCCCGCCGGGATGCCGACGGCGATGAACTCGCCGTAGTCCGAGCGGCCGGTGAAGTCGGTGCCCTCGAGGGACACGCCCCGCGCGGCCTGCATGAAGTCGACGAACGTCTTCTCGATCTGCGCCGAGCCGTACGGGCCGGCGCCCGCGCCGACGCCGTCGGAGTTGTCGCCGTCGTAGGCGAAGTAGCCGGCGTTCGGCGAGCCGATCATGTCGAAGTTCAGGTACAGCGCGATGTCGAGCTGCTGCTCGAAGCTCAGCTGGTCGACGTAGTAGGTCGAGCCGATCAGGCCGAACTCCTCCGCGCTCCAGAAGCCGAAGCGGACGGCGTTGTTGACCTTCGGGCTGCTCCCCAGCTGCAGCGCGGTCTCGAGGAGGGTCGCCGAGCCGGTGCCGTTGTCGTTGATGCCCGGGCCCGCCGGGACGCTGTCGAGGTGCGACCCCAGCATCACGACGTTGTCCTTGCGGCCGGTCTTGGTCTCGGCGATGACGTTGTAGCTGGTCCGCGCCTCCTGGAAGGCACGCAGCTCCAGGGTCACGTTCTGGCCGCCGAGCGTGGCCAGCTGGGCCCCCGCGGCCGCCGTCACACCGCCCGTCGGGATCTTCGCGTTCTCCGGGCCCCCGAGCGTCCCGTTGAGCGCGCCGTCGGTGTTGTTGTAGACGATGGCGCCGACCGCCCCCGCGGCCGCGGCCGTCTGCTGCTTCTGCGCGAACGAGCAGCCGCCGCGCTTGATCAGCGCGATCTTGCCCGCGACGTCCGCGGTGTAGTCGGTGGCCTCGCAGCCGCTGGTGTCGTCGACCGCGACCACGGCGAGCGGCGCGGTGATGCCGCCGACGGGCGTCGAGACGGTGTACTCCATGGCGATGACCGGGACGCTCGCGCCGCCGGCGGTCAGCTTCTCGGCCAGGGTTTCGGAGTAGGTGAACGGGAACTCCTGCCGGGTCACCTGGAAGCCGGCCGCCTCGAGCTTGGTCGCGATGTATTCGGCGGACTTCTGGTGGCCCGGGGTGCTCGCCGCCCGGGTGCCGCCGTTGGTGTCGGCGATCCGCTGGAGCGCGATCAGGTGCCGGTTGACGCCGTTGACGTCGACCTTCTTGACCAGCTGCTTGGCCAGCGCGGGACCGTCGGGGACCGTCGTCGCGGCGGCGGCCGGGGTGAGGCCGAGCACCAGCGTCGCGCCGGCGGCGATGGCCACCGGCGGGAGGAATCTCTTTCGGAAGAGTGACATGGTTGCTCACCTTTGTTCCGAATGCGAGGTACGTCAATGCGTCATTCGGCGGGAGATTCCCCCACCGGGATACAGTCGACACATGTACGCGATCACCATCCGTGAACCAGGTGAACCGGAAGTTCTCGAGTGGGCGGAGGTCGCGGATCCGCGTCCGGGCCCCGGCGAGGTGCTGGTGGACGTCGCGGCCAGCGCGGTGAACCGGGCCGACCTCCTGCAGCGCCAGGGCCACTACCCGCCGCCGCCGGGCGCGAGCGAAACCCTCGGCCTCGAATGCTCCGGAACCATCGCGGAAGTCGGCGAAGGCGTCGAGGGCTGGAACGTGGGCGACGAGGTCTGCGCGCTGCTCGCGGGCGGCGGCTACGCGGAGAAGGCCGTCATCCCGGCCGGGCAGCTGCTGCCGGTGCCGGGCGAGGTCGACCTGATCGCCGCGGCCGGGCTGCCCGAGGTGGCGTGCACGGTGTGGGCGAACGTCGTGATGCACGCGAAGCTCGCCGACGGCGAGGTGCTGCTGGTGCACGGCGGCGCCGGCGGGATCGGCACGCACGCCATCCAGGTCGGCAAGGCGCTGGGCGCGACCGTCGCCGTCACCGCGGGTTCGGCCGAGCGCCTGGAAAGCTGCCGCCAGCTCGGCGCCGACCTCACGATCAACTACAAGGAAGAGGACTTCGTCGAGGTCCTCAAGAAGGAGACGGGCGGCGCGAACGTCATCCTCGACAACATGGGCGCGTCCTACCTCGGCCGCAACGTCGACGCGCTGGCCCAGGACGGGCGCCTGGTGATCATCGGCATGCAGGGCGGGGTGAAGGGCGAGCTGAACGTCGGCGCGCTGCTCGGCAAGCGCGCCGAGGTGTTCGCGGCGGGCCTGCGCTTCCGGCCGCTGGACCAGAAGGCGGCGATCGTCGCCGACGTCCGCGAGCGGCTGTGGCCGTTGGTCGCCGACGGGCTCGTCAAGCCGGTCGTGGGTCAGGTCGTGCCGATGGCCGAAGCCGCGACCGCGCACCGCATCCTGGAAGAGGGCTCGGTGTTCGGAAAGGTCCTGCTGGCCGCGAAGTCCTAACGCAGTTCCTCGAGAACCCGCACGAGCTGGTTGATTTCGAAGACGTTGGAGTAGTGGGCGAGCCCGATCCGCACGGCGCCGCCCACTTCTCCGACACCCAGCGACGCGAAGACGCCCGCCGTCCCGTCGTCGGCGAAGGCGCACAACCCCTGCGAAGCGAGGTACTCGGCGACTTCGGGCGCCTTCTTGCCGGCGACGGCGAAGGCGAGCGCGGGGATGCGGCGCATGGCGTTGCCGATGACCATGATGTGCCGCAGCGACAGCAGTTCCGTCGACAGCTGCGCGAGCAGGCCGGCGTGGTACGACTTCGCCGAGCCGAGCGAGGTGACCAGCCGCTCGCGGCGTGACCCGGTGGCGGCGTCGTCGAGGCCCGCGAGGTAGTCGATCGACGCGATCAGCCCGGCCAGCAGCGGATAGGCGTGCGGGCCGAGTTCGAGGCGGGCGGCGCCGCGCGCCATCGGGTCGAGCGAGACCGACGGGATCCGTTCGATCAGATCGGGGTCGCGGAAGACGAGCGCGCCCACCGACGGGCCGCCCCACGCCTGCGCGGACACGACCATGACGTCGGCGCCGAGCGCGTTGATGTCGAGGGGCAGGAACGGCGCGGCGTAGGTGGCGTCGACGACGACCAGCGCGCCCACGCGCTTGGCGAACTCGATGATCGTCGGCACGTCCGGCCGGGTGCCGACGGACCCGGAAGCGAGCGTGACGGCGACGGCCTTGGTGCGCGCCGACACGAGCTGCTCGTACTGCCACGCGGGCAGTTCGCACGTTTCAATGTCGATCTCGCCCCAGCGCACGACGGCCCCGACCCGCTTCGCGGCCCGCTGCCACGGCGCGAGGTTGGCCTGCTCGTCGAGCCTCGACACGACGACTTCGTCGCCGATCGTCCAGCGCTCGGCGAGGGCGTCGCAGAGCCGGCGCAGCATCACCGGCGCGCTGGGCCCGAGCACGACGGCGGCCGGGTCGGCCCCGACCAGGTCGGCCACGGCCCGGCGGGCCGCGGTCACGATGCTTTCCGCGCGCTGTGAGGCCGGAAACGCTCCGCCCGGCCCGGACACCGGGGCGCGCATCGCCGTGGAAACGGCCGAAGCGACCTGTTCCGGGACCAGCATTCCGGCGGCGCCGTCGAAGTGAATCCAGCCGTCACCCAGCGCGGGAAAGAGCCCACGGATACGAGCGACGTCGAACGCCATGGGGACACCGTACGGACGTGCGGTTTCGTCGCGCGCCCGGGGTTGGGTGGAGAGCCACCGGGAACCCCGTTTGCGGCTACGCTCGGAGACGGACACCCCCTGGGTGTCGCGGAGCGTGGCGAACGCAAGCCAGGATGGAGCACATGACCGAGCCGAACTTCACAGCCGGTGACGCTGGCCAGGAATCTTCACCCCACGTGGTGGTCGTGGGCCCGGACGGCACCCCGGTGGGCGCGGCGAAGCTGCCCGCCTCCGACGGGGAGCAGGAGTCGGTCGGGGACCTCGTCGAAGAACCGGCGAAGGTGATGCGCATCGGCACGATGATCAAGCAGCTGCTGGAGGAGGTCCGCGCGGCCCCGCTGGACGACGCGTCCCGGAACCGGGTGCGCGAGATCCACCAGACGTCGGTGAAGGAGCTGGCGGCGTCGCTGGCGCCGGAGCTCCAGGACGAGCTGGAGCGGCTGGTCCGCCCGTTCACGGACGACTCGACGCCGTCGGACGCCGAACTGCGCATCGCCCAGGCGCAGCTGGTGGGCTGGCTGGAGGGGTTGTTCAGCGGCATCCAGACGGCGCTGTTCGCCCAGCAGATGGCGGCCCGGGTCCAGCTCGAGCAGATGCGTCGGGGACTGCCGGCCGGGCCTTCGGCCGGTGGGCATGGACTCGAGGGTCACGGACCGGGGATCTCGGGCACGGGCCAGTACCTCTGACGAGGTTGTCCACAGACCGGAGGGCCTGTGGACAACCTCTGTGGACAACTAGAGGCCGCGGAAGAACTCCCGGACGTCGCCGATGAGCGCGTCCGGTTCTTCCAGCGCCGCGAAGTGGCCGCCCCTCGGGAACTCCGTCCAGCGGACGATCTTGTCCGTCCGCTCGGCCAAGGTCCGGATCGGCAGGCCGATGTCGTCCGGGAAGACCGCTACTCCCGTCGGGACCGCGTTCGACGCCGGCGGTGCTCCCCAGCCGCCCGTCAGTGCCGCGTAGAGCCGAGCCGACGAGTTCGCCGTCTCGGTGAACCAGTAGATCGACACGTCCGCCAGCAGGTCGTCGCGGTCGATGAGGTCGACTGTCGTGTTCGAGAACGACCGGAACTTCTCCGCGATCCAGGCCAGCTGCCCTGCCGGTGAGTCGTGCAGGCCGTACGCAAGCGTTTGCGGCTTGGTCGCCTGGATGATCGCGTAGCCCGTGCCCGACGCGGAGAAGGCTTGGCCTTTCTCCAGCGAGCGGCGCGCCTTCTCCAGTTCGTCGCCGGACAGGCCCTCCAGGTCCGACGGCGACCGCGGCACCGCCGAGGCCAGCATCGTCACGTGGATCCCCAGCAGCCGCTCCGGGAACTGGACCGCCAGCTCGCGCGAGATGATCGCACCCCAGTCGCCGCCGTGGGCGCCGAAGCGCTCGTAGCCCAGCATCGTCATCAGCGTGGCGAACGCGCGCGCGATCCGGTCCGGCCCCCAGTCCGGTGTCGGGGTCGGGCCGGAGAAGCCGTAGCCGGGGATCGACGGGACCACCACCGTCACCGCGTCCGCAGGATCACCGCCGTACGCGCGCGGGTCCGTGAGGGGCCCGATGACGTCCAGGAATTCGACGACCGAACCCGGCCAGCCGTGGGTCAGGAGCACCGGCGTCGCGCCCGGTTCCGGCGAGACCACGTGCAGGAAGTGCACGGTCGTCCCGTCGATCGAAGCGGTGAACTGCGGGAAGCCGTTGATCCGTTCCTCCTGCGCCCGCCAGTCGAAGCCGGTGCGCCAGTACTCGGCGAGCTCACGGACATAGTCGACGGGCGCCCCGAGCCGCCAGCCGGCGTCGGCGGGCTGGTCGGGCCAGCGCGTCTTCGCCAGGCGCTCGCGAAGATCGTCGAGGTCGGCCTGGGGAACGTCGATGCGGAACGGCGTGATCGTCATACCCCGACAGTAGGAGCTATCGCGGACAGATCCGGTCCTCGATGCGATCCAGTACCCGGTCGACCCCTCGACCGTCCACTGTGGACGAGGCCGTCGCCGACAACCGCTCCCGCAGGGCCGGGTCGGACAACAGCGAACGCAGGACCTCCGTCACCGCGGGCAGCCGGTCCGCCAGGGACTCCGCGGGGCCGAGACCGGCCGCCAGACCGAGGTCCACCGCCGCCCGGTAGCCCGGCTCCTGGTTGTCCACCAGCCGCACCGCGGCCGTCGGGACACCGAGGCAGCACAGCTCCACGAACGTCACCCCGGCCGCGCTCACCGCGACGTCCGTCGTCGCGAACAGCTCCAGCAGCGCGGGGCTCGGTGCCGCGACCCGGACCGACTGGCCCGGCCGCAAGGCGGGCAACGCAGGTTCACCGCGCACCAGCACGTCCGCCGAGAAGGGCAACTCCGTGTCGCGAAGCGCGCGAAGCAGCAACCCGACCGTCGGCGCCCACCGGTCGCCGCCGCCGAGGGCCACCGTGACGTGTGGTGGCGGCCCCGACGGCGTCCGGCGCGCAGTGCGCACGGCGTCCCGAAGCGGCGCGTACGCGATCCCCCGCAGCAGGACGTCCGAGCCGTCGTCAGGACGGGGAGAAGGCGCGAAGCCCGAGTCGACGACGATGTCCGCCGGCCGCCGCCCGAACACGTCGTCCTCGACCGAGACGAGCAGCGCGCCCAAAGCGTTGACCTCGGCCCGCAGGTCCCCGAGGCCGTAGTGGTCGACGACTACCGCGTCGAATCCCGAAGCGTCGAAGGCGACGCGCTTGACGCCCAGTTCGTCGAACCGCGAAGCGAGCCACTCCGCGTTCCCGACCTCGCCGGAGAACGCGACGGACCAGCCCCGCGCCACCGCCCGCTCGGCGTAGGCGACCATCCGCGCGACGTGCCCCGCGCCGATCGACGCCGAGGCGTCCGCGCGCAGCAGCAACCTCACGAACCGACCTTCTTCTGCTCGACGTGCGCGTTCAGCGCCACCAGGTCCGGCCGCGACCGCAGCAGCCCGACGACCGCGCGCCAGTCGCCGACGCCGTCCCCGAGTTCGGTCACCAGAGCGGACAGCAGCTCCCAGTCCTCGGCCGTGTCGAGCGTCACGCGCAGGTCGTCGGCGGCGGGGCTCACGACGACGCCGCTGCACGAATAGCGCGACGGCTGCGAGTAGATCCCCGAGGTCACGTGCTCGCGGTCCGCCCCGGTCGCGGACGAAACCTGCTCGAGGAGCACGTCGGCGCGCACCAGCTCGGCGTCGAAACCGCGCGGCAGCGTCCGGACGAGCGTCGTGCTCACGTAGTCCAGCGACGGCTGGGCCCGCCACAGCGCCGCGAGCTGGCCGATCAGCGCCGGGTCGAGCAGCGGGCAGTCGGCGGTGAGCCTGATCACGGCGTCGGCGGGGTACTCGCGCACCGCCACCGCGAACCGCTCCAGGACGTCGTCGAGCGGGCCGCGAACCACGAAAGCCCCGCAGCGGGCGGCTTCCGAAGCGACGTCGTCGTCCGAAGCGTCCGAAGAGGTCGCGACCACCACCTGGTCGACCCCGGGGGCGGCCATCGCGGCCCGGACCACCCAGCCCAGCACGCTGCGGCCGCCGAGCGGGCGCAGCACCTTGCCGGGCAGCCGGGTCGACGACGACCGGGCCTGGATGACGGCGTTGACCACGGGCGCTCCACGCATGGGTGACATGATGGCCGACGGCCACAGTCACCGAAACGCGGAGGTCAACGATGTCCGAGCTGGATGGCTCCAGCATCCTGCTCACCGGCGGGACCGGTTCCTTCGGCAAGGCGTTCATCGCGCACGCGCTCGCCGAGCTGAACCCGAGCCGGCTGGTCGTGCTCTCCCGCGACGAGCTGAAGCAGTACGAAGCCCGGCAGCTGTTCAACGACGACCCGCGCCTGCGCTGGTTCATCGGCGACATCCGCGACCGGCGCCGGCTCGAGCGCGCCATGCACGGCGTCGACTACGTCGTGCACGCCGCCGCGCTCAAGCAGGTCGACACCGGCGAGTACAACCCGTTCGAATTCGTCCAGACCAACGTCGTCGGCTCGCAGAACGTGATCGAGGCCGCGATCGACACCGGCGTCAAGAAGGTCGTCGCGCTGTCGACGGACAAGGCGTCCAGCCCGATCAACCTCTACGGCGCCACCAAGCTCTGCGCCGACCGGATGTTCATCAGCGGCAACCACTACGCGGCCGCGCACGTGACGCGGTTCTCCGTGGTCCGCTACGGCAACGTGATGGGCTCGCGCGGCAGTGTGATCCCGTTCTTCCGCAAGCTGGCCGAGCAGGGCGAGTCGCTGCCGATCACGCACAAGGACATGACCCGGTTCTGGATCACGCTCCCCCAGGCCGTGCGGTTCGTCGTCGACTCGTTCGACCAGATGCACGGCGGCGAGCTGTACGTGCCGCGGATCCCGAGCATGCGGCTGGTCGACCTCGCCCAGGCGATCGCGCCGGGCAGCGAGATGCACGAGGTCGGCATCCGCCCGGGCGAGAAGCTGCACGAGGAGATGATCGCGCCGGACGACGCGCGCCGGACGGTCCAGCTCAAGGACCGCTACGTCGTGCAGCCGCACCTCGCGGGCTGGGGCTTCCAGCCGCCGGCGGACGGCACGCCGATGCCGGAGGGCTTCGCCTACCGCTCGGACACCAACGACCTCTGGCTGAACGGCGAGGAGCTGCGCGAACTGGTCGAGCAGCATGCCTGACTTCCTCCCCTACGGGCGCCAGTCCATCAGCGACGAGGACATCCAGGCCGTCGTCGACGTGCTGCGCGGCGACTGGCTGACCACCGGACCCGCGGTCCAGCAGTTCGAGACGGACCTCGCGGCGCACACCGCCGGGACGCCCGCGGTCGCCGTCACCTCGGGCACGGCGGCGCTGCACGTCGCCTACGCGGCGGCCGGGATCAAGGCGGGTGACGAGGTCGTCGCGTCGCCGATGACGTTCGTCGCCACCGCCGCGACCGCCGCCCTGCACGGCGCGAAGGTGGTCTTCGCCGACGTCGAACCCGACACCGGCAACCTGGCCGTCGACGCAGCGGCCGCCGCGGTGACCGACCGCACGAAGGTCGTCGCCGCCGTCGACTACGCGGGCCACCCGGCCGAACTGGACGCACTCGCCAAGGTCGCCCACGACGCGGGCGCGCTGCTCCTCGAGGACGCGGCGCACTCCGTCGGCGGCTCGTGGCAGGGCCGTCCGGTGGGCTCGATCGCCGACCTGACGACGTTCTCGTTCTTCCCGACGAAGAACCTCACGACGGCCGAAGGCGGCGCCGTCGTCACCCCGGACGCGGGCCTGCTCGACCGGGCGCGCAAGTTCCGCAACCACGGCCTGGTCCGCGACCGCGCCGAGCAGCGCTACCCGGACGAGGGCGGCTGGCACCAGGAAGTGCACGAGTTCGGCCTGAACTACCGCCTGCCGGACGTCCTCTGCGCGCTGGGGTCCAGCCAGCTCACCCGGCTCGCGGAGTTCAAGAAGCGCCGCGCCGAGATCCACGCCCGCTACAACGCGGCGCTGGCCGACGTCGACGGCGTGGCGACGCCGCCGAGCCGCCCGGGCGCCGACCCCGTGTGGCACCTCTACCCGCTGCGGGTCCTCGAAGGCCGCCGGAAGGCGCTGTTCGAGCACCTGCGCGGCGTCGGCATCGGCGTCCAGGTCAACTACATCCCGGCCTACTGGCACCCGGTGTTCGAGGACCTCGGCTACCGGCGCGGCCTCTGCCCGAACGCCGAGGCGTACTACGAGCAGGAGCTGTCGCTGCCGCTGTTCCCGTCGCTGACGGACGCCGACGTCGACCGCGTGGTCGACGCCGTGCGCGCGTTCTTCTAGATCAGGTCCCAGGTCAGGGGCGTACCCTTCGCGGCGTCGACGCGGAAGGTGCGCCCCACGACCTTGGTGATCTCGGCCGGGGCCAGGCCGCCCGCGGGCCGGATCGACCGGACGTTGGCCGCGGTGACCTCGTCGCCGGCACGCACGTCCTCGACGACGTAGAGGGACCGGCGCAGGCGCAGGCCCTCCTTCTCGCTCTCGCGCGGGCCCAGCACCGGCTGCCCCAGCGCCTCCCAGGCCCGGTGCGTCTCGGTGACCAGGGCGGCCAGCTCGGCCGGCTCCAGCGAGAACTCCGAGTCGACGCCGCCGTCCGCCCGGGCGAGCGTGACGTGCTTCTCGATCGCCACCGCGCCCAGCGCGACGGCCGCGACCGGCGCCCCGATGCCCGGGGTGTGGTCGGACAGGCCCACCAGCGTCTGCGTCAGCCCCGCGAGCAGCGGCAGCCCGCGCAGGTTGCTCTCGGACGGCGACGCCGGGTAGCTAGCGGTGCAGCCGAGCACGATCAGCTGCTCGTTGCCCGCTTCGCGCGCGGTCCGCACGGCCGCGTCGATCTCGGCGACGTTCGCCATGCCGGTGGAGATGACCAGCGGCTTGCCCGTGCGAGCGCACAGCTCGACCAGCGGCAGGTCGACGATCTCCGACGACGCGATCTTGTACGCCGGCGCGCCGAGGGACTCCAGCAGCTCGACCGCGGTCGGGTCGAAGGGGCTGGAGAAGATCTCCAGACCCCGAGCGCGAGCGCGTTCGAAGAGCGGCGCGTGCCACTCCCAGGGCGTGTGCGCCTTTTCGTACAGTTTGTACAGGTTTTCCCCGCCCCACAGCTCATGCGAGGCGCCGATCCGGAACGCTGGGGTGTCGACGTCGATGGTGATCGTGTCGGGGCGGTAGGTCTGCAGCTTGACCGCCTGCGCGCCGGTCTCCGCGATGGCGTCGATGATCGACAGCGCGCGGTCGAGGTCGCCGTTGTGGTTGCCGGACATCTCGGCGATGACGAACGGCGCGTGGCCGGGGCCGATCGTGTGCGCGCCGAACCGGATGTCGTGCATGGTGCCTCCCCGGGGTGGACTGCGGGTCAGCTCAGAGTCTTGCGCAGCTGCCGGAAGCCGCTGACGGCAGGCGCGGCTTCGACGTAGCCGGCGCGTTCGAAGAGCTTCGCCGAAGCGGTGTTTTCCTGGTGCACGGCGGCCAGCACGACCCGGACGCCGAGGCGCTCCCTGGCCGCCCGTTCCCCCTCGGCGAGCACGGCGCCGGAGAGCCCGCGGCCGCGCTGCTCCGGCGCGAGGGTGATGCTGACCTCCCAGCCGTCACCGTCACGGCGGTCGAACCGGACGGTGCCGGCCGGGGCGTCGTCGTGGTCCACGACGAGCAGCAGCCGGCCGGGGTCCGCGAGCACCCCGCGCAGCCACGCGAGGTGCTCGTCCAGGGCGACCTCCGCCGTCGAGCGCGACGACTGCCGGGTCCTCGGGTCGTTGCGCCAGCCCAGCAGCAGCTCGGCGTCCGCTTCGGTGGCTTCCCTGGCGCGCAAGCTACTGGCTGACGGGCTCTTCGACCCGGTCCTCGAGGCGGCGCAGCCGGTCCTCGTAGCGGGAGATGCCCGCCAGCCGGACGCGGATCTGGGCGTGCTGGCGCTGGATCTCCTCGATCAGCGTGCGGGCCTCGGCCATCTCCGCCGAATCGGCCTTCGGCACCAGCGACATCGACTCGCGCAGCGTCTCCAGGCGGCCTTCCTGCGCGGCCACGTGCGGGATCAGCCGGTCCAGCTCCGCGCGCGTCCAGCGCAGGTCGCCGCGGGCCTGCTCGAGGCTGTGCTCGGCGTTGTCCAGCCGGCGCCGGTGGTCGGCGGTGGCGTGCTCCAGGTTGTTGACGCGCTCGGCCAGGCCGCGGGTGCGGTCGTCGACCCGGAAGTCGATGAGCCGGGCGATCCGGTCGATCAGGCCTCTGCCGAGCTTCTGCACTGCCATGGGTGGTCCTTTGCGTGGGTGGGGACGCGCGTCTAGCGCAGGAGGGTGGTGTCGCCGGTCTTGGTCCAGGAGTCCAGCAGCCGCCCCTCGGCGGCGATCTGGTGCTCCGGGCCGACGATGCAGGAGTCGCCGGCGGCGTGCTCCCACGAGGTCTGGTCCGGGTTGTCGATGAAGGAGAACCCGGTGAGCACGAGCTGCGCGGTTGGGAACGACGTCCGGGCGATCCAGGCGGCCAGCGTGCCGGTGGTCGACCACGTCGGCTCGTCGCGGGTCGGCAGGCCCAGCGCGTCCGACAGCGGCAGCACGACCTCGCGGTTCGACACCGGGACCGCGCCGAGGTCGGCGGGCCACCAGCCCGGCAGGTCCTCCGGCTCCCAGTGCATCCGGCCGGGCTCGACCAGCAGGTAGAGCCGCTTGCGGTAGTCCTGGAAGACGTACGGCGTGGCCCGGATCGCCCGGTTGAACACCACGACGTGCGTCCGCGAGCCGACGATCTCCTCACCCGGTTTGTCGACGACGAAGCCGTTGACGCGGATCACCAGGTCGCACGCGTCGATCGCCTTCGCCCGCTGGGGGTCGGGCGGGAGCGGCTGGTTTCCGACGACGGCCACCGAGCGGGGGTCGGGCCGGTCGGCGTACGCCGCGAGCAGGTTGACCATCAAGCTCGCCGCGCCGAGAGCAGCAGTCATAAGCCGAGAAAGTACCAGCACGCTGGACACACCCCGCCGCGTAGCGGGGCCTGACGTCTACCACAGGGGCGGGGTGGCCCGGCCGCCGCTCACCTCATCGGTACCCTCGTCCACGTGCATGCCACCAGCACGGTTCAGGCCGCGAACTCCCCCGTTGCCGCGTCGGCGCCGCCGACGTCGGACAGCAAGACGTTCGCGCGCGCCTTCGCCGACATCAAGGCCGGTTTCCGCGCCCGCGAGCTGTGGGGTCACCTCGGCTGGCAGGACATCAAGCAGCGCTACCGCCGCTCGGTGATCGGGCCCTTCTGGATCACCATCAGCCAGGCCGTCATCGCGCTCGGGCTCGGGCTGCTGTACTCACAGCTGTTCAACTCGCCGATCCAGGTGTTCCTGCCCTACCTGTCCACGGGTTTCATCCTGTGGGGCTTCATCAGCGGCTGCCTCGCCGAGGGCATGGAGACGTTCATCTCCAACGAGGGGCTGATCAAGCAGCTCCCGGCGCCGCTGAGCGTGTACATGCTGCGCACGGTGTGGCGGCAGTCGCTGCTGCTGGCGCACAACATGATCGTCTACGTGGCGATCCTGGCGATCTTCTTCACCGCGCTGGACAACCCGTACTCGCTGGGCGACCCGCACGGCGTCTGCCAGGCCAACCTGTTCTGCCACCCGGGTCTCAGCTGGAACATCTTCCTGGCCATCCCCGGCTTCTTCCTGCTGGCGCTGAACGCCGGCTGGGTGACGCTGCTGCTGGGCATCATCTCGACCCGCTTCCGCGACATCCCGCAGGTCATCAACTCGCTGATCCAGCTGCTGTTCTACGGCACGCCGATCGTCTGGCCGGTCGACCAGCTGCTCTCCGGCGGGACCCGCTCGGGCATCTCGTGGGTGCTGCCGATCATCCAGCTGAACCCGCTGTACCACTTCATGCAGGTGGTCCGGGCGCCGCTGATCGGGCAGTCGTTCACGCCCGGCAACTGGATCGTGGTCGGCTCCATCACCATCGTCGGCTGGGCGCTCGCGCTCGTCGCGATGCGCAACTACCGTGCCCGCGTCTCCTACTGGGTGTGACACAACATGGTCAGCATTGACGTCCAGAACGCCTTCGTCGACTTCCCGATCTTCGACGCGAAGACCCGGTCGATGAAGAAGCGGGTCCTCGGCAAGGTCGGCGGCAAGATCGGCACCGACACCAAGGTGCCGATCATCGAAGCCCTGCACGACGTGACCCTCAACCTCCGCGAAGGCGACCGGGTCGGGCTCGTCGGGCACAACGGCGCGGGCAAGTCCACGCTGCTGCGGCTGCTCGCCGGCATCTACGAGCCGACCCGGGGTTCCTCGCGGATCCAGGGGAAGATCGCGCCGGTCTTCGACCTCGGCATCGGCATGGACCCGGAGATCTCCGGCGAGGAGAACATCATCATCCGCGGCCTCTTCCTCGGCATGAGCGCCAAGGAGATGGAGAAGCGGGTCGACGACATCGCCGAGTTCACCGAGCTCGGCGACTACCTGCAGATGCCGCTGCGGACGTACTCGACGGGCATGCGCGTGCGGCTCGCGCTCGGCGTCGTCACCTCGATCGACCCCGAGATCCTGATCCTCGACGAGGGCATCGGCGCGGTCGACGCGGCGTTCCTCAACAAGGCGCGCGACCGGCTCAAGGACCTGGTCAAGCGCTCGGGCATCCTGGTGTTCGCCAGCCACGCCGACGAGTTCCTGTTCGAGCTGTGCGACTCGGCGCTGTGGATGGACGAAGGCCACATCAAGCAGCAGGGCTCGCTGCGGGACGTCCTCACCGGCTACAAGGGCCGCGACCCGTTCCAGGACATGAGCAAGGAAACGCTGCAGCGCCTGGGCATCGAACCGGTGGCGACGACGAACGGCGGGGAATGATGACCAGCGAGACCCGGCAGCTGCCCGACGGCGCGGTCGTCGGCGTGGTCGTCACGCGGCACCGGCGCGAGCTGCTCGCGGACTCGCTGAAGATCATCGCGGCCCAGACCCGGCCGGTCGACCACCTCGTCGTGGTCGACAACGGGCCGGACGACTCGGCCCGCGAAGTCGTCGAGAACTACCCGCTGCCGCACACGTACCTGCCGTCGCACCGCAACCTCGGCGGGGCGGGCGGGTTCGCGCTGGGCATGCTGCACGCGCTGTCGCTGGGCGCGGACTGGGTCTGGCTGGCCGACGACGACGGCCGCCCGGCCGACGAGAACGTGCTGGCGATCCTGCTGGAGGAAGCGGAAAAGCGGGGCCTGGCGGAGATTTCGCCGGTGGTGTCCAACATCGACGCCCCGGAGAAGCTGGCGTTCCCGCTGCGCCGCGGCCTGACGTGGAAGCGCTCGCAGTCCGAGCTGGGCGTGGACTTCCTGCCCGGCATCGCGTCCCTGATGAACGGCGCGCTCTTCCGCGCGTCCACTTTGGACGTCGTGGGCGTGCCGGACCTGCGCCTGTTCTTCCGCGGCGACGAGGTCGAGCTGCACCGCCGCCTGGCGCGGTCGGGCCTGCCGTTCGGCACGTCGCTGAAGACGAAGTACCTGCACCCGGACGGTTCGGACGAGTTCAAGCCGATGCTGGGCGGCAAGTTCCACGCGCAGGACCCGGAGAACGAGGTCAAGCGGTACTACACCTACCGCAACCGCGGCTACCTGCTGTCCCAGCCCGGGATGCGCAAGATCGGCGCGCTGGAGATCCTCCGGTTCGGGCTGTACTTCGTGGGCGTCAAGCGCGACCCGAAGGCGTTCCTGCAGTGGCTGAAGCTGGTCCGCCAGGGCCGCGCGGAGAAGTTCTACCGCTACTGAAACTGCCCTTCGAGCGGCACCGGCACGGACTCCGTCCGGACGTCGGTGAGCTCGTCGGCCGGCACGGTCTTCCGCCACACCCGGTAGTCCACTTCGGACAGTCCGAGGTCGCGCGCGGTGAGGTAGTCCTCGTCGGCCAGGTGCAGGTCGGCGGTGTCGCGCGTCCGGCCGAGGAGCTCGAAGGTGCCGCCGCGCCACCGGCACAGCGTCCGCACGAAGGTGAGTTCGTCGAGTTCGACCTGGTCGACGACCCGCATCCGGAAGCCGTAGGTCTCCCCGAAGTCGGCCGGCGCGGGGGCGCCGGGAAGCGGGTGCAGGACGACCCGCGCGGGCCCGGCGAACTCGGCGTCGAAGTCACCCCCGCGGTACCGGGCGGCGTAGCCCCGGCGGACGAGCGGCGGCAGCGGCACGGGCGGCGGGAAGAAGGCGGCCTCGCCGAAAACGTCCTTCTGGTCGGGGATCCACCCGACTTTCCGGCTGTGGTACTGCGCGAGCCGCTCTTCGGAGTTGTCGGCCCGGCGCACGAGCAGTTCGGCGCCGGCGGGGATTTCGACGAGCTGCAGGACGTATTCGGGCAGCGGGTGGTCGACACCGGGGAAGTACCCGGTCCCGAGGTACGGCGGCGGGTAGACGCGGGCTGTTCCCAGCTCGTTCGCGATTTCGCGGTCGGTCGAGCCGTAGGAGGTGCGGAACGGGAACGTGTGTCCGGCGGTGAACCGGAGGAGGTAGAGCTCGTCGAGCGGGCCCCAGCCGGGGATCTTCCCCAGGCCGTAGTTGCGGATCATCGCGGCGGTGTCGAGTTCGACGACGTCCTCGGCGCGACCGGCGAACCCCTGGATCCGGTGCGGTTCGAAGCGGCCGGGGACGATCACGTTGCCCAGGTAGAGGCCGGCCAGGCCGGGTTTGACCGGCAGCTGGACGACCGTGCTGCCGAGGAGACCGGCGGGCGCGTCAGGACTCATCGGTTTCCTTCGGTCTTGAGGTGATCGGTGCGCTCTTCACGCAGGTCGGTGACCATGTCCTTCGGCACCGTTGCCTCGAAGGTGAACTGGTCCATCCGCTGGAAGCTCACCTCTGGGTGCTCCTCCGGTTTGGCCCAGGTCTCGGCGAGCCAGTGCCCGTCGCCCCGCCCGATCACTCCGATGAAGTACGTGCCGTCTTCTTCGTTGTAGATCTCGAACTCGTGGCCGAGAAAGGTGCCGTAGGTGCGAACGGTGTACCACTCGTCGAGATCGGCGATCGGGACCAGCCGCCACGGCGTTCCATCCCGGTAAAGCTGCACGTCGGCCGGCACCCGCTCGGCAGCGGGGTGGACCTCGCCCTCGAACACCGCGTAATCGACGGGAGAAATCCTACGGAGTTGCGGCACTGGAGCCTCCTCGGCCACGTACGTCGAACCAACCCCGGCTCGGGAGGTACACCCCGGCCAAGGACTCCGTCCCGTCCGCGTGGACGAGGTACATCTCGGCCCGGCCACGGTAGTCCGCTCGCGTCTGGATCCACTCCGGCACCCCGCCGCCGGTGTAACCCGTGCCGAGGAAAGGCGGGTCCCACGGACGCGGCGCCGACTGGCCGGACAGCACTTGCATCTCATGCGCGGTCCTGGCGTCCGTTCCGCCGAAGCTGGTCTCCATCGACTTCGCGTCGCCGGGGTACCTGAGCTGATAGGCGTGCGGCGCGCCGTCTTCGATCGGTGTCCACCCGGCGCCCTTGTCGTCGAGCGCGAGCTTGTCGCGGAATTCGCCCGGGGTTCCGTACTGAGCGGTGTCGCTCCCGCGCGCGACGGAGCCGCCGACCTGCCCCGGATCAAACCTCTTGGTGTCGCCGCTGCTCAGCTCCACGTAGCTGGTCTTGTTCTGCAGCGTCGCTTCGCCCATTTCCGGCTTGACCACCTTCGTCATGATCTCGCCCGGGTTGGCCTTCAGCTCGTTGCGGACCGCCACGATCTCCGCTCGCTGGGCCGGGGTCAGGTCCGCCGTTGGCTTCAAGGTCATCGCCAGGTGCTGGTCCGGGTCGTAGCCCAGCCTGCTCGCCGCGTCGCGGATCTGGTTGTCCGTCGATGTCGGGCGCGTTTGCATCGACTCGCGCGTGTACTGGCCTCGCAGCTCGTCGTCGCTCGCGTGGTGGCCCTGGTTGTTGTGCATGCCGCCGCCGTCGTCCGGCGGGCGCGTCGGTGGCGGGTTCGAGCCTGGTGGGGGTGGGTTGCCGCTGCCGCCCGCGGTCTTTGTCGGTGGCGCGTCGACCGGCTTGCCCGCGGCCGCGATCGCGGCCGCGCTGTTCGCCTCCGTCGTCTGGTAGTGCTCGCGGACCGCCTTCGTGCGCGCTCCCGCGTCCTCGACCGCTTTGCCCGCCCGGGCCACGTGCTCCTTGGCCGCGGAGACCGTCGTGTTGAGCGTGCCGGTCATGCCCGCGCCCACCACGCCCATCGACTTCGCGCCGAAGTTCGCCCCGGCCACGGTCTGGCCGACCGCGTGGACCTTGTCCTTCGTGCGGCCGAGGTGGCCCTCCATCGTGCCGAGCGAGTCCGTGTGGACCCCGTACCCGCCGCCGTGACCGCTCGCCGGCGCGTGGGACTCGTGGGCCGGGCGCGGTTCGGTGGGGTGCGGGTTCGGCGTCTCGTGGTGCGTCGGCGACGTGTCGACGTGGTGGGGCGTGCTGGTGTGGTGCGGCGTACTCGTGTGGTGAGTAGCCATGTCACGCCTCCGTCTCGTACGGCTTCGCGGCCTGGTACGCGCCCATCGCGAGGCCGCCGACCGTGGAGAACCGGTCGAGGCCCTTCGTCAGCTTCTCCATCGCCTCCATCAGCTTGGCCAGCCGGCCGCCCTGCCGCGCGAAGCCCTCCAGGAGCTTGCTGATCTTGCCGGCGATCTTCGACGCGGTCGCCGCGGCGCGGGCCGACGCGACCCCGCAGAACGCCGCGATCGAACCGCCGAACGTGACCACCGCCGAGGCCGCCGCGATCAGCGCGTCGCGGATGAGCTCGGCGATCACCGACGAGATCAGCCCGAAGACGATGCCGCGCAGCGTGCAGACGAGCATGCCGGAGATCCCCGCGACGGCCGCGGTCCCGTCGAGCGTCTTGCCGAGCGACTCCAGCTCCTCGGCCATCTTCGTGAGGCTGTCGCGGTAGGCGTCGGCGCCCTGGCCGGTCCACTCGGCGACGCTGCGGAGGTCGTCGCGGTGCTCCTGGGCGAGGGTGTGCATCTCGGCCGCGGCGGACTTGAGCTGATCGACGTTCGCGTTGATCTCGTCGGGGTTGCCCAGGAGCGCGTCGAGCGGCTCACGCAGGAAGCTGACGTGCTCGAGCAGCCAGCCGACGCCGGCGTTGAGGATGGCCCCGAGCGGGTCGATCGCGGCGCCGACGGTGTCGACGACCGCCCCGGCCGCGCTGACGGCGACGCCGAGGACGTGTTCGCCTTCGGACTCGGAGTCCGACTTGATCGAGTCGACGAGCCCGGCGTAGGTGTCGAAGATGCCGGCACCCGAAGTCGCGGTGGTCATGGTCCCCCTCAGTCCCGGCGCATGAACGTGTTGTCCCCGAAGTCGTCATCGTCGTCACGCGGCGGCCGCGGCGGACGGCGGACCGGCGGCGGCGGCGGGGGTGCCGGGGTTTCCGGCTCGTCGTGCTGCCAGAGCCGGCGTTCCCGGACCGGCTCGGGCGCGGGCGGCTCTTCGGGCTCCTCCGGCGGCACGTAGCCGGTGACCATGTGCATCGCCTCGGAATCGCCGCCCAGCGGCGCGAACGCGGCGGCGACGTTGACCGCGGCGCCGCGCTGGGCCTTGCGCGCGAGCTTCAGGATCTCCTCCGCGAGCTTGGCGCCGGACTTGCCGGCGAGCGCGGAGTCGGTGAGCTGGAGGTCGGTCAGCGAGCCGTTCGGGGCGACGCCGACGCGAATGGAACCGTCGGGCGAGGCGACGGTCGTCCCGGCGGCCTCCAGCCCAACCCGGAACTGTTCGGCCTTCGCCTGGACGTCCGCGATCTTCGCTTCGAAGCCCGCCAGCCATTCCTCAGGTGTCATCGCTCGCCCTCCGCGGTGTCCGACGCGAGGCGAAGGCTACTGGTTCCCCGACCAGCGCAAACGAAGAACGGCCCCGGTTCCCCGGGGCCGTTTCCGTTATGTCCGTTATTCGCCGATGACGGGCGGCGCGGTGCGCATGTCGGTTCCGAAGACCTCGTCGGGGTCGCCCTCGACGAGGTAGGTCGGCCGCGAGTGCTCGGTGTCCTCGTCGCCCTCGCCCTTCTGGCCGCGGCCCATGCCGCCCGCGCCCATGCCGCCGCGCCCGGCGGCGCTGCCCGAGCCGAGACCGCCCATCCCGCGCCCGGCGGCCGCCTCGGCGGCCCCGATGCCACCCGGCCGCGCCGCCCCCGACGCGGCACCCGCACCGGTGGCGTTGCCGGCGCCCGAGCCGCCGGGACCGAAGCCGGCACCCCGGCCGGCGCCCCCGCCGACCTTGGAGTTGTAGGCCTCGTCCCCGCCGAAGTTCATCCCGCCCATCGGCATCGGGCTCATCGGCGGCATGCCGCCGAGCGACTGGTTCGGGTTCGACGCCGACCCACCGGGAACCGCGCCCGGCGTGAAGCTGGACGGCGTGGTGGTGCCGGCCGGCAACAGGCCGGCACCGGTCGTCGAGCCGGGACCGGAGATGTGGGCGGCGGGGCCGCCGAGGTTGCCGGGGATGTTGCCGGTGGTGAAGTTGTTGCTGCCGCTCGGCGTGTTCACCGAGCCGGCCCCCGGCATGTCGACGCGGCCGGGGTTGTCGATGCCGTTCTTGTCCCCGGTGCCGTTGGGATCACCGGAACCGCCCCCGGTGCTGAAGCTGGGCGGCGGCGCGAAGGCCGGCTGCTTCGACGCGGCTTCGTAGAGGTTCTTGTCGTAGGTCGACATGACGCTGGCGGCCTGGTCGTGCGCCGCCTGGCTGTCTTTTTGCTTCTGGATGGACTTGTCGACGTTGTCGGGCAGGCTGAAGGGGTTGGAGGTCGCCCAGGACTTGAACTCGTCGCCCCAAGAGAAGGGGATGGGGGCGGGCATGGAGTTCTTGGCCGTCGCGGCGGCTTGGCCCTGGTCGTAGATGGTTTCCGAGGCGAGCTTCGCGTTTTGGGAGTTGGCGTCGGACCACTTGCCGAGGCTGGTGAAGTACTGCTGCGCGTTGGTCGCCGCGCTGCCTTCCCACGTGCCCTTGGAGGCGTTGACCGCCGTGTTCATCGACGTGGCGAACTTGTCGAAGACCTGGTGGACCTTGTGGTAGGCCGTCGAGACCTCGGAAACCTGCTCGACATCGAGGTTGCTCTCGAGGAACGCCTGGAGCTGCGTGTGGTCGGTGCCCTTGTAGTCCGCGTTCGGCGCGTTCAGACCCTGGACGTATTCGACGTCGCGGCCCTTCGTGGCGTCCGCGACGTTCTTGTCGCCGAGTTCCTGGGACTGGTTCTTGGCCTTCTGCTGGGCCATCCACTGCTGGAGCGGCCCGAAGAGCCAGTTGCCGGGGTCGACACCCTCGTCGGCCTTCTGCTGCAGGTAGGCATCGCGCTCGGCGGGCGCCATGTCCTGGACTTCTTGCGGCGTCTTGTCCGGGGTCTTCGGCGGCGGGCCCTGTCGCGTCGTCATCTGGGTTCCCCTATCCCTTCGGCAGCCGCGGTTCGACGGCGGCCTTGGCCACCGCTTCGGCGATCTGGCAAGCCTCATCCGCCGAGCCGACGCCGATCACCGCGACGTCGACCCGCGACGAATCGCCCACCGGCAGCGCGAGCGTGCACCCGTCGACCGAGCCGCCGCCGGGCGCCTCCTTCGCCTGCCGCCCGTTGATGTCCTTGTCGACGACTCCGCCGCCCGTGTCGTTCACCTGCGCGACCGACGCGGTGTCGCGGACGTTGGCGCCGATCACCATGGACTTGTCGCTCGCCGAGGTGATCTTCTTCTGGTACTTACAGCTGCGCGCGCCACTGATCGTCTGGCTCTGCGGCGGGTTGAACTCGCCGTAGCTGCTGAGGTCGCTCGTCTGGATGAGCGAGCAGGCATCGGTGATCGACTGCGTTCCACCGCCGGCCGGCGACGACGAAGAGGTCTCCGGCGCCCCGGATTCGCTGGCCGAGGGTGTCTGCGCTGGTGATGCCGTGCCGCCCTGGGTACTGGTGCACCCGGCCAGAAGGGCCCCGCCGGCGACGAGCGGCAGTACGACTCGGAGGAGAAGTTTGGTCATTACCTCAGGCCTGCTTGGTCTGGAGCGCGGCAAAAGCGTCGTTCTCGGTTCCCTTGTACAAGCCCGCGGCCCTGGCGAGGGCCTCGTCGGCCTGCTGGGCGACCTGCCTGAGCTTTGCCAGGACTTCGGTGGCCGAGCCTTCGGCCTGTGAAGCGCTCTTCTGGTCGTGCGACGCGACGGTGTGCCCGTACGGGTGGTTGCCGAGCTTCGGGGCCTGATCCAGCGCCATCGTGTCGAAGCTCAGGTTCGCGAGGTCGTTGACCAGCTCGGTCAGTGCGTCACGGATCGGCTTCACGCCCTCCGGGGTGATCTTGAAGCCGCCGCCCTTGGCGGCGTCGACCAGCTTCTGGGTCTCCGCCGTGACGCCCTGGATGGCGCCGAGGTTCATGACGTCCGCGAACGAGCCGCCGCCCCCACCGTCCGCTATCAACATCGCAGCTCCACCCCGAATCACTCAGCCCGTGCGTGTGCACCCGGAAGTCTACTAGCCGGGTACTCCGCGCAACGGCTGTTCACCGATCTTCACTTTTGGACGTCGGAAGCCCACCACCGGTTCCCGGCGGCTCAGAACTGCCCCTCGAGCTGCGCGTACAGCTGCTGGGCCAGCCGGGCGTTGTCGGCCGGGGCGTACGTGATCCAGCGCTGGCCGTCCGCCGCTGCCCGGGACGACATCAGCCAGCGGCCCGAGTCCGTGTCGAACCAGGCCAGCGGGGGGAACGTCCCTCCGCGGGTCTGGGCCGTGAACTGGCCCACGCGCTTCTTCGGCTCCTGGAACACCCGCTCGATCATGCGGAGCTGGGGGCCGCCGCTGCCGCCGCCCGAGGAACGGGGGCCGCTCACCCCCGCGAACGGGTCGTACGCGTCGTCGCGGCGCTGGTGGCGGGGCTGCTGCGCCGGGCGGGAGATCGTCACCGACTGGCCGGGGGCCGCCGGGGTCAGCGGGAGGAGGTCGACGATCGCCGGGACGATGCCCGTCGGGCGGACCTCCTCGAAGACGATCAGGTTCTCCTCCTGCTTGGCGAGCACCGCGAACTGGCCGTCGGAGGCGACGCGGGCGAACAGGTGGCGGTCACCCAGCTCGGCGGCCGCGTTGATCGCCACGCTGCCGCGGACGAACGTCGCCAGCGCCAGCTCCGCGTCCGCGTCGAGGCGGCCGCGGCTCCACAGCCCGCGGCCGTTCAGGTCGCGGACGACGGCATCGCGGATCATCGCGCGCTGCTCGACCGTCGTGCCCACGTGCGGGACCTCGAACGGCGTCGGCGCGCGGCCGAGGCCGAGCTGCTCCAGCAGGATGTCCACCGCTGCCAGTGACAGCGAGAACGAGTGCGGCATCGTTTGCGTCCCCCGTTTCGTCGGCCCCACGGTAGACCACGGCTCCGCCCTCAGCGAACCCGCTTGCCCAGGCAAGATCGCCGCTGGTCCGATGGACGCATGGCCGATCCGAAACCCGCACTCGTGCTGCACCTCGCCACCGGCGGGGAGCCGCTGCTGTTCGCTCTGACGACCGAAGAATCCGGCAAGCTGGCGGGGAAACTCGCCCAGCTCGTGCAGGCCGGCGCGGTCGAAACCGTCACCACCAAGGACCACTCGGCGGTCGCGATCAACTTCGCCCACGTCGCCGCCGCGTACGTCGACGACCTCACCCGGAAGAGCACCGTGTTCGGCATGCACGGCTGACACGGCGAAGGCCGCCTCACGACTCGGCGTGAGACGGCCTTCGACCGGGAGCTCAGAGCTTGTACAGGCGCTTCCAGTTCTCGCGCGAGGTCAGCTCCGGCATGGCGCGCTTGTACTGCTCCTGCACCGCCGCGCCTTCCTTGCGCAGCCGCTGGACCACCTTCGCGCCGCGCTTGGCCAGGTCGAACATCTTGACCTTGTCGTACGACCGGACGCGGACGCCTTCCTGGTTCGCGTCCGTCACGACCGCCGTGTCGAACAGCGCGATGTGCCACCAGTTCGCCTCGTCGATCGGCACCGCGCCGAGGCCGAAGCGGCTGCGGCCGAGCACGCGGTCGAGGATCCGCTTGATCAGCACCAGGCGCTGCATGCTGGGCCGCGGCGCGCTGTTGATGATGCCGATGTCGTTGGAGGCGATGCCGGGGACGTCGGTGGCCTTGTGGCGCTTGGTTTCGGGGTAGGCGTCGCGGATGCGGCGGATCTCCTGCATCGCCTCGACACCGCCGTCACGCAGGATCTCCGGGCCCTCGAGGAAGTCTTCGACGGCTTTGATCAGCGTGGCGGACAGGCCGTACTGCATGCCCAGCAGGTAGCGCACCAGCTGCGCGAGCAGGACCCGGGAGA